>DDKS01000033.1 GCA_002340095.1 Betaproteobacteria bacterium UBA2592
ATGCCCGAGGAGAAGATCCGCAAGATCTTGAAGATCTCCAAGGAACCCATCTCCATGGAAACCCCGATCGGCGATGACGACGACAGCCACCTGGGCGACTTCATCGAGGACACCGCCACCCTGGCCCCGGCCGACGCGGCGATGTACTCCAGCCTGCGGGAAGTCACCGCCGAGGTCCTGGACACCCTCACCCCCAGGGAAGCCAAGGTGCTGCGCATGCGCTTCGGCATCGAGATGAACACCGACCACACCCTGGAAGAAGTGGGCAAGCAGTTCGACGTGACCCGGGAACGCATCCGCCAGATCGAGGCCAAGGCCCTCCGGAAACTGCGCCACCCGACCCGCTCCGACAAGCTGCGCAGTTTCGTGGATACTGGCAACAGCTAATGCATCGCCCCTTTCGCAGCACGGGCCTCTAGCTCATGCCTGGTTAGAGCAGCGGACTCATAATCCGTTGGTGCTGGGTTCGACTCCCAGGGGGCCCACCAAACCAAAACCCCATGCAATCGTTTGTTTGCATGGGGTTTTCCCTTTCCGCGAGGCTGCTCTGCGGCGGGCCGAGGCGGCACCTCCCTCGTCCGTCCTGGCCGCCTCACAGGCCGGGCAGGCGCAGGCCGGAACGGAGGGCTTCCTCCAGTTCGTCGGCCGGCAGGGGGCGGGAAAGCAGGTAGCCCTGCATGGACTTGCACTTTTCCTGGCGCAGGAAATCGAGTTGCTCGTGCCGCTCCACCCCTTCGGCCACCACGCCCAGCTTCAGGCTCCTGGCCATGCCGATGATGGCGCCGGCGATGGCGGCATCGTCGGGATCGTCGCTCACGTCGCGCACGAAGGAGCGGTCGATCTTGAGCTTCACCACGGGAAAGCGCTTGAGATAGGAGAGGCTGGAGTAGCCGGTACCGAAGTCGTCGATGATCAGGTGAAAGCCGGCGGCCCGGAGCCGGTCGAGGGTGCGCATCACCGTGTCGGTGTTGAGCATGAGCACGTTCTCGGTGATCTCGAACTCGATGTCGCCGGGAGTGAGGCCGTACTGCTTGACCTTTTCCATGGCGATCTCGTAGAGGCCCTCGCGGCGGAACTGGACCGGCGACAGGTTGATGGCCACCGGCACATGCACCATGCCGGAATCCCGCCACTGGCGCAGCTGCCGGCACACCTCGTCGAGAATCCATTCGGTGATGGGCACGATCAGACCCGACTCCTCGGCCACCGGGATGAAGTCGTCGGGCGGCACCAGGCCGAAGCCGGGACGGTTCCAGCGCAGCAGGGCCTCCAGGGCCACCACCGCGCCGCCGGCCACGTCGGCCTGGGGCTGGTAGTGCAGGATGAATTCCTTGCGGGCCAGGGCATGGCGCAGGGCGGCCTCGACCTCGTGGCGGCTACGGGCGGCCACGTCCATTTCGGGAGAGAAGAAGGCAAAGGCGTTGCGGCCCGCCGCCTTGGCCTGATACATGGCCGTGTCGGCGCTCTTCATCAGGGTTTCGATGTCCTGGCCGTGGTCCGGGTACATGGCAATGCCGATGCTGCCGCTCACGTTGAGCTCGTGGTCGCCGACCCGCACCGGTTCCACCAGGGCCGCGAGCAGGTTGCGGGCCACCTGGGCCACGGCTTCCTCGTCCCCCACTTCGAGGAGCAGCAGGACGAATTCGTCCCCGCCCAGGCGGCTGACGGTGTCGCTGGCGCGCACATGGGTGAGCAGGCGCTTGGTCACCACCCGCAGCAGCTCATCGCCCACGTTGTGGCCCAGGGTGTCGTTGATGCTCTTGAAGCGGTCCAGATCGAGGAACATCAGGGCCAGCCGGGTATGGTTGCGGCGGGCGAAGGTGATGGCCTGGCTGACCCGGTCGGTGAGCAGCACCCGGTTGGGCAGGCCGGTGAGGAAGTCGTGTTCGGCCAGGTAACGGATGCGCTGCTCCACCGCCTTGCGTTCGCTGATGTCCGAGAACAGGGCGATGAAGTTCTCGATCTCCCCGTCCTTGCCGCGCACGGCGCTGATGGAGAGCCACTTGGGGTAGGTGGAGCCGTCCTTGCGGCGGTCGATGATCTCGCCAGACCAGTTGCCCTTATCGAGGATGGCGGACCACATGGTGGCATAGAAGAACTCGTCGTGGGCGCCGGAACGCAGGATCGAGGGTTTCTTGCCGATCACCTCCTCGGCGGCGTAACCCGTGGTGTGCACGAAGGCGGGGTTGACCGAGATGATGCAGTTGTTGCGGTCGGTGACGACGATGGATTCGGCGCTGTGCTCGAACACCTGCTTGGCCAGGGCCAGATCGCGCTCGGCCTGCTTGCGGTCGGTGACATCGCGGCCGATGATGACCAAGCCGCGACGACTGCCGTCCGGGTGGAAGATGGGCGCCTTGATGGTATCGAACACCAGCTCCCGCCCATCGCTGCCGTGCAGGATCTCGTCGGAACGGTGCGGCCTGCGGCTTTGCCAGGCCACTTCGTCGCTCTGCTGGAAGCGCTGCAGCAGGTAGGCCAGGGCCGGGTTGCGCAGGGCGATTTCGGCATCCGTCTGCCCCCGGTAGGCGCCGGGACTGAGGTTGAAGACGCCCTGGGCCGCATGGTTGGCCTCCACCCAGCGGCCTTCGCCATCCTTGAACAGGACCACGTCGGGCATGTTGTCGATCAGGGTGCGCAGGCGCTGCTCCGCCTCGTGCATGGCGCCTTCGCGCCGGGCGGCCTGGGTCACGTCCACGATCTGCACCATGCCGAACATGCCCTCTTCCCCCTGATCGAGGGGCAGGGCGCAGATCTGCTGGCGCATGGCCTCCCGGCGCCCACCGGACTGGGGCAGGTAGAAAGGGAACAATTCCCGGTGCAGCATCGAGGACAGCAGGAAGGAGCGGCCCTGGTTGACCACCTGCTCGAGGACGGAGCGCAGGTAGGAGCCCTGCAGGGTCGGAAAGATCTCGTCCAGCCGCCGGCCCAGGGCAGCCTCACGGCTGATGCCCGAAGTCTTCACCATCCAGCCGTTCCAGACCTTCACCCGCAGTTCCCGGTCGAACACCACCTGGCCGGTCATGGAATGCTCCAGGGCGGCGGCAGCCAGACGCGTGCTCAGGTCATCGGCACCGGGAACGGAAGAAGGCGGCATGGGCGACTCCATGGCATCAGAGATGGGCATTGAGGAAGCGGGCCACGGCCTGTTTCAGGGCCTCCATCGCCTGCTGGTCGAGCAGGAAGCCCACGTAGCCATCGATGTTCCGGTCCGCGATGGCAAAGAGCATGTGCAGCAGCATCATCTCCCTGCCCTCCATCTGGGCCATGACTTCGGCCGCCTCGCCCTTGACCAGGTAAGGTACCCGGGTGGTCAGGGCGCAGGCCAGCAGGTCCCCCACCGCCGTGAGGCAGGCATCGAGGACCAGATTGCCCACTTCGGTCAGGGCGTCCTGGGCCATGTCCCCCATCTGCATGCCCGCCATGTGGGCGGGCACCACGGCCCGCACCAGGTCGTAGCTCTTGGCTTCGGTAAACATCAGCAGCGCCCGGGATTCGAAGGCACCGCCGTAGGGCTGGACCACGGCGCAGACCCGGTCGCTGCCGGCCACGCCGAAGGATTCGAGGGCCGCCGCCTTGTCCACCACCTTCAGCTCGGGCACGGACAGCACCACCTCGGAGCCGACCATGCGGCTCAGGACTGCCGCCGCCGATCCCACCCCGACATTGAAGGCCTCGGCCAGGGCGTCGAGCTCCAGTTCGCTCCAGTCCTTCATGGGCTCTCGTATCCCACGGCGGCCAGCAGGGCCGTCACCGAGATGGGCGTCACCGGCTTGGCAATGAAGGCCACCCCGAGGCTGGCCGCCCGCTGCCGCACCGGCTCCTGGACGTTGGCGGAAAACAGGGCCATGCGGCCCTGGGCGCCCCGGGCGCGCAACTGCTCCACCAGGGTGAAGCCGTCCACGCCCGGCATGTTGATGTCGATGGAAAAGATGTCGAAATCTTCCCGGCTGGCCAGGGCCAGGGCATCTTCCGCATTGGCGGCCTCCTGCACGCTCCAGTCCGGGTGTTTGTCGAGAATCACCGCACGAATGATGGTGCGCGCCACCCTGCTGTCGTCTACAACCAGTACCTTCATGTTCTGCCTGCCCTGAAAAACCGACCAAATTGCTGGATTATCCCTGTCGTCCCGCTTCCGTCAAGGGCAAGGGAGCCGGGCACGTCAGCGCTGGATCAGCTCGATCTTGTAGCCGTCCGGGTCTTCCACGAAGGCGATGATGGTGCTGCCATGCTTCATCGGCCCGGCTTCGCGCACCACCTTGCCGCCCCGGGCCTTGATGCCGGCACAGGCAGCCGCCGCGTCCGGCACCTCCAGCGCAATGTGACCAAATGCGTTGCCCAGCTCGTAGCTGGCGGTGTCCCAGTTGTGGGTCAGCTCGATCACGGCGCCCTCGGACTCGGGGCCGTAGCCCACGAAGGCCAGGGTGAAGCGCCCCTCGGGATAATCCTGGCGGCGCAGCAGCTGCATGCCCAGCACTTCGGTGTAGAACTTGATCGAACGTTCCAGGTCGCCGACCCGGATCATGGTGTGCAGAATGCGCATGTCTTCTCCTTACAGGGGGGGCAGGTGCAGGGCCTGCCGTTTCAGTTCCGACCTGGCCTGACGCCAGTCGGGGTAGAGCCCTTCCACCACCGCCCAGAAACGGGGGCTGTGGTT
Source organism: Betaproteobacteria bacterium UBA2592 (assembly GCA_002340095.1). GTDB lineage: Bacteria > Pseudomonadota > Gammaproteobacteria > Burkholderiales > Rhodocyclaceae > Azovibrio. The sequence goes on from DDKS01000033.1 coordinate 4,658, forward strand.
CATTTCCTTGAGATGGGCCAGCTCATGGACCACCACATAGTCGATCAGGTTCAGGGGCAAATGCCCCAGGCGCCAGGAAAGGCGCACCTCTCCCCGACTGTTGCAGCTGCCCCAGCGGCTGCGGGCCGAGGACAGGAAGAGCGGGGGCGTTGCCACACCGAGCCGGGCCGCGTGGATTTCCAGCCGTTCCAGAAGCAGGCCGCGCACCCGCTGCTGCAGCACCCGGCGCAGCACGGGCTCCAGCTCGCGGCCGGGCGGCACGGCCAGGTAAAGTTCGCCGGCGCTCCAGCGCGAGCGGGCCAGCCCCGGGAGCAGGCGCAGCCGCAGGGGCTGGCCCAGCCAGGGAAAGCTGCTGCCATCCTGGAGGGGCGGTGGCGCCGGCCTGGCCTGCCAGCGGGCCAGCTTGTCCAGCACCCACGCCCCATGTCGCTGCAACAGGGCCTCGATTTCCTGCTGGGCCACACCGGCCGGGGCACCGACCCGCAGGCCCCGCTGGTCCACCTGCAGCCCGATGGTGCGGCGCCGGCTGCGGCAAAGCCGGTAGATGACGGTCTGCCCCAGCAATTCGATGCGACGCTCGCCCTCGGCAGCGCCGTCCAGATCAGGCCTGGACGCCATCCGCCACGGGAGCACCGGCCGCCGCTTCCCGCAGCGGGTAGCGATGCGGGGAAAGCTGGCGCATCTCGCCTTCGATCCAGGCTTCGACCGCGGCATTGACCTGGGCATCCTTGAGCCCCCGGGTCTCGATGGCAGGACCAATGCTCACGGTGATGGTGCCCGGCCGGATGAAGAGCGCCTTCTTCGGCCAGACTTCGCCGGCATTGTGGGCCACGGGCAGGACCGGCGTGCCGGTCTTGGTGGCGAGATAGGCGGCGCCGGGCTTGTAGCGCACCTGCTGGCCGGGAGGTACGCGGGTGCCTTCCGGGAACACCACCACCCAGATGCCCTTTTCCAGCCGATCCTTGCCCTGCTCCAGCATCTGCCGCAGGGCCTCCTTGCCGGCATTGCGATCGATGGCGATCATACGCAGGGCAGCCAGCCCCCAGCCGAAGAAGGGTATCTTCAGCAGCTCCTGCTTGAGTACGAACACGGCGGGAATGAAGATCTCCTGCAGGGCCACGGTTTCCCAGGCGGACTGGTGCTTGGCCAGCACCAGCACCGGGTGGGGGGGGATGTTCTCCCGTCCCTTGACCACCATTTTCACCCCCAGCACCCAGCGCACCAGGAACATGAAGCCCATGCGCCACAGATGCACGGTGAAGAAGCGGGCCCTGAGGGGCAGCAGGGTGAGCAGCACCAGGGCAACGCCGAAGGGGATGGTGAGCAGGGCCACCAGCAGCCAGAACAAAACGGAGCGCAGGACGATCATGTCCGCCCCAGGAGGTGATCCACAGCCGCCGCCAGATCGGCGAACTCCAGGGTGCCTTCGGGCAGCCCCCCCTCGGCCCGGGTCTTTTCTCCCTTGCCGGTATGCACCAGCAGCGGCAGACAGCCCATGGCGGCGCCGGCCTGCAGGTCGCGCAGGGAATCCCCCACCGTCGGCACCCCATTCAGGTCCACGTTGAAACAGTCGGCGATGCGCCGGAACATGCCGGGCTTGGGCTTGCGGCAATCACAGCCCGAATCCGCCGCGTGGGGGCAGTAGAAGATGGCATCGACCCGGCCGCCCACGGCGAACAGGGCCTTGTGCATCTTCTCGTGGATGGCGTTGAGGGTATCCATGTCGAACAGCCCGCGCCCGACGCCGGACTGGTTGGTGGCCACCACCACCTTGTAGCCGGCCTGGTTGAGCCGGGCAATGGCCTCCAGGCTGCCGGGGATGGGCCTCCACTCGGCCGGGCTCTTGATGTACTGGGCCGAGTCGAAATTGATGACCCCGTCCCGGTCGAGGATGATGAGCTTCATGGTCGGGCCCCGGGCTCAGGCGGACAGCTTGGACAAGTCGGCCACCTGGTTCATCGCCGCGTGCAGCTTGGCGAGGAGACCGAGGCGGTTGGCGCGCAGGGCTGGATCGTCCACGTTGACCATCACCGAATCGAAGAAGGCGTCGACCGGGGCGCGCAGGGCGGCCAGGGCCGTCAGGGATTCGGTGTAGTCGCCGGTGACGAAGGCGGCGTCGGCGCGTGGCACGACATCGACCAGCGCATCGTGCAGGGCCACTTCGGCGGCTTCCTGGAGGAGCGCGTGGTCGACCACGGCGTCGACGCTGCCTCCGACCTTTTTCAGGATGTTGCCGACGCGCTTGTTGGCGGCGGCCAGGGCGGCGGCTTCCGGCAGGGCCGAGAAGGCGCGCACGGCAGCCAGCCGCTTCGGGATGTCGCCCAGGCGCTGCGGCCGCTGGCTGACCACGGCGTCGACTTCCTGCGCCGTGTAGCCCTGTTCGCGCAGCGAGCCGGCCAGGCGTTCGTAGATGAAGTCGGCGAGCGCATGGATGTTGGGCTGGAAGCCCTCGATGCCGGTGAACTGGGCAAAAACGCCGTTCAGCAACCCATCGAGCGGCAGGTCGAGGTTGCCCTCGGCCAGCATGCGGATGACGCCCAGCGCGTGACGACGCAGGGCGAACGGGTCCTTGTCGCCGGTCGGAATCTGGCCGATGCCGAACAGGCCGACCAGGGTTTCCAGCTTGTCGGCCAGCGCGACGACGGTGCCGACCCTGCCGCGCGGCAGGCTGTCGCCGGCGAAGCGCGGCTTGTAGTGATCCTCGATGGCATCGGCCACGTCGGCGTTCAGCCCATCATGCAGGGCGTAGTAGCGGCCCATGATGCCCTGCAACTCGGGGAATTCGCCGACCATGTCGGTCAGCAGGTCGGCCTTGGCCAGCACGGCGGCCTGTTCGGCCTGGTGCACCAGCTCGCCGCCGCCCAGGCTCTCGGCGATGGCGCGGGCAATCGCGGCGACGCGCTGGACGCGCTCGCCCTGGGTGCCCAGCTTGTTGTGATAGACCACCTTGGCCAGGCCCGGCACGCGGCTTTCCAGCGACTTCTTGCGATCCTGGTCGAAGAAGAACTTGGCGTCGGCCAGGCGCGGACGCACGACGCGCTCGTTGCCGCCGATGACGGCAGAGGCATCGTCCGGGCGGATGTTGCTGACGACGAGGAACTGGTTGGTCAGCTTGCCGGACGCATCGAGCAGCGGGAAGTATTTCTGGTTGGCCTTCATGGTCAGGATCAGGCATTCCTGCGGCACGGCGAGGAATTCTTCCTCGAACTGGCCGACCAGCACGTTCGGGCGCTCGACCAGGGCGGTGACCTCGTCGAGCAGGGCCTCGTCCTCGATCGGCTTCAGGCTGGCGCCGGCTTGCGCGGCAGCTTCCGCCAGCTGGCGCGCAATCTCGGCGCGGCGCTCGGCGAAGGAGGCGATCACCGCGCCATCGCGCTTCAGGGTTTCGGCGTAGCTGTCGGCATCGGCGATCACCACCGGATCGACGGCGGCTTCAAAGCGGTGGCCTCGGGTGGTGTTGCCGGACCTCAGGCCGAGCACGGAAATCGGCACGACCTCATTGCCATAGAGCGCCACCAGCCCATGCGCCGGGCGGACGAAATTGACGGTATTCCAGCCATCGGCCAGCTGGTAGGTCATGACCTTGGGGATGGGCAGGGCGGCCAGTGCGGCTTCGACCGCCTTCTGCAAACCTTCGGCCAGCGTGGCGCCCTTGGCCAGGCTGTCATAGAACAGGATGTCGTTCTTGCCGTCGTTCTCGCGGCGCAGGCTGGCGACGCAGGAAGCATCCGCCCCCAGGGCGGCCAGCTTCTTCAACAGGGCCGGGGTGGCGTTGCCGTCGGCATCCAGGCCCACGGCAACCGGCATCAGCTTCTGCACCACCGGCTTGTCGGGGGCGACGGCCAGCACGTCGGTGACGTGAGCGGCCAGGCGGCGCGGCGTGGCGTAGGCCGTGACGGCTGCGGTGGACGGTGCCAGGCCGGCATTTTTCAGGGAATGGGCCAGGGCGCTGGCAAAGGTTTCGCCCAGCTTCTTCAGCGCCTTGGGCGGCAGTTCTTCAACGAACAGTTCGACGAGGAGATTCTTGGCGGTCATGGTCAGGCGGCTTTCTTGGCGTTCTGTTCTTCGAGCTTGGCCAGCACTTCATGGGCCCAGTCACGCGGGGCCATCGGGAAGCCGAGGCGGGCGCGCGACTCGAGGTAACTCTGGGCCACGCTACGGGCAAGGTTGCGGATGCGGCCGATGTAGGCGGCGCGCTCGGTCACCGAAATGGCCCCCCGGGCGTCGAGCAGGTTGAAGGTGTGCGCGGCCTTGAGCACCTGTTCGTAGGCCGGCAAGGCCAGTTGCGCGCCCATCAGGTGCTGCGCCTGCCTTTCGTGGGCGGCGAAGGCGGTGAACAGGAAGTCGGCGTCCGAGTGTTCGAAGTTGTAGGCCGACTGCTCGACTTCGTTCTGGTGATAGACATCGCCGTAGGTCAGGCCGTCGGTCCAGGTCAGGTCATAGACGTTCTCGACGCCTTGCAGGTACATGGCCAGGCGCTCCAGGCCGTAGGTGATCTCGCCGGTGATCGGCTTGCAGTCGATGCCGCCGACCTGCTGGAAGTAGGTGAATTGCGTCACTTCCATGCCGTTCATCCAGACTTCCCAGCCCAGCCCCCAGGCGCCCAGGGTCGGGTTTTCCCAGTCGTCCTCGACGAAGCGCACGTCATTCTTCCTGAGATCGAAACCGAGGGCCTCCAGCGAACCGAGGTAGAGTTCGAGGATGTTGTCCGGCGCCGGTTTCAAGACCACCTGATACTGGTAGTAGTGCTGCATGCGGTTCGGATTCTCGCCGTAGCGGCCATCCTTCGGGCGGCGCGAGGGCTGCACGTAGGCGGCTTTCCACGGCTCGGGGCCGATGGCGCGCAGGAAGGTGGCAGTGTGGCTGGTGCCGGCACCGACTTCCATGTCATACGGCTGGAGCAGGGCGCAGCCCTGGTCGCTCCAGTATTGCTGGAGACGCAGGATGATTTCCTGGAAGGTGGGTTTCTTGGCGGAAGGGTGGCTGGTGGTCATGGGACACACTTGGAAAGACGGAAAGCGCCCGATTTTACTTGCTTTTACCCACGCGAGGGACAGGCAGCAGCGCCGCCCCCAGGGCCAGCAAAACCAGCAGCAGGGCTGCCCCGTCTCCCAGGAGGACATAAGGGGTCGAGCCAGTGTAGCCCTGGACTTGGGCTTCGAGCACCCCGGTGGTGAAGGGAGCCAACACGGCCTGCACCCGGCCATCGGGCTGCACCACAGCCGTCATGCCGGTATTGGTGGCACGCAGCATGGGCCTCCCGGTTTCCAGGGCACGCAGGCGGGCAATCTGGAGATGCTGGGGCTGGGCCAGGGAGCGGCCGAACCAGGCGGTGTTGGACATGTTCACCAGCAGGGTGGCCTCGGGCACGGCGGACAGCAGTTCGCGGCCGAACAGATCCTCGTAGCAGATGTTCACCGCCACCTGCTGCCCGGCCAGGGCCAGGGGGGGCTGGAACACCGGGCCAGGGCTGAAGCTGGACATGGGGATGCGGGCCAGATCGAGGAACCAGGCGAAGCCCGGAGGAATGAATTCGCCGAAGGGCACCAGATGGGTCTTGGAATACTGCTGACTCGGGGATGCCCCGAAGCTCACGGCGCTGTTCCAGTAAGCCTCCCCTGTCCCGGTGGGCACCCCCAGGAGCAGGTCGCCCTGCTGCCGCGCCGCCAGGGCCTTGAGCTCCATCAGGTAATCCCGGGGGATGTCGTCCAGAAAGGCCGGCAAGGCGGTTTCCGGCAGGATGGTGAGGCGGGCCGGATGGTGGCTGACCAGATCCCGGTAGAGGGTCAGGGTGGCCGCGAAACGCTCCGGTCGCCATTTCAGGTCCTGGGCCACATTGCCCTGCACCAGGGCAACGCTGAGTGGCTCGCCCCGGGGCTGGGTCCACTGGATCTGCTGCAAACCCCAACCGCCGGCCAGCAGCACCGCGATGCCCAGCCAGCCCCAGGGACGCCACAGCAGCCAGGCCCCGGCCAGGGCGGTAAGGAAGGTCAGCCCATAAACCCCGAGCAGAGGGGCATAGCCCGCCAGGGGGCTGGGCGGGACCTGGGAATAGCCCAGGGCCAGCCAGGGAAAACCGGTGAACAGCCAGCCCCTGAGCAGGTCGGCCAGGGCCCACAGGGCGGCGAAAAGCAGGGCCTGGCGCCACAAGGCAGCGGGCAAAAAGCGCCGCAGGAGGCCACCGAGCAGGGCCGGAAACAAGGCCAGATAGGCACAGAACAGCAGGGTAGCCAGGGCCGCCAGGGGCATGGACATGCCGCCGAACACGGACAGGCTCACATAGACCCAGGATACCCCGGCCAGAAACAGGCCGAGGCCGAAGGCTCCACCACGCCAGGCCGCCTGCCCCCAAGCGGAAGCCCTGACCAGCAGATGGAACAGCAAGGCCAGCAGCAAGGGGAGCAGCCAGGCCAGTCCGAAGGGTGCAAAGGCCAGTACCCCGCCCCCCCCGGCCAGGAAAGCCGGCAGCAGGGCGGCGCGCCCCTCCTGCCAGTGGCGAGGGCAACGCGGCAGGCTCAAGCTTCTTCCTGGGGCTGGGGTGGACCTGCATCGCCGGTGCCGGGCTGCGGGCGCCGATCCACCATCAAGGTGTAGAGGCGGCGGCTGTCGGCGCGCAGTACCTGAAAGCAGATGCCATCGATCTCCACCTGCTCGTTGCGCTTGGGCACCCGCCCCAGGTGGCGCAGGATCAGCCCCCCGACGGTATCGAATTCGTCATCGGCAAAACGGGTACCGAAGGCCTGGTTGAAAGCCTCGATCCCGGTCTGTGCCTTGATCCGGTAACGGCCTGCGGCATCCAGACGGATGTTGTCATGAGCCTCGTCGAAGTCGTACTCGTCCTCGATGTCGCCGACGATCTGCTCCAGCACATCCTCGATGGTCACGAGCCCGGCCACGCCGCCGTACTCGTCCACCACGATGGCCATGTGGTTGCGGGACACCCGGAACTCCCGCAGCAGCACGTTGAGCCGCTTGGACTCGGGAATGAAGACCGCGGGGCGGAGCCATTCGTGGATGCGGAACCCCTTGCCCAGGTGGGCCCGCAGCAGGTCCTTGGCAAGCAGGATGCCGAGCACGTTGTCCCGATCCCCGTCCACGACGGGAAAACGGGAGTGACCGGTGCGGATGACCACCGGAATGATCTCGGCCAGGGGGGCATTGATGTCAATGACATCCATCTGGGCCCGGGGCACCAGCACATCGGTGACGCGGGTTTCGGAAGCCGCCAGGGCACCCTCGATGATGGTGAGGGCATCGGCATCCATGAGGTTGCGCTCGTAGGCGGAGTGGAGGAGCTGGAGCACCTGCTCCCGATCCTCGGGCTCCCGCAGGAGCAGGGAAGAAAGTCGTTCGAAGAAACTAGGTCGGGGGGAATCGGGACTATCCATAGCGTTGCATGTGTATCGGGAATCAGGCGTAGGGGTCAGGATAACCGAGACCTGCGAGAATTTCCCGCTCCCGCTGCTCCATGGCCTCGGCGCTGTCGTCCTCCTCATGGTCCCAGCCCTGCAGGTGCAGCATGCCATGCACCACCAGGTGAGCGTAATGGGCCTCCAGGGGCTTGCCCTGCTCGACTGCTTCGCGGGCCACCACGGCGGGACAGATCACCAGATCGCCAAACACCCGGGGCTCGGTGTCGTAGGAAAAGGAGAGCACGTTGGTGGCGTAGTCCTTGCCCCGATATTCCCGGTTCAATTCCTGCCCCTCCTCCACCTCCACCAGACGGATGGTCACCTGCCCGCCCCCCGCCAGGGCCGCCCGGGCCCACTGGCGGAACCGGGGACGGGAGGGTAGCCCCTCCTTGTTGCAGGCGTATTGCACGGAAAGGTCGAGGCGGCGGCTGACGGTCTGCATGTCAATGGGTGACAGGGTTGGTTTGCTGGTTTTCGTAGGCAGCGACGATGCGCGCCACCAGGGGATGACGCACCACGTCCTCCTTGAGGAAGCGGGTCATGGCAATGCCACGCACGTCCTTCAGGACCTCCACCGCATCCTTGAGGCCGCTCTTCACCCCCTTGGGCAGGTCGATCTGGGACGGGTCGCCGGTCACCACGGCCTTGGCGCCGATGCCGATGCGGGTGAGGAACATCTTCATCTGCTCGGGCGTGGTGTTCTGGGCCTCGTCGAGGATGATGAAGGCGTGGTTCAGGGTGCGGCCGCGCATGAAGGCGAGCGGCGCGATTTCCAGGGCGCCCTTCTCGTAGAGCTTGGTGACCCGGTCGAAACCCATCAGGTCGTAGAGGGCGTCGTAGAGGGGGCGCAGGTAGGGATCCACCTTCTGGGCCAGATCCCCGGGCAGGAAACCCAGGCGCTCGCCGGCTTCCACCGCCGGGCGGGTGAGGATGATGCGCTCCACCAGGTCCCGCTCGAAGGCATCCACGGCGCTGGCCACGGCCAGGTAGGTCTTGCCGGTGCCGGCGGGACCGATGCCGAAGGTGATGTCGTGTTCCTGGATGTGCTTCAGGTATTCCACCTGGCGCGGCGTGCGGCCATGCAGTTCGGCCTTGCGGGTCACCAGCTGGGGGCCGTCCACCGGGCTGTCCGGGGTGGAGATGCGGCGCAGGGGGGCGTTGCGGATCTCGATCAGGCCGAGCTGGATGTCGTCCACGCTCAGGTTGGCGTCGGCCCGGGCGTAGAAGTGTTCGAGGATCTGCACCGCCTGGGCCGCCGCCTCGCCGCGCACGGTGAAGCGCTCGCCCCGGCGGGATACGGTCACGTCCAGGGCCGTCTCGATCTGGCGCAGGTTCTCGTCCAGGGGGCCGCACAGGTTGGCCAGGCGGAAGTTGTCCAGGGGGGCGAGCACCAGATCCAGGGGCCGGTTCTTCACGGGGGAGGCGGACTTAGTCTTCACGGATCACCACTTCTCCCCGCAGGGAATGGGGCAGGGCCTCGGTGATCCTCACCTCGACGAAGTGATGGATCTGGCGGGGATTGCCGACGAAATTGACGATGCGGTTGTTATCGGTACGACCGGCCAGCTCGCCCGGGTTCTTCTTCGACACGCCCTCCACCAGCACCCGCTGCACGCTGCCCACCATGGCCCGGGAAATGCCCTGGGCGTGTTCCTCGATGCGCTTCTGCAGGCGGGAGAGACGGGCCGACTTGACCTCGGCCGGGGTGTCGTCGGCCATCTCCGCCGCCGGCGTACCGGGGCGGGGGCTGAAGAGGAAGGAGAAGGAGGTGTCGAAACCCACCTCGTCGATGAGCTTCATGGTCTTCTCGAAATCCTCCTCGGTCTCGCCAGGAAAACCGACGATGAAGTCGGAGGAAATGGCGATGTCCGGCCGGACAGCCCGGAGCTTCCTGATCACCGACTTGTATTCGAGGGTGGTGTAGCCCCGCTTCATGGCCGCCAGCACCCGGTCGGAACCGGCCTGGACGGGCAGATGCAGGTGCGAGACCAGCTTTGGCACCCGGGCATAGACGTCGATCAGCCGCTGGGTCATCTCCCGGGGGTGGGAGGTGGTGTAGCGGATGCGCTCGATGCCGGGCAGCTCGGCGATGTACTCGATCAGCATGGCCAGATCGGCCGTTTCACCGCTCTCGCCGATCAGCCCCTGATAGGCATTCACATTCTGGCCGAGCAGGGTCACTTCGCGCACGCCGGAATCGGCGAGACCCGCCACTTCCGCCAGCACGTCGTCGAAGGGCCGGGAAATCTCGCCGCCCCGGGTATAGGGAATGATGCAGAAGGTACAGAACTTGGAGCAGCCCTCCATGACCGAGACGAAGGCACTCGCCCCCTTGACCTCGGCCGGAGGCATGGCATCGAACTTCTCGATCTCTGGGAAGGAGATGTCCACCGCCGGCCTGCCCTTCTCGCGCCGTTCGGCGATCAGCTGGGGCAGCCGGTGCAGGGTCTGGGGGCCGAACACCAGGTCCACATAGGGAGCCCGGGACACGATGGCCTCCCCCTCCTGGCTGGCGACACAGCCGCCCACGCCGATCAGCAGGTCGGGATTCAGCTTCTTCAGGTGCTTGATGCGCCCCAGGTCATGAAAAACCTTTTCCTGGGCCTTCTCGCGCACGGAACAGGTGTTGAACAGGATGATGTCCGCCTCTTCGGGATTGTCGGTCTTGACGACCTCCTCCTGGGCGGCGAGCACGTCGGCCATCTTGTCCGAATCGTACTCGTTCATCTGGCACCCGAAGGTGCGGATGAACAGTTTCTTGGGCATAGGGGAAAACTATCGGGATTTCAGGGCGGCCACTTCGGCCGGAGTCATCAGCCAGATCCGCCACACGCCCCCCATGGGGTCGAGCTGGTAACGGACCGGCACATCGTGGCCGACCAGGGTGGGAAACATCAGCAGATTCATTTCGTCACGAATCTGCAGGCCCGGCGAAGCCATGAAAACCTTGTCATCGATCGTGACGTTTCCCATCATGTCGGGCGGGCCTGCCAGCTTCCCCAGCACGGCCCCATCGGGAATGTTCCGCTCGATCACAGCCGGCACCGGCGGCACCGGCGTCGAGGGCGACTCGATGATGGCCGTGACGATGCTGCTGACAATGGCGGAAGCAATGGAAGACGCAGGCATGCGCCGGATTATAGCCTAACGTTTTCAATGTTGACCTGATTCTTCCCCCCCCCTATAATCCGCCGCCTTGTCGGTGATGTAGCTCAGACGGTTAGAGCGGCGGATTCATAACCCGCAGGTCGGCAGTTCGATTCTGCCCATCACCACCACAGTACACCTAAGGCCCTGACTTGCAAGGTTTTCCTTGTAGCTCAGGGCTTTATAATTTCTGGCTTTCACACATGCTTTCACACAGATGTTGAAAAACGGAAAAATGCCGACCCCTTGGCGACACCCAAAACACGGTACTTACTACCTCAAAAAACGGGTTCCTCTGGACATCAAGCACCTCTGGACCAAACCCGATCCCTATCAGGTTTCTCTCGGCACCAAAAATCTATCGGATGCCAACAGGCTCATCTGCAAAGAGTGGCTGAAGCTGGAAGAGGAGTTCGATCAACTCCGACGCAAGGCAGCACGTCAGCTTGGCCTCTGCGAAGAAATCATCCCTGATCTCCTCGAAGAATGGCTCCATCAGATGCTCAAGGAGGACGAGCAGCTTCGCTTCGCGGGGCAAATCGACCGAGCGCCCGGTGAGCCTAATCCGGGCTTTGAGATTGCTGTCGAACAGTTGGATGCTGGGATTGCATCAGGTGATTACCCTGACTTTCTGATTCGAGAGGGCGTCTGGTTTCTGAACCAGAAGGGCATTTCCTACTCTCCGTCCAGCTACATCTATGCCAAATTCCTGCATGAACTGGCCCACAAGTTCATTCTGTATTTCCGGCTGCTGGCACAGAGAGACATCGGCAAACACGTCAGGACACCCGAGCCACCCAAGGCCAAAGACCTGATGTCCATCGAGGCGCTCTACGACAAGTTCAAACAGCACAGAATCGCCAACGAGAAATGGAAAGACCCAGAGACCCAAGACAAGCGGGAATATGGTCCGATTGTCCGGGAGTTCATCTCGGTGGTTGGCAGCAAGCCAGTCCATCAGCTTTCCCATCAAGATGCCGTTGATTACTTCGACCACACGGTAGCGAGAACAGACATCTCCCTCGGTACCAAAAAGCGGAATCTGTCCCGAATCAAAACGCTGCTTCTGTTTGGCAAGGAGCAGTACCAAGTGCCTGACATCACCGGGCCATTGAAGATTACGGCTGAGTACAAGAAGACCCACAACTCGTATGTCCGATTCAGCAAGGATGATCTGGAGGCGCTCTTCCACTCGGAGGCGTACAAGACCAACAGCTTCAAGAAAGCCTCTCAGTACTGGATTCCACTGATCGGCCTCTACTCTGGTGCGCGAATCGATGAACCAGCGAGCTTGCTTGTTTCTGAGATCAGGCAGCTTGAAGATGTTTGGTGCTACTTCATGAGTAGCGATGAAGCAAACCAAGGGGGCAAGAATGACTATGCACCTCGCTGGGTTCCCATTCATCCCAAGCTCCTCGAAGCCGGTCTGTTGGACTACTGGTCGTCAATCAAGGCCGAGGGACACTCTCGTCTCTTCCCTGAAATGGGCAATGCCGAACGTGATGGCTGCGGCAAGAGGGCGACTGTCGATTTCACCGAATACCGCCGGAGTGTCGGTGTAGGGGCACATACAGGTCGAAGCACCAAGGCGTTTCACTCATTCCGCAGCACCCTGATCTCGGAGTTGAAGGAACGGGGTGTTGATGGCGAGATGCGACGCGCCCTTGTTGGTCATGCAAGCGAGAAGCGAGATGTTCACGATGACATCTACGACCAAGCAGACTTCCAGCCAAAGAAAGCACTTGCTGCCATCTCGCTGGCGAACTTCGGCCTTACGCATCCTCGGTTTGTCGATACTGAATCGATGAAGAATGCCAGACGACGTTACCTGAAGAAGTCGGACTGAAAACGCCGCAAAAATGCGAGAGGGGAATTCTTGAGTCTTAGTCGAGCGCCCCCCCCCGTGGGGCCTTGCAGAGGAGGAAAAATGAACACATCAACTGGATTTAGAACCGTTTTGATCGTCACTCTTACTCACCTAGCTGTGATAAGTCTGCTCGTTGGCTGTGACAAATCAGAACCAGATTTCCGACAACGTAAACAAGCAAAACATAAAATAACGAGCATTGAAGAACTTCGAGCGTCTGATGATCCGGATGCTTTCCGACAATTTGAGCAAGCTGTGCGTGAAGCATCGACCATTGAAGAGCTTCAAGCATTTGGCAACCCGGATACCACGGTCGGGCCAGAAAGAATCGTTCTACTACAGCGACGAGCAGAAATTGCAGCCAAGTGCGCCGTAGACCGGATGTCGACAGCAGCGAAGACTACTATTGCAAAACGTGAGCACGAAGCAAGACTGCGAAATATCGACCTGAAACCTGGCGTCTTGAGCCTCGGTATGGCTTCGGCGTTTCCTGCAGCATGGCATCCCGATATTGTTGGCCCCTTACTACGCGCTTGTGATGCTTCTGAAAAAGACTTCGCCGCACAAGAGTCTGTTGGCTTCGAACTTGAACGCGACCAAGAGTATCAGCAGATCATTAAACCTCTCAACGCAGAGTATCAAGAGGCGTCCTCACGCCATGAGGCTGAAGCACGGACCAAACAACTGAAAGAAGATACTGAGAGGCAGCAGCAAGAAGCTTGGCTCTTCAAGCCTCCAACAAAGAACCCATAAGCTGTATCGAAAACCGACGTTTTACGGTACTGCAACCGGTACAGCCATGACGTACCGATAGACGGGGTATTGTGCACGGGTCAATGTACCGATATGATTCGCCCCGTTTTCGTTGTACACAGAGGTGATTCATGGCTACATTCGCTTACCTGCGCGTTTCCACCAAAGACCAGACCACAGAACAGCAACTGGCTCAGATTCAGGGTGCAGGACATCAGATCGAAAAGGACAGGGTCTATGTCGAGCAAGGGGTATCAGGCAAGGTACCTGCCCTGCAACGTGAGCAGTTCTCGAAGCTGAACGAGCGGTTAGACTCGGGCGACTATCTGGTGGTCACCAAGCTGGATCGTCTGGGTCGGGACATGCTGGACGTGATCGCCACGATCCGTGACCTGACCGAACGAGGAATCTCTGTCGTCATCTTGGGGCTTGGCACCCTCGACAACACCCCGCAATCCAAGCTGACGCTGGCAATGCTGGCTGCGATCAGTGAGTACGAGCGCGACCTGATCAGCGAAAGGACCAAGGCCAAGCTGGCGAAGCTCAAGGCGGATGGCGTGAAGCTGGGCCGCCCGGTGAAAACCACCGATGATGCTCTTCGTCAAAGAGCAGAAGCCCTGTTCGCTGCGAACCTCAGTTGGCGCAAGGTGGCAGCTGAGCTTGGAATTGCTTTGTCCACCTTGCAGCGGATGATGAAATCGGCAACTTAGTCGCCGCGCTGAACCGCAGATGGCAGCGGGAAGCCAAGTTCTTTGCGCAGCTTCTCGCAGTTCATCTCGGCTGGGGGGCTCGAATACACAATGGCGAAGACCAGCTTTTCCATCGAATCACGGGACATGGCCAAGTACGAGTGACCTGAACTGCCGGTCTTCCGCCTGAAATACTGCTCCCCTACTTCGATCTGAATACCGAACTCGTCGGTGTGCTTCTTTCTTGCGACTGGGGTTTCCCAGTTGTACATACCCAAGCCATTCAGTGCATCAAGACGCTTGAATGCATCCCAGAAGTCGGTATCGCGGGGAAATAACTTCATCTTTACATGCCTCCTTTCTCGCGTAGATCGCTCTGGCCAAGATCACCAGTAAGCGACGAGCAGAAAGGTTAAACGGATCAGGAACGGTGCACAAGCCGTCCTGGGTGCAGGGTGGCAATCAACCCATCCCATAGGTGAACGCCGAATCCCTGCTTTCTCGCTCCGATCTCTACCGACGATTTCGGAACACCATAGGGGATGAGGCATCGGGTCGATTTCCACACACCATAGGACAAGACCCGATTCTTACCACCCATAGGGCAAGGCTGATTCTGCCACCCATAGGGATGACGGCATCCAGCCGCTTGTCCGTACACACCAACTGACTGCGTCACTGCTGTCCATTTCATCAACCAACCAGACCTCCGCAGGGGAAACCTTCCGGGGGTTTTATCGTTTCTGGAGGTTTATATGAGCCAAATGAACACCCCCGTTTCCAACCACACCGACGACCTTGAACGCGATTCACAGGTAGTGCTGGAGCAATTAGCTTCAACTCGGAAAAAGTTGGACAACGGTGACCTTTGCGAGGCCGATCTCGCTGCATGGAAAAACCCACGTATTGCCGTGTACAACTTGGAAATAGCGATACAGATGCTCGACCTAATCAAGGATCTTCAATCAGAGGTCAAAGAACTGCGGCAGCGAAACATGGAGTTGCGCGAGAACGTGGCGCTGATCAACGAAGTGCTATTCGAGTCACTGGACGATGACGCAGGTGGTGATGACGACACCTCTGTACCGTCAGATGTCTCCCAATCCTCTGACTTGCTCCACTAAGTCATTCCTTGCATGGCCAAGCCAGGCCATTACTTCCACTTCAGCTCACTTCGGCTACCTGCTCACGTTGCTGCCCTCACGTCCCTTGGTGTGGGGTGCTGAATACGTGTCGGCAGGTGGCTCCTCGTGGGCAGGTAACCAAATGGAAATTACACCAATGAGCAAAACCAAACGCACGGGCATCAGCCTGAGGCATACCGTTGCCGACTGCCCGAAATCCGTTTACCTCACCCTAGGCTTCACCGAAGAACAGGCCGCTCGCATGATGGCGGTGCGCCGCATTCTTCCAATCGTTGAGAACCGGCGGGAGCCGATCATCGATGCACGGAAACTGTGGGCAAAGATTGGTCGGCCCGAAGGGAAGTTCGCCAATTGGGTCAAACGAGGGGCCGAAGAACTTTTTCACAGATTTGGGAAAAAGTCAGAAGTCCGAGAACTGGTCATTGCCACCAAGGGACGCCCTCGTATCGACTACCTCGTCAGCCGCGATCTAGCCGCACAGCTTGCGATGATGGCCAATACAAACGAAGGCCAGATGGTCCGCGAATACTTCCTCGACATGGAGGAAGCGATGATCCGCCTTGCGCGATACCAGCCTGTTCGGGCCAACCTCCTTGTCCAAGTCGATAACGAACTGACCCACGCCACCCGGAAACAGGCAGAGATCGCTGCCAAAGAAGGGATGCTTCCCAAGCAATCGGTCCCGGCAGTTTCGCTCGCCAACGAGAAGCGCATCAAGAGTCTCGTCTGCCGCATCCTAACTGGCCACTCCGCATCGGAATGGAAAGAACGTGTCGGCAGAAGCATCCGCAACTCTCTTGGTACCGGTGACCTTGAGTTGTACAGCCGATGCTACGACATGGCCGTCAGCTTGTTCCGGGCCGGTTGCAACAGGGACGAAGTCCTCCAGTCCATGCTCATTCCATCCTTTGGTGAGCGCATCAGGATCGAAGACTACTTGGAACACGCGACGGACTGATCCCCTCGTCGCCTCATAACAGCCCACCACAGACCTCCGCAGGGGCAACCCTCCGGGGGTCTTCTCATTTCTGGAGACAGATTCATGAACACAAAAGGATTCGAGAACCTCGCAGTCCTGTCCTGCCGACGTTTCCGTGGGAAGCTCCATGTCACGGAATACCTCGACATGACGACGGGGGAAATCTACGAGGCCAAGACCATCAACGCTCTGGGCATAAGGGCCGTTAGGCCAGAAGCCATGCTGCGTCGCCAAGAGAAACTCAACAGCTTACGGAAGGAGGTCCGACAGTTCGCCGTCTTCCTGCTCAAGTTCCGCAACCAGCTGGGAGGTTTCCTCCTGCCATTGGACCAGCTTGTGAAGTGTTATGGCTCACTCGAAGGCAAGGAGGCCAAGCACATTCGGCGCTACCTTCCGCGACTCGTTGACGCCGGAATCTTGGACTTCGATTCCAAGCTGAACCCTGACTTCATGTGGTTCGATCCTGAGGTTGGCCGAGTCGGTGTTCGCGGGGAGACGTTCAGGGCCTATCGCATCCTGGACGAGTTACGACTGAAGAAAAAGACCTGTATTCAGCATCTGGGCGGACACGACGAGAGCCTTGAGCTTGCCGCATGAAGTCGACGTTTCGTCCACTTTTCCGGATGAAAATAAATTATAAAACAATGGGTTGCTATGTTTCACCCTATACATAAAAGACAACACGATCAACCATCTGATTTCGCTCGGGGTCTATCGGTGCATCGCTCGGGCAGCTCCGCTTGATCGACAAACGAGAATACTGAGGGTGCCGTTCAGGCGGTCCTCAGGGTGACGTTTCAAGCCCAAGCGAGACACCATCAGCAATGGTTCTTCATGGTTGGAAAACCATGAACCGGAAAAACTGAAGTGTCACTATCGACGCATCACTTCCGAGGGCTGTCGGCCAACACCGGCAGTCCTTGTCTTCTTCCTATCTGTCGTTTTTCGACCGACGACCCCGGAAGAGTCCCAGAAAGTCTGCCACTCCGGCCAACGAGATGGCGACCACAATCAAGACACCCGCCCCCACGAATAAGTCTTTCAGCAATTCCACGGGGTGCCCCTCAGTGTGCCCCAGCAGACATCCCTTGGTAGATGCTCTGTCCTGCCCCGAAGTAGTTCTCATAGATGTGGGCGTAGGTCTTCACCCGCTTGTCCTTCTTCAGGTCGGGCGTGTAGGACTTGGGCAGCTTGATATAGAAGTCCCGAATGGTTCGCTCAACATCGGCCTTGGTCTGGGTCTTCAGTCGCCAATCCAGCACCAGCTTCTCGGCTTTCAGCTTGGCGAGTAGCTCCTTGGCAACCCTCTTCACCTCGTCTTTTTCCTTGTCGCTCAGTTCCGGTTCCGGCTGGGTCAGTAGGTCGAAGATCGCCAGTTCCTCCTCGGAGAGGCTCTCCCGGTGTGCCCGCTGTTCCTCTTCGGTCAGGTTCTGGGCGAAGTCCATCAGTTCCTTGAAGAAGGCTTCGAGGTTGTGGCTGGAGGCGTTGTAGCTGTCGATCAGCTTCTTGAACTTCTCCATGAAGTCGATCCGCCCCTTGTTCTCACGAACCATCTTCTCCAGCTTCTTCTCGATCTGCCCCTTCAGTTTCTCGGTCTCGGTGGCCTTCTTGCCTTCCTCGAACTTCTTCTGAAGGGCAGCAAAGTCGATCTGCGATAGGTCGATCAGGGCTTCAGCCGCTGGTCGATCCCCAATGCGGTAACCCTCGGTAGCGATGGAGTCATCCAGCAAGGCATCCAAGTCACTCATCACCCCGGAGATGTCCGGTGCAGGACGTAGCGCCTTGATCATGGCCCCGAGGTAAGACACCAAGACGGACTTGGGGGCGTAAGCATTGGCCTCAGCATCAGGCAGGATCGCCTTGAAGGTTCGAGCCACCTGACTGGCCAAGAGCAGGTACGCCTTCACCTTGTCTTCCCCGGCTTCGAGGATCACGTCCACAGCCTTCTGAAGGGCTTCCAGACGCTTTTCTGGCGGGGTGTTCACCACCCCCTTCAGATCGATGTCCAGGCTCGTACAGAACGATTCTGCCTGTTTGAGCAGCCCCTCCAGTTGTTCGACCAGAGCAGCCTTGTCCTTGATCGGCAGTTGCCCCGGCTGGTTCGGCTTGGCGTAGATACGCAAGGCATCCTGAAGGTTACGGAAGATACCCACGTAATCGACAATCAGACCGGCACTTTTCCCCGGTGCCACACGGTTGGCCCGAGCGATGGTCTGCATCAGGGTGTGATTCCGCATCGGCTTGTCGAGGTACAAGGTCGAGCAGGTTGGCACATCAAAGCCGGTGATCCACATGGCGCAGACGAAGACGAGACGCAGGGGGCCATCGGGGTCTTTGAACTTCTCGTCCAAGTCTTCGCTGATCATCCGCTGCCGGTGCGGCACGATGTCCAGCCCCTTGGCCTTGAGGTCTTCGATCTCGTTCTGGGATTGCGACACCACCACAGCCATGTCGGTGGTCTGCATGACCATGATCTTCTCGGCCAGCACCTCCTTGGCATCCCCAGTGGCGGTCTTCAGTTGTTCGTGAAGATCGGCCAACTGCTTCTTCCAGTGGGCTTGTACCTTGTCGTACATCCGCACCGCCGTGGCCTTGTCGATGCAGACCATCATGGCCTTGCCCCGGTAGCCTCGACCGAGGAAATGCTTCACCAGATCGGCAGCGATGGTCTCCAATCGCTCATCACGGGTGATCAGGTGGTACTCACGGGCGAACTCCCGCTCCAGCTTCTTCTCTTGGGCTTCGTCCAGTTCGGCTTCTTCGAGGAGCTGCTCGATGTCCTTGTTCAGGTTCTCGTTGATGATCTGAAGCTCAGGCGTCCGGTTCTCGTAGTAGAGCGGCACCGTGGCCCCATCCTCGATGGACCGGGCGAAGTCATAGACCGAGACGTAATCCCCGAAGACCTCGCGGGTGCGCTCCTCCTCCCCGGCAATCAGCGGTGTCCCCGTGAAGCCGAGGAAGGCGGCATTGGGCAGGGCATTCCGCATGTTCAGCGCGAAGATGTCGTACTGGCTGCGGTGGGCTTCATCGGTAATCACGATGATGTCGCTGCGGTCGGAAATCTGCGGATAAGCCTCGCCCTTGTCCGTGTGGAACTTCTGAATGAGGCTGAAGACGTAGCGGTGATCCTGCGACAGGAGCAACTTCAGGTGCTCCCCGCTGTTGGCCTGAACTTCCGCCCCCGTGATCGCGCCGGTTGCCGTGAAGGTCTTGTAGATTTGATCATCCAGTTCCGAGCGGTCAGTGACGATCACGAAAGTCCACTTGCCGGGCAAGGTGCGGAGAATCTTCTGGGTGAAGAACACCATCGACAGGCTCTTGCCGCTCCCCTGCGTGTGCCAGAACACCCCGAGCTTCTTGGCAGCTTCCACATCCCCGGATTCCCGCAGCTTGATCATCTGGGCAATCGCCTTGTTCACGCCCAGGTACTGATGGTTCTTGGCGACCTTCTTGATCAAGCCACCCCGTGCCAACTCGAACAGGGTGAAGTTCTCCACGATGTCGACCAGCCGCCGCTTGTCGCAAAGACCGCGAATCGCCGTTTCCAAGCTGGTGGAGCCAGCCTCGGTCTCATCGTCGATCCGCCGCCACTCGAAAAAGTGTTCCCAAGGGCTGGTCAGGGTGCCCACGCGGGTCTGTGAGCCGTTGGAGAGCAGGATGAAGGCATTGGGATGGAAGAGCTGCGGGATGCTCTGGCCCTTGTAGTCCTTCAGGTTGTCGTCGTAGGCAGACTTCAGGGGAACATGCGGCCCCTTGAGTTCGATGAAGACCAAGGGAATGCCATTGACGAAGCCGAGCAGGTCACAGCGGCGCTTGTACATCTCCCCCGACACCCACATCTGCTGTGCAAGGAAGAAGTCGTTGTTCTCCGGGGTATTCCTGTCGACGACCGAAAGCTCCACCGTCTGCAGATTGCCATCGGCGTCGGTGATCTCCACCTTCACCCGGTCCCGCAGCAGCTTGTAGAAGGCTTGATTAGCATTGACGGGAATCTGCTTCGAGCGGTCCTCGGTCAGTTGCTCGATGGCCTGTTCGTAGGCAGAGGCCGGGTAACCGGGGTTGATGCGCTCCAGTGCCTTGCGAAGACGAGGCACGAAGATGACTTCGGCGGCAGACTTGCGGCCTTCCGTGCCCTCCGGCCCGAAGGTCTCGTTGTAGAGGTTGGCCGTCTCCCAGCCAAGGGATGCGAAACAGTTGATCGCGGGTAGCTCGACCAGAGCGAGTTCCCCGTAGGTGGCTGTGACTTCCTTGGCTGTGAGAACGGTGGTCATGCTGCGATGGCCTCCTCAGGTTCGGGCAGGGTGGAAACGTCGAGTTCGCCGGAGATGAGCCTGGGTAGCAGGAGGTCTCGGGTGGCTCGGAGATTTTTGTTTTTCCTCTTCATTACCCGAACAAATTCAAAAATCGGGCTGATAGTTTGATCAAAGCGATTGCTAATCTCATGCATTGGCAGCGGTACAGTCATGCCATTGATGAAGTCTTTATTCGCATGAGGTATCGCGGCACCGATGTTCTTGGTCTTGATTTCATCGAGGTGTGACACGAAAAACAGATACAGCCAGTAGGGACTAAGTTTGCTCAATTCAGACACACGATACCTCCCCAGTGTCGAACCAATGACTCCTTCGTACCCAATGAACACGTCACAGGAACCTGATCCGTCCATAACCATGATTGTGTCATTCGGAGTGGTGGCAACCATCTTCTCAGAGGTAACAAATTCCGAGCGGTCTGCCCCCCTCAGTGAATCGATAAGTAGGTGCGGCATCAATCCGTCAGACCATTGGTTTGAAACCAATGCTGGCTTTTTCCCTTTTTTGAACTCGATCAAGCTACCGAGTTTTGCCGCAACCCACCCCTCCGGGATCAACCCCAGTTCCGACTCCACCATCTTCACCTGTTCATGCCCCGGAAAACGGAAGCGGACAAACCACTCCTCGTAGATTCTCCGGGCCATTTCCTCAAGAATGGCGATCCGTCGCGTGTTGTTTTCGATCAGGTCGTCGTAGGCAGACAGGATGGAGGCGATGCGGCGCTGGGCAATGAGAGAAGGGATTGGGACTTCGATTTCTTGCAAGTCTCTGATGGGGATTTGTGGTTGCGCAGCCCCGGACGAGAAGTTTCTCAACTTCGTCTGCCCGATTTCACTTCGTAGCCAATGAAAAAGGAAAGCTCCGGAGAACATTTTTTCATCAGCCCGAATTAGTAGCATCTGAGCATTGATAAGACCACGGAAACCCTTTGGTATTCGGGCCACTTTCCCAATCGAGCCACGGGTTGTCATGACAATATCGCCTGGCTCTACTCGACCTTTCTTGATGCTGAGGTATTTTTCCTCTGAGATGTAGTTTGCATCGGACAAGTCCAACCGACCGTCGAAAATGTTTGTAGAGTTCAGAAAAACCACTCCCTCCGACTGAAACTCCTCTCTCTTTGGGTATTTCGATGAGCGGTCTCCATCAATGATGGACAGAGGGAGTTCTTTCAGCTTGATGTTTTGGAGATCCATGGTTTATCTACGCAGAAGAATCTGCTTCAAATTCTCTGAAACCGTATCGCTTAGCTCTTCAGCTTCGTTATTCAGTAGCTCAAGCTCCTCGACCAGACTCTCAATCTTTTCTACGAAGTCGAAATCCTCAGGGGCTGAATCAGCGACCCCAACATACCGCCCCGGATTCAAACTCCATCCCTGCGCTTCGATTTCCGCCAGCGTAGCCACTTTGCACACCCCAGCGATGTCCCGATAGACACCCTCCGGGAACTGCTGCTGGAGCATCTCTTGGCTCCCTTCTCCCGTCTCGACAGCCTCACCACGCCACAGACGCACGATGTTGGAGAGAAACTCGATCTGCTCGGGCAGGAAGTCACGAATCGCCCGGCTGACCTGCCGGTAGTACCCACGCGCATCGATGAACAGTACTTGATCCTTACGGTCGCTTTGGGTCTTGGCCTTGTCGAAGAACCACAGGGTGCACGGCAGGGTTACCGTGTAGAAGAAGTTGGAGCCGACCGAGACGATCACATCCACGCCCCCGGTCTGGATCAACTTCTTGCGGATTTCCAGTTCCGTCCCCCGTGCATCCCCGGCAGAGTTCGCCATGACGAAGCCAGCACGACCTGATTCGCTCAGGGCGGTGTAGAAGAGCTGAATCCAGAGGTAGTTGGCGTTGTCGGTGCTCGGGATGCCGAAGGGGAACCTTGGGTCATCCTTCACGCGCTCCTTATCGACACCTGAGACGTTGAACGGCGGGTTCGCCATCACGAAGTCGAACTTGCCGACAGCCTTGTGCGGGTCTTCGTAGTAGGTGTTGGATTCCCGGATGTCTCCCGAGAGGCCATGCACTGCAAGGTTCATCTTGGCAAGTTTCACCGTGTCGTTGGCCTTCTCGGTGCCGAAGACGGTGAGTTCTTCGCTGGCACGTTTGTGGCGGCGCTGCACGAAGTCGGCACTCTGGACGAACATACCCCCGGAGCCACAGGCAGGATCGAAAATCTTGCCGTGGAAAGGTTCGATGATTTCGACGATGAGCTTGACGATGCTGGTCGGGGTGTAGAACACGCCGCCCTTCTGGCCTTCAGCCAGTGCGAACTTGCCGAGGAAGTACTCGTAGATTTTCCCGAAGGCGTCGCCCTCGATCTCCCCGAGGCTGTTCATCAGACGCAGCAACTCGATCAGGACGGCATTGGGGAGCTTGCCGTAGGAACGGGGCAGGACGCCCTTCAGTTCCTCGTTCTCCAACTCGACAGCCGCCATAGCTTCATTGACGGCTTTGCCTACGTCTTGCCCTTCGGCCAAATCCAGCAGGTAGGAGAAACGGGCATTGTCGGGCAGGTACAGCGCCCCTTCGGCCTGATAGTCGAACTTCTCGATTTCGGCAGCATCGAGGCCGTTCTCGATCAGCTTCGCTTCAGCCTCATGGAAACGCTTCTCGGCGTAACGCAGGAAGAGCAGCCCAAGGACAGGGTTGGAGAATTCCGAAGGCTTCAGGCCAGTGTTGGCCCACAGTTGGTCAGCAGCCGCCCACAGGCGGGATTCGATTTGGTTCAGGTCGATGGTCATTGTTCTTGTAGTAGCCAAGCAAACGGGCGCAAAGAGCGATTGTAACCCGTGGTTTTTTGCTTAGACCTACGTCATGAACAACCCAGCACAAGAGCCTTCCCTCTTGCCATCCGACTTTCACACAAAGTACACTACAAGCAGGTGCCAGAGATTGTGTAACTCATTGATTTTTCGATGGCGGTTGTGACAAAGGCATTTTCTGCCCATCACCACCACCAGACACCTAAGGCCCTGACCTGCAAGGAACTCCTTGTGGCTCAGGGCTTTATAATTTCCGGTTCCCATACAGACTCCAATACATCGGATGAAAATGGGCAAGAAAGTGCCGAAACCTTGGTGTGATCCAGCCAGCGGAATCTACTACACGAACTTCCGCGTCCCGACCGACCTCGTACCCCTCGTGGGCAGACCCCTGATCCAGAAGAGCCTCCGTACGAAGGAACGCCGCACAGCTCGAAGGCGCGCTGCGAGTTCGGCATCGACTGGGCGCAGAACTTCAGGATGCTCATCAATGTCCCGCGCAAGAGCATCAAGCATGGCTGTTTGCGGGGATCTCACAGCACCGCTTCCAGGCCCTTGCGCTCGATCAGGTTGAGTAGCTTCAGGGACGGGCCGCTAGGCTTCTTGTCGCCCACTTCCCACTTCTGCACCGTGGACACGCTGGTGTTAAGGACGGCGGCAAAGACCGCCTGGCTGAGGCGAGCCTGTTCGCGCAGCGATTTGATCCGCTGCGGCGGCATCTCGTGGACGTCGAGATGGCACAGCGCATCAAACTCACCCATGCGGCGCTTGCTGATCAGCCCGGCGCTGTGCAGCCCGCGCACAGTCTCATGCATCTCGTCCAGGATGCGGCTCTTACGTTGGGTCGTTGCCATTGCACACCTCCACAATCTCACCCGCCGTCATAGCGGTTGCCAGTTGGCACTCATCGAACGCCAGGAGTTCCTTCGCCACCTCTTGGAGCATCTTCAGTTCGTCCTGGTCGATATTGGCCCGTTCGTTCTTACCAAACCCGTAGAGGAAGAACCAACGGTCCGCCAGCTTGGTGGCCACGATGGTCCGCGCTCCACCGCGCTTGCCCTGACCGGGTAGGGCGACCCGTTTTTTCACGACATGGCCGCCCAGGTCGGCGTCGATGAGCCCTTGGACCATCTCGGAAACGGCTTCGCACAGGGCATCATCGGTCAGGCCGGTCTTGCGCATCCAACGGGTGAAGGTCCGGGTCCGGAACACTCTTCTCATTGATTAAGCATACCACTTAGTGCAATAGTTTTCCAGCACAACGTCCGCCCGTCATCACAGGCAATCCTTCTTGCACGTTAGGCAAAATGGCCGCTTCGTACAGGTGGGCACCTGCAAGCAAGCCGCCTTTCTATCGGTCTTGGAGGGCGAGTTGGAGTTTGGTGTCGGAGCCCACCACCCGTTTTCCCCAGAAGCCCGGCCCGTGCGGGCTTCGTCGTTTTCGGCAAGGCACCAGGGGCACCAAACAAGGGCAGCGCCTCGAAAGGTGCCGCTCATGTCGCTCGCTTCACATCTTGCCCGCTGCCGGCGCCTTGATCCAACTGCGCAACCAGTTCCTTGCCACGCCCGCCCGCACCTGTCCGTCTTTCACCCGTTTGACTGCCAGTGCCTTGAATTCCAGCGTGCATGCCTGCTTCGCTATTCTCACGCTTCTGCCTGCAAAACAACGCCATCTCACACCCTCCCTTGGAAGACGAAATTCCGGGGGAGGCTCGGTTCCGGCCTGCACCGCGGAATGCAATGGAAACGGTCCGATGCCCCCGGTCCCGTTGTCCGTCAGCGGCTGCCGGGTGCCGCCACGGCTCCGGCCAGGATGCCGCCGTCCAGATTGAGTTCCGCACCGTTCATGTAGGCCACCTCGTCGGAGGCGAGCATGAGGGCGACCGCGGCGACTTCCGCAGGCTGCCCGAAGCGGCGCATCGGACAATCCTGGACAAATTCGCGCATCCTCGCTTCCCGCTCTGGGCCTTCTCCCAGCACCGGATCCCACATGGGGGTCAGGATGGCTGCCGGGTGAAGCGAATTGCAGCGGATCGGCAAACCCTGTTCGGCACAGTACAGGGCCACGGTCTTGGTGTGGTTGCGGATGGCCGCCTTCGAGGATGCATAGGCTGCCGCCGCCGGAATGCCGACCAGGCCGGAGCGCGAGGAAAGGTTGATGATCGAGCCGGCGCAGCCCGCCCGGCGCATCGCCCGGATCCCGTGCTTGCAGCCGAGGAACACGCCATCGAGGTTGGTGCGGTGCACGGCATGCCAGTCCTCCAGCGAGACGTGCTCCGGGTCATGGGGGTGATCGGCGGTTTCGAAGCCGGTAATGCCGGCATTGTTGACCAGCACGTGCAAGGCTCCCCGCTCGTCGAGGACCCGCGCCATGGCGTGCTGCCAATCCCGTTCCTCCCGCACGTCGAGATGCAGGTAGCGGGCCTGGCTGCCGAGGCCGGCGGCCACGGGCTCACCCAGGGCATCGTTGATGTCGGTCAGATAGACAAAGGCGCCGTTTTCGACAAAGGCCGCGGCAATGGCCGCTCCGATACCCCGGGCGGCGCCGGTCACCAAGGCAGTCTTGCCTTCCAGTCTTTTCATGTTGCAGTTCCCGGTGCGTGATGCCCGGCCCCGGGCGGGTACGGGCGGTAGACGGCCTGGATCAGGCCACTGGGCAGCCGGCGGACATCTCCGGCCTGCCATGAAGAGGGATGGCGCAGGCCGCCGAACAGGGAAATGCCTGCCCCCAGGATGACCGGCACCCATGACAGGGTCAGCTCATCGACCAGGCCGTCGGCCAGGCCCTGGCGCACCACGTCGCCCCCGTCCAGATAGACGTGCCGTGCCCCCTGCTGCCACAACCGGTGCAGCACCTCGCCGAGCGGGCCCGCCTCGGCGCTTTCACCATGCCGGGCGGCGAAGGGGCGGTGGGTCAGCACGACAACGCGCCGCTCCGGATAAGGCCAGGGGTCGAAGGAGAGCAGCTTCTCATGGGTATTGCGGCCCATGACCAGGGTATCGATGCGGTGCATCAGGCCGGCATAGCCGGTCTCCTGAATGCTGTCGGTGGCGTAGGCATCGAGCCACGCCAGGTCACCATCCGGACCGGCGATAAAGCCATCGAGGCTGAGGGCGAGGAACGCGCTGACGAGGGGACGGCCCATGTAAAATCCGCTGCCTTGATCCGGGTTCGCAAATACCGGCCAGATGTTACACAAAGCCGGGACACTCGCATCAAACAGGCACTACTTTTCCTCAGGAGCATCGATGAAGGTGACGCTGACGCCCCATCAAGCCGGCTGGCGGGATGACTTCGCCCGCCATCGCGGCCTCATCGAAAAGGCACTGGCCGATCTCGGGCCGGTCGTCGAGCATATCGGCAGCACCTCGCTGGGGGACATCGCAGCCAAGCCCATCATCGACATCCTGGTCGGTCTGGAGGCGGACCTCCCGCTCGATGCCGTGGTCAACCCCATGCTCACGGCTGGCTACACCTACATCGCGAAGTTCGATGCCGGCATGCCTTACCGCCGCTTCTTTGTCGAACTGGTGCCGCTGCGGAACGCTCCCCTGCCGACGATCATCGGCGACAGGGACGAACTCGCCTTCGGCCGGGACTACAACTCGGTGACCCACATCCACGTGATGACGAAGGGAAGCTACCACTGGATACGGCACATCGCATTCCGCGACTACCTGCGCGCCCACCCGCAGATCAGGAAATCCTACGAGGCCCTCAAGCTCAGGATTGCCCAGATGGACTTCAACGACCCGCTTGAATACAACGGTCACAAGGAGTCCTTCATTGCCACACATCAGGAAAAAGCCGTGGCGTGGTTTGCGCGGCAGCACGGCATCCCCGTGCCGGAGCCTGCCGCCTGAGCCCTGCCGGTGCTGACCGGCCCCTCATGATGCAGAAGGGGCGGCACCCGGCCGCCCCTGTTCAAGCCCAAAGAGGAAACGGATCAGTCCTTGACGCGGAAATCGTCGTGGCAGGCCTTGCAGGTCCCGCCCACCTTGCCGAACTGGGCCTTGACGGCGGCGACATCACCGGTGGCCGCCACGCGGGCCAGCTCGTTGGCTTCCTTGTTGAAGGCCATGGCCAGCTTGCCGACCTCCTGCTGCTTCTGGAAGAACTCGGGTTTGACCCGGGTCTTGACGCCATTCACTTCCTTGTCGGAACCGGGCACGTAGAGGGCGCCCATGCCGGAATTGGCGATAGCGGCAATGGTATTGGCCGCAGCAATGACCTGATCCTTGTTGTAAGTCCCTTCGAGATTGGCCTTGATCTTGCTCATGGACCAGCCCAGGTAGGTATAGCCAGCCTGACGGGTCTTGATGGCCTCCTCGGGCTTCAGGGCTTGCTGGGCGAAGGCGACGCCGGTGACGGCAAGCGCAGCAGCGGCAAGAGTCAGCTTTTTGATCATGATGATTTTCTCCGTTGATTGGGTAGGACATCTCCCCGCGTGGGGCCCGGCGATTATAGGTCAATAGCATGGCCGCCTGAGTGACCTAGGTCCCCCAGTAACGTTTTCTTACAAAACCACCCGCCCAGCAGGAACAGGCCTCAAAGCGCGAAGACGTGCTTGACCCGCAATGCCGGGGCTCCCGCCTCGATCTGCAGCAGCCGGTCGATGTTGGGGTGCTTGCCCGGGTTCAGGCGGGCATCCTCGGTATGCTCGGCGTAGATTTCCAGGCCCTTCCTCGCCGCTTCCTGGGTGATGGAGCCGTAGGTCTGGGCCAGATGGTTGTAGACGGCCACGGATCCGGCGCTGCCCGGCTTGTTCTCGATCAGGGCCGCTTCCTTGCCCTCGGCATCCAGAAGCTGGATGGCGGCCAGGTGGGAAATACCGGGGAGTTTCTTCAGGTTTTCGGCAAACGACATTTTTCCATCCTCGTGAAAAAGGCCGGTCCGCCTGGGCGGCCGGCCGGGGCGGCGTTCAGGGGCTCAGATGCGCCGGGCCAGTTCGGCAGCCTTGCCGGTGTAGTCCCAGGGCGTGAGCTTCAACAGTTCGGCCTTGGCGGCTTCGGGAATTTCCAGGGACTGCACGAAGGCTTGCATGCCCTCGCGGGTGACGCGGGTGCCCCGGGTCAGCTCCTTGAGCTTCTCGTAGGCGCCAGGCACGGCATAGCGGCGCATCACGGTCTGGATGGGCTCGGCCAGCAGTTCCCAGTTGGCGTTGAGGTCGTCATGCATGGCCTGAGCATTCACTTCCAGCTTGTTCAGGCCGCGCAGCAGGGAATCGTAGCCAAGCAGGGCGTAGCCGAGGCCGACCCCCATGTTGCGCAGCACGGTGGAGTCGGTCAGGTCGCGCTGCCAGCGGGAGATGGGCAGCTTCTCGGAGAGGTGCCTCAAGACAGCGTTGGCCAGGCCCAGGTTGCCTTCGGAGTTCTCGAAGTCGATGGGATTCACCTTGTGCGGCATGGTGGAAGAACCCACCTCGCCGGCCTTGACCTTCTGCTTGAAGAAGCCCAGGGAGATGTAGCCCCACACGTCGCGGTCGAGGTCGATGAGGATGGTGTTGGCGCGGGCGAAGGCATCGTACAGCTCGGCCATGGCGTCATGGGGCTCGATCTGGATGGTGTAGGGGTTGAATTCCAGGCCCAGGCTTTCCACAAAGCGCTTGGCGAAGCCTTCCCAGTCGAAGCCGGGGTAGGCGGCCAGGTGGGCGTTGTAGTTGCCCACGGCGCCGTTGATCTTGCCCAGCAGACTGACTGCGGCGATGCGGGCGCGGGCGCGGTCCAGGCGATACACCACGTTGGCCAGCTCCTTGCCCATGGTGGAAGGCGTGGCCGGCTGGCCGTGGGTGCGGCTCATCATCGGCACATCGGCCAGTTCGTGGGCCAGCTCGCGCAGTTTGGCGATCACCTTGTCCAGTCCGGGCAGCATCACTTCGTCCCGGGCGGCCTTGAGCATCAGCGCATGGGAGAGATTGTTGATATCCTCGGAAGTGCAGGCAAAGTGAATGAATTCGGTAACCAGGGTGACTTCGGCATTCGCCTTGGTCTTGTCCTTGATCCAGTATTCCAGAGCCTTCACGTCATGGTTGGTGGTGGCCTCGATGGCCTTCACCTCGGCCGCCTGCTCGGGGCCGAAACCGGCCACCAGGGCATCCAGCTCGGCGATGGTGGCGGCGGAGAAGGCGGGGATTTCGGTGAAATGGGGCTCGGCCGCCAGGGCCTTCAACCATTCGATTTCCACCTGCAGGCGGCGGCGGATCAGGCCGTATTCGGAAAACTGGGGGCGCAGGGCGTCCACCTTGCCGGCGTAGCGGCCATCGAGGGGGGACAGGGCCGTAAGGGCGTGCAGAGACATGGAGAAGTCCTTGAAAAACAAGGGCGCGATTCTACCTGCCGCCCCCCCATGAAGCAATGCGGCAGGCGTGGCATCCCTCCGCAAATACGGCCTCCCGGCGCGGGCTCACGCTATAATCGGACCTCCCCAACTCGCGAGACGTCGATGAAACTGATCGGTTCGCTCACCAGCCCCTATGTGCGCAAGGTCCGCATCGTGCTGGCAGAAAAGAAAATCGAATGTGACTTCGAGATCCAGTCCCCCTGGACCGAGGATTCCGTCGTGCCGGACTATAACCCCCTGGGCAAGATTCCCGTTCTGGTGCTCGATGACGGCACTCCCCTGTTCGACTCCCGGGTGATCGTCGAGTACATCGACAATGTCACCCCCAACAACAAGCTTTTCCCCGCCCCCAACCGGGAACGCACCGAGGTCAAGCGCTGGGAGGCCCTGGCCGACGGCCTGCTGGATGCGGCCGTGGAGGCCCGCCACGAAAGCCAGCGGCCCGTCGCATCGCAGAGCGCGGCACACCTGCGCCGCCAGCGGGAGAAAATCATGCGCAGCCTCGCCTTCATGGCCAGGGAGCTAGGCGAACAGCCCTACTGCATGGGCACCCCCATGACCCTGGCGGACATCGCCGTGGGCACCGCCCTGGGCTACCTGCTGTTCCGTTTTCCCGACATCGAATGGGGCCAGGCCCACCCCAACCTGGCACGGCTGCACGACAAGTTGATGCAGCGCCCCTCCTTCCAGGAAACCCTGCCCAAGGAATGAAGAAAGGGCGCCGGCGCGCCCTGTCTTGCCTTACCGCCCGATCGGTGCGCGGGTATCAGCGGATCACCCCGCCGCCGAGGCAGACCCGGCTCTCATAAACCACCACCGACTGACCCGGCGTCAAGGCCCACTGGGGCTGGGCAAAGCGGATTTCGCAGCCATCCCGGTCCACCCGCTCGATTTCGCAAGGCGCGTCCTCGCTGCGGTAGCGGGGCTTGGCGGTGTAGACCCAGTGGGTGCGCGGCGCCTCGCCCGCCACCCAGGAAAGCTGCTCGGCCAGGAGGACATCCTGGTGCAGGGCGGGATGGTCATGCCCCTGGACCACATAGAGGATGTTCTTTTCCATGTCCTTGCCGGCCACGAACCAGGCCTCGTGATCACCACCGCCGGGCCGCCCCTTTTCCTTGAGGCCGCCGATGTGCAGCCCCTTGCGCTGGCCGATGGTGTGGTACATGAGGCCGTCGTGCTCCCCCAGCACCTTGCCATCATCGAGGCGGCGGATTTCCCCCTTCTTGGGTGGCAGGTAGCGGGAGAGAAATTCCTTGAAGGGCCGCTCACCGATGAAACAGATGCCGGTGGAATCCTTCTTGGCGGCCACGTGCAGGCCGGCCGCCTCGGCCATCTTGCGCACGTCGCGCTTGTAGAGGTGGGCCAGGGGGAACAGGGTCTTCGAGAGCTGGGCCTGGTTGAGCCGGTAAAGGAAGTAGCTCTGGTCCTTGGTGCCGTCCTCGGCCTTGAGGAGCTGGTAGCGGCCGTCGAACTCCCGCACCCCGGCATAGTGGCCGGTGGCGATGTAATCGGCACCAAGCTTCAGGGCATGCTCCAGGAAGGCCTTGAATTTGATTTCGGAATTGCACAGCACGTCCGGGTTGGGGGTGCGGCCCGCCCGGTATTCGCGCAGGAACTCGGCGAACACCCGGTCCCGGTACTCGGCCGCGAAATTGACCACTTCCACGTCGATGCCGAGCACGTCGGCCACACTCATCACGTCGATCAGGTCCTGGCGGGACGAGCAGTATTCCTCGGTGTCGTCGTCCTCCCAGTTCTTCATGAACATGCCGACCACGTGGTAGCCCTGCTGCTTGAGCAGGAGGGCAGCCACCGAAGAATCCACGCCTCCCGAAAGGCCCACCACCACGGTTTTTCCCTTGTCAGACATCCGGACCTTCTCCTTCCATCCAGGCTTCCAGCGGCAGGATGACCGCCGGTCTGCCGTTATCCACGAACCAGCTATCCACCACGAAGCGCCGGGCCGGCCCGCCATCGGCCACCGGCACCTCCTCGATGGCGGCGGAATAATGCTGGAAGATCAGTCCCCGCACCCGCCGCACCGGCTCCAGCACCCGGTGCCAGCGCAACCCGCCCTGCTGCTCCAGCAGCCGGAGGAAACGGGTCGTGGTGGTGGAATGATCGATGCAATCCATGCGCCCGAAGGCGCTCTCGTCAGCATAGTTGCCGCCCCTGTCCCGGCCGATGGGCGTCTGCTCCGCCGCCAGGGCGTAAAGGTCGCCCACGGCCACCGCGAGACGGGCCCGCTCCTCCTCCGGGCTGGCCGCCTTCTCCAGGCTGAGCAGCACCCCGCGGAGGCGCCGGGCCTCGAAGGCCACCGGCCAGCGGCTGACGCAGCCGTAATTGAAGCACACCTCGACGGCCGGCAGCTCAGCGGGAGCCGCCCGGCCGGGCAGGGCCGGGAGCAGGCCCAGCAGGAGCAGGCAGGCCGTCCGGCTCATCCGTAATGGGTGATGGCATCGAGGGGCAGGCGCCGGCCCGCCAGGCAATCCTCGACGCAGCGCAGGACCAGGGGGCTGCGGTGCCGTTCCGCCGTGGCCCGCGCTTCTTCGAGGCTCAGCCAGCGGGGGCCGAGGATGCCGGCATCGAGGGGCCTGTCCGGGTCGTGGCCGCGCAGCTCGCCGACGAAGGCAAACCGCAGGTAGGTGACATCCCCCTCGGGCCGGGACCACTGGTAGATGCCCAGCAGGTGCTGGGGATGGAAGTGGTAGCCGGTTTCCTCCAGGCACTCGCGCACCACCGCCTGGAGCAGGGATTCCCCCTCCTCCAGGTGCCCGGCAGGCTGATTGAAGCGGAGCCCCTCGGCGGTCTCCTCCTCCACCAGGAGGAATTTTCCATCCCGCTGCACCACGGCAGCGACGGTGACGTGCGGCTTCCAGACGTGTTCGGACATGAGCGGGTCCATCGGGCAAAGGCATTATTCTAACGGACGAAATCCGCTAGAATGGCGAGCTTTGACGCAGCTGGATAAGAGAAGGAGACTGGCACCATGTCCATGGCAGATCGCGACGGATTCATCTGGTACGACGGCAAGCTGGTGCCGTGGCGGGATGCCACGACCCACGTGCTCACCCACTCCCTGCACTACGGCATGGGGGTGTTCGAGGGGGTACGCGCCTACAAGACCGAAGCAGGGACCGCCATCTTCCGCCTCAAGGAACACACGGACCGGCTCTTCAATTCCGCCCGGATCTTCCAGATGGCCATGCCCTTCGACAAGGACACCATCAACGAAGCCCAGAAGGAAGTGATCCGCGCCAACAAGCTCGAATCCGGCTACCTGCGCCCCCTGGCCTTCTACGGCTCGGAAAAGATGGGCGTCTCCCCCAAGGGCGCCAAGGTGCACGTGGCCATCGCCGCCTGGCCCTGGGGCGCCTACCTGGGTGAGGACGGCATGGAGCGCGGCATCCGCGTCAAGACCTCCAGCTTCACCCGCCACCACGTGAACATTTCCATGGTGCGCGCCAAGGCCTCCGGCCATTACATCAACTCCATCCTGGCCAACAACGAAGTGACCGCCGACGGCTACGACGAGGCCATGCTGCTCGACCCCGAAGGCTACGTGGCCGAAGGTGCCGGCGAGAACCTGTTCATCGTCAAGCAGGGCAAGCTGTACACCCCCGACCTCACCTCCTGCCTGGAAGGCATCACCCGGGCCACCATCCTGACCCTGGCCGCAGAGCTGGGCATCGAGGTCCAGGAAAAGCGCATCACCCGGGACGAGGTGTATTGCGCCGACGAGGCCTTCTTCACCGGCACCGCCGCCGAAGTGACCCCGATCCGCGAGCTGGACAACCGCACCATCGGCGAAGGCAGGCGCGGCCCCGTCACCACGCTGCTGCAGCAAAAATACTTCGACGTGGTCTATGGCCGTTCGCCCGCCCACCAGGACTGGCTGGCCTATCTGTAATCCGAGGGAACCCCATGGCTGAGAAAAACCGTACCGTCGACATCACTGCCAGCGATCTGCCCCTGCACTGCCCGCCCCCGGGCGCCGAACTGTGGTGCCAGCATCCCCGGGTATTCCTGGATGTCACCCATACCGGCGAAGCCGTCTGTCCCTACTGCGGCACCCGCTACGTCTTCAAGGGCGAACTGCCCCGGGGACACCACTAGGGTGGAGCGTCTGGCGCGGGCCCTGATCGTGGCGCCGGCCTGGATCGGCGACGCGATCCTGGCCCAACCCCTGTTTGCCCGTCTCAAGACCCGCCACCCCGGGCTGGAGCTGCATGCCCTGGCCCCCACCTGGGTGGCCCCGGTGCTGGCCCGGATGCCGGAAATCTCCCGCATCGTGGACAACCCCTTCGCCCACGGCGAACTCTCCCTCCGAAAGCGCATCGCCCTGGCCCACGACCTGGCCACCCAGGGGTATGACACAGCCTACCTGCTGCCCAACTCCCTGAAGTCCGCCCTGATCCCCTTCTTTGCCGGCATTCCCCGGCGCATCGGTTTCACCGGCGAGAGCCGCTTCGGCCTCGTGAACGTGCGCCACACCCTGGACAAGGCCGCCCTGCCCCTGATGGTGGAGCGCTTCGCCCAGCTGGCCGAAGCCCCGGGTGCCCCCCTGGAGCGGCCGATCCCCAACCCCCGCATCACCTCGACCCCGGAACAGCAGGCCGCCGCCCTGGCCGACCTGAAGCTGGACAAGACCGGGCGGCCGGTGGTGCTCTGCCCCGGGGCCGAATACGGCCCGGCCAAGCGCTGGCCGGTGAACCACTTCGCCGCCCTGGCCCGGGTGCTGGTGGAACGGGGCCATCCGGTCTGGCTGCTCGGCTCCGGCAAGGACAAGCCCGTGGGCGACGCCATTGCCGCCCAGACCCCGGGCAACTGCATCAACCTGTGCGGCAGCACCCACCTGTCCCAGGCCATCGACCTGATTGCCCAGGCCGAACTGGTGGTCTGCAACGATTCGGGCCTGATGCACGTGGCCGCCGCCCTGGACCGCCCGACGATCGCCCTGTTCGGCTCCTCCACCCCGGAATTCACCCCGCCCCTGTCGGACCAGGCCACGGTCCTGCGCCTCGGCCTGCCCTGCAGCCCCTGCTTCAAGCGCGAATGCCCCTTCGGCCACACGGACTGCCTGACCCGGCTGGAGCCGGCCCGGGTCCTGGATACCTGCCTGAACCGCCTGAGCCACTGATGAAAGCCTCGACCCCGCCCCTGTTCGCCACCCCGGAAGATGCCGAAGCCGCCTTCTACGAAGCCATTGCCCGGAGTGATCTGGAAACCCTGATGGCCATCTGGTCCGAAGACGAGGAAGTGATCTGCACCCACCCCACCGGCCAGCAACTGGTGGGCCTGGCCAGCATCCGCGAAAGCTGGCGGCAGATCCTCGCCAGCACCCGCCTGCAGATCAACGCCAACCGCATCGCCCAGTGGCAGGGCATGCTGCTCTCCGTGCATCAGGTCATGGAAAACCTGCAGGTCGGCCAGGAAGTCACCGGCCCGCTCCAGGCCACCAACGTCTACACCCGGGGCGCCCACGGCTGGCGCCTGGTCTGCCGGCACTGCTCCGCCAACGCCGAACCGGCCGTCAACGAAAACGAACACCGGGTGCTGCACTGAGCCGCCCCCGAACCCAGACGAGGAAACCATGACCCAACTCCCCGCCGAAATCTTCAAGGCCTACGACATCCGCGGCATCGTGGACAAATCCCTGACCCCGGACGTGGTGCGCCAGGTGGGCCAGGCCCTCGGCTCCCTGGCCCGGGAACAGAACCAGACCGCCATCGCCGTCGGCCGGGATGGCCGCCTCTCCGGCCCCAGCCTGGCCGGCGCCCTGATGGACGGCATCTGCGCCGCCGGCGTGGACGCCATCGACATCGGCTGCGTGCCCACACCGCTCACCTACTTCGCCGCCTACGAACTGGGTTGCCACTCCTGCGTCTCCGTCACCGGCAGCCACAACCCCCCCGACTACAACGGCCTGAAGATGGTCATCGGCGGCACCACCCTGGCCCTGGACGCCATCCAGCAGCTCAAGGCCCGCATCGAGGCCGGCCATCTGCTCAGCGGCCAGGGCCAGCGCAAGAGCGCCGACGTGCAGGCCGCCTACCTGGAACGCATCGTTTCAGACGTGAAGCTGGCCCGCCCCATGAAGATCGTCATGGACTGCGGCAACGGCGTGGCCGGCGCCGTGGCCCCCGAACTCTTCCGGCGCCTGGGCTGCGACATCGTGCCCCTCTACTGCGAAGTGGACGGCACCTTCCCCAATCACCACCCGGACCCCTCCAAGCCCGAGAACCTGGCCGACGTGATCCGGGCGCTGCGCGACACCGATGCCGAGATCGGCATCGCCTTCGACGGCGACGGCGACCGCCTGGGCGTCGTCACCAAGGACGGCGAGATCATCTACCCGGACCGTCAGCTCATGCTGTTCGCCGCCGACGTGCTCTCCCGGGTCCCGGGCGGCCAGATCATCTACGACGTCAAATGCACCCGTCTGCTCGCCCCCTGGATCCGCCAGCACGGCGGCGAGCCGGTGATGTGGAACACCGGCCACGCCCTGGTGAAAGCCAAGCTCAAGGAAACCGGCGCTCCCCTCGCTGGCGAGATGAGCGGCCACACCTTCTTCAAGGAACGCTGGTACGGCTTCGACGACGGCCTCTACACCGGCGCCCGGCTGCTGGAAATCCTCTCCCGCAGCACCGACGCCAACCCGGTGCTCAAGGGCCTGCCCAAAGCCGTCTCCACCCCCGAACTCAACATCAAGATGGCCGAAGGCGAACCCTTCGTACTGGTGGACAAGCTCAAGGCCGAGGCGCACTTCACCGGCGCCCGGGAGCGCATCACCCTTGACGGGGTACGGGTCGAATACGCCGACGGCTTCGGCCTGGCCCGCCCCTCCAACACCACCCCGGTGGTGGTGCTGCGCTTCGAAGCCGACAACGAAGCCGCCCTCGCCCGCATCCAGGCCGACTTCCGCCAAGCCCTCCTGGCCGTCTGGCCCGGCATCCAGCTACCCTTCTGAGCCGTCCGCAAGGAACGCTGCCCGGGCCATGGCCCAGCAAAAAGCCGAGGCATCCGCCTCGGCTTTTTGCTGTCCGGATCTCCCCGACGCCTACCGCCAGCCCCCGTCCCGGGGCCCCATACCCGGCCCGCCCCTCCCCGCGCTGGCGCGCCCCCGGCCTCCACCAGACGCAACATGGCAAGCTTGCCAAAGCCGCCATCACAAAAACAAACGCATAAAATCCTGACACCCCAAGCCTGCCGTCAGAACCATGCCGAACAAAATCCTGCTTGCCGTCACCGGACTGTCACCCCAAATCGTCACCGAAACCCTGTACGCCCTATGCGTGCAACAATTCCCCGCATGGATTCCCGACCAGGTCCTGCTCATCACCAGCAAGGAAGGTGCCGAGCGGGCCCGGCTTGCCCTCCTCGACCCCGAAGCCGGCCAGTTCCACGCCTTCTGCCGCGACTACCCCCAGGCCCGCCACATCCGCTTTGACCTGACCGACATCCACACCATACGCGACAGCAGCGGCCGTCCCATGACGGACATCCGCACACCGGGCGACAACGCCCGGGCAGCAGATGCCATCCACGCCCTCATCCGCAATCTCACCGCCGACGAACACAACGAACTCCACGTCTCCATCGCCGGCGGCCGCAAGACCATGGGGTTCTACCTGGGCTACTGCCTCTCCCTGATGGCCCGCCCGCAGGACAGGCTCTCCCACGTCCTGGTCAGCGACCCCTTCGAGTCCCTCCCCGATTTCTACTACCCCCCGGCCCAGCCCCGGGTGCTACACACCCGGGAAGGACGCCCCATCCATACCGCTGACGCCCAGATCATGCTGGCGGAAATTCCCTTCGTACGGCTGCGCCCGCTGCTTCCCGCCTCCATCCTGAGCCAGGAACAAAGCTTCTCCAGCACCGTGGCAGCCATGCAGAGCCACCTGGTCCCGCCCCGGCTGGTCTTCAACCTGTCCCGGCGCACCCTCCTCTGCGGCCAGCAAACCCTCACCCTGCCCCCGCAACTGCTGGCCTGGCATCTCTGGCTGGCCGAACGCCGCCGGCGCGGAGCCCCCCCCATCCGCTTCACCGATGCCGACCCAGCCGAATTCCTGGCGACCTACTCCCGCATCGTGGGCCACGACTCCGCCGACCTGGAACAGACAGCGCACCTGTTCGCCCAGGAACAAGGCATTCCCAAGGAATTCTTCGAGCAAAAATGCGCAAAGCTCAACCGGGCCCTCAAAACAGCCCTGGGCCTGGCAGCCCCGCCCTACCTCATCACCGCCCAGGGCCGCAGGCCGCTCACCCGTTATGGACTGACCTTGTCCCCGGAGCAGATCGAAATCCATGCCGACAGCAACGTGCAAACGCAATGACATACCAAAATCGGCTAAGCTACTCCGCTTCAGAGGAACCCAGCCATGATCGAATCCAAGCCCCTGCTCGACGCCTCCTGCCGCATCGCCTTTGCCGCCCTGCTGCATGACCTGGGCAAGTTCGCCGAACGCGCCGCCCTGCCCGATGTGCCCCGGGAAAAACTCGACACCCACATCACCCAGTACTGCCCCTTCCGGGAAGGCCGCTACCACAGCCACCGGCACGCTGCCTGGACAGCGCTCATGCTGGACACCCTCGAACGGAAGGTCCCCGACCTGCTTCAGGGAGATGTCAGCCCCTTCGCCAGGCAAAACGGCAACGCCGACATCACCGACTCCCTGGTCAATGCGGCGGCCATGCACCACAAGCCGGAGACTTTCCTGCAATGGATCGTCGCCACCGCCGACCGGGTCGCCTCCGGCTTCGAGCGCGACGAATTTGAAAAATACAACGCCGGTGAAGACAACACCGACAGCGGCCGCAACCACTACCAGGCCCGGCAACTGAGCCTGCTCGAACAGATCCGGCTACAGGAGACATCGAGAGCCCAAGTCACTGCAGCCAGCCTCCACTGGCGTTACCCGCTCAAGGCCATGAGCCCGGCCGCCCTCTTCCCCGTACGGCGCCAGGGGTACGAACCGGAGCAGGATGCGCCAGCGCAGGCCGAATACCGTGCCCTGTGGGAACAGTTCATTCAAGCCCTGGAAGCCATCCCCCCGGCCCATCGCCAGCAATGGCCGCTCTGGCTCGACCATTTCGATACCGCCTGGCAATGCTTCACCCATGCCATTCCCGCCGCCACCGCCTTTGGCGTCAAGCCCGAAGTCTCACTCTACGACCACAGCAAGACCACGGCCGCCCTGGCCACCGCCCTCTGGCGCTGGCATGAAGCACACCAGCACACCGGCCCCGAGGCCGCAGCAGCCCTGAAAACCCGCGCCGACTGGGACGAGCCCAAATTCCTGCTGGTGCAGGGCGACTTCTTCGGCATCCAGGATTTCATCTTCGCCGATGGCAGCCAGACCAATCAATCCGCTGCCCGCCTGCTGCGCGGCCGCTCCTTCCAGGTGTCGCTGTTCACCGAACTCGCGGCCCTCAAGGTGCTGGAAGCCTGCGACCTGCCGCCCACCTCGCAGATCATCAACGCCGCCGGCAAATTCCTCATCGTCGCCCCCAACACCCAGGAAGTGCGAGAGCGCCTGAGCGCCGTACGCCAGGAACTCAACGCCTGGTTCCTCGAACACAGCTTCGGCCTCGCCGGGCTGGGGCTGGTCGGAAAGACCGCCAGTTCCAACGACTTCCTCAAGGGCCGCTTCAGCCAGCTCATGCAGGCGCTGTTCGCCCAGCTCGAGGACGCCAAGCTGAAGCGCTTCGACCTCACCAGGGGCGAGGCCGTCTTTGCCATCGACTACCCTAACGGCGTCTGCCCCTACAACGACAAGCTCCCTGCCGATGGCAAGGCATCGGCGGCCCTGTCCCGCGACCAGATCAAGCTTGGCACCCAGCTCGCCCGCCAGGACCGGCTGCTCATCACCCGCCAGGAGACCGAGCTGCAGGGTGGCAGCGTGGTGCCGCTCGAAACCCCCATCTTCGGCTATCGCGTCAGCTTCACCGGCGATGAGGACGCCAGCGGCAAATTCGGCGCCCTGGCCCGCGAACGGCAACTGCTACGCTGCTGGGACTTCAGCCTGCCCGATAGCCTCGACGCTCCGCTCTGGCACGGCTACGCCCGGCGCTACATCAACGCCTATGTGCCGTCCTTTGGCGAGGTCGATGCCTGGACGCGGGAACGCTACGGTCAACTCGCCGACGAGCCCGATTTCCCCATCGAAAGGGGCAAGCCCAAGAGCCTCAACCACATCGCCTGCGAAGACCGCCAGCCGCGTCACGACAAGGAAAGCTGGCAGGGCCAGGTGGCGCTGATGACCCTCAAGGGCGACGTGGACAATCTGGGCCAGATCTTCCAGAAAGGGCTGACCGAACCGACCTTCGCCAAGATGGCCGCCCTCTCCCGCCAGATCAACGCCTTCTTTGCCGTCTGGCTGCCCGCCTACTGCGCCCGGCACTATCCGAACACCTACACGGTCTTTGCCGGTGGCGATGACTTCTTCCTGATCGGCCCCTGGTACAGCACCCAGCAACTCGCCGCGCAGATGGCCCATCACTTCCGCACCTACGTGGCCGAAAACGACGAAATCCACTTCTCCGCCGGCATGGTCATGACCAAGCCCGGCCTGCCCATCCACACCCTGGCCGCCCAAGCCGAAGAAGCCCTGGCCGCAGCCAAAGGGCAGGGCAAGAACGCCGTCACCCTGTTCGGCCAGCATGTGCCCTGGTCAGACTGGCCCCGGCTTGCCGCCGCCCAGCAGGAACTGGAGACCCTGGCCCGGGAATACGCGCTGAGCACCGGCTACCTCTACAGCCTCCTGCACCTCATCGACCTGGCCACCGACAAGCAGAACCCCGAGTCGCCGATGTGGCGCAGCCGCTTCGTTTACCGCACCCGGCGCTACGTGGTGGACAAGCTCGAGCGCGAGAAGCGCGACACCGCCCAGACCCGGCTGGCCCACGCCCTGGGCGAACTGGGCATCGGCCAGTTGCAGGGCAAGTACCGCATTCCGGTTTTCAATCATTTCTATCGTCAGCGATAAACGAGGAGTTCTCCCATGAGTTATCCACAGCAACAACGCGGCGGTTACGATCGCAGCGCCGCACCCGCAGCGCACATCGACACGAGTGACGTCAGATTCGGCGCCAACATGCCCGAACTCCTGTTTGCCGACATTGCGCAGGAAAAGGCCCGCACGATCGCGCAGGCCGGTGGCGGGAGGAAGAACAAATCCACTCAGCTACGCAAGTTCTACGACGAGCTGGTGATGTGGCAGGAAAAGATTGCCCTGGAGCAGAACCCGGAGAGACGTGCCGAGCACTACAAGGAGCACGCCCCCTTTATCAAGATGCTGAGCGCCAAGGTGGCCTATGCCCGGGGCCGAGAGCACGTCGACCCTTGCTTCGAAAAGCTCTTCACCCACGTCATCCGCCAGATCGACAGCCCCGAGACACTGAAGCACGCCAAACTGTTCATGGAAGCCTTCATGGGCTTCTACAAGGCCGAGGAGAAATGAACCATGCCGCAACTGACCGCCATCACCACCATCGAAGCCAAGCTCGAACTCCTCACTGGCCTGCGCATTGGCGCGGGTGACGCCGAAATGCATATCGGCGGGGTGGACAACACCGTCATCAAGCACCCGATCACCCAGTCCCCTTACATCCCCGGCTCCAGCTTGAAGGGCAAGATGCGCAGCCTGCTCGAATGGCGCAGCGGTGCCGTGCAGGAAGGCCCCCTCGACAAGAAAAGCCATGACCGGGCAAGCGGCGCGGTACAGGCCGAGGTCAAGCGTATCCTCAAGCTGTTCGGCACCGGTGGCGGGGAATTCAAGGACGACAAGGCCTTCGCCGCCGAAATCGGTCCTTCCCGCCTGGCCTTCTGGGATTGCGCCTTGAGCCCTGAATGGGAAAAACGGGTGCGCGACAACAACCAGCTGCTCACCGAGGTCAAGAGCGAGAACCGCATCAACCGCATCTCCGGCGTGGCCGAACACCCGCGCCAGACCGAACGCGTGCCATCCGGCGCCAGCTTTGATTTTCGCCTCTCCATCAAACGGCTCGAGGGCGACGGCGACGATCTGCTCGACACCGTCCTGCAGGGCCTGAAGCTCATCGAACACGACAGCCTGGGCGGCTCTGGCTCGCGTGGCTACGGCAAGGTCCGCTTCACCGGCCTCAAGATCGATGGCCAGGACCAGCAGGCCCGCTTCGATCAGGTCCAGGCCTTCCCCAAGGCATGAGCACGCCCATGCAGACCCACCGCCTGACCCTGCAACCACTGTCCGCCTTCGGTACCCCCCTGGCCGGTGACACCCTGTTCGGGCAATTGTGCTGGACGCTACGCCATCAACACGGCCAAGCCCGGCTTGAACGCCTGCTCGACGGCTACACCGCTGGCCAGCCCTTTGCCGTGCTGGGCGACGCCCTGCCCCAGGGCTACCTGCCGCTCCCCAGCCTGCCCAGCCGTTTCTGGCAGGCTGCTCGCGCAGATCAGGATCGCAAGATCCTCAAGCAAAAGCGCTGGCTCCCCCTGGCGGCCTGCGAGCGACCGCTCCAGGAATGGCAGGCCCATGCCCACAGCGACACCGAAGCCGCCCGAGCCATTGCCGGCCCAGAAGCCATCCCGGCCATCGAACGCGCCCAGCCGCACAACAGCATCAACCGCCAGACCGGCACCACCGGCACCGGCCAGTTCGCCCCCTACAGCCAGACGCAACATTGGTTTCACCCGGCCATGCGCTTTCATCTCTACGTCTGCCTCGACCCTGAGCGCCTCTCGCTGGTAGAGCTGCTCGATGCCCTGAACACCCTGGGCGCCACCGGCTATGGCCGGGATGCCAGCATCGGCCTGGGAAAATTCAGCGTGACGGTCGATGCCGACATGGCCCTGCCCGATACGCCCGCCGGCAGCAACGCCTGGCTCTGCCTTGGCCCCTGCGCCCCGCAAAACCAGGGCTTTGTGGCCGAACGCAGCTTCTACCAGCCACTGACCCGCTTTGGCCGTCATGGGGACATGGCAGTGCACAGCGGCAACCCCTTCAAGCGGCCGGTACTGCTCGCCAAGGCGGGCAGCGTCTTCACCCCGGAACACTTCGAGCCGGCACGCCGCTGCATCGGCCAGGGACTGACCCATGTTTCCAGCAGCCAGCCGGAAACCGTACAGCAGGGCTATGCCCCCGTATTCCCCCTGCCCCTGCCAGGAAGCCGGGCATGAGCCAGCCGCATCCTGAAAGACGACCTGATTCGTGGCTACGCCGAGGCCCCAAGCCCCTGGCCCGCAACAGTGCCGAACTCGAAGCTGCACTACCCTCTGTTTGCGGGCGGCCCAGTCCCGCCCGGAGGACAAGCCCCCCCTCATCCGCCTGATCATGAACATGCTGGCTGGAGAACCCACCCCATGAAATTCCTCGACACCCTGCCACTGGCCCTGACGCCGCTCTCCCCCATCCACATCGGCTGCGGCGAAGATTTCGAGCCGACCCACTACGTCATCGATGACGGC
The DNA here is from genome assembly GCA_002340095.1 of Betaproteobacteria bacterium UBA2592. Classification (GTDB taxonomy): domain Bacteria; phylum Pseudomonadota; class Gammaproteobacteria; order Burkholderiales; family Rhodocyclaceae; genus Azovibrio. Next base: position 47,521 of record DDKS01000033.1, read on the forward strand.
CTGCTCTACGGCTTCGACCCGGCCCGGGCGATGCTGCCCGAGCACCTCGGCAAACGCCTCGGCGAACTGGGCGACAAGGCCGACCTGCTCGGCATCCAACGCTTCTTCCGCGAACACTCAGCCCACTTCACCCCCTTTGCCGACACCCTGATCCCGGTCGCCCAGGGGCTGGCCGCCGACTACAAAAAGCAAGTCGGCCAGGTGGCCAATCGGGAAGGCAACGGCAAGTTTGCGATCAATCTACTCTCCATCGAACGCACCAGCCACACCGGCGGCCAGCCCTACATTCCCGGCAGCAGCTTCAAGGGGGCCTTGCGCACGGCCTGGCTGGACAGGCTCAACAACGGCCAGCGCGTCACCGACCCCGATGAGCGGCGCAATGTCAGCAAACTCGAAAAACGTCTGTTCGACGGCGATTTCGCCACCAGCCCCCTGCGCCTCATCAAACCCTCCGACCTGATGCCGGTGGGCGACATTGCCCGCCAGGTGCTGTACGCGGTCAATCTCAAGAAAGATCGCGTACTCGATAAAGCCACGGGCCAGGAGCGACTCCCTCGGGGTGTTGTCGCCCGCAAGGAATGCATCCAGCCCGGTCAGTTCCGCGCGTTCACCGGCAGTCTGACCCTGCAGGACCTGCTCGGCCAGACCGATCCCGACCCCAGAAAGCGCACCACCCCAGCCCCATCCCTGCGATTGAATGACATCGCCCAACTGGCCCATGCCACCAATCGCTATCACCTGCCCAGGCTCCGTGCGGAAATTCAGCAGCTCGACCAGCGCGGCCAGGTCAGCCCCGCCTGGAAAAAGGCCATCGAAACCTTGTTGACCGCAGAAATCGGCCCCCTGCTCGACAGTGGCCGCGCCATGCTGATCCGCCTCGGCCGTTACGGCGGCGCCGAAAGCAAGACCCTCTCCGGCGAGGGCGTGGCCCAGATCAAGATCATGCAGGGCAACGGCCAGCCCGCCATTTACGAAAGCCACACCAGAACCGTCTGGCTGGCGGCCGAAACCAGCAACGACCGCAAGCACCTGCTCCCCTTCGGCTGGACCCTGGTCGAAATCGACCCACAAGGCGAACTTCCGCAACTGCGCGCCTGGTGCCAGCAGCAGGCGGCCGCCCGACCGGACATGGACGCCATCCGCCAGCGATTTGCCGCGGAAAGAGCCGCAGCGGCTGCCCGGGCTGCCCAGCAGCACGCCGAACGGCAAGCCGCAGAAGCCGCCGAACAAGCCCGGCAGGCCGCCGCCGCCGAACGCGCCGCCCGGCTGCAAACCCTGAGCGCCAACCTGCAGGCCGTTGAAACCTTCATCGACGAATGCCGCAAACGCCACGAACAGCTCCGGGGCGGCAAGGACAAGCCCAACACCACCTACCACGCCAAGGCCAATGCCCTGGCCAGGCTCGCCCACGAAGAAAGCGGCTGGACCCAGGAAGAAAAGACGGCCGCTGCGGATGCCATCGAAGCCTGGCTGCCGCAGATCGTTGCCATCGACGCCAAGGAAATCCGCAAGAAACTCAAACTGGCCGCCCTGCGCGGACAGTAAGCTGACAACGCCACCCCGGAGACCCATGACCACCTGGTTCATCACCCGCCACCCCGGCGCCCGGCAATGGGCAGAACGGCAGGGGCTGCACATCGACCGGCATGAGGCGCACCTGGACCCGGCCGATGTGCAAAGCGGCGACACCGTCATTGGCACCCTGCCCGTCCAGCTTGCGGCCGAAATCTGCGCGCGTGGAGCGCGCTACCTGCACTTAAGCATCAACCTGCCCGCCGCAGCCCGGGGCAAGGACTTGAGTGCCGATGAACTCAAGCATTACCAGGCCCGCCTGGAAGCCTTCCACGTCAAGAAAGAAAGTGAGCCCCAGCCATGAGCGCCCCCATCCTCCTCTGTTTTGCCACCGGACAGAATCTGGCCAACCTCATTCCGGCCCTGCAACTGCGGCCCGAAACGGTCTGGATCCTGACCACCCCGGCCATGCAAGCCCAGGCACAAGTCCTCAGGAAATTGCTGGAGCGTCACCAGATCAGCAGCCAGATTGAAGCCTTTGCCGATGACGACATCACCACCCTGCAAGCCGAATCCCTGCGCATTGCCGAAAAACTGGACGGCCAACCGGTGATCTTCAACGCCACCGGTGGCACCAAGCAAATGGCCTTCATCATGGCAGACAACGCCCTGCAGGTGCTGGGCCCCGAAGTACAAGGCGTGATCTATGCCGACACCCAGCACCAGCGCATTGACTGGCTGCGCCCCGCCGCACGCGGCAGTGACCCCATGGACAACCTGCTCACCCTGGAAGACATCCTCGGTGCGCAGGGCTACCGGCTTGGTGAAGTCAAGAGCCGGCAGCCGGAATGGATTGCAAAAGTGGAAGCACGCAGTCAAATGACCCGAGAACTGGGCGAGAAAGTGGACAAGCTGGGAGGACTGTTCGGCGCACTGAACGGACTCGCCCAGAAGGCCCTGCGCGACCCGGCACGGCCCCAGTACCATCAGGAATTCGACTACGCCCCCTCGCAGCAATACGCCGACATCCTGCGCCAGGCCAACAAATATCAACTGCTGAAATGGGATGGCGACATTGCCATCGAATTCTCGGGAGAAGACGCCGCCCGCTACTTCGGCGGCGGCTGGATCGAGGAATACCTCTTCTTCAAACTGCGCGGCAACCACCCCAGGGACTTTGTCATCAGCGCCGAAATCATTGCCCCGGACGGCAAGACCAGCAACGAAATGGATGCCCTCGTCGTGCACCGCAATCGCCTGCTCGCCATCGAATGCAAGACCAGCCGCTTTGGCCGCGATGCCGGCAAGGACGCCGACATCATGTACAAAATCGACAGCCTGGCACAACGCGCGGGCGGCCTCATGCACAAGGGCATGCTGCTCTCTGCCCGCCCGTTAGACGAAGTCAGTGCGGCCCGGGCCCGGGAACACGGCATCGAAGTTCTGGCTGGCCCCCACCTCAAGAAACTCACGGAGCGGTTACATCAATGGATGGACTGAGCATTTCCCTCGCCCGCTACCGCTTCCACTTCACCGCCACCACCCCGGTGCAATTTCCGGAATGGGCGGGCTCCACCCTGCGCGGCGGCTTTGGCCACGCGCTGCGCCACGCCGCCTGCATGACCCGGCAAAAAGACTGCAACGGCTGCCCCCTGCAAGCCACCTGCCCCTACCCGGCCCTGTTCGCCCCGCCCGCCCGGACACTCCCCCTGCAAAAACTCACCCAAGCCCCTGCCCCCTATGTCATCGAACCCGAAGGCTGGGGCATACGGCGCATCGAACCCGGGCAGAACTGGCACCTGGACATGGTACTCATGGGCCGCGCCCTGCACGAACTGCCCCTCATCACCCTGGCCTGGCAAAGGGCCGCCGCCCGGGGCCTGGGCATGGGAGATGGACGCTCGGCCCTCACCCACGTGGAAGTGCAGCACCAGGACGGACACCTGCACCCCGTGCTGGAAAACCCCCAGGCACGCTTTGCAGACCACCCCATTCCCCCGCTGGACCTGCGCCTGAACAGCAAGGGCCCGGTGCATCTGTGCATCACCACCCCCCTGCGCCTCCAGGAAAACGGCAAGGCTCTCCCCCCCGCCCGGCTGGATGCAGGCCGGCTGCTCATGCAGGTGGTCCGCCGCGTCAGCCTCATCGCCACCTGCCACGGATCGGGACCACCGCACTGGGACTATGGCAAGCTCAAGACACAAGCCCAAGCCGTGCGTGATGAAAGGCAGTTGCGCTGGCTGGACTGGACCCGGCACTCCGCACGCCAGCAACAGACCATGCAACTGGGAGGCGTGGTGGGCGACTGGACCCTCCACGATCTCCCCCCCGAATTCCTGCCCCTGCTCAAACTGGGAGAATGGCTGCACATCGGCAAGGAAACCGTATTCGGGCTGGGCCGTTACCATATCCGGCAAGACAACTCGCCCATCGTGACGAAAGGCCCCGAACACTCCTGGCAAGCCATTGAAAAGGAAGGGAAAAGCAGGACACCGCAGATTCAACCAAGCCCTGATTTCTAAGGGATTAAGACAGACCTTGTTACAGACTCTCTCTAATGCTTGCTCGATTCAACCAAGCCCTGATTTCTAAGGGATTAAGACGCTTGCCGATTTTCTCACATTGCTGATAGATGTTGATTCAACCAAGCCCTGATTTCTAAGGGATTAAGACCGCCCGACATTACGTTTTGAACTTTCAGCATGGATTCAACCAAGCCCTGATTTCTAAGGGATTAAGACATATCCTGCAAGTTTAAGCTGCGTACTTAGACTCGATTCAACCAAGCCCTGATTTCTAAGGGATTAAGACGCAATAATAGCCCGTTTAGCTCTCAGTTCGCGATTCAACCAAGCCCTGATTTCTAAGGGATTAAGACGCTTCTTTACTGTCGGTATTATCTACCACATAAGCGATTCAACCAAGCCCTGATTTCTAAGGGATTAAGACAGGTCGATCTGTCCAAGGGCAATCTGCTCTTTGAGATTCAACCAAGCCCTGATTTCTAAGGGATTAAGACTAATGGTCTTTTCATGCTTGAACATATACGACGATTCAACCAAGCCCTGATTTCTAAGGGATTAAGACACAGAATCGTTTCCATGTTGTCAAGCGTTTTCGATTCAACCAAGCCCTGATTTCTAAGGGATTAAGACTTCGCACGTTGCAGATATTCAGATGATGTAACAGATTCAACCAAGCCCTGATTTCTAAGGGATTAAGACAACACGACCCATCTTGATGTGATCAGCCAGGCCGATTCAACCAAGCCCTGATTTCTAAGGGATTAAGACAGGCGATGATTTTCAAATCAAGCCCGGCGCCGGATTCAACCAAGCCCTGATTTCCAAGGGATCAAGACAAAAGTCAATTGCCGGCCAGAAGAACGACAAGGCTTCCTGCGAGCTTTCGTGCGCCCCCCCGATGGGCGGCCGGCACGGCCCCTCTGAGGTGTGATGTTCGCTTCCCCGGGTCTGCTGGATGGGATGGATTTCTTCCGAGGGCGAAAGGCTTCCCGCCTTGATCCCGCTGCAAGCTCAAAACCGCATTGCACGGTTCTTGCGCCGGCCCGGTGCAGAGCACGGGCTCAGTCAAGCAGGCAGCAGTTCAGGTCGGCCCATTCCCGCTCTTGTTCGGCATGGGGCGGCAAGGCCCTGATTTTTCGGCGTGTCGCTTGCCCCCGGATCTCGTCGATCTCGCGGCGCAGCGGCCCGTTCTGCCAGTAAAGCTCTTCATGCAGTTGGGCCACGGCTTCGGCGGCTTCGGCGAGGGGCGGCGGAACCGCGGCATTCCGCCTGCCGCGTATGTCATGGACGCCCCAGCAGCCCTGGCTTTCCTCTTCAACGGCCAGGGTGGCCACGTGATGCCCAGCCTTGCGTTCAAAGACCCGGTAGATCCGGATCAGCCGTTCCTGGCAGGCATCGGCATAGATGGCAACGCAGTGCTGCATGACATCGCCTTCTTCTTCCAGTTCCTGGGCGTTGACCAGGGCGATAAAGACGTAGCCGTGGTATTCCATGCGCCGGATGAAAATCGGCCACTGCGCCTCCCGATGCGGCGTGTGGTGGGCTGCCTCCAGGGTGATGCGGGGTTTGGATTGCGCATAGGCAGCCTCGATGGCAGCCCAGCCCGATTTCAGGCGGTTGCTGTCCAGCGCCCGCAGTCCGTCTTGCACGGCCTTGCTCACGATGGGGGTGATGTGGCGGTGAAGGTAATCGCGCAGGTTCGCTTCAGGGTGCTCGTACTGCTGCACCAGGCAGGCTTTCCAGACCGCGCGCAGGAGCAGCGGCGGCACATTTGCCAGACGCGAAAAGCCCCATTCGGGCAGGGTGCCAATGAGTTCCGGGGGTGGGGGCACGTCCATTTCGCAGGCGGCCAGAAGGGCCAGCAGTTGCGTGGCTCGAATGCGACGAAGGTTGGGGCTATGGTGTTCTTCGCCGATGTAATCCCCCAGGGCTTCGATGAGGGCATCGCCAAAATCCAGGTAGAGCCGCCAGCCGCGCCGGGTCACGCCTTTTTCCTTGAGGGCCTGCTTGAGGGCGGCCAGCCGCTCACCGGGCTCCGAGGCCGGGATTGCGTAAAGAAAGGGCAGCAGTTCGTGACGAATGGGCATGACAGGGTAGCCGGCGATGGGGCAGCGTGGGTTCAGGCGGCAGTATCCTGCAGCGGATTGCGCCCTGGCCGGTCGGCAAGCTTGCCATCGCCACGGGAGCCCATGGCCGGGGCTAGCATGGGTGCATGCGTGACGTTGCCCGAACCCTCTATCTGGTCTGTTATGACGTGGCCGACCCGAAGCGGCTCTACCGGGTGCATCGCTTCTTGCTGGGTTACAAGGTGGGCGGGCAGAAGTCGTTTTTCGAGTGCTGGCTGACGCCGGCCGAGTTGCGCGAGGTGCGGGCCGGCCTGCGGGCACGCATGAATCTGGCCGAGGACCGGGCCCATATTTTCCAGCTCGACCCGCGCCAGCAGGTGCGCTGTCTGGGCCAGGCCCAACCGCCCCATGCCGGGGCTTTCCTGATCGTGTGAAAGGAGCCGCCATGACGAGCCTGTATGTGGACCGCAGGAATGTGTGTCTGAAATCCGACGGGGAGGCGCTGGTCTTCTCGGAGAATGGGGAGCGCATCGGCACGGTGCCGCTCCACCCCCTTTCCCGGGTGTTCCTGCGTGGAGATGTGCAGCTTTCGGCCAGCTTGCTGGGCAAGTTCGGGGAGCATGGTATCGGCGTGGTGGTGCTCTCTGGCCGCAAGGGCACGCCCACCTTGATGCTGGGCCGCCCCCACAATGACGCGGCGCGGCGCATTGCCCAGTACCGCCTGTCCCTGGACCCGGTTTTCTGCCTGGGCTTTTCCCGGGCCATCGTCACGGCAAAACTCCAGGGCCAGCTGGAGCTGGTGCGGGAGCGGCGCGATGCTTCGCCTCAGCATCGCTATCCCCTTTCCCTGTGCGAGCGGCGCATCGCGGGCATGATCGGCCAGGTGGATGCGCAGACCGACATCGCTGCCTTGCGGGGGCTGGAGGGGGCGGCCGCTGCCGCTTATTTCGAGGCGCTGACCGAAATACTGCCGGCGTCCCTGGGGTTTCATGGGCGCAATCGCCAGCCGCCCCGGGACCCGGTGAACGCGGCCCTTTCCCTGACTTATACCTTGCTGCATTCGGAGGCGGTACTGGCTTTGTACGGTGCGGGTCTGGATCCCTTCATCGGCTTTTATCACGCCCTGGATTTCGGCCGGGAGTCGCTCGCTTGCGATGTCATGGAGGCGCTGCGGCCCCAGGCGGACAGGTTTGTGCTGGAGTTGTTCCGCAAGTTGGTCTTGCGGGCCGAGGATTTTTCCCGGGTCGATGGGGCCTGCCTGCTGGGCAAGGCGGGTCGATCGAGGTTTTATGGGGCGTACGAGAGCCGCGCCGAGCATTTCCGCCGGGAACTGGAATTTGCGGTGCGGGATGTGGTGCAGGCACTGGCCCCTGCGGGCGTCGAGGGGGAAGCCGGGGCTTGATCATGGATGAATGGGTGATCGGCTATGACATCACCTGCCCCCGCCGCCTGCAGCGGGTGCACCGGGCCATGGTGAATGTGGCCACTCCCATCGAATACAGCATTTTCCTGTTCATCGGCAGCGAAAGGCGGCTGGAGCGCTGCCTCGATGGGATCGAGGCCTTGCTCGATGCGCGGACGGACGATGTGCGCTGTTATCGCCTGCCGGCCCGTGGCCTGCAGGAGCGCCTGGGCCGGGCTACGTTGCCGGAGGGGATTCAGTGGACGGGCTTGCCTGCTGGCCTGGGGTTTGGCACGGTGAGCGGCGAGGGGGAGGAGCGCTTGGCAGGCGGCGGCTGAAAGACGGTTGCGACGAACCGGGCAGGAATCTGGAGGGGCTGGCGCGGTGGCTGGCCGCCCCCGCGCCAGGATGGGTTGGCCTACAGCTTGCCGGCCACCCAGGCCGGAACGCTGGCCAGGGCTTCGGGCAGTCTGGCGGGCTCGGTGCCGCCGGCCTGGGCCATGTCGGGACGGCCGCCACCCTTGCCGCCCACTTGCTGGGCCACGAAGTTCACCAGTTCGCCGGCCTTGATCTTGCCGGTCAGGTCGGGGGTGACGCCGGCAATCAGGCTCACCTTGCCGTCGCTGACGCTGGCCAGCACGATGGCGGCGGACTTGAGCTTGTCCTTCAACTTGTCCAGGGCTTCCCGCAGGGTGGGCACGTCGGCTCCGTCGAGGGTCGCGGCCAGCACCCGGATGCCGGCGACCTCGACGGCCTGATCGGCCAGGCCGTCGCCCTGGGCCGAGGCCAGCTTGGACTTGAGGCGGGCCAGTTCCTTCTCCAGGGTACGGACGTTGTCCATGAGGCCGGCCACCCGCTCGGCCACTTCGTCGGGCTGGGCCTTGAGCAGGGCGGAGATGCCCTGCACCCGGCGCTCTTGCTCCTGCACGTAGCGCAGGGCGTTGCCGCCGGTGACGGCTTCGATCCGGCGCACGCCGGCGGCCACACCGCTTTCGGAGATGATCTTGAAGAGGCCGATGTCGCCCGTGCGGCCGACATGGGTGCCGCCGCACAATTCCTTGGAGGAGCCGATGGCGAGCACCCGCACCTCATCGCCGTACTTCTCGCCGAACAGCATCATGGCGCCGCTTTTCTGGGCGTCCTCGAGGGACATGATCCGGGCTTCGGTGGCACTGTTGGCGAGGATTTCGGCGTTGACCAGTTCTTCCACCTCGCGGATTTCCTCAGCGGTCATGGGAGCGTTGTGGGCGAAGTCGAAGCGGGTCTTGTCGGGGTCCACCTGGGAGCCCTTCTGCTGCACGTGGTGGCCCAGGACTTCGCGCAGGGCCTTGTGCATCAGGTGGGTGACGGAGTGGTTGCGGGCCGTGGCGGCCCGGGCGGCGGCATCGACCCGGGCGGTGACGGCATCGCCGACGCTGAGCTTGCCGGTCTTGAGCACGCCGTGGTGGCCGAACACGGCGGCCTGGATCTTCTGGGTGTCTTCGACGGCAAACAGGCCGCCAGCGCGGATTTCACCCCGGTCACCCACCTGGCCGCCGGATTCGGCGTAGAAGGGGGTGTGGTCGAGGACGATCACCCCCAGGTCGCCTTCGTGCAGTTCCTGAACCGGGACGCCGTCCTTGTAGAGGGCGAGGATGGTGCCTCGGGCTTCGAGCCGCTCGTAACCGTGGAAGGTGGTCTCGGGGCCACTGTATTCGAGGTTGGCGGCCATCTTGAATTTGCCCGCGGCCCGGGCCTGTTCCTTCTGGCGGGCCATGGCCGCGTCGAAGGCGGCGGCGTCCACGGTGACGTGGCGCTCGCGGCAGATGTCGGCGGTCAGGTCGAGGGGGAAGCCGTAGGTGTCGTGCAGTTTGAAGGCGGTTTCGCCGTTGAAGACCTGGAGGCCCCGGGCGGCCATGGCGGCAAGTTCACCTTCGAGGATTTCCATGCCGTGCTCGATGGTGGCAAAGAAGCGGTCTTCTTCTGCCTTGAGTACTTCGATCACGCGCTTCTGGCCGGCCTTGAGCTCGGGATAGGCCTCGCCCATCTCGGCCACCAGGTCAGGCACCATCTTGTGGAAGAAGGCGGCGCGGGCGCCGAGCTTGTAGCCATGGCGGATGGCGCGGCGGATGATGCGGCGCAGCACGTAACCGCGCCCCTCGTTGCCGGGGATGACGCCGTCGGCGATCAGGAAGGAGCAGGCGCGGATGTGGTCGGCCAGCACCTTGAGGCTGGGGCTGTCCATGTCGGCATCGCTGGTTTCCCGGGCAGCGGCCTTGATCAGCGCCTGGAACAGGTCGATTTCATAGTTGGAATGCACGCCCTGGAGCACGGCAGAGATGCGCTCCAGCCCCATGCCGGTGTCCACGCTGGGCTTGGGCAGCGGATGCATGACGCCCTGCTCGTCCCGGTTGAACTGCATGAACACGTTGTTCCAGATTTCGATGTAGCGGTCGCCATCTTCTTCCGGGGTGCCGGGCAGACCGCCCCAGATGTGCTCGCCGTGGTCGTAGAAGATCTCGGTGCAGGGGCCACAGGGGCCGGTGTCGCCCATCATCCAGAAGTTGTCGGAGGCGTAGCGGCTGCCCTTGTTGTCGCCGATGCGGATGACCCGGTCAGCGGGGACGCCCACATCGCGGGTCCAGATGTCGTAGGCCTCGTCGTCTTCGGCATAGACGGTGACATAGAGCCGGTCCTTGGGCAGCTTGAACACTTCGGTGAGCAGTTCCCAGGCGTACTTGATGGCGTCCTGCTTGAAGTAGTCGCCGAAGCTGAAGTTGCCCAGCATCTCGAAGAAGGTGTGGTGCCGGGCGGTGTAGCCGACGTTTTCCAGGTCGTTGTGCTTGCCGCCGGCCCGCACGCATTTCTGGGCGGTGGCGGCCCGCTGGTAGGGGCGCTTGTCGAAACCGAGAAAGACATCCTTGAACTGGTTCATGCCGGCGTTGGTAAAGAGCAGGGTGGGGTCGTCGTGGGGCACCAGGGAGCTGGAGGCCACGACCTGATGGCCCTTGGAGGCAAAGAACTGGAGGAATTTCTCGCGGATTTCAGCGCTTTTCATGGCAGATGCCTGTCGGATTCGGTAAAGGACGAAATTCTACAAAGAAAAGCCCGCCGACGGGCGGCGGGCTTGAATCGAAGCGAAATTCGATCAGAATGCCACGACCTTCTTCAGGGCGGGCTTGGCCGCGAGAACCGAGTTGCCCCGGCTCACCGCCGTGTCGAGGGCTGCCTTGGCCGGCTTCTTGTCGGCCCAGACCTGTTCCAGTTCCTCGTCGACGATCATGCGCACCGGCTCCAGGGTGGAGATGCGCAAGGGTTGGGCCGCCCCCTTGCCCTGCAAGGAGGCATAGGCCACATCGAGCACCTGCTCCTCGTCCTTGGGCAACTGGGCCTTGAGGGCCTTGCGGGCGGTGTCGGTGAGCGGCAGGAAGCCCCCGACCCGGGCCAGGTCCATCTGGGTTTCCGGCGCCAGGATGAAACGCACGAAGCGGGCCACAGCTTTGTACTCCTGGGGTTTGTAGCCACCGCCGATCCAGATGGAGGCGCCCCCCGCCAGGGTGTGCCGGGGACCGCCGTAGATGTCTTCGTGATACGGCAGCGGGGCCACCCCGAGTTCGACACCGGGCGCCTCGCGCAAATAGCTGGCCGCCCAGGAATCGGAAGTGAGCATGGCGCACTCGTTCTTGTGGAAGTATTCATCGGCCTCGTTGGTGCGGCCTACATTGTGGAAGTAGCCGGCCTTGTGCCAGGTGGCGAGCATGGCCACGTGTTTGACCTGGGGCAGGCCGTTGAAGCCCAGCTCACCCTTCTTGTCGGCCACCGGCACGCCGGAGACGGAGCTGACGTTGTCGATGTGGACCCACACCGGCCAGGAGGAGGTGTAGGGACAGGTGATGCCACGGTCCACCATCACCCCGGCCATGTCCTGCATCTGCCGCCAGGTGCGGGGCGGCTGCTCGGGATCGAGGCCGGCCTTGCGGAAGATGCGCTTGTTGTAGAACAGGACGGGGGTGGAAAAGGCCACAGGCAGGGCCACGGGTTTGTTCTTGCTCTCGCCGACCCAGAGATCGGTGGAGAGGTCCTTGGGGGCCAGGGGTTCCCGGGTTTCCTTCATGAGCTGGTGCAGGGGCTTGAAGCTGGCCTGATTGACCACGAAGTTGGCCACGGTCTCGGTGGTGGCCAGGTTCAGATGGGCCGGCTTGCCATGGGCTTCGGCATGGATGAGGTTGATGCGCACATCCTTGTTCTGGCTGTTGAAACGCTCCACCAGGGCAGCCAGACGCTCGGCATTGCTGCGCGCCAGCTGATGGGCAAAGGTGATCTCGGTGACTGCGGGCGCCTTCTCGGGCGCGGCCCCCTTGCGGGCGGGCGCCTTGGCACTGGACGCCAGCGCTCCCCCCGAGAGGGAGAGCATCAAAGCCAGCACGAGGGGGTGGAACTTGCAGCGCATGGGGAAACTCCTGGGTAATACAAAGGTCTGATTATACTGCTGCAAATCCGGCTTTGCCGTCTTTCCCGATACTTCGCCATCCATGGAAAACCCCTGCAACGGCTCCCCCGGCATCGTGGGAATGTGGGAAAATCGCGGCTCATGAAACGATCGTTCCCCCTGCTGGGCTTTCTGGCCCTTGCCCTGCCCCTGACCGGCTGCGACCAGTTGAGCAGCAGGATGGGCCTGGAAGACCCGGCAAAGAAGGAAGCCCGCCTCGATGCGGAAGGCCGTGCGGTGGGCAGCGGTTGCCGTCACTCGGGCCGGGCCATCGAGGATTGCTACTCCATCTACACCTGGCTGCCCAAGGAATCGGTCTTTGCCGGCTGGCGGGAGATGGACGAGTACATGCGGGAGAACAAGCTGGAGACGGTGGCGCCCCAACTGCCGCCACCGCCCCCTCCCGAAACCACCAAGCGCAAGAAGAAGTCAAACGCCACGCCGGCTGCGGCGGAAACCGCCGCGCCCAGCCCGGACAAGCCGCCGGAGCCGGCCAGCCCGCCCGCTGCCGAGCAACCCGCCGGTGCAGCCGGCAAGACCTGATCCCTGTCGCCCCCGGCGCCGGCTGAAGCGCCCCAGGCACCTATAATCCCCGCCCATGACCGACACCACATCCCCCACCGGCCAGACATCCGCAGACATCACCTTCGCCAGCCTGGGCCTCGCCCCCGAACTGCTCAGGGCCATCAGCGAAGCCGGCTACTCCCGCCCCACCCCGATCCAGGCCCAGGCCATTCCCCTGGTGCTGTCCGGCAAGGACATCATGGGCGGCGCCCAGACCGGCACCGGCAAGACGGCGGCTTTCACCTTGCCCATCCTGCAGCGCATCCTGCCCTTTGCCACCAGCAGCCCCTCGCCGGCCAGGCACCCGGTGCGCGCCCTGATCCTCGCCCCAACCCGGGAACTGGCCCTGCAGGTGTTCGAATCGGTCAGGACCTACAGCAAATACACCCCCTTGCGCGCCCTGTGCGCCTATGGCGGCGTCGACATCAAGCCGCAGATCGCCGAGTTGAAGAAGGGGGTGGAGATTCTGGTCGCCACGCCCGGACGGCTGCTGGACCATGTGGAACAGAAAACGGTCAGTTTCGGCTCGGTCCAGGCCCTGGTCCTCGACGAGGCCGACCGGATGCTGGACATGGGCTTCATCCCCGACATCAAGCGCATCCTCAACCTGCTGCCGGCCCAGCGCCAGAGCCTGTTGTTCTCGGCCACCTTCTCCGACGAAATCAAGCGTCTGGCCGACTCCATGCTCAAGGCCCCGACTCTGGTGGAAGTGGCCCGGCGTAACCAGGTGTCGGACACCATCACCCACCGGGTGCATCCGGTTTCCGAATATGGCAAGCGACACCTGCTGACCCGGCTGCTCAAATCCGGGGAGATCGGCCAGTGCATCGTGTTTACCCGCACCAAGCAGGGCTGTTCCCGCCTGGCCCGGGAGCTGCAGCGATCCGGCATCCACGCCGACGCCATCCACGGCGACAAAAGCCAGCTGGAGCGGATCAAGGCCCTGGAAGACTTCAAGTCCGGTGCCACCACAGTGCTGGTGGCCACCGATGTGGCCGCCCGCGGCCTGGACATCGAGGAACTGCCCCACGTCATCAACTACGAACTGCCCCACACCCCGGAAGACTACGTGCACCGCATCGGCCGCACCGGCCGCGCGGGCAAGCAGGGCAATGCGGTTTCCCTGGTCACGGCAGCCGAAGTGGCCTATCTGGTGGACATCGAGAAGCTGATCAAGAAGGAAATCGAGCAGGTGGTGGTGCCGGGCTTCGAGCCCGACCCGGAGTACGAATACCCCCCGGGCCACAAGAAGAAGCGCGCGGCACCGCCTCCCAAGGCCCCCCTGGCCGACCGCCCAGCCCGGCCCGAACGCCACGGCGGCAAGCGCGCCCAGGTGGCGGCGGACGGCTTCGACTTCTCCTTGCCCTACCAGCCCCGGGGCGAAATCCCCGACTCGCCCCAGGCGCCCGCCCGGGAGGTGCCCCACAAGCCCGTCAAGGTGGTGGCCGCCCTGCTCGGCGGCCTGGGCCGCAAGGCCTGAAGCCGGCAAGCCCGCGTTGGCCCCCCGCCAACGCCCCGCTCAGGGGCGTTTTGCAGGGGGCCACACGGCGGGCGCCTTCGGCTCGTCAATGAATTTGAGCAGGGCAACGGAGATGTTGTCACCCTCGCCCGCGCTCCGGGCCCGGGCCATGTCGATCAGGCGTGCGGCCACTTCCCGGGCTGTACCGGTGCTGAGCAGGGCGCCCAGTTCCTCCTCGCTGAAGTAGGCCCAGAGGCCGTCGGAGCAGAGCAGCAGGCTGTCGCCGCCGCGCAGGCGCTCGGCACCGCCGAATTCGACCCGGGGCTCATCCCGCCCGCCAAGGGAGGTGAGCAGGATGTTCTTGTTGGGATGGGTTTCGGCATCCTCGGGCGAGATGCGGCCAAGCCGGACCAGATGTTCCACATACGAATGGTCGATGGTGCGGGTCTGCAGGTGCACGCCACGGAAGTGGTACAGACGGCTGTCGCCGCAATGGGCCCAGACGGCCCGCGCCCCGGGCAGGAGCAACACGGCCACGGCCGTGCTGTGAGGGTCCTTCTCGTTGATGAAGCGCGAGGCCTTGATCATGGTGTGCGCTTCGAGCAGGCTGGCCTGGAGCAGGTGCTGGGGGCTCTCGCTCGTGCCCCAGTGCTGGAAGTTGGTGCTCAGGGTATGGATGACCTGTTCGGCCGCCAGGGCCCCGCCCGTATGCCCGCCCATGCCGTCGGCGACAACGGCCAGGGCAAGCCCGGCCTGCCGGGCGTGCCCCACGAGGGCCACCCGGTCCTGCTGTTCCTTGCGGTCGCCCTGGTGCTGGGCAATGCAGGCATCCAGCTTCAAAGCCATTTTTCCCTCCCGGCGCGGGAGGCCGGCGCAAAAGACATGGGCCTAGCGGGAGAAGGCGGCCCGGACTTCCTGGGGACGCTTGAGGTGCGCGCTCTTGAGGGGGTTGCGCTCGATGTAGACCCGGTGGGCCGCCACGACGATGGCGTGCACATCCTCGCTGGAGAGCTGGGGAAAGTTCTCGCGCAGCACCCGGAAGGCCAGGTGTTCGAGGGAATGCCCGCCCCAGCCGGCGCTGGGGTCGAAAAAAGGCTCGATCATGACGTAGGCGCTGTCGAAGATCTCGCGCAACTGCTTGTTCTGGCGTCGGTCGGGTTGAGGGATGACGGAAGCTTCGGTAGGTGCGGTCACGGCTCAATTCCTGAAAAGATGTTTCGCGGCCATTCTAGACCATCGCATCGGGCTGTTCATGAAAGCGCTCGAGGATTTCGTCAGCGAATTCGGGCAGCGCATCGTCGTGGAGGCCCAGCTCGGCCAGCACATCGCCCTGGATCTGCAGCCATTCGGGGTTCTCCACCCGCTGCTCGCGGCAATGCAGCTCCATGGCCAGCTGCAGGATAGCCACCATGGTGCGGGAGGCATGCATGCCCATGCCGGCGATGTCGTGATGACAGCGCACCGCGTCGCAGATGAAGGCCGGCAGGGACCAGTGGCGGGCCACCAGATAGCCGACGGCGCAGTGGTCCAGATTGAATTTCCGGTCCTCCTCCTGCAGGTCGACCCAGCGGCCCGCGTCGCCCAGGTGCATTTCCTTGCAGTAGGTGGAAAAGCGCTGCATCAGCACCGGCACGCCGCAGTCGTGGAACATGCCGGCCAGGTAGGCCTGGTCGGGAAAGATGTTGCACACGGACACCCGGTCGTCGGCAATCAGCATGGCCAGCTGCGCCACCGCCTGGGAGCGGGCCCAGAAGCTTTCGTAGGCCAGGCGGTTGGCCTTGATCTCCGTGGCGCTGGTGAGGACCACGGCCTGTACCAGATTGAAGGTTTCCTTCACGCCCAGGGCGTGGATGATCTGCTCGACGCTCTCGAAGGGGTGATGCTGGCGGTAGGCAACGCTCTTGACGGCCTTGAAGAGCAGGGCCGTCACCCCCGGGTCCTGGGTGATGATCCGGGCCAGGGCACGCACGTCGAACTCGCGGCGGTTGAGCAGGCGGCGCAGTTCTTCGAGCACCCGGGGCTGGGGGGGAATCTTCACGCCCCGGTCCAGGACGAAGCGGAGCCGGGCGGCTTCATCGGGCGCCAGGCTGGCGAGGATTTCCGACAGGGGAACGCTCATGGTGCAGAAGACTCCTCTCCCCCGGGGCCGGTTTCCCGGGCCGCCGGAGCCTGGCGCGCTGCCGCCCGCCGCCGGAGTCGCCCGTAGGTACGCAGGGACATCCAGGTGCCGATCAGGGACAGGATGGGCCCTCCCACCAGCAGGAGCTGCAGTTTCTGCTCATCACTCAGTTCCAGCATGGTGCCCTTTCCTCCCGGAGAAACGAGCCGGCATTTTACCCCAGCCCCCGGCCGTGGCGGCATGGGCTCAGCCCTCGCGCCAGGGGGCGAACCAGCCCAGGCCCGCCCCGGTGGTGCTGGCGGGCTTGTACTCGCAGCCCACCCAGCCGGTGTAGCCCAGCTCATCGAGCCGGCGGAACAGGTAGGGATAGTGGATTTCCCCGGACCCGGGCTCGTGCCGCCCGGGATTGTCCGCCACCTGGATGTGGCCGATGGCAGGAAGGTGCTGCGCCAGGGTGCGGGCCAGGTCGCCCGCCATGATCTGGGCGTGGTAGAGATCGAGCTGCACGCGCAGGTTGGGCTCCTCCAGGCTGCGCTGCAGGGCGAAGGCCTTGGCCGGGGTGTCGAGCCAGTAGCCGGGCATGTCCACCCGGCTGTTGATGGGTTCGATCAGCAGGATCACCCCGGCCTCGGCGCAACGCCGCGCCGCCGCCTTGAGGTTGGCGCGCCAGGTGGCCTCCAGCTGTTCCGCCGCCACTCCCGGCAGGACCAGGCCGGAAAGGGCGTGAAGCCGGGTGCAACCCAGGGTGCGGGCATAGTCGAGCGCCTGTTCCAGCCCCTGGCGGAATTCCGCCTCCCGGCCCGGATGGCAGGCCAACCCCCGTTCCCCGGCGGCCCAGTCGCCGGCAGGCAGGTTGAACAGGACCTGGGTCAGCCCCGCCTGGCGCAGCCAGCGGCGGATTTCCTCGGCCGGATGCTCGTAGGGAAAGAGGAACTCGACCCCCCGGAACCCGGCCCGGGCCGCGGCTTCGAAACGTTCGGGGAAAGGCAGTTCGGTAAACAGGAAGGAGAGATTGGCGCAAAAACGTGGCATGGCATCGGAGCGGGGCTGAACTTTGGCCCCGGCGGACAGTCAGTTGCAAACCCGGGCAGTATAATCCGCCCGCCACCGCCAACCTTTCCGAGGACACCATGGGCAACCGCCTTTCCAAGATCGTCACCCGCACCGGCGATGCCGGCACCACCGGCCTGGGAGATGGTTCCCGGGTCAACAAGGACAGCCTGCGCATTCATGCCATCGGCGAGGTGGACGAGCTCAACTCGGCCCTGGGCCTGCTGCTGACCGAGCCCGACCTGCCCGACCCGGTGCGCATCGCCCTGGAAGGCGTGCAGCACGACCTGTTCGACCTGGGTGGCGAACTGTGCATGCCGGGCATGACCGTGTTCAGCCATGCCCAGGTGGCGCGGCTGGAGGAGCTGGCGGCGCAGTTCAACGCCGAACTGCCCCGACTCAAGGAATTCATCCTCCCCGGCGGCACCCGGGCCGCGGCCCTGGCCCACCTGTGCCGCACCATCTGCCGCCGGGCCGAACGCGCCATCGTGCACCTGGGCAACAACGAAAGCGTCTCCGACGACGCGCGGCGCTACATCAACCGCCTCTCCGATCTGCTCTTCATCCTCGGCCGCTTTCTGAACCGCAGCGCCGGCCGCGGCGATGTCCTCTGGCAGAAGGGCAAGAACGCCAGTTGACCCGACCGCCCACGCCGGCCTGCGGGCCGGCCGCCCCCGGCTTTGTCGCAAACCCGACACAAGCCCTCCCATCCCCTTCCTTCGCCCCGCACACGAACACCATCCCCTTGATTCCAAAGGGAATGAAAACCTGGCACCGCCCTTGCTAAATCAGGCTGACCCCCTGTTTTCTGCGAGGCCGCCATGCAAGCCGTCACCATCAACGACACCACCCTGCGGGATGGCGAACAATCCGCCGGGGTTGCCTTTTCCCTGGAGGAGAAGCTGACCATCGCCCGGGGACTCGATGCCATTGGCGTTCCCGAACTGGAAGTGGGCATCCCCGCCATGGGGGGCGACGAACGGGAGGGCATCCGGGCCGTGGCCAGTCTCGGCCTCAAGGCTAGGCTCATGGTCTGGTGCCGCATGCACCCCGGAGATCTGGAGGCCTGCCGGGGCCTGGGCGCGCATCTGGTGGATATCTCCGTTCCCGCCTCCGACCAGCATCTGGCCGGCAAGCTGCGCAAGGACCGGGCCTGGCTGCTGGCCACCCTGCCCAGCTACATCGCCCGGGGCCGTGATCTGGGCCTGGAGGTGTGCATCGGCTGCGAGGATGCCTCCCGGGCCGATCCAGACTTCCTTCTGGCCGTGGCCGCCGTGGCTGCCCGGGCCGGCGCCGTACGCCTGCGCTACGCCGACACCCTGGGCATCATGGAACCCTTCGGCCTGCACGCCATCATTGCCCGCCTGGTACGGGAATCGGGGCTGGCCATCGAAATGCACGCCCACGATGACCTGGGCCTGGCCACCGCCAACACCCTGGCCGCGATCCGGGCCGGCGCCACCCATGTGAACACCACGGTCAACGGCCTCGGCGAACGGGCCGGCAACGCCCCCCTGGAGGAGGTGGTGCTGGGCGTGGCCAAGCTCTACGGCGGCAGCACCGGCGTAGACCTCAAGGGCTTCCCCGCCCTTTCGGAACGGGTGGCGCGCGCCTCGGGCCGCCCCGTTCCCTGGCAGAAGAGCATCGTCGGCCCCGGAGCCTTCACCCACGAGGCCGGCATCCATGTGGACGGCCTGCTCAAGGACCCGCGCAACTACCAGGGCTTCGACCCTGGCGAAGTGGGACGCAGCCACCGCATCGTGCTGGGCAAGCATTCCGGCCATCGGGCCGTGCAGGCCGTCTATGCCCGCCTGGGCATTTCCCTCACCGAAGCCGAAGCCCGACGCCTGCTGGAGGTGGTGCGGGGCTTTGTCCTCACCGCCAAACGCCCACCCGATGAAACCGAACTCCTGGAACTGCTCCATGCCCGACCGACCGCCCCTCAAGCCCTTGCGGAGGATGCCCCCCATGTCTGAAACCACCGCCCTGCCGCTTGCCGCCGCCAGCGCCCCCCCCGCCGGCCTGTGGTCCCAGCTGCGCGCCGACCTGGCCTGCGTCTTCGAACGTGATCCCGCCGCCCGCAGCACCCTGGAGGTGCTGACCACCTATCCCGGCCTTCATGCCATCTTGCTGCACCGGATAGCCCACCGCCTGTGGCAGCGGGGTCTGCGCTTTTCTGCCCGGCTGCTCTCCTTCCTGGCCCGCACCCTCACCAATGTGGACATCCACCCGGGCGCCCGGATCGGCAACCGCTTCTTCATCGACCACGGCGCCTGCGTGGTGATCGGTGAAACTGCCGAAGTGGGCGATGACGTGACCCTCTACCACGGCGTTACCCTGGGGGGTACGTCCTGGAACAAGGGCAAGCGCCACCCCACCCTGGGCAACGGGGTGGTGGTGGGCGCCGGCGCCAAGATCCTGGGCCCGATCCGCATCGGCGACCGGGTGCGGGTGGGCGCGAATTCCGTCGTCGTCAAGGACGTGCCCAGCGACCGGACGGTGGTGGGCGTGCCCGGCCGCATCGTACCGACCCGGGCCGGCAGTCCGCGCCCCGCCCACGGTATCAGCCTCGACCACCACCTGCTGCCCGACCCGGTGGCCCGCTCGATCCACTGCCTGCTCGAGCGCATCGAATCCCTGGAAGCCGAACTCAAGGCCCTGAAAGCCCCGGATTCCAGCACGAACGAACCGGAGGGCGAACGCTGCGGCGTCTGCTCCGCCGGCGACCTGTGCTGCGAACACGACACCGCATCGGCCGGGGACAACGCCCCCGCCACCCCCTGCCCATCTGCCCCCTGAGGAGAACCCCCATGGACGATCTGAGCCTGGACGAAGCCCTGGATGAACTCGTTTCCGCCGAAGACTTCCTCGATTACTTCGGCGTGCCCTACCGGCCCGAAGTGGTGCAGGTCAACCGCCTGCACATCCTGCAACGCTTTCATGATTACCTGAACCGGCACGCCCGCCCCATGCCCACCGACGAAGCCGCCCGGCGGGCCGTCTACCGGCAGTGGCTGGGCCAGGCCTACGAGGATTTCGTCCACTCCAACGCCCTGACCGAAAAGGTCTTTGCCGTTTTCCAGAACGTCCCCAAGGCCGGGGGAGGCATGTCCTCCTTCGTCCCCCTGGACAAGGTGTTCCGCTCATGAGACCGCGCTGGCAGATCGACGACGAAGTGCGAGTGATCCGCAACGTGCGGGACGATGGCACCTTTCCCGGCGCCGACATGGGCGAACTGCTGGTGCGCCGGGGCAGCACCGGCCTGATCCGGGACATCGGCACCTTCCTCCAGGACCAGATCATCTATTCCGTCTTTTTCTACACGGAGAACCGCTTGGTCGGCTGCCGGGAGGAAGAGCTGATCGGCCTCGACGAGCCCTGGGTGCCTTCCCGTTTCGAATTCCGGGAAAAGGTCAGGAGCATGGCGGCCCTGAAAGTGGGGGACGCCATTCTCGTTGAAGCGAATGCCCCGGGCGAAATCATCAAGGTGGTCCGCGACCATCCGTCCGGCCCGGCCTACCACGTCCATTTCGAAACCCTGCCCGGGCGGGTACTGCTCGTTCCCGAGCCCATGCTCGCCCCACTCCAGCCGGGCCCCAGCCCCTGAGTCCGCCATCATGCCGTCCTATCTGCCGTTCAAACTCTCCCAGGAACTGTTCCGCAAATCCCCCCGGGATCTGGATGCCGCCGAAACGGCACGGCTCGAACAGGTGGTACGCCTGCAGGTTCGCATCGAAGCCGCCGTGCTCGCCAGCCCGGAAGCATTGGGCGTCGTGGTACCGCCGGCCAGCCTGGCCGCACGTCTGGACGAAATCCGCAAACGCTATGGCAGCCGGGAGGAGTTTCTCGCCGATCTGCAGGAAAACGGCCTCGACGAGGCAGAACTGGAGGCGGCCATTGCCCGGGAATTACGTCTCGAAGCCGTGCTGGAAAAAGTCTCGGCCCGGGCGGCCGAAGTCTCGGACATGGAGGCGGAAATCTACTACCGGCTGCACCCGAATGCCTTTGTCCGGCCGGAAATGCGGCGCCTGCAGCACATCCTGATCACCTTCGACGACCCCGCCGGCCGAGACCGGGCTGAAGCCCTGCTGCGCTCCCTGATCCCCAGCGTGCAGGATGCCCCGGGCTTTGCCGCCGCCGCCCTGAAACACTCCCAGTGCCCCACCGCCCTCGAGCAGGGGTTGATCGGCACCGTCAAGCCCGGCCAGCTCTATCCGGAGCTGGAGCCGGTAGCCTTCGCCCTGGCAGCCGGAGAGGTCTCCCCGCCCACCGAATCCCCGGTGGGTCTACACCTGCTGCGCTGCGACGCCATCCATCCCGGCGCAACCCTGAGCTTCCACGAAGCCCGCCACCGCATCATCGACCATCTGACCGAACAACGCCGCCAAATCTGCCAGCGCAGCTGGATCAAGTCCCTGCTCAAGACATGAGCCCAGATGGCTGGGCGCGATCAGGCGGTTGCAAACTTGCTGGAACAGCACTTTGCCACCGCCCCCCTGAGCCTGCCCGCTGCCGCCGCCTTGACCCCGTTGCGCCAGGTCTGCTCAAGCACTTCGCCACGCCCGCCAGGACCGGCCTGTCATTCACCCGCTTGACCGCCAGCTCCTTGAATTCCAGCGACGTCATCTTACGTCGCCCTCGGGAGACGAAATTCCGGGGGAGCCTCACCGTTGCGGCGGCTCGGATTCAGCGCTCCAGGCGCAGACGACAGGCATCAAGGGTGGATTTGATCTGCTGCGCCAGCATCTGCCTGATCGGAGCGCGCTCAAACCGCTCGCCCAATGCGCTTGCCTGCAGCAACATCCGGTCGATGACCTCCTCCGCCCGTTTCCTTGGGATGCCACCTTCCTCCGCCAGACGCAACAGATGCCGGCGTTCGATGGCGGCACCTTCGCCGCAAACGTCCAGGTGATGCTGGCCCATCGGCCCTTCGCTGAAGGTCAGGTCGAATGCCGGCGCCAGGCGCCAGCGCCGGTCACGCCCGAGGCGCCACGCGAAATTCTTGGGATGGTCGTCCCGGTTGTGGAAGAGCACATTGAAGACGGCTCGCGCGTAAGCTTTCTCCACTTCCCGCTCGTCGCGTGTCAGGAAACGGGTCGCCCGCAGGAAGGCGGTGTAGTCGGTGGCACCGGGCAGGCGAAAATCCACCTGCAACAATCCAGCCAGACTGTGCACCGGGACGCGTTGCCCTCCCTCCCGGTCGAAGCGCGCGACGCCGAAGGCGGCCAGTTCGGGGCCAAGGTCGAACCAGCGGCTTTCGGGCACATCCAGTCCGCAATCCCGGGCCAGCTCGGCATAGAGCTGCTCGATGATGCAAACCTCCTTGTGTTCGTTCTGCGCCGGGAACTTGACCAGCCAGGGACTGCCGGGCGCATCCGGACGGGTGCTGACTTGCCCGGTCGTTGCGTCGTACTGCACCAAGGCCTTGGGCCTTGCCCCTTGCGGTGAGCCGCCGGTGAGCGCGAGCTCGCGCAGGGCTGCCTCCGCCTCGCCCGTGAGCGCGAGACGACATTGCCCGGCCAGCGCCAGCAAGGGCCAGTCAGGCTCCTGGGCGCCGACGTCGCTTGCCGGAACAAAGCGTAACGCGCCCATCGCGCGCTCACCGATGAAGGCCAGCCGATCCAGTGGCCCGGGATGGCGCAAGCCGTGTTGACGGAACAACCGATCCATCAGCAGCAAACCCCAACCATCCGGCAGACTGTCGGCGATCAGGCCCGGAAGGCGATACAAATGGGTCGGAAAACTTCCGTAGGCATCGGCACGCAGATTGAGGTGCAAGGGCGACAGCTGCAAGCCTTGAGACAGGGCTTCGGGAGAATATTCGAAGAGCAGCGTTCGACCGTCGTCGGCCAGTCGCCCCAGCGGCCAGTCCTCGCCCCAGCCGCAATAATGCACCGTAAGCAGCTTCATGGTGCCTTCTTGCGCGGCGCGCGCCGGCGTCGACTGACGGCGTCAATCTGTTCCATCTGGGCGATGGACTGCCGTTTGAGCACGAAGAGATCATCCAGCGCCTCCTGTAGCCCGAGCGCCTGCGCGGCGCGAACCAGCGTTTCCAGCGAGCACTGGCCATCGGTCTCGAGTTTGCGCAACGCCCCCAGCGACAGTCCGGCCATTTGCGCCAGTTCCCGCTGCGTAAGCGATTGGGCAAGCCGCTGCTCCCGCAGACGAGCACCCAGCGCGTGCAGGATCTCAGCGGAAGTCGAGAGATTAAAAGTCACTTTTATGGCTCTTAATTCAGAAAAAACCACATAATTGCCATTTTAGTGCACTTTATTTGTTCTTGAAAGCAGATAGCTGCGATAGCTGCCGCGAGCGGCCACGCAATCATCATGAAACAATAAAACCGCGCAACTGCGCGGTTTTATTGGGGTTTTCATACCTTCCCGGTGTTTCATGAAACATCAGGAAAACGGCTTGGCGACTCAAACGTTGAACAAAAAGTTCATCACATCCCCGTCCTGCACCACATAATCCTTGCCTTCGGCGCGCATCTTGCCGGCTTCTTTGGCGCCGGCCTCGCCTTTGTAGCGGATGAAATCCTCAAAGGCGATGGTCTGGGCGCGGATGAAACCGCGTTCGAAGTCGGTGTGGATGACGCCGGCGGCTTTGGGGGCGGTGTCGCCCTTGTGGATGGTCCATGCCCGCACTTCCTTCACCCCGGCGGTGAAATAGGTCTGCAGGCCAAGGAGGTCGTAACCGGCGCGGATCAGGCGGTTCAGGCCAGGCTCCTCCAGGCCCAGGTCGGCCAGGAAGGCCTTTTTGTCCTCTTCTTCCAGATCGGCCAGTTCCTCCTCCAGCTTGGCGCAGACCGCAACCACCGGCGCGCCTTCCTTGGCGGCATGTGCCTTGAGCCGATCCAGGTGGGGATTGTGCTCGAAACCATCTTCGGTGACGTTGCCCACATACATGGCGGGCTTGATGGTGAGCAGGCACAACGGCTTGATGAGGGCTTTGTCTTCTTCCGACAAACCGGCTGTGCGGGCCGGTTTGCCCTCGTTCAGGTGGGGCAGCAGTTTCTCCAGCACGGCCACCAGTTTCTGAGCGTCCTTGTCGCCGGCCTTGGCTTTCTTGCTGTCCCGGGCGATGGCTTTTTCCACCGAGGCGAGATCGGCCAGGGCCAGTTCGGTGACGATGGTCTCGATGTCGGCGATCGGGTCCACCTTGCCGGAGACATGCACCACGTTGGGGTCATCGAAGCAGCGCACCACGTTCACGATGGCGTCGGTCTCGCGGATGTTGGCCAGGAACTGGTTGCCCAGGCCCTCGCCCTTGGAGGCACCGGCCACCAGGCCAGCAATGTCCACGAACTCGACGATGGCGGGCTGGATTTTTTGGGGTTTGACGATTTCGGCCAGTTGGGCGAGCCGGGGATCGGGCACTTCGACGATGCCCACATTGGGCTCGATGGTGCAGAAGGGGTAGTTGGCCGCCTCGATGCCCGCCTTGGTCAGGGCATTGAACAGCGTGGACTTGCCCACGTTGGGCAGACCGACGATGCCACATTTGAGACTCATGTGTTTTTTCCTTGCTGAGCTGGGACGGCTTTGCCGTGCAGTTGCTGTTGGGCCACCGGGTAATTGCCAGCAGCCAGATAGGGCCATGCCTTGAGGCAGCGGTCCAGGGCCCGGTCGATTTCGACCTGTTCCTCGACCCGGGGCCGGTGCAGGACGAAATCCACCACCGGCTGGCTCAGGTTGAGGCTGCGGGGATGGCCGATGCCCAAGCGCAGGCGCCAGAAGTCCGGGGTGGAAAGGGCGGACTGGATGTCCTTGAGGCCGTTGTGACCGCCATTGCTGCCGCCCTGCTTGAGGCGGATGCCGCCGGGCGGCAGGTCCAGATCGTCGTGCACCACGAGGATCTCGGCCGGGGTGATCTTGTAGAAGCGGGCCAGCGCCCCCACCGACTGACCGGAACGGTTCATGAAGGTGGACGGTTCGAGCAGCCACAGGTCGCCCTGACGCCCGGCATTACCGAAGAACTTGGGCTGGGGCGACAGGCTCAGGCCAAGTTGCCGGGCGAGCCGGTCCACGAACCAGAAGCCCACGTTGTGACGGGTGGCTTCGTAATCGGCACCGGGATTACCCAGGCCGACGATGAGACGGGGTTGGATCATCGGACGATTCGAAGGCACAGGCTGGCAAGACAAAGGGCCGCCTTCGGCAAAACCGGGGGCGGCCCTTGAGCTTTAGCACCAGCCGGATCAGGCAGCGGCTTCGCCTTCGCCGGCGGCAGCGCCACCCTTCTTGCCGATGCAGGAAACCACGGTCTGGTCACCACCGTGCACCACGGCCTCGACACCCTTGGGCAGCTTGAGCTGGGAAACGTGGATGGACTCGCCGGCCTTCATGTCCTTCAGGTCCACCTCAATGAACTCGGGCAGGTCGGCGGGCAGGCAGCTGACATCCAGTTCGGTCAGCACGTGGGTGATCTGGGCACCGCCCAGCTTGACGCCGGGGGCCTGGTCCTGGTTGATGAAGTGCAGGGGCACCTTCTGGTGCAGCTTCTGGTTGGCATCGACGCGCTGGAAGTCCACGTGCAGGCACTGGGGTTTGTAGGCGTGCACCTGGAAATCGCGCAGCAACACCTGCTGCTTCTGGCCTTCGAGATCGATGGTGAGCACGGAAGAGTGGAAAGCTTCCTTGCGCAGGCCCTGATAGAGCTGGTTGTGATCCAGTTCGATCACAACGGGTTCCTGGCCGGCACCGTAGATGATGCCGGGAACCTTGCCGGCACGACGCAGGCGGCGGCTCGCACTCGATCCCTGCAGCGTACGCTTTTGAGCATTGAGAACAAATTGCATGATGACTCCAGTGAAGGATGCCGGCCCGCGACCAGGCCGGCGGTTGAAAAATCAGTCGATGAACAAGGAGGAGACGGAATCGTCGTTGCTGATGCGACGAATGGTCTCCGCCAGGATGGGCGCCACGGACAACTGCCGAATGCGCCCGTTGGCGGCGGCCGAGTCCCGCAGCGGGATGGTGTCGGTCACCACCAGGGAATCCAGGTCGGAATCCGCCACCCGCTCCACGGCCGGGCCGGACAGCACCGGGTGGGTGCAGTAGGCCACCACCTGGCGCGCACCGTGCTGCTTCAGGGCGGAGGCAGCCTTGCACAGGGTGCCGGCGGTATCCACCATGTCGTCCATGATGATGCAGGTACGGCCATCCACCTCGCCGATGATGTTCATCACCTCGGAGACGTTGGCCTTGGGACGGCGCTTGTCGATGATGGCCATGTCGCACTCCAGGCGCTTGGCCAGGGAACGGGCCCGGACCACGCCGCCATGGTCGGGCGAGACCACCATGGGATTCTCGAAATTCTGCTTCTTGATGTCGTCGAGCAGGATGGGCAGGGCGTAGATGTTATCCACGGGGATGTCGAAGAAGCCCTGGATCTGCTCGGCGTGCAGGTCCATGGTCAGAACCCGGTCGACCCCCGAGGCCATGAGCATGTTGGCCACCAGCTTGGCGGCGATGGGCACCCGGGACGAGCGGGGCCGCCGGTCCTGGCGGGCGTAGCCGAAATAGGGAATGGCGGCGGTGATGCGGCCGGCGGAAGCACGCTTGAGGGCGTCCACCATCACCAGCATTTCCATCAGGTTGTCGTTGGTGGGGGCACAGGTGGATTGCAGCACGAAGACATCGCGGCCTCGCACATGCTCCTGGATTTCCACACTGACTTCGCCATCGGAAAAACGTCCGACCTGGGCGCGGCCCAGTTCCACATTGAGGGCGTCAGCCACATCGGCCGCCAGCTTGGCGTTGGCGTTGCCGGTAAAGACCATCAGACTGTTGTAAGCCATTTGCTTTCCCTGCGGGCGCGTCCACCCGGCAAAAATGACTTCGGGCAGGTGCAGGACCTGCCCGATGGATTCGCTGGCTGAGGAGGAAGGATTCGAACCTTCGAATGCCGGAATCAAAATCCGGTGCCTTGACCAACTTGGCGACTCCCCAGCAATTCGCCTGGGCAGCTTCCCGTCCAAGCGAGGCGCGCATTATATACAAAATTTTTTCGACTGCGCCATACCCCGATGAAAATTTTCCGCCTTACAGCGCTACCAGGGGATGGGCCGCCAGCCCCCGGGCCACCCAGCCCTTCCATTCCGGCGGCAGTTGCGCGGCCAGGCAGCGGGCCTGCGCTTCGTCGTCACAGCTGGCAAAGACGCAGGCGCCGGAGCCGCTCATGCGGCTCCGGCCAGGGCCGGTCCGCTGCCGCAGCCAGGCCAGATGCTCGCCCACCGCCGGAAAGAGGCGGCAGGCCACCGGCTCCAGATCGTTGTGCCCCTGGCCAGGCTGCCAGGCGGCAACAGACAGGGACGGGGTATCCCGGCACAGGTCCGGGGCCCGGAAAATGTCCTGGGTGGGCACGGCCACCGGCGGCTCGAGCACCAGATACCAAGTTTCGGGCAGCGCCACCGGCTGCAGGCGCTCTCCTACCCCCTCGGCGAAGGCATTGCGGCCGAACACGAAGATGGGCACATCGGCACCCAGGGTCAGCCCCATTTCCTGCAAGGCGGCGCGGCTCAAGCCCAGCCCCCAGAGATGATTGAGGGCCAGCAACACCGTGGCGGCATCGGAACTGCCGCCTCCCAGGCCGCCGCCCATGGGCAGGCGCTTGGCAAGGCGGATGCCGACCCCCTGGCGGCAGCCGGTACGGGCCTGAAGCAGACGGGCGGCGCGCACAGTCAGGTCGGTCTCGGGGGGCACGCCGGGCAACGGAGTCTCCAGCACCACCTGGCCATCCTGACGGGGCTCGAACCACAAGGTGTCGCCCTGATCGAGGAAGCGGAACACGGTCTGCAGCAGGTGGTAGCCATCGGACCGGCGCCCCACCACGTGCAGGAACAGGTTGAGCTTCGCGGGCGCGGGCCAGGCCGAATCCCAGGTCCAGGCGGAGGTCACGGCAGGGCCTCCCAGCTTTCCATGAAAAGGCGCAGCCGCAGCACGCCATCGAGGCTGGCATCCAGACGCGATGGCAGGGTGGCGCTTTCGCCGTAGTAATAGGTGAGCAGCCAGCCGGATTCCCGTACCCGCCGGGGACGGCCCCGGTCGTCCGGTTCCACCAGGGCTCCGGCGCCGGGCCGGGCCTGCACCCAGGCACTGAGTTCCCCGAGGGGCAAGGGCATGCCCAGCACTTCGGCCAGCAGCTGATCCGGATCCGTTGCCTCGCGCCGGGTGCCGTCGGCAAGCAGCAGGACCACTTCACCCCGGGGCGGACGCAGCAGCTCCGCCACGCCCTGGCCCAGGGGATCGGAGAACAGCAGACGGTCGCCCTCGGCACCATGCAGCCACTGCAGGCGGCCGGAGAAATGGCGCCCGGCATCGCCCCCCACCGACAGGAGCTGGACGCTGAAACGGGCGACCAGATGGAAGGGCCCAGGCCCGCTGAGCACATCCCGGGCCAGCCCCTCGCCCACCCGGGTAGGCGGCACGGCACAGGCGGAGAGAAAGCCCGCCGTAAGCAGGGTCCAAACCAGGGGGCGGCGCAGGCTCACGGCTGGAATTTTTTCAGGGTGGACTTCAGGGTCTCGTTACCGGGCGCCTGTTCGAGGGCCTGCTGCCACAGGGCCTGGGCCTCGGCGCGCAGCCCCAGGCGCCAGAGCACTTCACCCAGATGGGCGGCGATCTCGGGATCGGCCTTGATGGCGTAGGCCCTCTCCAGGGTGGCTCGGGCTTCCTGCAGCCGGCCCTGGCGGTACAGGACCCAACCCAGGCTGTCCATGATGAAGGGGTCTTCGGGGGCCAGTCGGGTGGCTTTCTCGATCAGCTCGCGCGCCTCCTTGAGGCGCAGGTTGCGGTCCGCCAGGGTGTAACCCAGGGCATTGTAGGCATGGGCATTGTCGGGCTGGAGCCGGATCAGCTTTTTCAGGAGGGTCTCCATCTCCTGCAAATTGCCCAGTTTCTCGGCGGCCAGAGCAGTGTCATAGAGCAGATCCGGCTGCTCCGGCTGCAGCTTCAGGGCGGCGGCCAGGGTGGCGTGAGCCGCCGCATACTGCCCCAACTCGCGCAGCAACTGGGCCTCCAGCTGGGCCAACTGGGCCTTTTCCTGCGGCGCCCGCGCCTCGCTCCGGCGCAGGAAGGCAATGGCCTCCTCGCGCCTCCCCATTTGCGCCAGCAACTGGGCGGCCCGGCCACGGGCCGCCAGATACTGGCCACCGCCAGCCACCTGCCGGTAGTGCTCCAGGGCTGCGGCGGGATTGCCCGCCGCCTCTTCCACCTGGCCAAGGAAGAAACGCACCGCGCCCCGATCCGGGAAGGGTAGTTCCAGCAGCCGGGCAAGCTGGGTCCGGGCGGTTTCCAGGTCCTGCTCCTGGAGGGCGAGCATGGCCACCGGATAGATCACGTCGGGATTGTCGGGGGCCTGGCGCAACAGCTGTTCGAACTGCTGTCGGGCCTGGGCGTACTGCCGGGCTCCGATCAGGACCCGGGCCAGTTGCAGGCGCACCTCGACGGCGCCGGGCTGACGTTCGAGATAGTCACTGAGGAGACGACGCGCCTCCTCGGTACGCCCCTCCCCCGGCTCTTTGAGGATGATCTGGGCCTCCAGCAGCACCGGGAGCTCCCAGTCCGGCTTCAAGCCCCGCGCCCGGCGAGCCTCGAAACGGGCCCGCTCCAGCTGCCCGGCGTTGAGGGCAGCCAGGGCCAGAGCGTAGTAGGCCTGGGGCAAGGTGGGATAGGACTGGGCCATGCGCTCGATGAAGTCCAGCACCGCCTGCTTGTCCTGATGCCGGGCCAGCATGCGGTTGAGGGCCATGAAGTTGTCCCCGAGATTGTCCGGATCCCCCGCCAGCATCTGGCTCACGGGCGGATCGAGCTCCTCGATGCGCCCGGCCATGATGAGCAGGCTGGCCAGGGTCTGGCGAGCCTCCCGGGATTCCGGCTCGATCTCGGTCCAGAGCCGGACCAGTTCGAGGGCAATGCCATACTGGCGGGCGCCGCCGGCCAGCTCGACAGCCCGCTTGATGACATCCGGATCGCGGGTCCGCAGGGCCAGGTCCCGGTAAGCGCTGACGGCCAGCTCCAGCTGCCCCCGCTGCAGAGCCACCTCCCCCAGCAGCAACTGGAACACCACCTGGCCGGTGAGGCCCTCGGCCTGGGCAGCCCGGGCCTGGGCCACCTGCCGGTCCGCCGCTTCCTGCCCGGAAGGCGCAGCCAGGACCCCTGCGCCGGCCGGCAGAAACAGGGCCATGAATAAAAGAGATGGCAGCAATCGGGAACGCATGATTCACATCCAGTACAGGTGGGCAACAGGGAGAAGCCGGTAAAATGCGGGCAACGGCGCATGTTATTGCGCTTTTCCCGGAGTCACAAGCCGATGCCCGAATTGCCGGAAGTGGAAGTCAGCCGCCTGGGCCTGGCACCACATCTGGAAGGCCGGACCCTGACGGCCTTCACCGTCCGCCGCGCCGACCTGCGCCGCCCCGTCCCCCCGGAACTGGCCGGGAAGCTGCGAGGACAGGCGCTGGCGGCCCTGGGCCGGCGCGGCAAGTATCTGCTCTTGCACTTCCCCGGTGCCGACGGCTGGCTGATTCTGCACCTGGGCATGTCCGGCAGCCTGCGCCTGGTGCCCCCCGGCACCCCGCCCGGCCCCCACGACCACCTGGATCTGGAATTCCCCCACACGCTAATGCGTTTCCGGGACCCGCGCCGCTTCGGCCTGGCGGTCTGGCAGGAAGGCGCCGACCCGCTGGCCCACCCCCTGCTGGCCAGCCTCGGCCTGGAGCCCCTGTCGGATGCCTTCACCCCGGCCTGGCTCGCGGCCCGGGCCCGGGGCCGGCAGCAGCCCATCAAGCAACTGCTCATGGACGCCCACACCCTGGTCGGAGTCGGCAACATCTACGCGGCGGAAAGCCTGTTCCGGGCCGGCATATCGCCCCTGCGCCCGGCGGGCCGCATCAGCCCGGCACGCCTGGGGCGACTGGTGGCGGCGGTGCGCGCAACCTTGCAGGATGCCATCGCCTCGGGCGGCAGCAGCGTGCGGGATTATGTGCACAGCGACGGGGGAGCCGGCAGTTTTCAGTTGCGCTGCGCGGTCTACGACCGGGCCGGGCAGCCCTGTCCCCGCTGCGGCGGCACCATCCGTCAGGTGCGCCAGGCCGGCCGCTCCAGCTTCTACTGCCCTGGCTGCCAGCATTGAAGCATCCGGCGCCGCCCTTGCGGGGGTTTGCCAACGTGCTAAATTAGCAGCCTGTTGTCTCTTTCTCGGGGAAAATCGCATGTCCCTCGCCCAACAATTCGCCGTCTACAGCCAGTGGCGCAGCCAGCTTGCCCAGGCGGTGGACAATTTCCGCCAGTGGCTGGTGGACCAGGAACTCAGCGACGCCCAGTCGGAGCTGCGGCTCGCCCAACTGCTGGAGCGGCTCAAGGAAGACCGCCTCAATGTGGCGTTCGTGGCCGAGTTTTCCCGGGGCAAATCCGAACTGATCAACGGCATTTTCTTTGCGGAGTACGGCAACCGCATGCTGCCTTCCTCGGCCGGCCGCACCACCATGTGCCCGACGGAGCTGCTTTTCAACCCCGAAAAGCCCCCCGGCATCGAACTGCTGCCGATCCAGACCCGCAGCAGCAACTCCAGCATCAGCGAATTCAAGCGTTTTCCCGAGGAATGGCAAACCGTACCCCTTGACGTTGCCTCCGCCGAGGCCATGCAGGCAGCCCTGCGCCAGGTCAGCGAAGTGACCCGGGTGAGTCCCGAAGAAGCCCGCAAGCTGGGCTTCGACGTGGGGGAGAGCGAGGCGGAGCTGTTCCATGCCGGGGAAGACGGCCTGGTGGAAATCCCCCGCTGGCGCCACGCCATCATCAATTTTCCCCACCCGCTCCTGAAACAGGGGCTGGTGATCCTCGACACTCCGGGCTTGAACGCCATCGGTACCGAACCAGAACTGACCCTGTCCCTGCTGCCCAATGCCCATGCGGTGCTGTTCATCCTCGCCGCCGATACCGGCGTGACCCAGTCCGACCTGTCCATCTGGCAGGAACACATCGACACGGGCAGCGGCCGGCGCGGCCGCATGGTGGTGCTCAACAAGATCGACGGCCTCTGGGACGAGCTGAAGAGCGAAGCCGAGATCGAGGCGGAAATCCGCAAGCAGGTGCGCTCCTGCGCCAGCATCCTGGGGCTGGAAGAAAACCAGGTATTCCCCGTTTCGGCCCAGAAGGGTCTGGTGGCCAAGATCAACGGGGATGCGGCGCTGCTGGCCCGGAGCCGTCTGCCCATCCTGGAAACGGCCCTGTCCGAGGAGCTGATTCCCGCCAAGCAGGACATCGTGCGCGACAACACCGAGGGCGAGTTCAGCGACATCCATCTGCGCGCCCGGGGCCTGCTCGAATCGCGCCTCGCCGGCCTGCGCGAACAGCTGGCCGAACTCACCGAACTGCGTGGCAAGAACAAGGGCGTGGTGGAGTACATGATGGGCAAGGTGCGGGCCGAAAAGGAGGAGTTCGAAGCCGGCCTGCAGCATTACTACGCCGTACGCAGCGTCTTCTCCACCCTGACCAACAAGCTCTTCGCCCACCTGGGCCTGGATGCCCTGCGCAATCTCACCCACGAAACCCGGGGCGCCATGCTGGAGGCCACTTTCTCCAAAAGCCTCTCGGATGCCATGCAGGGTTTCTTCAAGGTGACCCGGAGCAACCTGGAGAAATCCCGGGAAGAAGTGGAGGAAATCCGCAGCATGATGGAGGCGGTCTACAAGCGTCTCACCGTCGAATACGGCCTCAAGCTGCCCGCCCCCGCCGCCTTCTCCCTGATGCGCTACGAGAAGGAGCTGAACCGCCTGCAGACCTGGTGCGACACGCACCTGAACACCGCCTTGAACCTGCTCACCCACGAAAAGAAGAACATCACCCAGAAGTTCTTCGAGGAAGTGGCGCTGCAGGTCAGAAAGGCCTTCGAACGGGCCAACCGGGATGCGGAAAACTGGCTCAAGGCCATCATGGCCCCCATGGAGACGCAGGTACGGGAACACCAGATTCACCTCAAGCGTCGCCTGGAAAGCATCAAGCGCATCCACCAGGCCACCGACACCCTGGAAGACCGGATCAGCGAACTGGAAGGCGTGGAAGCCGAACTGCTGGCGCAGATCCAGTCCCTTGAAAGCATCTCCTCGGCCCTGCGCCGACTGCTGCTGCCCCAGCCCCTGCCAGAGGCCCGGGTGGCCTGAGAGCCAAGGACCCGGCGTGCCGGCTCAGGGCACGTTGGGAACGACGCGACCGGCGAACACGAGCCCTACGGCCTGAACGGCCCGTACCGGCAGCTCCTGCCCCAGCCCCAGACGGGCCTTGTGGCGCAGACGGGACAGGAGCACCTCCACCCCGTGATAATCCCGCTCGCTGCGCTTGCCCCAGAGCATGGTCAGCAATTGCTCCTTGGTCAGGGTCTGGCCATGGCAGGCCATCAACCCTCCCATCAGCCGCTGCTCGGTGGTGGTCAGGTGGATGCTGCGCCCATCCGGGGCCACCAGGCGCGGGCCGGCCGGATCCAGCCACCAGCCCCCGGGCACCGGCTGCTGCTGGCAGCGGTGCTCCCAGAGCATGGCCAGCCGGTAGAGCAGTTGCGACGGCTGGACCGGCTTGGCAATACTGCACGGCGCCTCCAGCCGCCGGACCACGGCCGCCTCCTCCGGCCCCGCCAGCACCGCCAGGGCGTAGGCGCCGCCCGGCTGCAGATGGGTGAAGATGGCGGCCCCCTCGGGCAGGGCCATGTCCAGCAGCACTATGTCCGCCTTGCGCACCGCCAACTCCCGATAGAAGGCAAGCTCCCCGGCCGCTCCCCAGACCGCGACTCCGTGAGAACGGAGCAGATCCATCAGGCGGTCACGCAGTTCTGCATCGGCCGCCACCACGGCCATGACGGGCGCGGGATCGGAAAAGCGGAAATCGGTGCTGGCCATGAAACTTCCCGGTCATCAGACGAAAACCGCCATTCTGAAAACCCTCCGGTCAGGGCGCACTCACAAGCCCTCTCTTCCCCCAGCCTGGGTGGGGGGGCGCCCCCCGGCCAGCATGGCCTTGAGGGATTCGAGCCGGGCAGAACCCGCAGCCCGGTCCAGGGGACCCTGGGCCTTGCCGCCGGAAAAGCGCACGTCTTCCTTGCCCATTTCGGCGATGAAGCGGGAGGGCTCGCAGGTCACCCATTCCCGATTCTGCTTCCTGCGTTCGCAGTAGGAGATGTGCAGGCTCTGGCGGGCCCGGGTGATGCCCACGTACATCAGGCGCCGCTCCTCCTCCACCTTGCCGGTTTCCACTGATTCCCGGTGCGGCAGGATGCCCTCCTCGACCCCTACCAGGAACACGTGCTTGTATTCGAGGCCCTTGGCCGCATGCAGGGTGGAAAGCTGGACCCCATCGAACGCTTCTTCCTGCTTGTCGAGCATGTTGATGAGGGCGATGGTCTGGGTCAGATCCACCAAGGTCTTCTCGTCCTGCTCTCCCTTCCGGCTCAGCCATTGGGTGAATTCGCAGACGTTGGCCCACTTGCTTTCAGCGGCCCGGGGTTCCTCGTGGTCGAACAGGAAGGCTTCGTAGGCGATGGCACCGAGGAGATCGGGCAGCACCTGCTGGGCCGGCTCCCGCTCGGCCCGGGTCTGCATGCGGGCAATGAAGTTGCAGAATTCCAGCAGCGGTTCCAGCTGCCGGGCCTGGACCCGCTGGGCGAACCCCTCCTCGAAGGCAGCGTCGAACAAGGAGATGTGCCGCTCCCCGGCATAGGTCCCCAGGGCCTGCAGGGTGCCGGCGCCAATGCCCCGCCTGGGGGTGGTGGCGGCGCGGATGAAGGCGGGATCGTCCTCCAGGTTGGCGAACAGGCGCAGGTAGGCGATCAGATCCTTGATCTCGGTCTTCTCGAAGAAAGACTGGCCGCCGGAGAGCAGATAGGGGATGCGCTGGTTCCTGAGCTGCTGCTCGAACAGTCGGGCCAGGTGGTTGGAGCGGTAGAGGATGGCGTAGTCCCCCCATTTGCCCCGGTTCTCGAACTTGTGGGCCTGGAGGCGGATGACCACGCTCTCCGCCTCCCGTTCGTTGTCGGGGCAGACGGTGACACTGATCTGCTCCCCGAGCCCCAGGTCGGACCAGAGCTGCTTCTCGAACAGCTTCTCGTTGTGGGAGATGACGTTGTTGGCGGCTTTGAGGATGCGCACCGTGGAGCGGTAATTCTGCTCCAGCTTGATCACCCTCAGACGGGGAAATTCCTGGGGCAACTTGCGCAGGTTCTCGATGTCGGCGCCGCGCCAGGCGTAGATGCTCTGGTCGTCATCGCCCACGGCGGTGAACTGCTGGCGCGGCCCCGTGAGCAGCTTCAGCAGGGTGTACTGGCAGGCGTTGGTATCCTGGTATTCATCCACGAGCAGGTAGCGCAGGCGGTTCTGCCATTTCTCCCGCACTTCCGGGTGGTCCTCGAAGAGCTTCACCGGCAGCAGGATCAGGTCGTCGAAATCCACGGCCTGGTAGGCCTTCAGGGTCGCCTCGTAGGAGAGGTAGACCTGGGCGGCGAGCTTTTCCGCCTCGCTGGCCGCCAGGCCCTGGGCGGTTTCCGGGCGGACCAGGGCGTTCTTCCAGTTGGAGATGATCGATTGCAGGTTGCGCAGGACGCCCTTGTCCACGCTGCCTGCCAGGTCGGCGATGATGCCGGCGCAGTCGGCTGCGTCGAAGATGGAAAAGCGGGGCTTGTAGCCAAGTACCCGGGCTTCCTCGCGCAGGATGCGCACCCCCAGGGAATGGAAGGTGGAAATCTGCAACTGGCTGGCGGCCTGGGTCGGGATCAGCTTGCCCACCCGCTCCTGCATTTCCTTGGCGGCCTTGTTGGTGAAGGTGATGGCGGCGATGTTGCGCGGCTCGAAGCCGCAGCTTTCCACCAGGTAGGCGATTTTCTGGGTGATCACCCGGGTCTTGCCCGAGCCGGCGCCGGCCAGCACCAGGAGCGGCCCGTCGAGGTAATGGATGGCTTCCCGCTGCTGGGGATTGAGACCTGACATGGAAGGAGAACCGGAAACGAAGGCAGAGCACGGCAAAGATGCCGAGCCGAGGGGGCGATTCTACCCTGTCCGCCCTTCAGGCTTCCAAATCCAGCCCCGGATGCGACGGCCCCCCGGGGGGCAAGGGCTGGAGCAGGCGGCCGGCGCCCTCCCCGAGCCTGGCCAGGTCCGCCGCCAGGGCTTCCGCCGTGGCCCGCATGTGGGCCTCGCCGGCATAAGGCCCGTGGGCCAGCGCCTGAACGGAATCGAGCAGCTCCTGCAGGGCCTGGCGGGGGTCCGCCTGCACGGCTGCCGCCGCCGTCACCCGGCGCGGCCCGAGCCGGCTGCGACCATCCGGGCCGGCATCGGTGGCCAAGGGCAGGGAGAGGGACAGGCGGGACAACTTCATGGCGGACCTCCTGCCTTGTTGACGGCCAGGAAGTCCTGGCCCTTGAGCACATCAAAGGGCGCCGAAGACCTTCTTGAGCAGATCGCTGCCCGCCCCCAGCGGATTCTGGCGCAGGGCCTTCTCCTGCTCACCGATGATCAGGTAAAGGCCATCCAGGGCCTTGGCCGTCACATAGTTGTCCAGATTTGCATCCTTTTTGTCCACCAGTCCCAGCTGGGCCGCCTTGCCGGCGTAGTTGTTGTACTGCTCGGCCAGCTTCACCTTGGCCGTGGCCTGCTTGACGATGGGCAGGAATCTGGCGGTCAGGGGCTTGTCGGTGGTACGGCGGAAATACTGGGTGACGGAATCATCCCCGCCGGTGAGTATGTCCTTGGCGTCCTTGACCGTCATTTTCCTGATGGCGTCCATGAGGATGGGTCTGGCCTCGGCCACGGCCAGTTCGGCGGCCCGGTTCATGGATTCCACCAGTTCGTCGGCCTGGGCCTGCATGCCAAAGACCCGCATGGCCTTCTCGGCGGTTTTCAGGGAATCCGGCAGGGGGATGCGCACTTTCTTGTTGCCAAGAAAACCATCCTTGACCCCCAGGCTGCCCACGGCAAAATCGGCGCCCTTGACCAGGGCTTCCTTGAGGCCGGCAGAGGCATCGGCATTGGAGACGCCCTCCAGTCCGGCGGCCTGGGCCAAACCGACACCAAGACTGAGGACACAGACGGCAAGAAAACGGGAAAAGGATCGCATGGCAGCTCCGTAACAGGGATGGAAGCGGACATTTCACCACAAAGCCAAAGACTGGAGCGCGCACGAATCCTCAACCGCTGGCCCAGCCCCCTCTGTTGCTTCCGGAGGCTGGGATGGAGGGCGGGCTTGCCGGTAAACTCTGCCCCCATGCTCGCCCCCTCTCCTCCCTCCAGGGTCGCGTGTCGCGGCCGTTTTGCTCCCAGTCCCACCGGACCGCTCCATTTCGGCTCCCTGGTGGCGGCGCTGGCGTCCTGTCTGGATGCCCGCACCCGGGGGGGGGAGTGGCTGGTACGCATGGAGGATGTGGATGCGCCCCGCAATGTGCCGGGAGCGGCGGAATCGATCCTGGCTTGTCTGGAGGCCCATGGTTTTGCCTGGGATGGCCCCGTGCTCTGGCAGAGCGCCCGGCTGGAAGCTTATCGGGCGGTGCTCGACGAACTGCTGGCGGCAGGCTTGGCCTATGGTTGTGCCTGTTCCCGCCGGGAGATTGCCGATCGGGCGGGCCGGACCGCCGTGGACGGAGGGCTGCTCTATCCGGGTACCTGTCGCCCGGGACTGGCTCCAGGGCGCCAGGCCCGGGCCTGGCGTCTGCGGGTGAGTGGTCAGATGGGGTTCGCAGACCGGCTGCAAGGGTGGCAGCTTCAGGACCTGGAGCGGGATGTGGGGGATTTCGTGCTGTTCCGGGCCGACGGCCAGTTTGCCTATCAGCTGGCGGTGGTGGTGGATGATGCCTTCCAGGGCATCACCGATGTGGTGCGGGGGGCCGATCTGCTGGATTCGACGCCGCGGCAGATTTTCCTGCAGTCCTGCCTGGGGTATCCGCAGCCGGTCTATGCCCACCTGCCGGTTGTCACCAACGGCGCCGGGGAGAAGCTTTCCAAGCAGACCCGGGCACCGGCCCTGGTGGCGCAGGAAGCGGCTGCGAATCTGGTGGAGGCACTCGCCTTTCTGGGTCAGCAACCGCCGCCGGAGCTGATGCGGGCCGGGGTGGACGAGGTTTGGGCCTGGGCCCGGGAGCACTGGGACTTTGCCCGCATTCCCCGTTGCCGGGGCCGGGTGCGGCAGCCCGGCTCAGGTGGTGATGATGCGGTTGCGGCCGCTTGATTTGGCCTGAAGCAGAGCACCGTCGGCCCGGTTCAGGGTGTCGGAATAGGCTTCGCCGGGATGGTGCAGGGTGAGGCCCAGGCTGGCGGTGATCCGGGGGGCCCCTTGTTTCAGGAAGGTGAAATCGAGTTCTTCGATACCCTGGCGTACCCTTTCGACCACTTGCCGGGCAAATTCGAGGGGCGTTTCCGGCAGCAGGATGAGGAATTCCTCGCCCCCCCAGCGGCCGCACAAATCGTACTCCCGGATGGCGTTCTGGATGGCCTGCGCGATGCGGCTCAGGGCGGTATCCCCGGCTTCGTGTCCGAACTGGTCGTTGATGCTCTTGAAGTGGTCCACATCCAGGATGGCCAGGGAGTAAGGAACGTCCTTGCGGCCGGCCCGTTCGCTTTCCTCCTTGATGCGCTCCATGAGGAAGCGGCGGTTGCCCAGGCCGGTGAGGGGGTCGCGCAGGGCGGCGTCCTTGAGGGCCTCGCTCAGTTCCCGCAGGCTGTTCTGGTAGCGGTCGGAAATGCGCGCCAGTTTTTCCAGGCGGCGCAGTTGCCGGTCGTACTGTTCCGCCAGGCTCTGGCTGTGGTGGCGACTGAGCAGGTGGTAGCCGTCGGAGATCCGTACCAGCCGCGCCAGTCTTTCCTGCTGGGCGGCATGGGATTCGAACAGGGCGTCCAGGGCCGCGCGCAGGGGATTGTCCGTGTGGGCCGGGTCCGCAAGCAGGGCCTCGACCTGGGCGACCAGTTCGTGTTCGGCCAGGGCGGGGTGCGGCTTAGTGGCCATCGGGGGCAATCCGGAAGGGGAAGGTGCAGTCTTCCCGGAATTCGTCGGCCAGGTCCAGCACCCGCTCGTTGCGGGGGTCGTAAAGCCAGTCCACCTGCACTGGCCGGCCCTGGGTGTGGGCTTCTTCGAGCAGGTCGAAGATGTCCATCATGGCCTTGACCGAACTGGTATTCATATAGACCAGGCGCAGTTCCAGGCGCAGGGGGCCGGTGTCGTCCCGCAGGAAGGTTTCGATCCAGGCGATGACGTCGCGGAAGAACTCGAAGGAGTTTTCCGGATAGGAGTCTCCTGCCATGGTGAGCAGGCCCTGCTCCCGAAGCGCGGTGACGCAGGGGGTGGATTGGGTGCCGGGGATGTTCAGGTCGTTCATGGGTCGGGTACCGGAAAGGATTCAGATGGTGGCACGCAGGCTGAAGAAAAGATGCTGTGCGTCCATGGGGGCGAGGCTGGCACTCAGGGGCAGGGCCGATTTTCTCGCCACGTCGATGAGGCCCAGTCCGGCGCCACTGACCGCGTTTTCATCCCGGGGCTGGCGCAGTTGGGCCTTGTAGGCGGCCTTGAGTTCCGCCTTGTCCAGACGGGAGAGTTCCTGGATCCGGGCCAGCAGGGCTTCGCCGTCGGCCTTTTCCACCATGTTTCCCGCCTGCACCAGGTAGCGGCCGCTCTCGTCCCGGGCCACCACCACGGTGGCCGACCCCTGCAGCTCGTCATAGCCCCGGGCCATGGCGTAGTGGCGGATGTTCTGGGTCAGTTCCACGTAGACGCTGAAGACATCCATGGCAGCCGACGGCAGGGCGTTTTCCGCCTGCAGGTAATTCTTCAAGGCATTGCCGATTTCCTCGATCAGGCTCCGGGAAATGGGACCGTTGAAGCAGAGCAGGATGCGACTCCGGTTGAAGTGTTCACGCAGCTCGAAGAGATCGATGGGTTCCATGGGCGTCCTGTTCAGTCGAAGCGGAAGGATAGTATCGTGATGTCGTCCCGTTGAGGATAGCCCCCCTGATATTCGGCCAGGGCACGGTCCAGGGCGCTGGCCTGTTCCGCCATGGGCAAGCGGGCGTGGGTGCGCAGCAGCTCGGCGAAGCGGGTATTGCCGAAGCCGTATCCCAGTTCACCGCCGGCCTGATCAAGGAAGCCGTCGGTGGTCAGGTAATAGGTGATGCCCGTCTGCAGCGGGATTTCCATATCCGTGTAGCTGCCCATGCGCCGGTCGCCGATGGCACGGCGGACACCCTTGTATTCGCCGACCTCCTGTCCGTCGCTCCAATACAGGCCAATCCTGGCACCGGCAAAACGCAGGCGGCGCGCCTCCCGGTCCACATGCACCAGACCGATGTCCATGTTGGTGGCAATGCCCCGGGGCAATTCGCAGTGCTGCAGCATGGAGCGCACGGTGATATCGGTCCGGGTCAGGATCGCTGCCGGGGCGGCGATGCCTTCCTGGGTCATGGCATGATCCAGCGCAGCCCGGGCCAGCATGGTCATCAGGG
The DNA here is from genome assembly GCA_002340095.1 of Betaproteobacteria bacterium UBA2592. Taxonomy (GTDB): domain Bacteria; phylum Pseudomonadota; class Gammaproteobacteria; order Burkholderiales; family Rhodocyclaceae; genus Azovibrio. The sequence continues at coordinate 88,150 of DDKS01000033.1, forward strand.
CGCCGGGCACGCCATGACCGGCACAATCCACCACCCCGAGCAGATAGCGTTCCGCCTCGCTGCGGAACACGTAGAAATCCCCCCCCACCACGTCCCGGGGGCGCCACAGGACGAAGTGGTGCGGCCCGAGCAGCTGCTTCATCTGCTGGCTGGGCAGGATGGCCTTCTGGATCAGGCTGGCGTAGTCGATGGAATCGTTGATCTGCTGATGGGCCCGTTGCATTTCCCGGTTGGCATTCTCCAGATCCCGGGTGCGGGCCTGAACCTTGGCTTCGAGGTCCTCGGTGTTGTTGCGGATCTGCCGGGCCATGCTGCCGAAGGCCTGGCTCAGGTCCCCCAGCTCGTCCCGGCTGGGCGGCGGCAGGGAAACCTCGAAGTCGCCCCGGGCCAGGGCCGAGGCGGAATGCTGCAACTTGCGCAGGGGCTTGAGCACCAGTTGCTCCACTGCATAGGCGAAGCTCATCAGCAGAATCGCCATGAGCACCACCAGGGCGGCAATCGCCGTGTTGAGCCAGCTGCGATCCAGCACCTGGGCGGCCTGCAGGTCGATGGCGGTGACAACGTGCCATTTCAGTTCGGGGATGTAGGCCAGGGCCAGCAGCTGTTCCCGGCCTTCCAGGGTCGCCCGGAAGCTGCTGACCTGACCGGGATTTGCCTGAGCCCGGGCCATGGCGGCCGCCAGGGCTTCCCGCTCGGGGGCAGAAGGCAGTTGTCCGGCCAGGGTCTGCTCTTCCTGCGCACGACTGGCGGCCTGGTTGGTGGCGATCAGGGCCGGGTTGCGGTGGGCCTGGATTGCACCGTTCCGGTGGATGATCATCGGAGTGATGCCAGGCTCCCCCGTTTCGATGAATTCCGCGAGGAAAGTGCTCAGGTCAAGGCCGGTGCCCGCTACGCCCAAGACCTGCTCCCCGTCGCGGATGATGACGTTGAGCCAAACCTGGGTGATTTTGAGGTGGGCGTCGTAATTGACGTTGATGTTGTAGGGTTCCACCTGGCGGATCGAGCTGAAGAACCAGGAGTCGCTTTTCTTGGTTTGATCCAGGATATAGCGGGGCTGGTCGCTTACGGGCTTCAGATCGTCGTTGAAATAAAAGCTCAGGCTCTTGGCGCTGGCCAGGAAATAGGAACGGCTGCGGAAGTCCCGACGATAGCCCTCGGCCTCCTTGAAGAAAAGCGCTTTCGAGGACGGGTTTTGCTCATCGAGCAGCCACTGGCGGGTGACCTCCGAATCGGCCAGGCGCCGGGAAAGGGCCAGGTCCCGGGAAATGGGAGCGAGAATGCTCTGGCGCTTGAGCAGGGTGAAATTGCGGGCGTAAGCCTCGCCAAAATGGCTGCGCACCGTTTCCAGCACCTGCCAGGCGATCAATCCGGCCGGCACCAGGGACAGCAGGCAGGCCAGCACAAGCGCCAGCATTGACTTGGCGCGCAGCCCGAATCCCCAGGTTGCCATCTGTGCCTCACGTCATATGACTTTGGTAATTGTCTGATTGTAGCCTGTCGCCCCGCTGCTGGATATCAGTTCTGGTCGCCCCGCCAGTGGCGGGGGCCGTAGCCCGCGGCGCCGACGAACAAGCGCACCACGCCATAACAGAACCAGCGTAGCAGGCGGGAATGGAGGGGCTGGCGCACCAGGTCCTGGGGCGTCAGTTCCACGGCGCCCGTGGCCATGGCGTTTTCCAGGCTATGGCGCAGTTCGGCGGCAAACGCCGGGTCGTCCACCACCACGTTGCCTTCCTTGGCCAGCAGCAGGCTGAAGGGGTCGATGTTGGAGGAGCCCACGGTGGCCCAGTGGTCATCCACCACGGCCACCTTGGCATGCAGGAAGCTGCGGCGGTATTCGAAAATGCGGATGCCTTCTCCCAGCAAGGCGCCATACAAGGCTTGGGTGGCATAGTGCAGCAGCGGGTGGTCGCTCTGCCCCTGGAGCAGGATGGTGACCTGCACGCCACGCTGCACGGCGGCCTTGAGGGCATGGCGAAAGCGGAAGCCGGGCAGGAAGTAGGCATTGGCGATCAATACTTGCCTGCGGGCCTGATGGATGGCTTCCAGGTAGGCGTTGGCGATGGCGTTGCGGTGGCGGATGTTGTCCCGCTGCAAAAAGGCGGCCCGCTGGGTGCCATGGAGCGAGGGACAGTCCGGACAGGGGTCCGGCAGGGGCAGGCGGTAGCGCCGCTTGAAGCTGGCCCAGGCCACGTTTTCCCACATCTTCTGCACCGCCCGGCGGATCACGGGCACCAGGGGGCCTTCCACCTTCACCGCATAGTCGTAACGGGGACGCAGGGCAGGCGGCGCATTGTCGTCGTCGATGATGTTGATGCCCCCGACGAAGCCGACCCGGCCATCGATGACCACGAGCTTGCGGTGCAGGCGGCGCAGGCGGTGCCGGCGCAGGCGCAGGCGGGCCACCTCCTTCCGGTAGATCAGGTACTTGATGCCGGCTGCCTGCAGGCGCGCCCCGAAGATTTCAGGAAAATCCCGGGCACCGAAGCCGTCCACCAGCACCCGCACCACCACGTGGCGGTCGGCTGCCCGGATGAGGGCGGCGACGATGCGGTTGCCCACCTCGTCATCGGCGAATATGTAGCTTTCCAGGAAGATTTCCCGGCGCGCCAGGTCGATCTGCTCCAGCAGACTGGGAAAGTACTCCCGCCCGGAGTTGAGCAAGGTGATACGGTTGCCGTCGATGAATTCAGGCATCGTAGGCAAGGCGGGCCGTCAGGGCGGCGTGGTCGGAAAGGGTGGACCAGGGCGGGCCGAAATGCACCCGGGCCTCCTGTACCTTCAGCCCGCGCACATAGATGCGGTCAAGCCGAAACAAGGGCAGGACGGCAGGGAAGCTGCGCACCGGCTGCTGCCCGAACACTTCCACCAGCCCCAGGCGCCGGGCCAGATGATCGGCGGCCCGGTTGCGCCAATCGTTGAAATCCCCGGCAATGATCAGGGGGGTGCCGGCAGGGGCCAGCTGTTCCAGGTAATCGCTCAGGTCGTCCATCTGGCGGCGGCGGGATCGGCCGAACAGGGAAAGGTGCACACAGACACAATGGAGGAGGCGGCCATCAGGCAGTTCGATACGGCAATGGAGCAGGCCGCGCCGCTCGAACTTCAAGTGGGTCACATCCTGGTTGTGGCTATCCAGAATGGGATAGCGGGACAGAATGGCATTGCCGTGGTGGCCGTGGTCATAAATCATGTTCTCCCCGTAGGCCGTCGCAGGCCAGACGTCTTCGGCGAGAAAATGGTGCTGAGCGCTCTGGGGCCAGTCCGGATGGCGATGAGCATGACCCAGGTGCAGGCCCTGGACCTCCTGCAGGAAGACAATGTCCGGAGAGAGGCTGCGCAGGCGGTCGCGCAGTTCATGCACCATCATGCGCCGGTTGAACTGGGAAAAGCCTTTGTGGATGTTGTAGGTGGCGATGTGCAGGGACCGGATGCCCATGATTCAACGCTGGCTACGGGCAAACTGACGCAGGATTTCCAGAGCGATGCCGGGTCGGATGTCGGGCTTGTCCAGGCCCTGACCGGGCTGGCGCAGGGAAAACGCCCCGGCAAAATCAGCGCCTGCCGGGCTATTGGTATCCACGTAATGAAAGCCCATGCTCCAGTCTGGAAAACTGCGTTCGCGGATGGGCTCCCGTTCGAGCAGGAACAGGCTGTGGTGCCGGGGGTCACGCTCCAGCTTCTTGTAGAGCATGTCTACGCTGGCGGCAGGGCCTTCGAGCACCTGGAGAAAAACACCGCCCCCATAGAGCAGCATCCCGGTCAGACGAAGCAAAGGATTTTGCGCGCGGGCCACCGCCAGCAACGCCAGCAGTTCCGCCTCGCTCATCTCGTGGGTGGCGGTGCTGCAGTAGATCAGGTGGATCAGCTCGGTCGTCATCGAACCGCTTCAGGAAATCGCCAGCATCCGGTCCAGGGCCTGCTTGGCGAGTTCCGCTTCGTGGGGCGGCACCACGATGGGATTGACCACATGACCGGCGACCAGGTTTTCCAGGGTCCAGGCCAGGTGCTGGGGATCGATGCGCTGCATGGTGGAACACATGCAGATGGTGGTGGCCATGAACTGGACGATCTTGTTCTGGGGCAGCACTTCCTTGGCCAGGCGGTCCACCAGGTTGAGTTCGGTGCCCACCAGCCAGCGGGTGCCTTCCGGGGCCTCCTTGATGGTCTTGACGATCAGCTCGGTGGAACCCACGTGGTCGGAGGCGGCGCAGACCTCGAAGTTGCATTCCGGGTGGGAGATCACGATACCGTCCGGGTGTTTGGCCCGGAAGGCGTCGATGTGGTGCTTCTGGAACATCTGGTGCACCGAGCAGTGGCCCTTCCAGAGCAGGATCTTCGCCTTCCGGATCTGTTCATGGGTGAGGCCGCCGTATTCCCGGTCCGGGTCCCACACCACCATGTCTTCGAGGGGGATGCCCATCCTGTGGCCGGTCCAGCGCCCCAGGTGCTGGTCGGGGAAGAACAGGATCTTCGGGCGCTGCTCGAAGGCCCACCTGGCGATGGTGCCGGCGTTGCTGGAAGTGCAGACGATGCCGCCGTGCTCACCGCAGAAGGCCTTCAGGTCGGCGGCGGAGTTGATGTAGGTGACCGGTGTGAATTCATTTTCCACATCCAGCACTTCTCCCAGTTCCCGCCAGCAGCGCTCCACCTTGGCCAGGTTGGCCATGTCGGCCATGGAGCAGCCGGCCGCCAGGTCGGGCAGGATCGCGGTCTGGCCGGGCCTGGACATGATGTCCGCCACCTCCGCCATGAAATGCACGCCGCAAAAGACGATGTAGGGGGAATCGGTCTGAGCGGCCAGGCGCGAGAGCTTGAGGGAGTCGCCGGTCAGGTCCGCGTGCTGGTACACGTCGGCGCGCTGATAGTGGTGGCAGAGCAGCACCACCGCCTTGCCCAGTCTGGATCGGGCAGCGCGGATGCGGTCCTGGCATTCCGTGTCGGAGAGGGTATTGTAGGCGTCGAAAGGCAGGGGATGGGTCATGGTTCGGATCAACTGGAAAGGCCGGGCTGCGCCCGCCTGAAGAAAGGTAGGTGCGGGGTTTTGCGTCAGCTCTGGTACCAGGGCAGCCCGGCGTGGCGCCAGCCGCCCACTTTGTTGCGCTGGTTGCTGGCATCCTTGTCGCCCTCAAAGCCTTCAAGGACGTTGTAGCAGCCGTTGTAACCGGCGGCCGTGGCGGCCCGGGCTGCCTGATCGGAGCGGACGCCGCTGCGGCACAGGAACAGCACCAGAGCCTCCGGGTCCACCTGGCGCTTGAGCTGGGCCAAAAAGTTGGGATTGAGCGCGCCCCCCGGATACTGAGTCCATTCGATTTCCACCGCACCGGGAACACGCCCCACCCAGTCCAGTTCGGCCCGGGTGCGCACGTCCACCAGCTTGGCGCCAGGGGCCAGCTCCAGCACCTTGCTGGCTTCGGCGGGGGTGAGGGCCCCGGCATAGGGGAGTCCCAGGGCCCGGCCGCGCTCCCGGGCCAGTTGCAGCAGGTCGGTCAGTTTTCCCATGGCGGCGCACCTTTGTCGATGCTTGAAATCAGCCTGAAGTATAGCGCAGCCCGGCAGGCCTGGCGGCACTCCGGCCTCGCAACAGGATGCACCATCCATGTGCGCACCAGAACAGGGATTGCACCGCAATGGTGCGCAACAAGGCATTGATGGGAGAGTCATCTTCCCGCCCTTCCTTTGTGGCACAATGCTCGAACACTTTGACAAGCATTGGCACGCTTCCTGCTGGAGCCTGTCCGTCGTGATTTTTTCTGTGTTTCCGGCACCGCCGGTATCCGTTTGGGAGACTTTGCAATATGGCTACTGTTCAGGACGTTCTGAAGATGATGAAGGAAAACGACGTCAAGTTCGTCGATTTCCGGTTCACCGACACCCGTGGCAAGGAACAACATGTGGGCGTTCCCGCCCATACCGTGGATGAAGAAAAGTTCGAAAGCGGCCACGCCTTCGACGGCTCCTCCATCGCCGGCTGGAAGGGCATCCAGGCATCCGACATGCTGCTGATTCCCGATCCCGACACCGCCTTCATCGATCCCTTCTTCGATGAAACCACCCTGGTGCTCTCCTGCGACGTGGTGGACCCCACCGACGGCCGCGGCTACGATCGCTGCCCCCGCTCCATCGCCAAGCGCGCCGAAGCCTACCTGAAGTCTTCCGGTCTGGGTGACACCGCCTTCTTCGGCCCCGAACCCGAGTTCTTCATCTTCGACTCCGTCGAGTGGAAAACCGACATGTCCGGCTGCTTCGTGAAGATCTACTCCGAGGAAGCCGCCTGGGCCACCGCCGAGAAGTTCGAAGGTGGCAACATTGGCCACCGTCCCATGGTCAAGGGCGGCTACTTCCCCGTGCCCCCCGTCGACTCCTTCAACGACATCCGTGCTGCCATGTGCCTGGCCCTGGAGCAGTGCGGCGTCGAAGTGGAAGTGCACCACCATGAAGTGGCCACCGCTGGTCAGAACGAGATCGGAACCAAGTTCGGCACCCTGGTGCGCCGTGCGGACATGACCCAAGTTCTCAAGTATGTGGTGCACAACGTGGCCCACCAGTACGGCAAGACCGCCACCTTCATGCCCAAGCCCATCGTGGGTGACAACGGTTCCGGCATGCACGTGCACCAGTCCATCTGGAAGGACGGCAAGAACCTGTTCGCCGGCAACGGCTACGCCGGCCTGTCCGAGACCGCCCTGTACTACATTGGCGGCATCATCAAGCACGCCCGCGCCCTGAATGCCATCACCAACCCCGGCACCAACTCCTACAAGCGTCTGGTGCCCCACTTCGAGGCACCGGTCAAGCTGGCCTACTCCGCCAAAAACCGTTCCGCCTCCATCCGCGTGCCCTTCGTGGCCTCCGACAAGGCCCGCCGCATCGAAACCCGCTTCCCCGACCCCATCGCCAACCCCTACCTGTGCTTCGCAGCATTGTTGATGGCGGGTCTGGATGGCATCCAGAACAAGATTCACCCCGGCGATCCTGCTGACAAGAATCTGTACGACCTGCCCCCCGAGGAAGATGCCAAGATCCCGACCGTGTGCGCCAGCCTGGACGAAGCCCTGGCCCACCTGGACAAGGATCGCGAGTTCCTGACCCGTGGCGGCGTGTTCTCCAACGACTGGATCGATGCCTTCATCGCCCTGAAGATGGAAGAAGTCAACAAGGTCCGCATGACCACCCACCCCGTGGAATTCGACCTGTACTACTCCTGCTAAATTGTTTGGTATGCCATTGCTAGCAATGGCTATCACCAACCCCCTGAAAAGCCCGGATTTCCGGGCTTTTTTTCGTTCATTGATGTGCATTGGCATACAATGCCGCGCATGGTTTACGGGTAGCTAGACGGGTTGCCTGGGGTTTTGGAGCAGGTCTCTGCCGAGTGCTGTAAGCGCTGCAGGTTTGGGGTTTGCCGTGGGGGTGCCTACCGAGCCCCCCGCAGCAGTTGAATGAGATTACGAAGATAAGGAAGCACCATGGCCAAGGCTGAAGCCAGCGTTGAAGAACTGGTCTCGATGATCGAGCGCGGTGAGCTGCGCTTACCTGAAATGCAGCGGCAGTATGTGTGGCGCTCCACGCGCGTGCGCGACTTGCTCGACTCTCTGTATCGGGGCTATCCCTCGGGGGCGATCCTGCTGTGGGAAACCGATGAGGCCGTGCCCCTGCAAAGCTTCGCCGTCAGCCAAAGCCATAACCCTTATCAGAGCACTCGCCTGTTGCTCGATGGACAACAGCGCCTGACGTCGCTGTCTGCCGTCATTCGTGGCGAGCCGGTGTCGGTGCGCGGTCGTCGTCGCCCCATCGATTTGCTGTTCAATCTGGAGCATCCCGACCAACTGGCCGTCGTGACAGAAGTGGATGAGAACGGCGATGACGCCGAAGTCGATGAGGAAGGGGAACTAGGCGGCGACGAGGCCGACGCCAGCGAGGACGAACTGTTGACGCGCTTCAACAAAATGTCCTTCGTGGTGGCGACCCGGAAGCTGGAGCAGTTGCCGCAGTGGGTGAAGGTGTCCGAAGTCTTCAAGACCGACAGCGATGCGCCCTTCCTCAAACGTGCGGGTGTCAGTGGCTTTGATGATCCACGTTACGAGAAATACAGCCAGCGCCTGGCCCGGCTGCGCGGCATTCGCAAGTATGTGTACCGCATGGACGTGCTGGAGCGCACGCTGTCCTACGACGAGGTCACGGAAATCTTCGTGCGGGTCAACTCGCTGGGCGCCAAGCTGCGCAGCTCCGATCTGGCTCTGGCGCAGATCACGGCCAAATGGCGGCACTCGCTGCAAACCTTCCTGGATTTCCAGAGTGCTTGCGCCCAGAACGGTTTCGAGCTTGATCTGGGTTTGCACCTGAAGAATTTGATGGCCTTTGCCACCGGGCAATCCCGTTTTCTGACCGTCGGCAGCCTGACCCTGGACGTACTGCAGCAAGCCTGGAAAGAAGCCTGCGAGGGGATGGAATTCGCCATCAATTTCGCGCGCAGCAATCTGGGTATCGACAGTCCTGCCTTGCTGTCATCACCCTTCCTGCTGGTTGTATTGGCCTACTTCGGGCATCGCCGCAACTATGCCCTCAGCACCGAAGAGGCGCAGCAGTTGCGCTACTGGGCCTTGGCCGCCAATGCCAAAGGCCGTTTCTCCCGGGGTTCCAGTGAGACCATTCTGGATCAGGATTTGGCGACCATCCGCAATGGCGGCGGCGTCCATGAACTGATCGACCGGCTGCGCCTGCAGTTTGGCCGCCTTGACATCACGCCGGAAGAGCTGGAGGGGCGCAACCAGCGCAGTGCGCTGTTCAAGACCATGTTCCTGGCGTTTCGTGCGGCAGGCGCCAAGGATTGGCGCAGCCACCTGGCCATTGCCCTGGACCACTCGGGCAGTCAGCACCGCTTGCAGTTTCATCACATTTTCCCCAAGGCCTTGCTGCGCGGCAGCTACACCCCGCGTGAGGCCGACGACATCGCCAACCTGGCTTTCATCGGCGGCAAAACCAATCGCGCGATCAGCGACAAAGCACCTGTGGCCTACCTGTTGCCGCTGGTGGCGCAGCACGGTGCAGCACCATTCGCAGCACAGTGTATCCCGGTGGAGGAGGAACTGCTGGCACTGGATCACTACAAGGCGTTCTTGCAAGAGCGCCGTAAACGCATCGCAGCGGCACTGAATGCTTTCATCCATGCGGCCGCTTGAGCTGGCAATGCCGTCTTGTTGCCGCCCTGTGCGGCTGGCGGGTGAGAACATGCCGCACAGGGGATGCCTGCTCGGTGGCGGGGGGCTGAACTGACATGGCCAACCCTCGCTCGCTGGTCTACGCGCTTTACACCCATTGGGACACCGTGGAGCTTTTGGTGCGGCTGTCGCGCGAGTTTGCCGTGCTGACCAGCGATCAGGTGTTGAACGGTATTGCCAAGGTATCCGGGCAACGGGATGCCGAAACGCAGGGCGCGGTGCTGCGTGCCCTGGTCAATGCGGACATCCTGCAAACCTTGCCGCGCAGCAGCGATCTGCAGCTCAATGCCTATGTGCTGGAGTTCGTGCGCGGCCTCACCCGTGAACATGAGCTGGGCCTGGCTGCCGTACTGCAGGCGCGTGTTGCTGCGATCCGTGAAGCCACCGAAGCACTCAATGAAGGGATGCTCGGGGCCGACATGGATCGCGTGCGCGGAGCCGCCAACAAGCTGGCAGAACTCTTCCGCCAGATCAGTCTGCAGCTCGATCAGGACCGGCACGCGCTCTTTGAGCTGGCGGAAAACGCCAAAAGCGCCGACAGCAGCATGCCGATCAGCCAGCGCTATCGCCAGGTACTGGAAGCCTACGATCATTATGTGGAGCCGATGAACCAGATGATGGACAGCGGTTCGCAGGGCACTTTCTACCGCTATCTGGAAGAAGCGGAGCGTGCGCTCGACTCGGGGCTAGAGCGATTGTCGGTACAGGGTGCGCTCTACTCGCATCGCCTGCAGATGCGTCAGGTGACGCACCAGGCCAAGGAGCTGCGGCGCTTTGGCCGGCTGGTTGCGCAACAGTGCGCCGATACCCTGCTGCCCTTGCGCGAAGAGCTGCGTCAGCACAACGCACTGACCAGTGCCATCAGCTTGCTGTTGGGGCAGGTGCGCAAACGCGGCCTGCGTCGCGCACTGTCACGCCCGGCGGATGACACCGCACTCCCCGTCTGGCGCAATGAGCGCGGTTTCAAATTGCAATTGGGCGATGAGGTACGGGCGGTCATGGCCGCCGCGCGCCAATACCAGCCGCAGGCGGTGGCCTTTCCGCAGGATGAACCCGGCGATGGCGTTACATTGCTGGAGCAGGTGGACGAAGCCGCCATTCGTGCGCATCTGGCTCGCAGCCTGCCAGTGGAAAATCTGCTCGATTGGCTGCACAACCATTACGCCCACCTACAGGACGCCACCCTGCTGCGCCTGTTCCATGACCTGCAACATGAGCCCGGCTGGCAGTTCGAGGCAGCCAGCCAGCCTGAAAGAATCACGCTGCAGACGATTCGCGTCCTGCATCACCCTCACCGCGTGAGTATCCCGCAATGACGATCCCACACGCTCTGGCAGCCGCGCTGTCACAAATGCCGGCATTGGCCGAGCTGTTCCGGCTGTTTCTCTCCGGCAAACACCTCAATCGCATGGCCGAACCCGCGCTGTGGGCGGAGCTGGAGCAGCACGAGGCCAGCTATGTCGGCTTGTTTGCCGCGCTGGGGTTCGAACTGCGCCTGGATGCCAGGGGCTTTGCCTGGTTTCACAGCAGTGACGCCAACAGCAACATCGGCAAGATCAGCCGCCAGCTGGCCTTGCTGTTCATGGTGATCTTCGATGCTCAAGCCAACGCCGGCAAGGCCCTGCAGCGCTTTACCGATTGGCTGATCGACAGTGCCTGGCTGGCCGAGGTCTACAAGCAACAGCAAGACCTGCTGGATGCCGAGGGCCTCAACCCCGACGCCCTGGTGGAGCTGCTGGGCCGCGCCTGCAACTTGGGCTTTGCCGTGGCCGAACCAGCGGGCTGGCGACTGCTGCCCGCTGTATGCCGCTACCTCGACCATTTCGAAAGCCTGGCCTTGACGGCCAAGACCGATGGCGACGAAGAGAGCACGCCTGCCGCGGAAGACTGGACTGCGGATGCATCAGACGACGAGGAGAACAGCTGATGCAGTACGGCTTCCAACGTTTGGTCCTGCTGGGGAGTGCAGGCTACTCGCGTGCCGAGCTGCCCCTCGATGGTGCGGTCTCTCTGGTGGCGCCCAACAATACCGGCAAGACCAGTCTGATCAATGCCCTGCAGTTTCTGCTGATCATCGACCGCCGCCGTATGGATTTTGGTGCCCACGATGTGGACAAGAGCCGGCGCTTCTATTTCCCCAACAACAGCGCCTATGTGCTACTGGAGGTGTCGCTGCCGGAGTCCGGCACCGTCGTGCTGGGCTGCGTGGGCAAGGGTGTAAGCTTCGAGTACGAGTATTTCGCCTATGCCGGGCCGCTGAAGGTCGAGGAGTTCTGCCTGCCGGATGGCACCTTGGTGGCACAACCGCAACTGGCTAGCCATCTGGCGAGCTTTGGGCGCCGGGTATTCAGCTACAGCAGCAGCGAGTTTGCCGACATGATCTATGGCGGACGCAGCCGCAAGCTCGCCAGCCAGCAGGATTTCTGCGTTTTCCGGCTGGAGCACGCCAGTGATGCCAGCGTTTTTCAGCGGGTGCTGACCCGCACGCTGCGCCTGGACAAACTGCGCTCCAGCGAGGTGAAAGACTATCTGCTGCAGATTTTCCGGCGCGATCTGCCGGATGCCAGCATCGACTTCAAGGCGGAATGGGACAAGGCGTTTGCCGATCTCAACGCCGAACGCAGCCAGTACCTGGCCGCCGTGCGGCTGCAAGCTACCTTGGGCGAACTGGAGCAGAAGCAGGATGCCCGCCTGGTCTTGCGCGGCAAATTGCTGTGCTGGCGCCCCTTGATCGACGCCGCACTGGGTCAGTGGCAACAGCATTACGAGACCCACCAGCAAACCTTGCAGCATGAGTTGGCGCAGTGCGAAGTCGAGCTAACCCGCCTGCGCGAACAGGATATGCAGTCGGCTGGCGAGAAAAAAGAGTGCGAACTGGAACAAAAGCAGCTCCGCCAACAAAGCGAACAGTTGCGCGCGTTGCAGCAGCGTTTTGCCTTGATCCCCGACCGTGCCCTGCTGGAGGCGCGCCGCCACGAGTTGCTGGCGCAACGGGATGCGCTGGTGGTGAGGATCGGCCAGGCCCAGAGCCGCACGCCAGCAGCCATCGAGCGCGAGCTGGCGCGGATCGAGCGGGAATCCGCGCAGCTGGCGCAGGAGTTGCGCACCCAAGGGCAGAACCTCTATCAGCAACTGGCCAGTGTCGTATCTTCGGAACAACTCAACGCGCTGAACAAGGTGCTGGCCAAGCCGGTACTGACCCTGGGCAACGAAGATTTCCGCCTTGATGGCAAGGCCCTGCTTGCGGCCTTGGTCGACGCGAATGCCGGGCAATTCAATTTGCCTGGCCTGCAACTGCGGCTGGAAGCCCTGCCGGCACAGTATCAGCAACGGACCCTGGCGGAACTGAGCGAATTGCAGCAGGAGTTGCAGCAACAGCAGACTCAGCTGCAAGAACAATTGGCCACCGCCCTGGCTCTGGAAAACGTCAAACAGCAACGCCAAGCGCTGGAGCAGCAACTAGCCGAACTGGATGCCGAGTTGCGGGACTACGCGCACATGCAGGACTTGCGGCAAAGCGAGGCCGAGCGCGAGGAGCGGCTGCAGACACTGGCGAAAAGACTCGCCGACCTCGGCACAAGCCTGGCGCAGTCGGCAGAACGGCACCGCGCACTGGATCAGCAGCGGCAGCAGCGGCAACAGGACTTGGCGACCTTGCAGCAGCAACACCGGCAGATCGAGCAACGCCGTCATCAGCGAATCGACCACGAAGGCCCCTTCACCTGGCTGGCCGATTTGCCGCACCGCCCCTGGTTGGCCCAGCCCGAGTTCGCGCTGGAACAACTGGCCGAGCGCCTGCAGACCTATCAGGCCGACTGCCGCCAGTTGCTGGAGCTGGATGAGCAGATCCGCCATCTGCTGGGCCAAATCCATACCGGCGGATTGACCAAGTATCAGTTTGTCGACGAACCGGAAAGCGAGATTGTTCGTCTCGTTGAATTCGCCCATCACCTGCCGCAGGAAGCCGCAGCCCTGGAAAAGAAAGTGCGCTCGGCGGTGGTGAATGTGGCCGCCTGCCTGCGCGAACTGCGTGACGGCCTGTTTGCTTTCAAGCGCCGGATGCGCGAGTTCAACCGCAAGATCAGCGGCCGGCAACTTTCCGATCTGGCAGTATTCAAGATCGAACCCGAAGATGAAACCATTCTGGTCGAGGCCATCGAGCTGCTGATCAATACCGCTGCCACGGTGGACAGTGGCGAAACCTTCGAGCTGTTCAACCAGCAGAGCGTACTCGACGATGATCAACTCAATCGCGCCAAGACCCTGCTGATCGAAGAGGGCAACGCCCGCCACGGCCTGCGCGTGGCCGACCTGTTTCGCCTGCGCTTCTGGGTCGGCAAGGCAGACCGCGAGCCGGAAGCCTTCGATGACCTCGACAGTGCCGCCTCCAATGGCACCGTGCTGATGGCCAAACTGGTGACGGGGCTGGCGATGCTGCATCTGATGCAGGATCAGCGTCGCCCCATCCAGGGCATCTGCTACCTGGACGAGGCACTGGCCCTGGACGCCCGCAATCAGCGCAGCCTGATCGACACGGCGGCGGAGTTCGGCTTCTCGTTGATTTTTGCCTCGCCCGCGCCGCTGACGACCGTGCGCTACTGCGTGCCGATTCACACGCGCAACGGCAGCAACCAGATCAGCCGCCATAGCTGGCAGGTCATCGAACCGCTGGATGCCTGAGTATGGATCGAACCCTGCGCGCAGCCTTGCTCAAGCTGCATGGCCAACAAGCCCTGCCGGCCAGCTATTTCACCGCCGCTCAGCGCAGCGCTCTGGATCGCTTTGCCCGGCAGACAGGAGCGGTAATCTGCCAGCGTCAGGGGCGCGGTGATGTTTACCGTGTCAGCGATCCGCGACTATTCGATATCCACCTGAGCGCACTCTCCCCCCAAGTCGGGATGCTGGCCACGGACGACCTGCCGCTGCGGGCGCAACACATCGCCCACGCGCGCGACAGCAAAGCGCGCAATCATCAGCATGAGTGCTACTACCCCTTGCTCAAGGCCGTTGGCGAAAAGGTTCTCTGGCGGCAAGGCGAACACGGGAGCGAACTGCCACTCAGCCAGCTCACGCACCACTTCGGGGCTGCCAGCCTGCGCATTGAAACTGACGACACCTGGCAAAGTAGGCAGCCGCTCTGGCTGGTGGAGAACCAGGCACTGTTTGATCGCACGGATTGGCTGCCAGCAGGAACGCAAGCCACCCTGCTGTACTACGGCGGACAGCTTGATGGCCGGCTGCTCGCCTGGTTGGGGCAGCGCCCGCGTGCCAGCCGTGTCGTACTGTTCCCGGACTATGACGGTGTGGGGCTGGCCAATTTCGCGCGACTCTTTGCGCAGCTTGGCGACACTTGCGAATGCTGGCTGATGCCCGACTGGCAAAGCAAGCTGGCACGCTATGGCAGCCAGCGGCTCTGGCAGGATACGCTTCGGGAGTTCACCAGTGCCGTTCCACAGTTGCCTGACTATCTGGGTCCGTTAACCGAACAAATGCGCCAATCCGGACTGGCGCTCGAACAAGAAGCGGTCTGGCTATCGGCTCCGGAAGGGTCGTTGTAGACGATAAAACCCCCCTGGTGTGTGTT
>DDKS01000018.1 GCA_002340095.1 Betaproteobacteria bacterium UBA2592
GTGGTGAGGTTTTTAGGATAATGCAGCATTGGAATAACGGTGTGGGGAGAAGCGTCCATGAAAAATAGATTTTCACTGTTCCTGTTGCTCGTTGGACTGGTTGGTGCGACGCAGGCTGACGAAGCCGACCTGGGGCGGCTGGAGTTCAAGAATAGTTGCGCCGCCTGCCACGGCATCGATGCCAGGGGGGGAACCGAGATGAGCGCGTTTTTGCGTATAGACCCCCCGGATCTGACCCTGCTGCAGCAGAAGAACGGCGGCGTGTTTCCCACCGCCCGGGTGTACAACACCATTGATGGCCGTCTGGAGGTCCGGGGCCACGGGACCCGGGCGATGCCGGTCTGGGGCCAGCGTTATACGGAGGAAGCCGCCTACATCCATAGCGATCCCCTGCTGGGCGAACGCAGCGTGCGGGTGCGCATCCTGGCCCTGATCGACTATTTGTACCAACTGCAGCGCTGAGCGTTGCAACTGTCCATGAAAAAAGCCCGGCCATTTCTGGTCGGGCTTCTTGGGATGGCCTGCGGGATCAGGCCCGGCCCGTGTACTCGGCCAGCAGGCGCAGTAGTTCCTCTTCGTCGTAGGGCTTGCCCAGGTAGTGGTTGGCGCCGATTTCCATGGCGTAGTTGCGGTGCTTGTCCGCCGTGCGCGAGGTGATCATGATGATCGGCACGTGGATCAGCCGCTCGTCGGCGCGGATGTTGCGCACCAGGTCGAAGCCATCCATGCGGGGCATCTCGATGTCGGACAGGATCACGTCGGGAATCCTGTCGATCAGCTGTTCCAGGGCATCGACCCCATCCTTGGCAAGTTGCACCTGGTAGCCCTCGCGGGAGAGCAGCTTGCTGGTGATCTTGCGCACCGTGAGGGAGTCATCCACCACCAGGATCGTGGGCTGCTGCGGCGCCGGGGCGGGAGCGGGGGCGGGCTCGACCACCTGGGGCCGGGGCCGCTCGATGCTGGCGCTGATGTCGGGCATGCGGGTGGCGAGGGCCACCGGGTTGAGGATCAGCACCACCTGGCCGTCCCCGAGCACCGTGGCACCGGCGATGCCGACCACCCGGGCCATCTGGGGGCCGACGTTCTTGACCACGATTTCCTGGTTGCCCTTCATGTCGTCCACCTGGATGGCGACCCGCTGGGTACCGGAGCGCAGCAGCAGCACCCAGTACAGGCGCCGATGTTCCGGCTGGGTCTGGGTGTCGCCGAGGAGGCGGGGCAGGTAATGGAAGGGGTAATGGTGATCCTGCCAGACGGCAGCCCCCTTGCTGCGGATTTCCTCCAGGGCTTTTTCCCGGATTTCCATGACCTGCTCGATCATGGCGGAGGGGATGGCGAACAGGCGTTCCCCCGCCTTGACCAGCACGGTCTGGGTGACGGCCAGGGTCAGGGGCAGATAGAGGCGGAAGGTGGTGCCCTTGCCCGGCTCGGTGAGCACTTCGATCCGGCCGCCGAGGCCAGTGACTTCGGTCTTGACCACGTCCATGCCGACGCCCCGGCCGGCGACCTGGGAAATCTCGGCAGCGGTGGAGAAGCCGGAGTGGAAGATGAAGTCCACCAGGCGCTGGTCGTCCACCTGTTCGCCGGGGGCGATCAGGCCGGCACTTTCGGCCTTGGCGCGGATGCGGCCCAGGTCCAGGCCAGCCCCGTCGTCGGACAGGGTGAGGATGATTTCATTGCCTTCCTGAGCCAGGGAGAGGGTGATTTCGCCGATTTCCTCCTTGCCGGCGGCCAGGCGCTGCTCCCGGGTTTCCAGACCGTGGGCCACGGCGTTGCGCAGCATGTGTTCGAGGGGTGAGAGGACCTTTTCGAGCACGGAGCGGTCCAGTTCCACCTGGCCGCCCTGGAGTTCGAGGTTGGCACGCTTGCCGACTTCCTTGGCGGTCTGGCGCACGAGCCGGTAGAGCCGTTCGCTCTGGCTGGCAAACGGCACCATGCGCACGCTCATCAGCGACTGCTGCAAGCTGCGGTTGAGGCGGGCCTGGGCTACCAGGGCGGCGTTGGCGTCGTCCAGGTTCTTGAGCAGGTTCTGCTGTACCGTGGCCACGTCGTTGACCGACTCGGCCATCATCCGGGTGAGCTCCTGGAAGCGGGTGAAGCGGTCCAGTTCCAGGGGGTCGAAGTCGGCCTTGGCTTCGTGCCGGGTGTTGGCCTGGATCTGGGATTCGGCCTGAATCTCGATTTCGCGCAGCTGGTGGCGCAGACGGATCACGTTGCCGGTCAGGTCGAGCAGGGATTCCTTCAGCTCACGCATTTCCCCTTCGATCCGGGCGCGGGCGATGGAGAGCTCGCCGGCTTCGTTGACCAGTTGGTCCACCAGGTCGGCCCGGACCCGCAGCAGGGCTTTCTGGCCGACTTCCGGCTCAGGCGTGTCGGGGGGCGCAACCGACACGGGGGCAATGCTGGCCGGGGCGGAGGTCGGCATGGCGGTTTCGCTGCGCGGGGCTTCGCTGCGCGGGACTTCGCTGTGCGGGGCTTCGCTGTGCGGGGCTTCGGGGACGGCGGCAGTGGCCGGAGCGGCCGGCAGGCTGAAGTCACCGGCCTGGTAGCGTTCCACGGTCTGGGCCAGCAGGTCGCAGGCGGCTTCGATTTCGTCCAGGTCGGCCGGGGTGACTTCGGCGGAGTGGGCCAGTTCGCTGACCCGGCTCTCCACGGCATGGGTGAGCTGGCCCAGGTTCATGGCGCCGGCCATGCGCGAGCTGCCCTTGAAGGTGTGCAGCAGGCGGGCCAGGGCGTTGGGGGCGGCACTGCTGCCCGGGTCGGCCTTCCAGGCACTGATCTGGGTATGGAAGCCTTCCACCAGCTCCTGGGCTTCTTCCAGGAAGATGGGCAGCAGCTGCTCGTCCATTTCGTCGTTCAGCAGCGGCGGCAGTTCGGCTGGGGGGGCGCTGTCCGGCTGGCCGGCGGTCTCAGCCGTGGCGGCGGTGTCGGGGGCATCCGCGGTGTCGGTAGGCTCTATGGCTTCCAGGGTTTCTTCCAGGACTGCCACCATGTCCTTGTCCCGGGTTTCCGTCCGCGCCGGATAGAGCTGGGAGAGGGCGTCGATCAGGCTGGGCTGGGGGGCCGGCATCTGACCCTGGGCCAGGCGCTCCAGCATGCTCTCAAGCATGTCCATGGTCTGGCGCAGCACTTCCAGCCCTTCGAGGCTGTCCGGGTGCTGGGCCGCATCCCGGCGTAGCAGGGCGTGCTCCAGGGCCTGACCGAGCTTGTTGATCGGGGTGATGCCGACAGTGCCGGCGATACCGGCCAGGGTGTGGGCGGCCCGACCCGTTTCGAAGGGGGTGGGCATGCCGGGGGTTTGCGCCAGTTCGTCGAGGAAGCGGTGCAGGCAGTCCATGTGCCCCCGGGCTTCGTCCCGGAAGATTTCGTAGAGCTGGGGCGAGATGGTCAGCGTCTGGCCAGCAGGCTGGGGCGCGCTGGTGGCGGAGGGTTCCGGGACGGCTTCCTCTACCGCTGCCGCTGCCACTTCGGCTTCGGCTTGCGCCGGGGTTCCTGCCCCGGGGCTGCCGGCGACCGTTTCGGGCAGTGCGGCTTCCCCTTCGCTTTCGAGCGGGGGCAGCTTGCCCGGGATTTCGCTTTCTGTGTCCAGGTCGAAACGGAAGTCCAGGTCTGCCATTTCCGGTTCGGCTGCGCTGGAAGGCGGTGGCGCGGCTTCCGCTTCGAGACTGTCGAGGGGGGCCAGATCGAAGCGGGAGGCCAGCAGTTCAGCCGGAATTTCTGCTGGAACGGTGCCGGCCCCGGACAGGTCGGGCTCCTTCGGCGCCCCCTCCAGGGGGGCAGGTTCGAGGCCCGCGGCCGCTTCCGGTGCGGTCTCCGGGAGTCTGGCTTCCGCCGGGGCTGCCGCGGCGGAAGCAGCCGGTGCCGCCTGTGCCGGGGCTTCCACACCGCGCAGGCGTTCGGCCAGGATGATCAGGGGTTGGGGATCGGGCATCAGGCCGTCGCCGCTGGCCAGATGGTCCACCCAGACGCTGAACACCTGATGGGTCAGGGCGATCATTTCCAGCAGTTCCGGCGTGACTTCCCGTTCCTGGCGCAGCCACTGGTTCAGGGTCTGCTCCACGGCCCAGGCTGTTTCGCCCAGGTCCTTGAGGCCGACCATGCGGCCGCTGCCCTTCAGGGTGTGGGTGGAGCGGCGGATCGTGGTCAGGGTGTCCACGTCGTGGGGCTGGCGGCGCAGCAGGGCCAGGTTGCTGTCGATGGTGGCGAGCACTTCCCGGGCTTCTTCCAGGAAGATTTCCAGCAGTTCTGCATCCAGCTCGTCGGTGCTGGCCTGGGCCAGCTGCAGGGTTTCGGCCGAGGGGGCGGGGGCTTCCGCCTGGGGAGCGAGGGGGGCCAGGGCTGCTTCCACGGCCTGCATCTGGGGCGCCTCCTCGCCCGGGCCGGCGGCGGTCAGGGCGGAGAGGGCCGCACGGGCCTGGGCCAACAGAGCCTGATCGGCCACCAGGTCGGCGTCCTTCTGCAGGGCCTGGAGGTGGGCCTGCAGGTCGTCCCGCAGGGTCGGGTCGTCGGGGTTGCCCTTGAGGGCATCGAGCAGGGCACGGGTTTCGGCCTTGAGCTGGTTGAGCTGGGTTTCGACGGAGGCATCGGGAGTTTCGCCGATTCCGGTGTCCCATTCTTCCGGTGTCGCTTCTTCGGCTGCGGGCCTGCCCTGGAGCTTGCCCAGGAAGGTTTCGAAGTCGATGTTCCCATGTTGCAGGGCGTCGACGAAGAAGCCCAGGGTGGAGAGTTGCTGGGCCACGGTTTCGAAGGCGCCAGTTTCCGCTTCCACGTCGTTGCGGGCGAACTGGAGGATCTGCCGCTCGCAGTCTTGCAGGTAGCGGACGGCTGCATCCTGGCCAAGGATGGTGAGGGCGCCGGCGATCTGGCGCAGGGGACCTTCCAGGGCGGCGCTTTCGGGCCGCTTGCTGGTGTCGCGGAAATAAGCGTCCAGGGTCTGTTCGATCTGGGCCAGATTGCTCTGGATTTCCCGGGCCACCTGGGCCATGAGCAGACGCTCCTGGGCCCGGCGGGACATTTCGTCGAGCAGGGGAACGTCACTGTCCTCGGGGGTGCCGCCGGCCATGCAGGTCTGTAGGCGTCGGACCATCAGGTCCACCTGCTGGGGGAAGTCCTGGCCTAGATGGTTGTAGT
This sequence comes from Betaproteobacteria bacterium UBA2592, assembly GCA_002340095.1. Lineage (GTDB taxonomy): Bacteria > Pseudomonadota > Gammaproteobacteria > Burkholderiales > Rhodocyclaceae > Azovibrio. The sequence continues at coordinate 5,131 of DDKS01000018.1, forward strand.
TTTCCAGGGCGGTCTGGAGCAGCAGCAGGGCGGTGGCGATTTCCATGGCCACGCCGTCGGATTGCCGGGAGGGCTGCTGGGCGAGCCAGTTGGCGGCAGCGGTCAGGCTCTGGGCGAGCCGGTCCAGCTCGGCGTGTTCGAGCTGGGTGGCGAGCTGGGCACTGTGGCGGGTTTGTTCCACGAAGGCGGCCAGGGCGGAGGCGCTGCCGGCGCAGAAGCGGTTCCACTGTTCTTCGGCGGTGGCGATGGTCTCGCGCAGACGGCGCAGGGTGGCCTCCTGGGGGGCGCTGCTGGCGGGACGCCGGGCTTTCCGGCTGGGGATCAGGCTGCCTAGCTGGTAGGTCTGCTGGATTTCGGCCAGCAGCGGGTCGGCCTGGGCCGGGCTGTGGGCGATGAAGTAGAGGCAGTCCCGCAGCAGCCGTTCGGCCACGCCGGGGTTGCCCTCGAGCAGACGGCGGATCTGCAGGTCGATGCGGGCGCACAGGGCACGGGCATCGCCGGCCGTGCCGGCCCCGTGGGCGAGGGCGGTGACGAGCCCCAGGGCGGCCCACCAGAAGGATCTGGCCGAGGGGGAAATCTGGGTGGCTTCGATGCGGCGCAGGGCTTCTTGCATCAAGGTCAGGCCGTCGAGGCTGTCGCTGCTGCCGTCGGGGTGGCGCAACCAGTTGAGCAGGCCTTTCTGGAAGCGGCTGCGCTCGGAGCGGATCAGTCTGATCCGCTCTTCCTGGGTCAGGGGCACGCCGGCCGGCCGTTTGGGCGGACGCAGGCTCAGGTCCGGGAAGAACAGGTCCGTGGGGCTGGCGGGCTTGCTGCCCCGGGCCGTGGCGACAGCCTGGTAGACGGGGAACAGGCGCAGGGGCTGGTTGGGTTCGCCGGCCAGCAGGTCGTCCAGGTACTGGCGCAGGGTGGCAAAGGCTTCCCGGGCCACGTTCTGGGTGGCTTCGGGGTCGGCCACTTCGCCGTTTTCGAGGGCCTGCAGCAGGCTTTCCAGGGCTTCGGTGAATTGGGTGACCCCGTCCAGGCCCACCACCGAAAGGGCGCCGTGCACCTGATGCAGGTGGGTGCGGCAGAACTTGAGCTGGGTGGCGTCACCCTGCTGCTGGAAGAGCTGGAGGGCTTCCGTCGCCCGTTCCAGGGCAAGGTCGATCTCTCCCTTGACCCAGGTGAGGGGTCCCAGGTCGAAGTCCGTGGCTGCGTTCATGGGCAATGGTGTCTTAGAGGGTGTTTACAAAATA
>DDKS01000040.1 GCA_002340095.1 Betaproteobacteria bacterium UBA2592
TGCGCCCTGCCGGGCGCACCAAAACAAAAAAGGAACCCGCAGGTTCCTTTTTTGCTGGAGCGGCAGCGACTCACTTGGCCATCTGCTTTTCCTTCAGCTCATCGAGGGTCTTGCAATCAATGCACAAGGTGGCGGTGGGGCGGGCCTCCAGGCGCTTGATCCCGATTTCCACACCGCACTTGTCGCAAAAGCCATAATCCCCTGCATCGATGCGGGCCAAGGTCTCGTCGATCTTCTTGATCAACTTGCGTTCCCGGTCCCGGTTGCGCAGCTCGATGGCCATGTCCGTTTCCTGGCTGGCCCGGTCGTTAGGGTCGGCGAAGACGGTGGCCTCATCCTGCATGGTGTGAACGGTGCGTTCGATATCCTCGCTCAGTTCCTTCTTGATGTTTTCCAGGATGCCACGGAAATGCTGGAGCTGGGCGGCGCTCATGTATTCCTCGTCGTCCCTGGGGGTGTAAGGTGCAAAATGCTTGTGGAGCAGTTCTTCTGCCATTTGAGATAGCCGTCCGTGATGACGAAAAACGCATTTAATATCAGAAACCGGGGTTTGCTGCAAGAAAATGGGAAATCCCCCCGAAAAACAAGCGCGCACTTCCTGAAGATTCCCCAATGGGTATTCGGGAAGACAGTTGACGCAGCAAGGTGGTGTCTATAGAATGCGCGCTTCTTCGGGGCGTAGCGCAGCCTGGTAGCGCATCTGTTTTGGGAACAGAGGGTCGTGAGTTCGAATCCCACCGCCCCGACCAGAACATGCAACAGGCTGTCAGCGTTATCCGGCGAATCGATTCGAGGCGCCCGTAGCTCAACTGGATAGAGCAACGGCCTTCTAAGCCGTAGGTTGTGAGTTCGATTCTCGCCGGGCGCGCCAAGAAAAGACAATGGCGACTGTAGCTCAGTTGGCAGAGCGCAGGATTGTGATTCCTGATGTCGTGGGTTCGAGCCCCATCAGTCGCCCCATCACATGGACAAAAGACCGGATTTTTCCGGTCTTTTGTCGTTTACTCCGTGTTTTTTCGCCAATCCCCAATCCGTCCTTCCGGAGCTCAGGAGGTGCGTGCCAGCCGGCGCCACAACCAGCCGCCGGAATGCTCATCACCGGTGAGCAGGTAGGCCAGGACCTTCTCGCTGAATAGGAGCAGCCTCTGGTCACGGCGGGCTTGCGCGCTACCGGTGAAGAGCAACCAGTCTCCCGGCAGGATGGGAGTGTCCGGCCCAGGCAGAAGGATCACTTCTTCCTGGCGGCGCAGCAGCAGGGGGAGCAGTCTGGCCGGCTCCCGGCGCTGATCGGGACGCCGGCCCAGGTCTTCCAGGAGAACCCGACCGCCGTGCATCAGCTCCAGATACACGGCTCTTGCCTCCTGGGCGTTGATGCGGATATTCCAGGTTTCCGGAATCAGTCTTCCGAACAACTGTTCCAGCCGGTCATTGAGCGTCTGGGCCCAGGTCTCTCCGGCCCTGCGGGCTTCCATCAGGAAATCGTCCAGCAGCGGCGTGTTGAGCAAGGCCAGACATTCCATGGCGACGATCCGGCTGGGCACCATGTTGATCTGGGCCCGGAAGGTTTCGAAGAGGACCGAGTTGGCCATCTGATTCTGCCGCATGACGACGAACAGGCCGGGATTCCTTGCCCTGGCGGTCATGGCGATGGACAAATTGTTCACATCGTTTTCGGTGCCGACCACAATCCCGGCTGCCCGTGTCAGCCCCGCAGCCTCCAGGGGGGCCAGCTCTGTGCCCGTGTCGACGATTTGCAGGCGTTTGGGTTCATGAGCGTCCTTGGGATCGATGATGCTGTAGTCGAGTCCTTCTGCCGCAAAACGCTGGGCCACCGCTCGTCCAAAGCGGCCATAGCCGCAGATGATCCAGTGGCCCCGGGGGGGGATGGGCAGGGGAGAGGGAAGTTCCTGGCCGGGCGTGCCGGTCAGCCGTTCCACGAGCTGATAGCAGGCCGGGGAGTGCACCGCGAGGGCCAGGTAGTCGGCAAAGCGTTCAAAGGGGTTGATGATGTGGTTGGTGCCGAAGGAGGCGAGATTGTCCGCAGTCACCTGCTGTTCGGCCCGGGCCAGTACGGGAATGGAAGGGTTGAGCAATCGCACGGTGATGGCGATGGCCAGGTTGGCTTCATCGGAATTGGTAAGCGCCAGCACTCCCTGGCAACGGGGGTGCCGTAGTCCGGCCAGCAGCAGATTTTCCGGATGGCGCGCATCTGCATTCAGGGCCGGGGTGTCGGTCTTGAAATCCTCCAGATCCAGTTCCTCGACCCGCAGGCGGCTCGATTCGAGCACCACGAAACGGCGTCCCTGGCGGTCCAGCGCCCGGATCACGGTGCTGCCCGTCTCGCCGCAGCCACAGATGAGCAAGAAGGGTTCTCCCATGCGCCGGACCCGCCAGATGAAGCGGGCCGTGCTCAAAGTCTGTTGAAAACCGGAGTCCTGCACCAAAGCGAGCAAAGTGAGGATGGAATAGCTCCAGCCTACGACGGACATGTAGATGCAGGCGATGACCCAGAGGCGTTGGCCGTTGGAGAAAGCCTGGGGAATCTCGCCGAAGCCGATGGTGGTGGCCGTGTAGCTGATGAAGTAGAAGGCATGGAAGATGGAAAGGGGCGGAGCTGGCCTGCCTTCTGCGTCCACGCCGGGAATCAGGGTCAGTCCCAGGATGGAGATGGCGTAGATCAGGATGAGCAGGATCAACGGCGCCCGCATGCGCCGCAGGATCAGGAAAAAGACGTTGCCCACGGACGGAAACCCTTCAGCGGCGCATCATCGCGGTTTCCACCACCAGCAGCGTGACGGAGACGAGATTGGCGAGCAGCGCCCCGCCGGCCAGGGAGACGACGCTGGAAGTCACGACCGGCGTCATTCCTTCGCCGGTCACATGCACGGCCACGGCCCAGGTCACGCCGGCGGCCAGCAACTGCAAGTCCGCCACCAGGCTGGTGGCCAGGTGGATGGCGCCGATCTGGGTGCGGTCGCCGAATTTGAGTACCGTGGCGATCAGGTTCACCACGATGGCGGCGAAAAGTTCAAAGACGTGATGGTGCTCTGGATTGTCGATGTCCCCGACGAAGAAGCCGAAATTGAGGGTGGCGGCCAGGACGATGAAGAAACCGAAGACGACTTTTTCCAGGTTCATGGGAGTGGTTCCGACAGGGCAGAAGGAACCATCTTAAGGGAAAACTGGTAGCATCGGGCCCCGCATCCCGGCCGGGGTGCGCATCCGTTTCATCGAGGAGTCCTGCATGATCGAACTGGGCGTCAACATCGACCACGTGGCCACCCTGCGCCAGGCCCGCCGCACCTGGGAGCCGGACCCGGTCTGGGCTGCCGTGGAAGCCCATCTGGGGGGGGCCGAGGGGATCACCATCCACTTGCGCGAAGACCGTCGCCATATCGGCGACGAGGACGTGCGGCGCCTGAAGGAGCTGACCCAGGTCAAGCTGAACCTGGAAATGGCGGCCACCGACGAAATGGTGGGCATCGCCTGCCGCACCAAGCCCCAGATGGCGATGCTGGTGCCCGAAGGCCGCCATGAGGTCACCACCGAAGGCGGCTTGGACGTGGCCGGGCAGGAGACCCGCCTCAAGGAGGTGGTGGCCCGCCTGGCTGATGCCGGCATCGTCACCAGCGTCTTCATCGATGCCGAACTGCCCCAGGTGGAAGCCGCTGCCCGCATCGGTGCCCGGGTTTGCGAAATCCACACCGGCCCCTATGCCCACGCCTTCCACACCCAGGGTCGCGACGTGGAGGCTCCCGCCGTTATGGCTGAATTAGAAAAAGTTCGCCAAGCGGGTGCCGCCATCCGGGATCTGGGCATGCGCTTCAATGCCGGTCATGCCCTCAACTATTACAACGTGGGCCCCATCGCGGCGCTGCCCGGCGTGCGCGAACTGCACATCGGCCACGCCATCATCAGCCGCTCGGTGTTCGTCGGCCTGCGGGAAGCCGTAAGGGAAATGAAGGCCCTGATGCAGCGGGCCGCCGGCTGATTCATGATTCACGGCATCGGCACCGACATCGTCGCCGTCAGCCGCCTGGCCCGCCTGCTGGAACGGCACGGCAGTCGGGGGGTGGGCAAGATACTGGCGCCCCATGAGCAGGATGAACTGGCCAAGACCCGGAATCCTGCCCGTTTCCTGGCCAGGCGCTGGGCCGCCAAGGAGGCCTTCGGCAAGGCCCTGGGCACCGGCATCCGTCCGCCGGCGCTGCTCACCGCCATCGGCGTGGGGCATGATGAACTGGGCAAACCCTGCTTCATTCTGGCGCCTGACCTTCAGGCCGTGCTCGAGAGCCGCCAGCTCATCCCCCATCTATCCATCAGCGACGAAGCGGAATACGCCGTCGCCTACGTGATCCTCGAACGCCCATGACCGAACAAGCCCTTGGCCCCCTGATGATCGACATCCAGGGCACGGCCCTCACTGACCTGGACCGGGAGCGTCTTTGCCATCCCCTGGTCGGCGGCATCATTCTCTTCACCCGCAATTACACCGACCCGGAGCAACTCCAGGCCCTGACCACCGAGATCCATGCCCTGCGCCAGCCGCCGCTCCTGATCGCCGTGGATCACGAAGGGGGCAGGGTGCAGCGCTTCCGGGAGGGTTTCACCCGTCTGCCCGCCATGGCACGGCTTGGTCAGGCCTGGGATGCAAACCCGGACCATGCCCTGATCCTGGCCCGTCAGGTAGGCTACGTGCTGGCCGCCGAACTACGGGCCCGGGGTGTGGATTTCTCCTTCACGCCAGACCTGGACCTGGACTACGGGCGGTCCAGCGTCATCGGCAGCCGCGCCTTCCACCGCCGCCCTGAAGCGGTGATTGCCCTGGCCGGCGCCCTGATCCAGGGCCTCCGGGCCGGCGGTATGGGTTCCTGCGGCAAACACTTTCCTGGCCACGGCTGGGTGGAAGCGGATTCTCACGTGGCGATTCCCGTGGATGAACGTAGCCTGGAGGCCTTGCAGGAAGACATCCGCCCCTATCGGGAACTCCCCCTGGATGCCGTCATGCCCGCCCATGTGATTTACCCAGAGATTGATGAAAAATCATCTGGATTTTCAAATAAATGGCATGAATACCTGAGAAATGACATTAAATTTAATGGGGTGGTATTCAGTGATGATCTTTCCATGGAAGGCGCCAGCGTGGTGGGGGATACCCTATCCCGGGTACAAGCGGCTTACCAGGCCGGCTGCGACATGTTGCTCGTATGCAATGCTCCGGACCAAGCCGGCGAGGTGCTGGCCCGCTGGCAGGTGACACCGGACCTGCGGCGCAGTGCCCGCATTGCCCGGCTGATGCCTCGATCACCGGCCCCCAGTTGGGAAACCCTACAGGCCGATCCGGACTATCAGGCCGCAATCGCCGCCATCCAGGACATGGGCGTCTGAATCCAGCCAGGATGGAGCGATCAGGAAGGCGAACCGAAAGCAGCCCCCCGGCGCAGGTGAGCGCGACGGATGTCGCTGGGGGAACAGCCGAAGCGGCGGCGAAAACGCACGGCGAATTGGGACGGGGACTGGTAGCCCACCTCGCCGGCAATGCGCGTCACCGGCAGCTCCGTGGATTGCAGCAGGGTCAGGGCGGTGGACATGCGCACATCGAGCAAAATTTCCGAGAGGGACGTGTCTTCGGCGGCCAGATGGCGGCGCAGACTGGCTTCGCTCATGGCGAACCGGGCTGCGACTACGGGAGAGCGCCATTGCCGTGCCGGATCACCGGCCAGCAGCCGGCGTACCCGGGGCGCGAACTGGGTATCGTCCAGAATGAGCCGCCCGGCCCCTTCCAGCCAGACCAGCATTTCCAGGGCCCGGTGTCCGACGACGGTATCGGGCAGGCCTGGATCATCCAGGGATTGGAACAAAGCCGTGAAAGCCTGGACAAAAGCCGGCACCACAAGCCCCAGCGCCACCACCGGCTGGGGCCTGACATCTGCCACGCCTCGCCAGTTCTCGAGCAGGCCGCGCTCCCAGGCCAGCCAGCGGGCCCGGTAGCTGCCGGCCTCGCCCGGAAGATTGCTCACATCGAAGGCCTGCCCCCCAGCCAGTGCCACCGCCTGCCCGGCTTCAACACGAAAGCTGCCGGCCTCGCCGTGCAATAGCTTGCAGCCGGACTCCACCAACACCAGGGTCGGCAGGTCCAGCCACAACCGCCGGAACTTCAGGGGCTGACGCTGGACAATGCTACCGGCGACGGCAACACCGGGGCGCAAGGCAAAGCTAGGCTGCATGGGGCACTCCATGAAATCAAGAGGCGATTTTAGAACCGGGGCTGGCTTTCCTGGACGAACAGCGCATCAACGGACACCCAGGAAAGTGGCGCTGGCCTGACCCAGACCGTGCGCCCAGGCGTAAAAGCCTACCAGCGCCGGGGTGGCCCGGGGCGGCAGTTCGAGTTGCTCCACCTTCAGGGCATGAACGGTAAACACGTAGCGGTGGGCTGTTCCCGCCGGCGGGCAGGCGCCCAGGTAGCCGGGCTCACCGTTGTCCCCGGCGATGCTGCGAGCCCCGGTCGGCAGGAGACCGCCAGGATTGCCGGCTCCCGCCTCCAGGTGATCCGTGTCCGCCGGCAGATTGGCGATTACCCAGTGCCACCAGCCGGAGCCGGTGGGTGCGTCAGGATCGTACAAGGTGACAACGAAACTTCGGGTGCCGGCCGGGGCGCCGCTCCAGCGCAGGGCAGGAGATAGGTTGCCGCCACTGCAGCCAAAGCTGTTGGCGTAGTGCACGGGAGCCAGCCGTCCCTCGACGCCGGCATCCACTTCCAGGTGAAAGTCCCCGGCCTGGGCCAGGCTGGCAGCAAGGGACAGGAGGCTGCACAAGATAAAACGCAAAGAGAATTTCATGGCTCGCTTCCAGATAGATAAAAGAGCTTCCAGTCTGCCCGGCCCGGGCCCAGACCGCCGCTTCATGCCGCGCAAAAACTGTCCTGATCCGATCAAAAGCGGAAAAGGAAAGCCAAAAAGGAAAGCCAAAACAAACGGGCAGCCGAAGCTGCCCGTTGCAACAAAAGGGGAGGAGGCAGGGATTATTTGACCCGGTTGCGATACTCGTCGGTACGGGTGTCGATTTCGATCTTGTCGCCGATTTCCACGAAGGCGGGCACCATCAGTTCGAAGCCGGTGCCGATCTTGGCGGGCTTCATGACCTTGCCGGAGGTGTCGCCCTTGACGGCGGGTTCGGTGTAGGTCACTTCACGCACGACGGAATTGGGCAGTTCCACGGAGATGGCCTTGTCGTTGTAAAACACCACTTCGCAGGCCATGCCGTCTTCCAGGTACTTCAGCGCGTCGGTCATGTTCTCGGCTTCCACCTCGTACTGGTTGTACTCGGCGTCCATGAACACGTACATGGGGTCGGCAAAATAGGAGTAGGTCACTTCCTTGCGCTCCAGCACCACCACTTCAAACTTGTCGTCGGCTTTGTAGACGGATTCGGAAGCAGCGCCGGTGAGCAGGTTCTTGAGTTTCATCTTGACCACGGCGGCGTTGCGGCCAGACTTGTTGTATTCGGCTTTCTGTACCACGAGCGGGTCGTTACCCACCATGATGACGTTGCCGGAGCGGAGTTCCTGAGCGGTTTTCATGATCTTTCAGAGCTTTGGGCTAAAACGAAACGGACGATTATACCCTTGATGCGCAGAACTTGACGAGGGTTTTGGCCAGATCATCCTGGGCGGCGAGGCTCCGGCACCATTGCTCCGCCTGCGTTTGCAGCCCGGGAAGTGTCTGGTGAAAAGCCTTCCAGCCCGACGGGAGATCGCCCCCGAGTCCGTTCCAGGCGCGCCAGAGATCCACCATGGGTGCCGGGGCATCGTAAAGCGCCAGAAAGGCATCCAGCTTCTCGACATGGGCTTCGTTCTCCTGGGGGTAGATGTGCCAGACCAGGGGCTTGCCGGCCCACTGGGCCCGCACGAAGGAATCCTCCCCACGCACGAAATTCAGGTCGCAGGACCACAGCAGCGCATCGAAGCGGGCCTGAGGCAGGAAAGGGATGGGCACGATGCGCACCGGCCCGAGCTGCCAGGGGCCGTCTCCCCCCAGCAGTTGCCGCATGCCGGCCATCGGCTTGCCCGGCGGCACCAGGCAGAGCAGGGGGAGGGGATGCTGTTGCCAGGCGGCGAGCAGGCCGGCCAGGGGGGCCGTGTCGTAGCAGAACAGGCTGATCCGCAGCGTTCCGGGTTCGCAGGCCAATCCGAGTTCGTCCAGGAAGCGGGAGGCGCCTCCCCGGGCCCCAAACGCCTCCCGCCTGGCGAGCAGCCCCCTTTCCCGCAACAGACCGCCCGTACCCGGCACGAAGCCGGGGAAGAAGAAGAACTTGGTCAGGGGCAGGCGGGGATGGGGTGAGGCGGCGCCGTGGCAACCAGCCACCCAGGCTTCGGCGCTCAGGTATTCGAGATTGACCCAGCAGGGCGGGCGCGGACGGCGGGCCATGGCTTCCAGATATGCCTCAGGCGGGTCGCAGGCAAAGGCTTCGATCACCACATCGGCAACCTGGTCGAAAACCAGAGGCTCGCCCCAGCGCTCGATGCGGACCCCTTCGAGCGCCTGGGAGGCGATGGACGGAACAAAGCCCGGGAGCAGGGGGGCGAGGGCCTCCGGCTTATCCACCCACAAGCGCACCGCCAGATCGTGCTCGGTGGCCAGTTGCCGGGCCAGTCGCCAGCAGACACCGATGTCGCCCAGGTTGTCCACGACCCGGCAGAAGATGTCCCAGCGCGGTCGGGGCAGGGCGGGAGCAGGGGAAGCGGGATCGGTCATGGGGCCCATGGTAACATCCCCGCCTTGTCTGCCCCTGCTCCGGGCCCGGTCAGTGGAGCATATTTGCCGCCAGACCGTCCGCCCACGATGTCCTTGACTGCCTGCTACGCCCCATGAGTTTCGATCACAAGGCGTTCCTGCCCACCCTGCCGGACCTGCCCGGGGTCTATCGCATGCTGTCTGCCGAGGGGGCTGTGCTCTATGTCGGCAAGGCCAAGAACCTGAAGAAGCGGGTTTCCTCCTACTTTCAGAAGAAGCTTTCGAGCCCGCGCATCGCCATCATGGTGAGCCAGATCGAGCGCATCGAGATCACGGTGACCCGCTCCGAGGCCGAGGCCCTGCTGCTGGAAAACAACCTGATCAAGAGCCTGTCACCCCGCTACAACATCCTGTTCCGGGACGACAAATCCTACCCCTACATCGTCATCACCCGGGACGAATTTCCGCGCCTGGGCTTCTTCCGCGGCAATCCGGACCGCAAGGCCGACTACTTCGGCCCCTATCCTTCGGCCTCGGCCGTGCGCGACAGCCTGCATCTATTGCAGAAGATGTTCCGCCTCAGGACCTGCGAGGACTCGGTCTTTGCCAACCGCTCCCGCCCCTGCCTGCTTTACCAGATCAGGCGCTGCAGCGGCCCCTGTGTTGCAGGGCTGGTGAGCGCCGGGGATTACGCCCGGGACGTGCAGCTGGCCGCCTGGTTCCTGCTCGGGCGCCAGACTGAGGTGATCCAGCGCCTCAGCGATGCCATGGAGCAGGCGGCGGCGAGTCTGGCTTTCGAACAGGCGGCGGTTTACCGGGACCAGATCCAGTCCCTGCGCCAGGTCCAGGAAAAACAGTTCATCGAGAGCCACAAGGGCGAGGACGCGGATGTGGTCGTGGCCGTGCGCGAGGCTGGACAACTCTGCGTGAATCTCGCCATGGTGCGGGGTGGACGGCACCTGGGCGACCGGCCTCAATTCCCTGTACACGGGGGCGATTCCAGCCCGGAAGAGGCGGTGGCCGCCTTCATCGCCCAGCATTACGCCCAGCACCCAGCCCCGGCCCGGCTGCTGGTGGCCCCCCTGCCCGACGACCTGGAAGAAACCGTCGCCGGTCTCGAAGCGGCAGCCGGCCGGTCGGTACCCATCGGCGAAGCCCGGGCCACCATGCACAAGGTGTGGGTTGACATGGCCCTGCAGAACGCCCGGCTGGCCATCACCGCCCGCAACCAGGCGAGCGCCCAGCAGGAGCAGCGCCTCGAGGCCCTGCGCGAGGCCCTCGGCCTCGCCGAGCCCCTGGCGCGTATCGAATGTTTCGACATCAGCCACACCCAGGGCGAATCCCCGGTGGCCTCCTGCGTGGTTTACGAAGGCAACGGCATGAAGAAGTCGGACTACCGCCGCTTCAACATCCGCGACATCGAGCCCGGCGACGATTACGCCGCCATCCGCCAGGCGGTCTGCCGCCGCTACGACAATCTGGCCGCAGGGGAGGGGGTTGCCCCGGACCTGATCCTCATCGACGGGGGCAAGGGCCAGGTGGCCATGGCCGCCGCCGCCCTGGAGGAACTCGGGCTTGCCCATCTGCCCGTGGTCGGTGTCAGCAAGGGCGAGGGGCGCAAGGTCGGGCTCGAATCCCTGGTGTTCCCGGATGGCCGGGAGGCCTTACAATTGGGGGCCGACAACCCGGCCCTGCATCTGGTGGTGGAAATCCGCGACGAAGCCCACCGCTTTGCGCTCACCGGCCACCGGGCCCGGCGCAGCAAGGCCCGCAACACATCGCGCCTGGAGGACATTCCCGGCGTGGGCCCCGCCAGGCGCAGGGCGCTGCTCACCCATTTCGGCGGTCTGCCCGGCGTCGCGGCCGCCTCGGTGGAGCAACTGGCCCGGGTCCCCGGCATCAGCCAGGCCCTGGCCGAGACCATTTACGCAGCCCTGCACTGAAAACCGGAAATCACACCCTTTCTTCATGCCTTTCAATCTACCCATCTTCCTGACCTGGCTGCGCATCCTCGCCATCCCCCTGCTGGTGGTACTTTATTACCTGCCCCAGGGCTGGCTCTCCGGACACGAGCGCGACCTGTTCGCCACCCTGTTGTTCATGGGGGCCGCCTTTACCGACTGGCTGGACGGCTACCTGGCCCGGAAACTCAACCAGACCTCCTCCTTCGGCGCCTTTCTGGACCCGGTGGCGGACAAGCTGATCGTGGCAGCCGCCCTGATCATCCTGGTGGAACTGGACCGTACCCATGCGGTGGTGGCCGCCATCATCATCGGCCGGGAAATCACCATTTCCGCCCTGCGCGAATGGATGGCCAAGATCGGCGCCGCCAAGAACGTGGCAGTCTCCATGCTGGGCAAGATCAAGACCACGGCCCAGATGCTGGCCATCACCCTGCTCCTGTACCGGAAACCCCTGCTGGGCTGGGACTCCCTCCAACTGGGCAACCTGCTGATCTGGGTCGCGGCGCTGCTCACCCTCTGGTCCATGGGTTATTACCTGCACAAGGCCTGGCCCGAAATCGCCAAGCGCACCGGCTCCCCTGGCTGACCTGCGCTACCGGATGACAGGCGGCATGGGGATTGCTTGGAAAATCCCCATGCTACGCGTACTCATCATCGACGAATCCCGTGCCCGAGCCGCCGAGCTTTGTGCCGGTCTGGCCTTGGCCGGGCATCAGGTGGCCGCCGTCCTGCCCAGTTCCGAAGACCTGACGGCCCAGATCGAATCCATCAAGCCCGACATCATCCTGATCGAGACCGACTCTCCCTCCCGGGACACCCTGGAAAACCTGGCGGTGATGAACCGTGAGATGCCCCGGCCAGTGATCATTTTTTCCCAGGAAGGCGACCAGGAAACCATCCGTGCCGCGGTCAAGGCCGGAGTGTCCGCCTATATGGTGGACGGGGTGGACCCGGCCCGGTTGCGCTCCGTGATTGACGTGGCAGTGATCCATTTCGAGGAACAACAGGCCCTGAAGCAGGAACTGGCCTCGGCTACCCGCAAACTCTCGGAACGGAAGATAGTGGAGAAGGCCAAGGGCATCTTGATGAAGACCCGGGGTCTGGACGAGGAGGGGGCTTACGGGGCCCTGCGCAAGCTTGCCATGGAGCGGGCCAAACCCATGGCGACGGTGGCTCAGGACCTGATCGACATGGCCCAGCTGCTGCTCTGATCTGCCTGCTGTTGGTGCATTGCAGCAAGCAGCTTGCACCGATTCGGGGCGCTCCCATCTCTCCCGCAGTAGCAGAGCAAACCCCACGAAACACAAGCAAGCAACTGTTTTAATTGGATTTAACAGACAAACACCGTAGCTGGTACGGGTTTTGTATATAGAAAGCCATGCCCGGGTCAATGGCGGCCCGGTGGTTTGAGAGATTTTGGACAACGGCGTCCATTCGCAGCGGAAATTTTCCGTAGCGGATGTGGCGCCGTTTTTTTATGGATTTTTGTTTCAGGAGCAGACCATGAAAGACCTCACCAACGAGCAACATCCTCCCCTGGGTTCTGAGAAATTCCAATCTTCCCGTCGAGACTTCATGCGCCGCACGGCCGTCCTGGGGGGCGCCGCCCTGATCACATCGACCGGAGTCGGTATTGCCGGCGGCGCCTGGGCGGCCGGTTCGGACGCCCCGGAGAAAAAGGAACTGAAGGTGGGCTTCATCCCCCTGACCGACTGCGCCTCCGTGGTCATGGCTGCCGTGCAGAAATTCGACGAGAAATACGGCATCAAGATCATCCCCTCCAAGGAAACCTCCTGGGCCTCGGTGCGGGACAAGCTGGTAAGTGGCGAGCTGGATGCGGCTCATGTGCTCTACGGCCTGGTCTACGGGGTGCATATGGGCGTCGGCGGCCCGAAAAAGGACATGGCCGTGCTGATGACCATCAATAACAACGGCCAGGGCATCAGTCTTTCCAACCAGATGAAGGAGAAGGGCGCCATCGACGGCCCCAGCCTGAAGAAGGTGGTGGATGCCAGCCCGGCCGGCACCTACACCTTTGCCCAGACCTTCCCCACCGGCACCCACGCCATGTGGCTCTACTACTGGCTGGCCGCCAACGGCATCAACCCCATGAAGGACGTGAAGAGCATCGTCGTGCCCCCGCCCCAGATGGTGGCCAACGCACGGGTCGGCAACATGCACGGCTTCTGCGTCGGCGAACCCTGGAACCAGCGCGCCATCATGGACAAGGTGGGCTTCTCCGTCGCCACCAGCCAGGACATCTGGGTGGATCACCCGGAAAAGGTGCTGGGCACCACCGCCGAGTGGGTGAATAAATATCCGAACGCTGCCCGGGCCCTGACCGCCGCCATCCTGGAGGCTTCCCGCTGGATCGACAGTTCCAAATCCAACGTCTACAAGACCGCCGAGATCATCGCCAAGAAGTCCTACGTGAATACGGACATGGACGTGATCCAGGGCCGCCTGCTGGGCCGCTATGAGAACGGCCTGGGCAAGACCTGGGACGACCCCAATCACATGAAGTTCTTCAACGATGGGGCGGTGAATTTTCCCTACCTGTCCGACGGCATGTGGTTCCTCACCCAGCACAAGCGCTGGGGCCTGCTCGACAAGGACCCGGATTACCTGGGCGTGGCCAAGGCCATCAACCGCATCGACATCTACAAGCAGGCCGCCACTGCGGCCGGGGTCAACCTGCCCAAGAGCGACATGCGCAGCCACAAGCTGATGGATGGCGTGCTCTGGGATGGCAAGGACCCGAAGAAGTATGCCGCCAGTTTCAAGATCAAGGGCTGACCCCCGTTCCGCCAGGAGGAGAAATCCCATGACCACGATGACCATGACAGGAGATGCCGCCATGGCAAGCCCCCAAGACAGCCCCCTAGACGCACCACTGCGCCCCCCGGCCCCCGGGGCCGCTTTTCCTCACGATACCCAGGCTCCCCAGGCTGTGCCGCAGCCAGGGCTGGCAGCCTCTTCCAGCACCAATGCCGATGCCGAATGGCTGCGCAAGGCGTTCAAGGCCATTCTGCCCCCCATCCTCGGTATAGCCCTGCTGATCGGTATCTGGTATGTGGGCTCGGCTGGTGCCGATGCCCGCATCCCGGGCCCGGGCAAGACCTGGGAAGCGGCGGTGGCCCTGTTCTCCGACCCTTTCTACCGGGAAGGGCCCAATGACCAGGGGATAGGCTGGAACGTGCTGGCCTCCCTGGAGCGGGTGGCCATCGGCTTCGGCATCGCCGCCGCCGTGGGCATCCCCCTGGGCTTTCTGCTGGGGCGTTTCGCTACCCTGTCGGCCATGGTCAATCCCATCATCAGCCTGCTGCGGCCGGTGTCACCCCTGGCCTGGCTGCCCATCGGCCTGCTGGTGTTCCAACGCGCCGACCCGGCCGCCACCTGGACCATCTTCATCTGTTCCATCTGGCCGATGATCCTCAACACCGCCCAGGGCGTCACCCGGGTGCCCCAGGATTACCTGAACGTGGCCCGGGTGCTCAACCTCTCCGAGTGGAAGATCTTCACCAAGATCCTGTTCCCCTCCGTGCTGCCCTACATGCTCACCGGCATCCGCCTTTCCATCGGCACCGCCTGGCTGGTCATCGTGGCGGCGGAAATGCTCACCGGCGGCGTCGGCATCGGTTTCTGGGTGTGGGACGAGTGGAACAACCTCAAGGTGGAACACATCATCATCGCCATTTTCGTGATCGGCATCGTCGGCCTGATCCTCGAACAGTGCCTGGTGCTGCTGGCCAAGCGCTTCACCTATGAAACCCCCTGAGGGCTGGAGGCAACATCATGAAAAAGATCGTGCAAATCGAGAACGTGGGCCAGACCTTCGACACCAAGAACGGCAAGTTCGTGGCCCTGCGGGACGTGAATCTGGATATCCGGGAAGGGGAGTTCGTGACCCTGATCGGCCACTCGGGCTGCGGCAAATCCACCTTGCTCAACCTGATCGCCGGGCTCACCAAGCCCAGCAGCGGCTCCATGCTCTGCGACGGCCGCGAGATCGCCGGCCCCGGCCCGGAGCGGGCGGTGGTGTTTCAGAACCATTCCCTGCTGCCCTGGCTCACCTGTTACGACAACGTCTATCTGGGCGTGGAGCGGGTGTTCGGCGGCAAGGAAGGCAAGGCCAAATTGAAGGAACGTACCCATGCCGCCATGGCCCTGGTAGGCCTGAGCCACGCGGAAATCAAGTATCCCCACGAGATTTCGGGCGGCATGAAGCAGCGGGTGGGCATCGCCCGGGCCCTGGCCATGGAACCCAAGATCCTGCTCATGGACGAGCCCTTCGGCGCCTTGGATGCGCTCACTCGGGCCAACCTCCAGGACGAGCTGATGAAGATCATGGCCGCCACCGGCGCCACCACGGTGATGGTCACCCACGATGTGGATGAGGCGGTGCTGCTCTCGGACCGGGTGGTGATGCTCACCAACGGCCCGGCCGCCACGATCGGCGAAATCCTGGAGGTGAAGCTGGAACATCCGCGCAACCGCCTGGCCCTGGCCAACGACCCGCACTTCGTCGAATGCCGGGCGGCGATCCTGGAGTTCCTTTACCAGAAGCAGCTGAAAAAAGCCGCCTAGCGCCAGCCCCAGGAGACTTCCATGTCCAAGGTATATCTGATCGGTGCCGGACCAGGCGCCGGGGACCTGCTCACCCTGCGGGCCGCCAGAATCCTCGCCGACGAGGCCGAAGTGGTGCTCGCCGACGAGCTGGTGTCCGCCGAAGTGCTGTCCCTGGTCCGGTCCCAGGCGCGCATCCTCAAGGTAGGCAAGCGGGGCGGCAAGGCTTCCACCCCGCAGGCCTTCATCGAGCGGCTGATGCTCCGCTACGCCCGCCAGGGCCGCACGGTGGTGCGCCTAAAAGGGGGCGACCCCTTCATGTTCGGGCGGGGAGGGGAGGAACTGCTGACCTTGCGCGCTGCCGGCTTCGAGGCGGAAGTGGTGAGCGGCCTCACCGCCGGCATCGCCGTCCCCGCCACCCTGGGTATTCCCGTCACCCACCGGGGCCTGGCCGCCGGCGTCACCTTCGTCACCGCCCGGGCTGGCACCCAGGGCAGCCCGGAGCCCGACTGGGCTGCCCTGGCGAAAACCGGCACCACCCTGGTGATCTACATGGGCCTGGCCCGGCTGGGGGAAATCACCCGGGAACTGCTGGCCGCCGGCCTGGCGCCGCATACCCCGGCTGCCGTCATCGCCCAGGGCTGTCAGCCCGAACAGCAGCAGGTCATCACCACCCTGGTGGAACTGCCCGAAGCCGCCGGCCTGCCGGCCCCCGCAATCATCGTCATCGGCGCCGTGGTGTCCCTGGCCCAGGCGGACCGGCTATCCGGTCTGGCCGGCCTGACCAGCCTGGACAACCCCCTGCGCCATGCAGCCTGAAGGAGTTGATCATGGCAAAACAGAAACTGGTATTGATCGGCAACGGCATGGCCGGGGTACGGACCCTGGAAGAATTGCTGAAGCTGGCCCCCGAGCAGTACGACATCACCGTCTTCGGCGCCGAGCCCCACGGCAACTACAACCGCATCCTGCTCTCGCCAGTACTGGCCGGGGAAATGCAGATCCAGGACATCATCCTCAACGACCTGGACTGGTACGCCGAGAATGGCATCACCCTGCACGTGGGCAAGCGGGTCACCCAGATCGACCGGATCGGCCGCAAGGTCACAGCCGACGACGGCACCCGCGCCGAGTATGACCGGCTCCTGATCGCCACCGGCTCCCGGCCCTTCATCCTGCCCGTGCCTGGCAAGGATCTGCCCGGGGTGATCGGCTACCGGGACATCGCCGACACCCAGACGATGATAGCCACCGCCGCCAGCAAGAAACACGCAGTGGTGATCGGCGCCGGCCTTTTAGGCCTGGAAGCCGCCAACGGCTTGATCCTGCGCGGCATGGACGTGACCGTGGTGCACCTGGGCGAGTGGATCATGGAGCGCCAGCTCGACAAAACCGCTGCCGACATGTTGCAGGCTTCCCTCGAAGGCAAGGGCATGAAGTTCCGCCTGGCGCACCAGACCACCGAATTGTTGCCTGGGCCTGACGGCCGGGTCGGCGCCGTGCGTTTCGAGAATGGTGAAGAAATTCCCGCCGACCTGGTGGTGATGGCCGCCGGCATCCGTCCTGACACCGCCCTGGCCGAAGCCGCCGGCCTCCATTGCAACCGGGGTATCGTGGTCAGCGATACCCTGCAGACCATCACGGACCCACGCATCTACGCCGTGGGCGAATGCGCCGCCCACCGAGGGGTTGCCTACGGCCTGGTGGCGCCCTTGTTCGAACAGGCCAAGGTGTGCGCCAATCACCTGGCCCAGATCGGCATCGCCCGCTACCAGGGTTCGATCACCTCCACCAAGCTCAAAGTCACCGGCATCGACGTGTTTTCCGCCGGCGACTTCATGGGTGGTGCGGGTACCGAAGCGATCCTCCTGCATGACCGTTGCGGCGGCGTTTACAAGAAACTGGTAATCAAGGACGACAAGCTGGTGGGTGCCGTCATGTACGGGGATACCGTGGATGGCAGCTGGTATTTCCAGTTACTGCGCGAGGGCAAGGACCTGGGGGAACTGCGCGATCATCTGATGTTCGGCCAGTCCTACGCCAGTTCTCACCTGGGTGACACCGGCCATGCCGGCGCCAGTTCCGCTGCCAGCCTGCCCGACAGCGCCCAGGTCTGCGGTTGCAACGGGGTGTGCAAGGGCACCATCGTCAAAGCCATCCAGGAAAAGGGCTTGTTCACCCTGGACGAGGTGAAGAAGCACACCAAGGCCGCGTCTTCCTGCGGCTCCTGTTCCGGCTTGGTGGAGCAGATCCTCGCCTCCACCCTGGGCGGCGCCTATCAGGCAGTAGATACCACCAAGAAACCCGTGTGCGGCTGCACCGACCACAACCACGGGGAAGTGCGCCAGGCGATCAAGGAACAAAAGCTGCTCTCCATTCCCCAGGTGATGCAGGCCCTGGCGTGGAAGACCCCCAATGGCTGCGCCACCTGCCGCCCGGCCCTCAACTATTACCTGCTCTCCACCTGGCCCCACGAGGCCCAGGACGATCCCCAGTCCCGCTTCATCAACGAGCGGGCCCACGCCAACATCCAGAAGGATGGCACTTACAGCGTCGTACCGCGCATGTGGGGGGGGCTGACCACCCCGGCGGAATTGCGCGCCATCGCTGACGTTGCCGAGAAATACCGAGTGCCCACGGTCAAGATCACCGGCGGTCAACGCATCGACCTGCTGGGGGTCAAAAAAGAAGACCTGCCGAAGATGTGGGAAGACCTCAACGCCGCCGGCATGGTCTCAGGCCACGCCTACGGCAAGTCAATCCGCACCGTGAAGACCTGCGTCGGTGCCGAGCACTGCCGCTTCGGCACCCAGCGCTCCATGGACCTGGGCGTCAAGCTGGAAAAGATGCTGTTCGCCATGGGCTCACCCCACAAAGTGAAGCTGGCGGTCTCCGGCTGCCCGCGCAACTGCGCCGAGGCCGGCATCAAGGACGTAGGCGTCATCGGCGTCGACTCGGGTTACGAAATCTACGTGGCCGGCAATGGCGGCATCAAGACCGAGGTGGCCCATTTCTTGTGTAAAGCCAGGAACGATGCGGAAGTGATGGAAATCTCCGGCGCCTTCCTGCAGCTTTACCGGGAGGAGGGCTGGTACCTGGAGCGCACCGTCCATTATGTCAGCCGGGTCGGCCTGGATTACGTCAAGGCCCGGGTGGTGGACGACCTGGAAAACCGCAAGGCCCTGCACGAACGCCTGCTGTATGCCCTGCAGGGCGAGCCGGACCCCTGGGCCGAGATCGCCCAGGGCCCCCGCCGCAAGGAATTCATCCCCATCACCCTGGCCGCCTGAGGAGCATCCGCATGAGCCAATGGAAAGCCATCTGCCGTCTCGACGACATTCCCCGCCTGGGCGCCCAGGTGCTGACTCACCCGGAGGGGGACATCGCCCTGTTCCGCACCGCTGACGACCGGGTATTCGCCCTGCGCGACAAATGCCCCCACAAGGGCGGACCGCTCTCCCAGGGCATCGTCCATGGGGAACAGGTGACCTGTCCCCTGCACGGCTGGAATCTGGCCCTGGAAACAGGGGAGGCCTGTGCGCCGGACGTGGGCTGCGCCAAGAAGTTTCCCGCCCGGGTTGAGGGCGGGGTGGTGTTGCTGGAGTTGTGATGCTGGTGCGCGCCGGGAAACGCTGCTTTCCGCGCTTGAGGCGCGTCTTACTTTCTCTTGCCTTGCCAAGAGAAAGTAAGCAAAGAGAAGGCGCGCCCACAGTCTTGCCCCGCCTGCGGCGGGGTGCCCTGCGCTGCTCAACGAGCCGGAGCGGCTGCGGAACTCGGGCCTGCGGCCCTCAGACAGTCCTCGCCGACTTCCCCCCGGCCCGTCTGCGCTGCTCGGCAAGACAGAGGGCAAGGGGAAAAGCCCCCGAGCTTTACCCGCACAACGTTTCAGCACCGGTGGGTTTTACCTCTCCCCTTGTGGAGCGCCGAGCAACGGAGAGGCTGGCGGAAAAAGGGCGAGGACTGTCTGAGCCGCCTAGCGGCGAGTTCCGCAGCCCCCGCCAGCTTCGAGTAGCGCAGGGCAGTCGGCGTAGCCGACCGCGCAACCAGGGGTCGCCTTTTGCCTACGGCAGCGATACCCCCCGCCTTTGGCTACTTTCTTTTGGCGAAGCAAAAGAAAGTATGCCCGCCCGCAAGACAGAACGCAGCGTCTAACCAATCGGGGGCCACCATGAGTACCACCCAAGAAACCAAATCCACCTGCCCCTACTGCGGCACCGGCTGCGGCGTCATCATCGAAAGCCAGGGTGAGCAGATCACCAACGTGCGCGGCGACCCGGATCACCCCGCCAACTTCGGCAAGTTGTGCACCAAGGGCTCCACCCTGCATCTGTCCGCCGTCCAGACCGGCCGGGCCCTGTACCCGGAACTGCGGACCCGTAAGTCAGCCCCCCGTCAGCGGGTCGGCTGGGATCTCGCCCTGAACCACGCGGCCAAGCAGTTCGCCCAAGTGATCAAGCAACACGGCCCCGATGCCGTGGCCTTCTACGTCTCCGGCCAGTTGCTCACCGAGGACTACTACGTCTTCAACAAGCTGGCCAAGGGACTGATCGGCACCAACAACATCGACTCCAACTCCCGCCTCTGCATGTCCTCCGCCGTGGCCGGCTACAAGGCCACCCTGGGGGCCGACAGCGTGCCTTGCAGCTACGAAGATTTCGAGCTGGCCGACCTGTTCTTCCTGGCCGGCTCCAACGCCGCCTGGGCCCACCCCATCCTGTTCCGCCGGCTGGAAGAGGCCCGGGAGCAAAGTGGCGCCAAAATGATCGTGGTGGACCCGCGCCGCACCGATACCGCCGCCAGCGCCGACCTGCACCTGCAGATACTGCCCGGCACCGACGTGGTGCTGTATTCGGCCATGCTGCATGTGCTGCTCTGGGAAGACCTGGTGAATCAGGCCTTCATCACTGCCCATACGGAAGGCTTCGACGCCCTGCGCGCAAGTGTGCGGGAGCTGACCCCGGCCGTGGCCGCCCGGCTCTGCGGCATCCAGGCTGAAGACATCGTCACCGCCGCCCGGTGGTTCGGCCAGGCCAAGGCGCCCCTTTCCCTCTGGTGCCAGGGCCTCAACCAGTCGGCCCACGGCACCGCCAACAACGCTGCCCTGATCCACCTGCACCTGGCCACCGGCAGCATCGGCAAGCCGGGCATGGGGCCGTTTTCCCTCACCGGCCAGCCCAACGCCATGGGCGGCCGGGAGGTGGGGGCCATGGCCAATCTGCTCTCCGGCCATCGGGATCTCGCCAATCCGGCCCATCGCCAGGAGATTGCCGAGCTGTGGGGCATACCCAGCGTTCCCGAACAGCCGGGTCTGACCGCCGTCGAACTGTTCCAGGCGGTGGAGGAGGGCAGGATCAAGGCCCTCTGGATTGCCTGCACCAACCCCGCCCACTCCCTGCCGGACCAGACCCGGGTCAGGGCGGCCCTGGCCCGCTGCGATTTCGTGGTGGTGCAGGAAGCCTTTGCCGATACGGAAACCTGCGCCTACGCCGACCTGCTCCTGCCCGCTGCCACCTGGGGCGAGAAGGAGGGCACGGTCACCAACTCCGAACGGCGCATCAGCCGGGTCCGGGCTGCCATTCCCGCAGCCGGAGAAGCCCGGGCCGACTGGCGCATCGCCCGGGATTTCGCCCTGGCCCTGGGGCACACCCTGGGCCAGGGCGAAATCGCTCGGCGCCTGTTCGACTACCCCGACACCGCCAGCATCTTTGCCGAACATGCCCGGAGCACCCGGGGCAGGGACCTGGATCTGAGCGGCATCGATTACCCCCTGCTGGAACAGGCCGGTCCTCAGACCTGGCCCCGGCCCGATCCCAAGCACCCCGGCCCGACCCGCCTCTATGGCGACGGCCGCTTCGCCACGCCCTCCGGCAAGGCTCGTTTCCTGCCCCTGGGCGAGACCTTAGCCAAGACTCTGCGGGCCGAGGAAACCAGCGCCCGTTATCCCTTCAGCCTCAACACTGGCCGCCTGCGCGACCAATGGCACGGCATGAGCCGCACCGGACGGGTCGCCGCCCTGCAGGCCCATGAAGCCCAGCCGCGCCTGCATCTCAACCCGGGCGACATGGCCCGCCGCAATCTGGAGGAGGGGGACTGGGTTCAGGTCAGCACTCCCCGCGGCCATAGCCTCTGGCAGGTTTCCGCCCGCCCTGAAATCGCCCCCGCCCAGGCCTACCTGCCCATGCACTGGGGCGAAATGGTCACCGGCACTCCGGGCGCCAATCTGTTCACCCTGGGCGTCACCGACCCAGTCTCCCGCCAGCCCGAACTCAAGCACACGGCGGTCCGCATCGACAAGGTGCCACTGACGCAAAAACTCGTGGCCCTGCGCACCACGCCCGTGGGGCAGGAGGGCAGGGAACAGGTGCTGATCTGGCGCCAGCGCCTGCGGAACATCCTGCCCCAGGACGGCAGTGCCACCCTGACCCTGGCGGGGCGGGAGCGACCGGTGCTGCACCTGCAGTGGTCCTGGCCCCAGGAAGATGCCAGCCCTGACCTTCTGGCCGAGCGTCTGGAGCAGGTGGCCCAGGCCCTGGATATGCCCCAAGAACAGTCGCTGGTGTATCGGGACGAACGGCGCGGCATCATCAAGCGGGCCCTGGTGGAAGCCGACAATCTCGCCGGTCTGGTCTTTGCCGGGGAAACCGTCGCCACCGGCTGGCTGCTGGAAGCCCTGGTGGAGCAGCGTGCCATGCAGGACCTGAAGCCCTGGCTGTTCGCTCCCCGTGCTCAGCCTCCGGCCGGCGGCATCTCCCGTGGGCGTATCGTCTGCAACTGCATGAATGTGGGGGAAAACCAGATCAAGGAATCCCTGGCCACCGGCGCCACCCTGGACGAGCTGCAGGCCGAACTGCGCTGTGGTACTGGCTGCGGCGCCTGCATCCCGGAGCTGAAGCGCCTCGTACAGTGCAAAGCACCCTGAACCGGATCAAATGCCACGAAGACTCCTGCAAACGTTGACTTTCATGTCACGTCCCCTATAATGCGCGCTCGTTTCACGCGGCAGTAGCTCAGTTGGTAGAGCGCAACCTTGCCAAGGTTGAGGTCGAGAGTTCGAGACTCTTCTGCCGCTCCAGTTTTTTTAGGCAAAGCCCAGCGCTTTGTCGTTCGGGAAAATCTATCCTGGCGCGATAGCAAAGCGGTTATGCACCGGATTGCAAATCCGTGTAGGTCGGTTCGACTCCGGCTCGCGCCTCCAGAATTTGCGGCAGTAGCTCAGTTGGTAGAGCGCAACCTTGCCAAGGTTGAGGTCGAGAGTTCGAGACTCTTCTGCCGCTCCAGATCGAAAGGGAAAGCCATCGGGCTTTCCCTTTTTCCGTGTGCGCCCGGCACGAGCACCCTCTTGTGGGTGCAAGTCCCACCGCAAGTTGATCACAGCGAACGAAGCAAAGTGCAACTGCATGAGGGTGACCGGCATTCCACACCTCGTAAGTTTCCTCAAATCTCATCTTCCGAATCTCCTGTAACACTTCCGTCCGTCTCATCAGCCACCTCCTTCGGGTAACTATGACAACCGGACAGATCGCGTGCTACAAATCCGGACAACTCAAAAACTCGCAACACACAACACTCGGAAGATTGACGCATCCCATCCGATCCCATAGAATGCGCCTCGTTCCAGAGGAGACAACACCTTTGGGAAATATCGCAGGCCCATGCCAGGGCGCTTCGGATCCGGCTTGTGCATCCAGAATTTGCGGCAGTAGCTCAGTTGGTAGAGCGCAACCTTGCCAAGGTTGAGGTCGAGAGTTCGAGACTCTTCTGCCGCTCCAGATCGAAAGGGAAAGCCATCGGGCTTTCCCTTTTTCCTTGTGTGCCCGGCACGTGCGCCCTCTTGTGGGTGCAAATCACTGTGTAGGTGCGCAGTCACAAGGCGGGCGAGCGGGTCATGGCGCTGCTGAAGAAGTGCTACGCCGATTCCACCTTCCGCTCAGGCGCTCAGTGCTTCCCTGTCCGTTCCCCTCAAGCGGGAAAACAGGCGGCTGAAAAAGCCCATGGGCTGCTCCTTTTCCGCACAGAACCTGGCATAAGCCTTGTCGCTCACGAGGATGTGATTGACAAGCCAGTCCCGGAGGAAATGCAGGATGTCCAGGCTCAGGTTCCTGCCCTGCAGCAAATGCTGCCTTTCGGCCTGGATTCGATGCACGAATTTTGCGTGGGCCAGCTTATGGGTTGCAAAATCCGGATATTGCAATGCCCGCATCATGCTCTCTTCGGCACCAAAATGGGCCACGGTATAGTGTTCCAGGCGCTCCAGCAACCGCTGGCTGACCTCAACTGGTGCATTCGAAGCTATGGCCCGCCACAGATCATTCACCAGTTCGATGAGCGCCATGTGCTGGGCATCGATCGTTTCGAGTCCGATGGAGTATTCCTCGGACCAGTGCACAATCCCATTCTTGTTGAGCATTCGGGACCTCCTTCTCCTGTCGTTGGACATACTGGAAACAGCGCCCTGGCTTTCCGGGGCAGGGTCTTCATGCGGCGCAAGCCAGGACGCAAAGGAGCTAGCGAAAGGCGTGCCTGAGCAGGGAAGGGATCAGGTCGGTACTTGAAATTGAACTCGCTTACCCGCACCTTGTCTGAAGCAGCACCCGACGCAGAATTTTCCCTTTGCATCATGTATCGCGTTGTTTCCACCTGCATCGATCATCAGGGCCGTTATGTAACCGAATCGGGACCATGGTTCAGTGATGCCCGACAGGCCAGGTACTGGGCCGACCTGCTGCGCCAGTCGGGCTACAAGGTACATATTGAAAGCCAGGATGGCAGGTTGCCTGAGCAGCAGGCAGGGGACGCGCAGCTACTGGAAGCCTTGTCCAGCATGGCTTGAAGCGGGAGATGGTGCCCGGGACGGGGCTCGAACCCGTAAGGCTTGCGCCGGCGGATTTTAAGTCCGCTATGGTTACCAATTTCATCACCCGGGCCAGGGCGGGGTGTGGATTGTACAGCGGGGGTTGACGGCCCGTAAATCACCCGGGAGGGCAGGGGAAGGTAGAATGCGCGCCAGCCCACGCCCAGGACCTTTCCGGACAATCCCTCATGCCCGCGTCTTCCATCGCCCCATCACGCATCAGCCCGCTGCTCCTGGTGCTGCATCTGACAGCCTGCGCAGCCGTTTTGCTGATGCTCCTGCTGCAGACCCGTCCCGTGGAACTGCCTGACCTGAAGCTGGAAGCGGGTGAAAAATTCAACTGCCTTTCCTATGCCCCTTACCATGGCCCCGGGCAGACGCCGCTGGATCCGCACACCTTGATTTCCCGGGAGCAGATCGCGGCCGACCTGGCGGTGTTGGCGCCCCTGACCCGGTGTGTGCGCACCTATGCGGTGAATCAGGGGCTCGAGCAGGTGCCGGGCGTGGCCCGGGAACTGGGGCTGCAAGTCTTGCTGGGAGCCTGGATCGGCCGGGACGCAGCCCGGAACCGGCAGGAGCTGGAAACTGCCATCGATGTGGCCAATCGCCACCCGGAGGTAGTGCGCGGCCTGATCGTGGGCAACGAGGTGTTGTTGCGCCGGGAGCAATCCGAGCAGGCCCTCAAGGCCCTGCTGGAAGAGGCCCGCAGCCGCACCCGGGTGCCTGTCACCTATGCCGATGTCTGGGAATTCTGGCTGCGCCATCCGGGCCTGGCCGACAGCGTGGATCTCCTCACCATCCACATCCTGCCGTACTGGGAGGACGAGCCCGTGGCCGTGGAAGCGGCCATCCCCCATGTCGCCAGGATTCATGAGCAGATACAGCGGCATTTCGGCAAACCCGTCCTCATCGGTGAAACCGGCTGGCCCAGCCACGGCCGCCAGCGGGAAGCCGCCCGGCCGGGCAGGGTGGAGCAGGCACGTTACATCCGCAGTTTTGTTCAGGAGGCCCGCAGCAGGGGGTGGAATTACAACCTGATCGAAGCCATCGACCAACCATGGAAACGCCAGCTGGAGGGCACTGTCGGCGGTTACTGGGGCATCCTCGACAAGCACTTGCAAGCACGTTTTCCCCTGCAAGGCCCGGTGGCGGAACGCCAGGACCTGACCCTTCCCCTCCTGGCGACCTTGTCGGGGGCCTTGTCCTGCCTCGGGTTGGCGCTGCTGCGGCGCAAAGATGACCCGCCGGCCAGCCCGGTGGCGGCAGCGGCAGCCGGTGCCTGGCTGGGCATCGCCCTCTGCATGGCCTGGGAACACGGGATGACGGCTTATCGGAATCTCTGGGAATGGCTGATCCTCGGTACAGTCGCCTTGCTGGGGGTGATTCTGACCCTGACGCATGCCCGGAATCCCATCCGCCCCATCTCCTGGCATGCCGCCTGGCAGCGCCGGGACCGGCAGGCCTGTTGCCTCGCCTTCATCCATGTCGCGCTACTGTTCGCTGCCGCCACGGCCGCCTTGCTCCTGTGTGTCGATCCGCGCTACCGGGATTTTCCCTTCTGGCTGTACCTCCTGCCACTACCCACGCTCCTGTCCCTGGCCAGGTTGCCGCTGGAAGACGGGCGGGAGGAAGGTATACTCGCCGCCCTGGTGGTGGCCGGTGGCCTGCTACGCTGGCTGATGGAACCGGGCAATCCCCAGGCTCAGGCCTGGGCAGCCCTGTGTCTGCTGCTTGGAGTCCCGGTCCTGGCCAGGATCAGCAGGGCGAGGAGGGCGGCCGGCGCTGCCGTGTCGTAGCAATACAGGACCAACCCCATGAGTCCCGTGCACCAACCCAGCCAGGCAAGATGCCGCAAGGGGTGCAGCAGGGCCAGTGAGGAGGCTGCCAGACTCAGGTAACCCAGCTTGTTGTGGGTGAAAATGCCGATGACGGCCTGGCGCAGGCTGCAGCGGATATCCTCTTTGTCCAGAGTGCAGAACGTGGCCAGTCCGTCGGCTTCCACCAGTCCATAACGCGCGCCCAGGGCAAGTCCCAGAGCCAGCAAGGTGGAACCGGCAAGCAGCAGGAGCAGCCGGACAGGGAGCGGGCTACGAGAAATTGTGTTCCCCATGGCAGCAAGGCAAGAAAGGCAAGGAAGCGATGATTATCTTTGATTTAAGTTGTGAGCAGGGCCATCGTTTTGAAGGCTGGTTTGCATCCCACGCGGACTTCGAGGCGCAGCAGGAGCGGGGCCTGGTGCTTTGCCCGCAGTGCAACTCACGCCAGGTGCGCCGCATTCCTTCCGCCAGCCACATCGCCACAACGCCCCTTGCAGACCGGGCCGTGCCGAATCCCCTGCAGTTCTTGCACAGCCTCAAAGAGGCCATCCTGCGGAACAGCGAGGATGTGGGCCACCGGTTTGCCGAGGAAGCCAGGCGGATTCACTACGCAGAAGCCCCGGCTCGCACCATCCGGGGAAAGGCCAGCCCCAAAGAGTTTCTGGAACTCCAGGAAGAAGGCATCGAAGTCGTACCTTTGCCCATCCTTGTCGACAAGGAAAATCTGAACTGAACTCTGCGGGAAAGAAGCCGGGTGATGGCATGAGAGCATTGCGGGACGACTCAGACTCATGGCAGCACACACCACCAATATTTTACATAATAAAAATTATGCGCAGCGCCATGAGCATGGGAACCCCGGGCACGGGGTCCCGGGTCACTGGATCATCAGCTTCACGGATTTGCCTGGCAGCGCGCCTTTGTTCTTGAGATAGGCGGCGGCATCCGTATTGTTGGTTTTGACGGCCCAGTCCAGGGCAGTTTCGCCGCTCTGGGTCTGCAAATTCGGCATGGCGCCGGCGTCCATGAGGATCTGCAGGATTTCCATGTAGCCTCCCCGAGCAGCGGCCATGAGGGCGGTCATGCCGTTCTCGCTCGCGGCATTGACGTCGGCCCCCTTCTCGAGCAGGAAGCGGGTGGTATCCAGATGACCGTTAAAGGCCGCGTAGATCAGGGGGGTCCAGCCCTCCATGTTCACCTGGGCGCCCGCCTCCACGAGACGCTGCACGATCGGCAGCGCCCCCTGGTAAGCCGCGATGCGCAGGGCCGAGTCGCCGTGACGGTTGCGGGCGTTGACCCGGGCCCGCTGCTCGAGCAGCAGGTTCACCAGTTCCAGATTGCCCTCCCGGGCTGCAAGCATGAGCAGGGTGTTGCCTTCGATGTCCGTGGTGTTTACGTCCATACCCCGCCGCAGGAGTTGCAGCACGGCACTTTTGTCCCCCAGTTTGACGGCAGTCATCATATCGTCATAGGAAGAGGAGGCGAAAACCTGGCTGGAAGCCGTGATCATGCCGGCTGCCATCAGGATGATGCAGAGTTTTCTGGCTGTGTTCATGACCTGAAGATCTCCCGGGCACTCGGGAAAAGCGCCAAAAAGTTGTCGGTGGTCGCCCTGGCCACTGTTTCAAAGGGAATTCCCCGCACACGGGCAAGCTCTTCTGCCACATGGCGGACATAGGCGGGTTGATTGGTCTTGCCCCGGTGGGGCGCGGGTGCAAGGTAGGGGGCATCGGTCTCCACGAGCAGGCGGTCCAGGGGAGCCCTGGCGGCCACCTCCTTGACCTGCTGCGCATTCCGGAAGGTGACGATGCCCGAGAAGGAAAGGTGGAATCCCAGGTCCAGGGCCCGCTCGGCGACAGACCAGGATTCCGTGAAGCAATGCATGATGCCTCCCACCCTGTCGGCCCCCTCCTCCTCCAGGAGGCGTAAGGTGTCGTCGGCGGCATCCCGGGTATGCACGACCAGGGGCTTGCCCAGGGCAAGGGCGGCCCGGATATGAGTGCGGAAACGCTGCCGCTGCCATTCCGGCCGGTCCTTCTGCCAGTAGTAATCAAGCCCGGTCTCGCCGATGGCGATCACTTTGGGATGAGCCGCCATCCGCGCCAAATATTGCAGATCCGGCTCCTGCACGTTCTCGTATTCAGGATGGAGGCCGACGCTGGCAAACAGATGGTCATGGGCCTCCGCCAGGGCCAGCACCCGGGGAAAATCCTCCATGTTGACGCCGATGCAGAGGGCGCCGGCCACACCATTTTCCCGCATGGACGCCAGCACCTGGGGCAGTTGCTCGGCCAGGCCGGGAAAATCCAGATGGCAGTGGGAATCGATGAGTTGCGCTGCCATCTCAGAGGGTATGGGTGGGCCGGGTGGAGTTCAGGACCCCGGCCAGGAGCCCCTCGATCTTGCGTTTGGCTTCCTGGCCGCTCTCATCGGGATTGAAATGAATGCCGATGCCCTGGGCCCGGTTGTTCTGGGCGCCAGCGGGGGTGATCCAGACCACCTTGCCGGCAATTGGCAGCTTGGCCGGATCATCCATGAGGGAAAGCAGCATGAAGACCTCATCTCCGAGGGCATAGCTGCGGGTCGTGGGAATGAAAATGCCGCCGTGCTTGAGCATGGGCATGAAAGCGGCATACAGCGCGGATTTCGAATTGATGTTGAGGGACAGCACACTCGGGCGCGGGGTGGCTGCTTTGACGGGTTCGGTCATGGTCTCACTCGACGAACAGGGCGCGGTAACGGAAGAGGAGTTGTTCAAGGAACAAACGCATGTTCAATGGATGTTCGCTTTCCTTGCGAAGTTTAACCAGATGCTGATAGAAGCGGACAGTTTTATCCAGCGAAGTTGCAGTGGCGAGAGCTTCGATGGTGGTGCGGCGGGCAAGATAGAAGCGGCTGGGACGGCCAGCCAGGGCCAGCCCCAGATCCACCAGCCATTTCTGCGACCAGTCCACCAGCCGCGGCAGGGGATTGGCTCCCTTGACGGACTTGAGGCGCTTTTCCAGGACGGCCGCCGAAGCGATCACTTCCAGCCGGCCACCACCGGACAAGACCTGGAGCAGATCATCCAGCCACTCGTCCCCGCCCCGGAGCGCCAGTTCCCGGGCCAGGGCCGGTGCACCTCCGGCCAGGGCGAGCCAGCCCCGGGGATCGTCGATCCCCTCCTCTTCCAACACCCTGCTCGCCAGACCTGCTTCGAGGGGGGACAGGGACAGGCTCTGGCAACGGCTGCGCAAGGTGGGCAGCAGGCGCATGGGTTCGCTGGACAGGAGAAGGAAGAGCGTATCGGGTGGGGGCTCTTCCAGAACCTTGAGGATGGCGTTGGCCGCGCTCCGGTTCAGGCTTTCCGCCGGGTCCACCAGGATGATACGCAGGCCTTGCCGATGGGTTCCGACGCTGAAAAAGTCATCGAGTTCCCTGACCTGCTCGATGGTGATCTGCTGACCACCCCGCCGGGCTTTTTCCTCACCGCCCTCACCCTCCTCCTGCAGCTTCCGGGCTTCGGGCTGGAGCAACCGGAAATCCGGATGGTTGCCCTGTTCGAACCAACGGCAGGCCAGACAGCTGCCACACGCCATGCCCCCGGCCTGCCCCTGTTCGCAGAGCAGGCTGGCCACGAAGGCATCGGCCAGTTCTCGCTTGCCCAGGCCACGCGGACCGGCGAGAAGCAGCGCATGCGGCAACTTGCCGCGCCATTGCTGCAACCGCCGCCAGGCAGGCTCATAGAGAGAAATAACGTTCATGAACAAATGCTTGAAACGATTTTCTCAAGTTGCTTCCGAATTTCTTCGAGGGATTTTTCCCCATCGATGATATGGAAACGCTGAGGGTGGTGCGCCGCCCGGTCCAGGTAAGCATGCCGCACCCGGTCATGGAATGCGGCCTGCTCCTGCTCGAAACGGTCCAGGTGCCGGTTCGCCAGGGCAATGCGGCGCCGGGCCACCTCGCAGGGCACATCGAAAAGCAGGGTCAGGTCGGGCTGCAGGTTGCCATGGACCCACTGCTCCAGCTGGCCGATCTTGTGGCGGTCCAGTCCCCTGCCCCCGCCCTGATAGGCATGGGTGGCATCGGTGAAACGGTCGCAGACCACCCACTCGCCCCGTGCCAGAGCCGGTTCGATCACCTGGGCCAGGTGCTCCCGGCGGGCGGCAAACATCAGCAGGGTTTCGGTTTCCAGGTGCATGGATTCGGACAGGAGCCATTCCCGCAGCTTTTCTCCCAGAGGGGTACCGCCCGGTTCCCGGGTGGCCACCACCGGCTTGCCCTGCTGGCGCAGGAAGGCCACGAGCCAGTCCACATGGCTGCTCTTGCCGGCCCCATCGATACCTTCGAGGGTGATGAACTTGCCTTTCAAGATGCTCTCCTGAATTCAGCGGCTGCGGCGCTGATAGCGGTTGACCGCCTGATTGTGCTCGTCCAGGCTGCGGGAAAAATGGCTGCTGCCATCGCCCCGGGCCACGAAATAAAGGGCTTCGGTCCGGGCTGGATGCAACGCCGCCCGAAGCGAGGCCAGACCGGGCATGGCGATCGGTGTCGGGGGCAGGCCGGCCCGGGTGTAGGTGTTGTAGGGTGTATCCGTCTGCAGATCCACCTTGCGCAGGTTGCCATCGAAACGCTCGCCCAGACCGTAGATCACCGTGGGATCGGTCTGCAGGCGCATCCCCAGCCGCAGCCGGTTGACGAACACCCCGGCCACCATGCCCCGGTCGGCGGCCTGCCCGGTTTCCTTTTCGACGATGGAGGCCATGATCAGGGCCTCGTAGGGGGTCCGGTATGGCAGCCCCTGCTCCCGCCCTTCCCACTCCCGTTGCAAATGGCGTTGCATGGCCCGGGCGGCCCTGGAAAGCAGCTCCAGATCGGAGGAATACTTGTCTACCCGGTAGGTGTCGGGGAAGAACATGCCCTCGGGGGCCACCCCGGGAAATCCCAGGCGCTGCATCAGCTCGGCGTCGCCAAGGCCGGCGCTGACATGTTCGAGGCCAGGCTGGGAGGCCAGCTGGCTACGCCACTGCCGGAAGGTCCAGCCTTCGATCAGGCGCACCTCCACCTGCAGCACCTTGCCCTGCACGAGGGTATCGAGCAGCTCCCCGGGGGTGATGCCGGCGGTGATGCCGTAGGTACCCGCCCGGATCGCCCCTTCCTTGCCGGAAAGGCGGGCAGCCAGCACCAGCAGGTTGCCCTGGACATTCACCCCGGCCCGCTCCAGGATGCCAACCACGCCGCGTAGGCCGGTGCCGGCGGGCACCCGGAATTCCACCGTCTCCGCCGGCAAATCCAGGGGGCGGTCATACCAGGCGTAAAACCCGCCTGCCAGGACTGCGACCGCCAGAATCAGGAAGAAAAAAGAACGCAGAAGAAACTTCACGGAGATACCAGGTCAAATTGCAGACGGGGCCGCCCGGCCCGGCCGGGAACGGGCGTTATAATAGCCCAAACACAGCCCAACCCCCCTTTTCTGGCGAGGCCGCAATGAATTCCCTCCCCCATCCCTGGCCATCCTTCCTGACCCGGCAGGGTGCCATTTTTGCTCCCGATTCTGCACGACTCCTGCATTTTGGCGACCCGGCCGCCGAACTTGCCGCTGCCGCCGGCGGCACGGTTGTCGTCCCCCTGCTGCAGCTTGCCGGCATCGAAGCCGCCGGCGAAGACGCCCGGACCTTCCTGCACGCCCAGTTCACCAACGACCTCAACCATCTCCAGGATGGGCAGGCCCAGCTTTCCGCCTGGTGTTCCGCCAAGGGCCGCATGCTGGCCAACTTCATCATCCACCGCCAGGAGGGCGGCTACCGGCTGATCCTGGCAGCCGATCTCCAGCCCGCCATCCTCAAGCGCCTGCAGATGTTCATCCTGCGCTCCCGGGTGCAGCTGGTCGACGTCAGCGTTAGCCTGGGCCACCTCGGAGTGGCCGGCAAGGAAGCCGCCAATGCCCTCACCGCCGCTGGCCTGCCCGTCCCGGAAACTCCCATGAGCCTGCAGGAACGTGATGGCTGCTGCGTCATCCGTCTCTCCCCTGCCCGCTTCATCGTGACTCTTCCCCTGGCCGGGCTTGCCGACGTGTGGCAGCACCTGGCAGCCCAGGCCACGCCCGCCGGGCAGCCCGCCTGGGAGTGGCTCGATATCCGGGAAGCCTTGCCCTGGATCACCACCGCCACCCGGGAAGAGTTCGTGCCCCAGATGGCCGATCTGGAAAAACTCGGCGGTGTCAGCTTCCACAAGGGCTGCTACCCCGGCCAGGAAGTGGTGGCGCGCACCCAGTACCTGGGCAAGGTCAAGCGCCACCTCTACCGCCTCAGGAGTACCGAGCCCCTGCAGCCGGGGGAAGAACTCCACTCCCCCGCCAGCCCCGACCAGAGCGCCGGCAAGGTGATCTGCTGCGCCCCCGATCCCGCCGGCGGCTTCGCGGCCCTGGCCGTGGTGATCGCCACCGCGGCGGCCGACCTGCACCAGGGCGCTGCGGACGGCCCGCGACTCGAAGCGGCAGCCGTGCATCCCTGACGGGCATGTGCCTGATTCTGATTGCCTGGCAGGTCCATGCAGATTACCCCCTGGTGCTGGCGGCCAACCGGGACGAATGGTACGACCGCCCTTCCCTGCCCCTGGCGGTCTGGGACGACGCGCCAAACATCCTGGGCGGCCGCGATCTGCAGGCGGGGGGGAGCTGGCTGGCCTGTCATCGGGACGGCCGCTTTGCCGCCGTCACCAACGTGCGTCAGGGAACACCGGAAAAGGCGCCGCGATCCCGGGGCGATCTGGTGAGAAATTACCTCAACAAAAACACTCAACCCATTGAATTCGCTGAATCAGTCCAACAGGATCAGTACGGAGGATTCAACCTGCTGCTGGGCAACGGAGAGGAACTCGTCTATCTCAGCAATCGGGAAGCAGGACCTGCCCTGCGCCTGCCGCCCGGAATTTACGGCTTGTCCAACCACCGGCTCGACAGCCCCTGGCCCAAGCTCGTCAAGGCCCGGGAGCACTTCGGCCGGGCCCTGACCCGCCTGCCGGACGAGGAGGCTCTGTTCAGGGTGCTGGCGGATCGGGAGCAGGCGGATGACCGGGACCTGCCCGATACCGGCGTACCCTTGGCCACCGAGCGCATGCTGTCGAGCATCTTCGTGGTTTCGGATACCTACGGCACCCGCTGCTCGACCCTGCTGTGCCGGAACCGGGGCGGACAGCTGTGGATGACGGAACGCCGCTTCGGCCCAGGGGGACAGCCGCTGGGCGGCACTCAGCTTTCGACGATGTCTACCGGGGTGTAGACGGGTATCAGGTCGAAAAGCTCCATGATGTCCCGGTTGCCCATGCGGATGCAGCCATGGGACAGGGGTTGCCCCAGGGGCGCGGTATCGGCCGTGCCGTGGATGTAGATGTAGCGACGCATGGTATCGACGCAGCCGAGGCGGTTGAAGCCCGGCTCACAGCCGGAAAGCCAGAGGATGCGGGTCAGGATCCAATCCCGGCCGGGATGGGCGGCTTCCAGCTCCGGCGTCCAGATTTCCCCGGTCGGGCGCCGACCGGAAAAGACGGTACCCAGCGGACAGCCGGCACCGATCTTGGCACGTACCCGATGGCGGCCCCGGGGCGTCTGGAAGCTGCCTTGCAGTTCCCCTGCCCCCTTTGCCGCCGTGGAGACCGGATAGCGGCGCAGCACCCGCCCCTCCCCGTCGAGTACCTCGAGGGTCTGGCAAGACAGGGAAACCCGCAGTCGCAAGCCGGGGGACATCATCTTTCCTGGCGCCGGCGAGCGGCGAAGAAATCCGAGAGCAAGCGACCGCAGTCTTCGGCCAGCACGCCCCCTTGCACCTGGGTGTGATGATTGAGCCGGGGTTCGGCGAACAGGTCGAGGATGCTGCCGTGCACCCCGGTCTTCCAGTCCCTGGCCCCATAAACCACCCGGGCAATACGGGCATGCAGGATGGCGCCGGCGCACATGGCACAGGGCTCCAGGGTAACGAACAATTCACAGCCCGGAAGGCGGTAGTTACCCAACCGGCGGGCTGCATCCCGAAGCGCCATCACCTCGGCATGGGCGGTCGGATCATGATCGCCGATGGGGGAATTAAAGCCGCGGCCGATGATTTCCCCATCCCGGACCACCACGGCGCCCACCGGCACTTCCCCGAGGCAGCCGGCCGCCTCGGCCTGGGACAAGGCCTCGCGCATGAAGAACTCGTCAGCGAGCATGCTTACAACATCCCCCGGCGCCGACGCGAGCGTTGCCGCCAGGCCCACCAGATGCGCAGCCGCCAGATCCAGCTCACCAGCAGATAGGCCCCCACCCCACCGACCACGGCAAAGATGGCCAGCCCCAGCACCAGGGGTTTGCCGACCCCGGTGATTTTGTCCCAGAGGCTGGCCAGAGAAGAAGACGCGGGGGTTTCCGGAGTGGGCGTATCCGCCACCACGGAGGGGGGTGCCGGCGGCTCCAGTTCCTCCCCCAGAATGGCGGCCCCCACCTGATAGGCCAGGTAGTAAATGGGGCCAAAGGTAACAGGATTGGTGACCAGGGTGCTGGCCACGGCAGTGGGCACGTTGGCCCGCAGCAGCACGGCGAAGGTGGCCGAAAAGGGAATCTGGGCGATGGGAATGAGCAGGCCGAAGAAGATACCCAGAGCCAGCCCCACAGCAATGCCACGGCGGGAAACATGCCAGAGGCGGGGGTGCTTGAGGGCCGGCCCCAGCCAGCGCAGGCCCCAGGTATTCCCGAGGCGGTCCCGGTCAGGCAGGAAGCGTTTGAAGAACTTGCTCATGAAATCGCATCTGGGCCCGCAAAGCCGAGCTGGCAGGGCAAGGCCCCGTCCGCCGGCCTGTTGCAAAAAGGCGCTACGATAGCCGCAAAGACAGCCTATCTCAAGGGCCGGTGCAAAAGGCCCTCCCAGGGCATCGGACAGGCCCGGGATGGCCGGGTTCCATCCTCAGGATCAGCCTTCGGGAAAGCTCCCGTCCAGGTAGTTGCCCATGCTCAGCCCAGCCAGCCCAGGACATGGAGGAACACCAGCAGGATGCCCAGGGGCGCCAGGTAGCGCAGCACCCGGTACCAGAGGTTGAAGCCTGCCTCGGGCAACTGCATCTCGTCCATGACCCGGGCCCGGGTCATGGACCAGCCCACGAACAAGGCAATCGCCAGACCGGAGAGGGGCATCATGATGCGACTGGTGAGAAAATCCAGCAGCTCGAACAGGTTGAGCCCGAACAAGGTGTACCCGGACCAGTGGTTGAAGGACAGGCAGACCCCCAGGCCCAGCAGCCAGACCCCAAAGCCAGTGCTCCAGGCGGCCAGGGGGCGACGCAATCCGAGCCGCTCCGTGAGCCAGGCCACGAAGGGTTCCACCAGGGAAATCGCCGAGGTCCAGGCGGCAAAGAGCACCAGTAAAAAGAAGAAGATGGCGAACAGTTGCCCGCCAGGCATGTGAGTGAAGGCCAGGGGCAAGGTCTGCAGGATCAGTCCGGGGCCCGAAGCCGGCTCCAGGCCATGGCTGAAGGTGAGGGAGAAGATTGCCAGACCGGCCAGCAGTCCCACCACGGTTCCAGCGAAGGCAATCCAGAGACTGGTCCCGGCGATGCTGGACTGCCGGTCCAGATAGGAGCCATAGGCCATGATGGCCCCCATGCCCAGGCTCAGGGAAAAGAAGGCATGGCCCACGGCCGCCAGGATCACCGCAGGCGTCAGGGCCTCGGGCCTGAAATCGAACATGAAGTGCCAGGCCGCCTGCATGTCGCCGGCAATGCCGCCCCACAGAGTCAGCAGCACCAGGATCAGAAACAGCCCCGGCATCATGATGCGGTTGGCCCGTTCGATCCCGGCGATCACCCCCCGGGCCACGACTCCCACGGTGAGGGTCAGGAACACCGTATGCCAGAGCATCATCTGTCCGGGGCTAGCCAGCAGGGCCTCGAAGCGGCGCGCCGCCGTGGCCGCATCCGCCAGTTCCAGCCCGGACAGGGACAAAAACAGATAGTCGACGATCCAGCCGGCCACCACGCTGTAGAAGGACAGGATGAGCAAGGCCCCCACCACACCGATCCAGCCCACCAGAGCCCAGGCGCTGGAAAGGCGGCTCTCCTCGGCCACGTGCACCATGGCCGACACGGGATTGCCCTTGCCCCGCCGGCCGATCAGGATCTCCGCCATCAACAGGGGCAGGCCGATCAGGAGGACACAGAGCAGATATACCAGAACGAAGGCGCTGCCCCCTTGGGAACCGGCCATGTAGGGAAATTTCCAGATGTTGCCCAGACCCACCGCCGACCCGATGGTAACGAGAATGAAGGCCCAGCGGTTACTCCAGGTGGAGCGGGGAGGATTGGCGGTCTGGCTCATGGGCGGGGTCCGTTGCGTTGGGGTTCTTGCTGAGGCTGGCGGGACGAGACGGGACGCTGCCGGAGAAAACGGGCCCGCTGGGTGCTTTCCTTCCAGATGCCGGAAACTGCGGCCCCCGCCACGAAGGTGCGCTGCAGATCCCCGCTCTCCACGGCCTGGAGCAATTGTTCCAGGGCCCGCTGCAGGGCCGCCTGCTCGGCGGTGCGACGGGCCCGGTAAAGACGCATGTTCTGCCGCACCTGCTCGTTACGGTCCGCATAGCGCACCCTCGGCCTGCCGCGGCTGCGGCCCTGCTCTGGGTCGGGGGTGGAAGGATCCGGGGGCATGTCCGACATCTGGGCTCCGCTGCGGGGAAATTTTCGATAACGTTATATTAAACCGTAAAATAGGCGCCATGCTGAATTCACCCCGTTTTTTCCTGCGCCCCATGGAGCCGGCAGACCTGGAACAGGTGCTGGCTATCCAGGCTCAGGCTTATCCCCCCGAGTTACATGAATCGGCCCAGGTTTTCTCCGGCAAGTTGCGGCAATTTCCCGGCTCCAACTGGGTGGCGCAAGGGGATGAGGGCCTGCTTGCCTATCTCTTTGCCCAGCCGGCCCTGTACCTGCACCCCCCGTCCCTGAACGACCCCGGCACCCCTGTAACTGGAGCCGACGCCCTGCACCTGCACGACATGGCCGTGGCGCCTGCTGCCCGGGGACTGGGCCTGGCCCGCAGCCTGGTGCGGGATTGCCTGGAGTGGGGACGGCGTCAGGGCCTGCACTGGGCGACCCTGATTGCCGTGGGGGACTCTCCCGCCTTTTGGGCGGGCCAGGGCTTTGCCCCGGGAAATCCCGTCACTCCCTTGGCCTGCTATGGCCCGAAAGCCTGCTACATGCACCGCTCCCTGCTGGGATAGAATGCCCGGCCAGTCCATTCCTCCCGCTTCCCATGCAAACCCCCTTTCGCACCGTATTCTTCGTTTCCGACGGTACCGGCATCACCGTCGAGGCACTGGGCCACAGCCTGCTGTCCCAGTTCGAGGCCGTCAAATTCACCCAGATCCGGATCCCCTTCGTGGACAACGAGGAAAAGGCCCGGGAGGTGGTGGCCCGGATCAACGCCCGGAGCGAGGCGGACGGCATCCGCCCGATCGTGTTTACCACCCTGATCAATCCCCGGATCGCGGAGATCGTGCATCTGGCCGATGCCTTCTCCATTTCCTATTTCGAGACCTTCCTCTCCCCCCTGGAAACCGAACTGGGGGTGAAGTCGAGCCACACGGTGGGACGGACCCACGGCTCCACCGACAGCTCCGATTACAAGGAACGGATCGAGGCCATCAACTACACCCTGGCCCACGACGACGGCATCACCGACCGGGATCTGGAAGAGGCCGACGTGGTGCTGGTGGGTGTCTCCCGTTGCGGCAAGACCCCCACATCCCTGTACCTGGCCATGCAGTTTGGCCTCAAGGCCGCCAATTTCCCCTTGATCCCCGAGGATTTCGAGCGGGGCAAGCTGCCTGGCACCCTGGAAAAGCATCGCAGCAAGTTGTTTGGCCTGACCATCCAGCCCGAGCGGCTCGCCCAGATCCGCGAGGAAAGACGTCCCAACAGCCGCTATGCCTCTCTGGCCAACTGCCGCCACGAGGTGGAGGAGGCCGAGCGGATGATGCGGCGCGAGGGTATCCGCTGGCTCGATTCCTCCACCAAGTCCATCGAGGAAATCGCCACCACGGTGCTGGAGGAACTGAACCTCCGCTGAGGTTCAGCCGCGCCGGCGGCGCAGGGTCTCGAACAGGCAGACGGCCGCCGCCGCGCCCACATTGAGGGACTCCACGGGTCCCGGCATGGGGATGGTGATGCGCTGCTGCGCCTGGGCCAGGGTTTCCGGACGCACCCCCTGCCCTTCCGAACCGAACACCCAAGCCACGGGCTCCTGCCAGCTGGCCTGGTACAGGGAAACCGCCTGATCCAGGCTGGTGGCCAGGGACGTGCCCCGGTAGCCCCGGAGAAAGGCCGGCAGGTCCTGGTTCTCATGAATGTCGAGGACGAAGTGGGCGCCCTGCCCGGCCCGCAGTACTTTGGGCGACCAGGCACTGACGCAGTCTGGCGCCAGCAGTACCTGGACAAAACCCGCCGCCGCTGCCGTGCGCAGCAAGGTACCGAGGTTGCCCGGGTCCTGAATGCCGTCCAGGAGCACCGCATCCCGGTCCGAGGCGGGGGCCGCCCCAGGAGCCGGCAAATTCACCAGGGCCAGGATGCCGGCGGGGGTTTCGGTATCCGCCAGTTCCGCCAGCATGGCCTCCGGCAGCACCACGACTTCCGCGCTTGGGTGGCGCGTCAACCAGGCCGCTATCTCATGGCGCTGTCGCCCCGCCTCTCCCACCAGCACCGTGGGTGGCAAGCCGTAGCGGGCCTCCCAGGCAGTCAACAGGTGCATCCCTTCGAGCAAGGTCTGCCCTGCCTTGCGGCGTTCCCGGCCGGACCGGGCCAGTCTTTTCCAGGCCTTGAAGGCCGGATTCTCCCGGGAGCTGATCTGCTTCATGGTCAGAGCAGGTTCAACTGGGCCACGGGCGCAAAACTGCGCCGGTGCACGGGACAGGGGCCGTGGGCCTGCAGGGCGGCCAGATGGGCCGGGGTGGGATAGCCCATGTGCCGGTCGAAGCCATACTGAGGGTATTGCCGGTGCAGTTCCTGCATCCTTGCGTCCCGCACCGTTTTGGCCAGGATCGAGGCCGCCGCGACGGCGGCGACCCGGCCGTCGCCCCGGACCACCGCCTCCACCGGAATTTCCAGCCTGGGGCAGCGGTTGCCATCCACCACCGCCCGGGCCGGGCGCAGGGAGAGGCCGGCCACGGCCCGCTGCATGGCCAGGAAGGTGGCCTGGAGGATGTTGAGCCGGTCGATTTCCGCCGGACTGGCCTCGGCCACGCACCAGGCCAGGGCCCGGGCACGGATTGCCTCGGCCAGCAGATGGCGGCGTTTTTCCGTGAGCTTCTTGGAGTCGTCGAGCCCGGCAATGGGGTCGTCCGGATCGAGGATGACGGCGGCCGCCACCACCGGCCCCGCCAGGGGGCCACGGCCCGCCTCGTCGATGCCGCAGACGTCGGCGGGCAGGACCATCAGGCTGGCAGGCATGCGATCACGGCGGCAGCCGCCTTCTCGGCGGTGTTCTGGCGCAGTTGCAGGTGAATGTCGGTGAAGGCTTGTTCCAGGAAGGTGGCAATGCGCTTGTCCCCCTCCAGATTGAGCAGGGCCTGGGCCAGGTTTTCCGGCGTGGCATCCTCCTGCAGCAGTTCCGGGACCAGGAAGCGGCCCGCCAGCACGTTGGGCAGCCCCACATAGGGCAGATAGCCTTTGCGCTTCATGATCCGGTAGGAGGTGGGGGCGAGCTTGTAGGTGATGACCATGGGCCGCTTCACCAGCGCCGTCTCCAGGGTGGCCGTGCCGCTCGCCACCAGCACCACGTCGGCAGCTCCCATGGCATCCTGGGCGTGGCCGAACAGAAGCCGGAAGGGCAGGTTCGCCACCTGGTTGCGGTAGATGGCGGTCTCGAACTGAAGCCGGGTTTCCCGGGTGGCCAGAGGGACGAGAAACACCGCCCGGGGCTGAATGTCATGGATCAGCCGGGCGGTCTGGACGAAGGTGTCCGCCATGTATTCCAGTTCCGACTGGCGGCTGCCAGGCAGGAGGGCGTAGATCGGCGCTTCCTGGGGGAGGTTGAGTTTGGCCCGGACTTCCTTCTTGTCCGTGTGCAGGGGAATCTGATCCGCCAGGGGATGGCCCACGTAGGTGACAGGGACCCCGACTTTCTCGTACAGGGGCGGCTCCATGGGAAACAGGGCCAGCACCCGGTGCACCGCCCGGGCGATCCGGTGAATGCGCTTGCCGCGCCAGGCCCAGATGGAGGGACTGACGTAATGGAGGGTGGTGACGCCCCTCTCTTTCAGGTCGGCCTCCAGGCCCAGGTTGAAGTCCGGAGCATCGACGCCGACGAAGATGTCGGGTGGATCCTGCAGCAGCCTGGCCTTGAGCTGGCGGCGGATGCCGGCAATCTCCCGGTAACGCTTGAGCACCTCCACATAGCCCATGACCGCCAGCTTTTCCATGGGCCACCAGGCGTCGAAGCCCAGGGCCGTCATTTTCGGCCCGCCGATGCCGCAAAAACGGGCATCGGGCAGCCGGACCCTGAGCGCGGCGATCAGGTGGCTGGCAAGCTGGTCTCCCGAAGCCTCGCCCGCCACGATGGCGATGCGGGGCGAGGCCTTCATCGGATGATGCCGCGCCTGGAGATGTTGAGGAAATCCACGAACAACTGCACGTCCGGCTGCTCCCGGGCGGCCTCGACCAGCTTGGCCTTGGCTTCTTCGAGCATCAGGCCGGACTTGTAGAGGGTCCGGTAGGCCCGCTTCAGGGCGGTGATGGAATCGGCACTGAAACCGCGGCGCTTGAGCCCTTCGACATTGATGCCGTAGGGGGAGGCCGTGTTCCCGGCGGCCATCAGGTAAGGCGGCACATCCTGAAGCACCACGGTGCCGACGGCGGTCATCACGTGGGCGCCGATGCGGCAGAACTGGTGCACCCCGGTGTAGCCTCCCAGAATGGCCCAGTCGTCCACATGCACATGACCGGCCAGCTGGGCATTGTTGGCAAAGGTGGTGTGGTTTCCCACCTGGCAGTCATGGGCGATGTGCACATAGGCCATGATCCAGTTGTCGTTGCCAATGCGGGTGACACCCGCATCCTGGACAGTGCCCAGATTGAAGGTGCAGAACTCGCGGATGGTGTTGCGGTCGCCGATCTCCAGGCGGGTGGGTTCGCCGGCGTACTTCTTGTCCTGGGGCACTTCGCCGAGGGAGGAAAACTGGAAGATGCGGTTTTCCCGGCCGATGCGGGTGTGGCCGTGAATCACCACATGGGGGCCGATCACGGTCTGGTCGCCGATCTCCACATGCTCGCCGATGATGCTGTAGGCGCCGATCTCGACACCATGGCCGATCCTTGCCCCGGGATGGATCTGGGCCGTGGGGTGAATCCTGGTACTCACTTGGCAATATCCCGCTTGGCACACATCAGGTTGGCTTCGGCGACGACCTCCCCGTCCACCCGGGCCTCGGCCTTGTATTTCCAGATACCGCGCATCTGGCGCTCGATGCTCACAT
Organism: Betaproteobacteria bacterium UBA2592; assembly: GCA_002340095.1. GTDB lineage: Bacteria > Pseudomonadota > Gammaproteobacteria > Burkholderiales > Rhodocyclaceae > Azovibrio. Next base: position 41,404 of record DDKS01000040.1, read on the forward strand.
GCAGATGCAACTGGTCCCCGGGCATCACCGGCTTCTTGAAGCGGGCATCGTCGATCCCGACGAAATAGAAAACGGAATCGTCGCTGGGCTTTTCCCCCATGGTCTTGAAGGAAAGGATACCAGCCGCCTGGGCCAGGGCTTCCATGATCAGCACCCCAGGCATCACCGGATGATGGGGGAAATGCCCCTGAAAGAAGGGCTCGTTGATGGTGACGTTCTTGTAGGCGTGGATGGATTTGCCCGGCTCCACCGCCACAACCCTATCCACCAGCAGGAAAGGATAACGGTGCGGCAAGTGTTCCAGAATTTGATGAATATCCATTTTTATCAACTCTTTGTCTCTAGTTCTTCAAGTTTTCTCTCAAGCTCGGCTACCCGCCGGGCCAGGCGGTCCAGATGCTTGAGCTGGGCTGCGTTCTGCAGCCACCTGTCGTGGGTATCCAGGGGATACAAGGCGGTGTACTTGCCGCCCCGGGGGATGCTCTTCATGACCATGGTGCCCGGAGAAATCTCGGTGCCCGGGGCAATCTCCAGATGACCGAGGATCATGGCCGCCCCGCCAATGGCGCAGTGGTGGCCGATCCGGGTGCTTCCGGCAATGCCGACGCAGCCGGCAATCACCGTGTGGGCACCGATGATGCAGTTGTGTCCGATCTGGATCTGGTTGTCCAGCTTGCAGCCGTCGCCGATCACCGTGTCTTCCAGGGCACCCCGGTCGATGCTGGTGTTGGCGCCGATTTCCACATCGTTGCCGAGCACCACCCGACCGACCTGGGGAATCTTCAGCCAGCCGTCCGTGTCCCGGGCAAAGCCGAAACCATCGGCGCCGATCACCGCACCGCTGTGGATGATGGCCCGTTCTCCCACCTGGCAGCCCGGATAGATCACGGCGCCGGGATGCACGACGCTGCCGGCGCCGATGCGCACTCCCGCACCGATCACCGCATTGGCGCGGATCTCAACCCCCTCCCCCAGCACCACGCCGGGGCCCACATGGGCCCCCGGACCCACATGGCAGGACGGGGGGATGGTGGATTCGCACACGGCACCGGGCTGGATGCCGGCCACGGCACGCACCGGAGGGTTGAGCAGGGCCGCCACCCGGGCGTAATACTGATAGGGCTTGGGCGTCAGGATCGCCGCACCGGGCACCTCCCCTGCCAGTTCGGGGACCAGGATCACTGCGCTGGCACGGGTTTCGGCCAGGTGCTTGCGATACTTGGGGTTGGCCAGGAAGGTGATCTGCCCGGCCGTGGCCCCCTGCAGGGTGCCCACCTGGGTGATGGGTAGGCTGCCATCGCCCCGCAATTCACCGCCCAGGCGGTCCACAATGGCCGCGAGCGTGTAAGTCGCTCCGCTCGCGTCCGAATGCATCACTTGCCGTCCGAGAGGGCCTTGACCACCTGGTCGGTGATGTCGAGCCTGGGACTCACCCAGACCACGTCCTGCAGGATCAGGTCGTACTTCTGGCTGTCGGCAATCTGCTTGATGGCACGGTTGGCCTTCTCGATGATTGCGGCATTGGCTTCGTTCTGGCGCAGGTTCAGGTCCTCGCGGAACTCCCGCTGCTTGCGCTGGAATTCCCGGGACATTTCGGAAAACTCCCGCTCCTTGCTGCGCCGCTCGGATTCGGACATGGTGACCGAATTCTTTTCCAGATTCTCCTGCATGCCCTGCAACTGCTTGGCCATGCGCTGCAACTCCTGGTCGCGCTTGGAGAATTCGGCTTCGATTTCCTTGGCAGCCTTGATGGCCGAGGGGGCGTTACGGAAGATACGCTGGGTATCCACGTAACCGATCTTCAGTTCAGCCGCCTGGAGCAGCGGGGAGGAGAAAGCGGCAACAGCAGCACAGACGCTGGCGGCAAGAACGGATTGGGTCTTCAACATAGTTCTCCTGCATCAGAAAGTGGAACCCAGTTGGAACTGGAAGGTTTCGGTGTCATCACCGGGTTTGTCGTTGAGGGGGGCGGCAATGCTGAACTTGAGCGGACCCACCGGGGAAACCCAGGCCAGGGAAAGACCGGTGGAAGCCCGGAATTCGTCCGTCTTGATCTTCTGGCCCTTGCCGAAGGTCTGGCCCACATCGAAGAACCAGCCCAGGCGCAGGGACTTGTCGTAGCCGGGAAGCCCCCAGAGCAGTTCGGCGTTGCCGACGATCTTGCGGTTGCCACCCAGGCGCTGGTCGGGATAACGAGGATCGACCGGCCCCAGGCTGGCCGTGGCATAACCCCGCACCGAGTTGATGCCACCCACATAATAGTTCTTGTAGAAAGGCAGACCGTCCTGCCCACCGAAACCGTCGCCGATGCCCACGTCGCCGTTGAGCATCAGGGTGAAGGTCTTGGACAGGGGAATGAAGCGCTGGTACTGGTAGCTGAGCTTCCAGTACTTGAGATCCCCGCCCGGCAGGGCAACCTCCAGGCCCGCCCGCTGATAGACGCCACGGGTGGGCATGATGTAGCTGTCTTTGCCGTCGCTGGTCCAGTTCGCCGTGAAGGGGATGGTCAGGTTCGATCCACCGTACTTGTTGACGAAATCGATGTAGCGCTGGGGGCTGTCGTCGAAAACCTCGATCTTGGTGTGATCGAGGGTCAGGCCAACACCGATGGACTCCCGCTCCGAAATGGGGAACCCAAAACGCAGGCCAGCCCCGGTAGAGGTGGTCTTGTAATCGCCCACATCCAGAGTGGTGGGATTGACGGTACGGTGATACAAGTCGAATCCCTGGCTGATCCCATCGATGGTGAAGTAAGGATCGGTGTAGGAGAGCGACAGGTTGCGATTGATCTTGCTGGTATTGAGTCCCAGGGAAAGATGCTTGCCGCTGCCGAAGATGTTGTTCTGGGAAATCGAACCCGACAGCATCACCTTCTCGGATTGTGAGAAACCCGCCCCCAGCATGACATTGCCGGTGGGTTTTTCCGTGACGTTGATATTGACGTCCACCTGGTCGGCCGTGCCGGGAACGGGTGGCGTCTCGACGGTGACATCGTTGAAATAGCCGAGCTTGTCCACCCGCTGACGGGACAGGGTGACTTGCTCGGCGTTGTACCACCCCCCCTCCATCTGCCGGATTTCGCGACGGATCACCTCGTCGCGGGTGCGGGTGTTGCCGGTCACATTCACCCGCCGCACATAGACCCGCTTGCCGGGATCCACGAAGATGGTGAAGGCCACCTGCTTCTTTTCCTTATCCAGCTCAGGAGAGGCATTGACGTTGGCGAAGGCGTAGCCCAGGTCGCTTAGCCGGTCGGTGATGCGCTTGGTGGTATTGTTCAGCTCCTCCCGGGAGAAGACCTGCCCCGGTTTGAGCAGCACGAGCCGGCGGATTTCGTCCTCGGGCAGGATCAGGTTCCCCGCCAGCTGGATGGAGGAAATCTGGTAACGCTCCCCCTCGGTGATGTTGATGGTGATGTAGATGTCCTGCTTGTCGGGCGTGATGCTGACCTGGGTGGAATCCACCGCGAACTCCAGGTAGCCCCGGTTCATGTAGTGGGAGCGCAGCTTTTCCAGATCGGCGGAGAGCTTTTGGCGGGAATACTGGTCATTCTTGGTGTACCAGGTCAGCCAGCCCGGGGTGGTGAGCTCGAAGAGTTCAAGCAGATCCTTTTCCCGGAAGGCCTTGGCGCCCACGATGTTGATGGCCTTGATCCTGGCCGCCTTGCCTTCGTCGATGTTGAAGTTGATGCCGACCCGGTTGCGCTCCAGGGGCGTGACGGTGGTGGTGATGCGCACGCCGTACTTGCCCTTGGCCAGATACTGGCGCTTCAGTTCCTGTTCGGCCCGGTCGAGCAGCGCCCGGTCGAAAATCTGGGTTTCCGAAAGGCCCATGTCCTTCATGGCCTTGAGGATCACGTCCTTTTCGAATTCCTTCATGCCGACGAAGTCGATCCTGGCGATGGCCGGGCGTTCCTGCAGGACCACCACCAGCACGTCGCCCTCGATCTCAACCCGGACGTCCTTGAAGAATCCCGTCGCAAACAGGGCCTTGACGGCCTGGGAGGCCTTCTCCTCGCTCAGGGTGTCGCCGACCCGCACCGGCAGGTACGAAAATACCGTGCCGGCCTCGGTACGCTGGATTCCCTCGACCCGGATGTCCCGGATGGTGAAAGGCTCGAAAGCAAATGCGGAAGCGGAAAACAGGCTTGCCAGCAGAACCGGGCAGATTTTTCTATTCATTCACTCAGCCGTTGAAGAGGGGACCCAGCAGGCGACTCAAATCGTTGAAAAACGCGAAAGCCATCAAGGTGAAAAGCAGCGCCAGGCCAACCTGCTGCCCCCACGCCATGACCCGCTCCGACAGCGGAGCACCCTTGATGACTTCGAGGATATGATACATCAAATGCCCACCATCCAATACGGGAATGGGCAGCAGGTTCAGGACACCCAGGCTGATGCTGACCAGGGCCATGAATTTCAGGTAGTAATCCAGGCCCAACCTGGCCGACTGGCCGGCATAGTCGGCAATGGTGACGGGGCCGGAAAGATTCCTCCAGGAAGCCTCGCCGGTCAGCATCTTGCCGAACATCACGAGGCTGAACACCGATTTGTCCCAGGTTTCCCGCACGGCCCGCATACCCGCTTCCAGAAAGCCATAGCGGACGAAACCCTTGAGCTCGGGCTCCCCTTCCAGGCCAGCCTCGGCCACGGAGACTCCGATGCGCCCGACCCGTATGCCCCGATCTTCGACACTGGCCGGAACGATTTCCAGACGCAGGCGCCGACCGTCCCGCTCCAGATCGAATTCCATGGCCCGACCGGGAGCGAGGCGGATCGTCTCCACCACATCGGCCCAGACTTCCACGGGCTTGCCATCGATGGCCAGGAAACGGTCCCCGGCGCGCACCCCTGCCCGGGCAGCCGGACTGTCCGGCTGGACCTGGCCCGCCACGGCCGGGATGCGGGACCGGTAAAAACCCAGTCCCAGATGCGCCATGATGTCCCCTTCCCAGCCCTGCTCCGCCAGGGACTCCAGGGGCAGACGGCGGATGGAACGGCCGCCTCCGGCATGCGCCAGTTCGAGTTCCACCTCGGACTGGCGGGCCGCCTTGTGCAGCACCAGCCACTGGAAATCCTGCCAGGTTTGCACCGCATCCCCATCCACGCCCAGCACCCGGTCGCCCCGGGCAATTCCGGCGCGGGCGGCGGGGGATCCGGCCACCGGCTCGCCCAGCACGGGGCGCAGCTCCACGCTGCCTTGCCAGAACAGGGCCCAATAGATGAGGATGGCCAGGAGGAAATTGGCGCCGGGCCCGGCCGCCACGATGGCGCTACGCCGTCCCACGCTCTGGCGGTTGAAGGCGCGGCCGCGCTCGTGGGCCGGCACCTCCCCCTCCCGCTCGTCGAGCATGCGCACATAGCCCCCCAGGGGCAGCAGGCTGATCGACCACTCGGTCCGATCCGCGCCCAGGCGGCGGCTCCACACGACCGGTCCGAAACCGACGGAAAAACGCAGGACCTTCACGCCGCACAGGCGCGCCGCAGCGAAGTGGCCATATTCATGGACGACGATGAGCACCCCGAGAACGAGGACGAAGGCGCCCAGGTAGAACGGCAGCTCGCTCACGCTCGGTTCAGACGGGACAAAGCCTCCCGGGCGGCCGAGCGGGCCCGGAGATCGGCATCCTGGACCTGCGCCAGGGAATCGGCCGCCGTCACCGGCAGCGACTCCAGCACCGACTGCACCAGCCGGGCAATACCCGGGAAGGACAGACGGCGTTCGAGGAAGGCTTCCACCGCCACCTCGTTGGCGGCATTGAGGATGGCGGGCGCGGTGCCGCCGGCCGCCAGGGCCTCGTAGGCCAGGCGCAGGCAGGGAAAGCGCTGCAGGTCCGGCGCCTGGAAATCAAGCCGGGCCACCTGGAACAGATCCAGGGGCGCCACCCCCGCCTCGATCCGCTCCGGATAGGCCAGCGCGTGGGCGATGGGCGTGCGCATGTCGGGGTTGCCGAGCTGGGCCAGCAAGGAGCCGTCCACGTACTCCACCAGGGAATGGATGACGCTCTGGGGATGCACCACCACCTGTATCCGCTCCCCGGGCACGCCGAACAGCCAGCAGGCCTCGATCAGCTCGAGGCCCTTGTTCATCATCGAGGCGGAATCCACCGAGATCTTGCGCCCCATGACCCAGTTGGGATGGGCACAGGCCTGTTCCGGCGTCACCTGCTCCAGATCCGCCGCCGGCAGGTTGCGGAACGGCCCCCCCGAGGCCGTGAGCAGGATGCGCCGCACGCCGCTGTCCTCCAGGCCCGGGCGAAAACCGGCCGGCAGCGACTGGAAGATGGCGTTGTGTTCACTGTCCACCGGCAGCAGGGTAGCTTCATGACGGGCCACCGCGTTCATGAACAGAGCGCCGGCAGTGACCAGGGCTTCCTTGTTGGCCAACAGCACCCGCTTGCCCTGCTCCACCGCCGCCAGGGTTGGCGCCAGGCCGGCAGCACCGACGATGGCGGCCATGACGGTATCCGCCTCGGGGGCAGCCGCCATCCGGCAGAGGGCTTCCTGGCCATGCAGCACCTCGGTGCGCAGCCCCCGGGCCCGCAATTCCCCCTGCAGTTGCGCCGCCGGCCCCGCCTCCCCCAGCACGGCATAGTCGGGGCGGAATTCCAGGCACTGATCGCGCAGCCTCTGCCACTGGCGGTGGGCGCACAGGGCAAAGATCCGGTAGCGGTCCGGATGGCGGCGCACCAGGTCCAGGGTGCTTTCGCCGATGGAGCCGGTGGAACCGAGCAGGGTGAGCTGGCGCATGATGTGTCAGGCAGAGGTAAGCAGGAAGAAGCAGGCCCAGACAGGCAGGACGGCGGTCAGGCTGTCGATGCGGTCGAGCACTCCGCCATGACCGGGAAGGAGAGCGCTGCTGTCCTTGATGCCCGCCTGCCGCTTGAGCAGGGATTCAAACAGGTCGCCCACGACGCTCACGGCCGTGAGCAGCACCAGCAGCGCGGCCCAGGTGACGATACCGACATCGCCGCGGGGACCGGCCAGCAGCCCCAGGACGAGAACGCCGAGCACGGCCCCGGCCACCCCTTCCCAGGTCTTTCCGGGGCTGATCGAGGGAGCAAGCTTGTGCCGGCCGAAGGCGCGTCCTGAAAAATAGGCGGCGATGTCTGCCACCCAGGCAAGGCTGAGGACGGCCAACAGGACCGGCACCCCCTGATCCCGGAACTGGACCGCAGCCAGCCAGGCCGGCAAGAGCACCATCAGACCGAGCAGAGCCCCGCCCCCCCCACGGCAGGGCCAGCGTTGCCGCAGCCAGAGAGGGACGAGGATCAGCCAGAACAGGCTGGCCGCCCCATACACGGCCAGGAGGAAGGGCGACAGGCCGGCATCCGGCCAGTGGGCCAGGCCGGGAAGGAAGAAAAGCAGGGCCAGCATCAGGATGAACAAAAACGCCCCGTAGAGCTTGCGCAGCCGCTCCGGAAAGCCCGCCAGGGCGCCCCATTCCCAGCCGCCGATGGCAATGATTGCGGCGGTGAACAGGGCCCAGCCCGCCTGGGGCAGCCAGAGCATGGCCGGCACCAACACCAGCAGCATGAGCACGGCGGTGAGGCCCCGTTCCTTAAGCATGGCCCGGCGTGTCCGACAACTGTTCGCTGGTCCTGCCGAAGCGCCGCTCCCGGCGCTGATAGGACTGGATGGCCTGATTCAGGGCCTCGGCATCGAACTCGGGCCAGAGGGTAGGAGTGAAATACAGCTCGCTGTAAGCCAGTTGCCAGAGGAGGAAATTGCTGATGCGCTCTTCCCCGCCGGTGCGGATGAACAGGTCGGGTTCGGGGGCGAAGCTCGTGGCCAGGCAAGACTCCAGCTCCGCTTCGGTCCACTTCCCGCACCGCTCGGGATGCAGCTCCGCGAGTCGGTTGGCGGCCTGGAGGATGTCCCAGCGGCCGCCATAGTTGGCGGCAATGGTCAGGTGCAGGCGGGTATTGCCGGCAGTGGCAGCCTCGGCCTTGCCAATCAACTCCTGCAGGCGGGGGTCGAAACGGGTGAGGTCGCCGATGATCCGCAGGCGCACCCCGTTTCTGTCGAGTTTGCCCACCTCCTGCTCCAGGGATGTCATGAAGAGCTGCATCAGCAGTCCCACTTCCTCGGCAGGACGACGCCAGTTTTCGGAACTGAACGCGAACAGGGTCAGGTATTCGACCCCAAGCTCGATGCAGGCCCGCACGATACCGCGCACGGCTTCCACGCCCTTGACATGCCCTGCCACCCGGGGCAGCAGACGCTTCTTTGCCCAGCGCCCGTTCCCATCCATGATGATGGCGATATGGCGGGGCACCGGGGGTGCCTCGGGCACTTCCCGCGTCGCGCTCTTGAAGAAAGCCACTCCCTGCGCCCTGGGCTCAGATGGCCATCAGCTCGCTTTCCTTCTGAGCCAAGAGCTTGTCCACCTCGGCCACATATTTGTCGGTGAGTTTCTGGATGTCGTCCTGGGCGCGACGCTCGTCGTCCTCGGAGATCTCCTTGTTCTTGACCGCATCCTTGAGGGTGTTGTTGGCGTCCCGGCGCAGGTTGCGGATGGCCACTTTGGCGTTTTCTCCCTCGCTCTTGACCACCTTGGTCAGGTCGCGGCGACGCTCTTCGGTCAGGGGCGGCATGGGCACCCGGATCAGCTCGCCCTGCGCGGAAGGATTGAGGCCCAGGTCGGACTCGCGAATGGCCTTTTCCACCTTGGCGGCCATGGGCTTTTCCCAAACCTGAACCCCCAGGGTGCGGGCATCCACGAGGGTGACGTTGGCCACCTGATTGATGGGCACCATGGAGCCGTAATACTCCACCTGCACATGATCCAGTAGCCCGGTATGGGCGCGGCCGGTACGGACCTTGGCCAGATCAGCCTTGAGGGCCTCGATGGATTTCTGCATCTTGCCTTCGGTGGCTTTCTTCAGTTCGGCAATCATCTCTGACCTCGTTCAGCAGTACACCAGGGTGCCTTCGTTCTCGCCGCAGACCACACGCTTTAGGGCACCCGGCTTGAAAATGGAAAAAACGTTGATGGGCAGCTTCTGGTCCCGGCACAGGGCAAAGGCTGTCGCATCCATTACCGCCAGATTGTTGGCGATGGCTTCGTTGAAGCTGATCTGCTCGTAGCGGGTGGCGCTGGCATCTTTCTTGGGGTCTGCCGTATAGATGCCATCCACCTTGGTGGCCTTGAGCACGATCTCGGCACCGATCTCGGAGCCGCGCAGGGCGGCGGCCGTATCGGTGGTGAAGAAGGGGTTGCCGGTACCGGCACCGAAGATGACGATCTTGCCTTCTTCCAGATAGCGGATGGCCTTGCCCCGGATGTAGGGCTCCACCACCTGCTCGATGTTCAGCGCCGACTGCACCCGGGCGTTGAGGCCGGCCTGGCGCATGGCGTCGGACAGGGCCATGGCATTCATCACCGTAGCCAACATGCCCATGTAATCGGCAGTGGCGCGATCCATGCCGGTAGCGGTACCCGCCATACCCCGGAAGATGTTGCCACCACCGATCACGACCCCGATTTCCACCCCCATGTCCGCCACAGCCTTGATCTCGCCGACGATGTCGCCGATGGTCTGAGGATTGATGCCGTAGGCGTCACTCCCCATCAGGGCCTCACCGGACAGCTTCAGGAGGATACGCTTGTACTTGGGCGTGGTCATCGGAGTCTCCCGCGAAATTCACTTCTGGGCAGCAGCGGCCTGGGCAGCCACTTCAGCGGCGAAATCCGTCACCTTCTTCTCGATGCCCTCGCCCACCACGTACAGAACGAAACCGGCGATGGAGGCCCCCTTCCTCTTCAGCAGCTGCTCCACGGTTTCCTTGCCGTCCTCGGCCTTGACGAAGACCTGACCCAGCAGGGTCACTTCCTTGAGGAACTTCTGCACGGTCCCTTCGGCGATTTTCTCGAGCATGGCTTCGGGCTTGCCGGATTCCTTGGCCTTTTCGATGGCGACACGGCGCTCGGTCTCGATCAGGGCGGCATCCACACCGGAGGCGTCGAGGGATTTGGGTTTGTTGGCCGCGATGTGCATGGCCAGATCCTTGCCCAGCTGCTCGTCACCCCCCACCAGATCCACCAGCACGCCGACCTTGGCGCCGCCGTGGATGTAGGAAACCAGCTTACCCTTGGCTTCAAAACGGCTGAAACGGCGGATGGTCATGTTCTCGCCGATCTTGCCCACCAGGGCGGCACGGGTGGTTTCCACGGTACCTTCGCCCATGGGCAGGGCAGACAGCGCGGCCACATCGGCCGGATTCTTCTCCGCCACCAGGGTGGCGCAGCCCTTGGCCAGGGCGATGAAGTCGTCGTTCTTGGCGACGAAGTCGGTTTCACTGTTGACCTCGATGATCGCGCCGACCTTGCCGTCGGCCGCGATGTGCACGGCCACGATGCCTTCAGCGGCAACACGGGTGGCAGCCTTGCTGGCCTTGTTGCCCAGCTTGACGCGCAGGATCTCCTCGGCCTTGGCCATGTCGCCGGCCGCCTCGGCCAGCGCCTTCTTGCATTCCATCATGGGCGCGTCGGTCTTTTCGCGCAGTTCCTTGACCATGCTTGCGGTGATTTCCGCCATATCGATACTCCGGGAATAGGGTTTTGAACAGTAGCCGCCATTCGCACGGCGGAGCCTGGGGCCCCGCCATGCGGCGATATGATTGTTGTTACTCGGCGGATTCTTCTTCGACTTCGACGAACTCGTCGTCGGAGCCGGCGGCGACGATCTCCTGAACCACCTGGCTGCGGCCTTCGAGGACGGCATCGGCCACGCCGCGGGCGTAGAGGCGGATGGCGCGGGAAGAGTCGTCGTTACCGGGAATCACATAGTCCACACCGACGGGAGAATGGTTGGTATCGACCACACCGATCACGGGGATGCCCAGCTTGTTGGCTTCGGTCACGGCGATCTTGTGATAACCCACATCCACCACGAAGATGGCATCGGGCAGACCGTTCATTTCCTTGATGCCGCCGATGGACTTCTGCAGCTTTTCCAGCTCACGGGAAAAATCCAGGGCTTCCTTCTTGGACATGCGCTCCAGCTCGCCGGACTCCACGGCGGCCTCCATGTCCTTCAGGCGCTTGATGGACTGTTTGACGGTCTTGAAGTTGGTCAGCATGCCGCCCAGCCAGCGCTGGTCCACATAGGGAACGCCGGCGCGACGGGCCTCCTCGGCGATGATCTCGCGGGCCTGACGCTTGGTGGACACGAACAAGATGGTGCCGCGATTGGCGGAGAGCTTCTTCACGAACTCCATGGCCTCGTTGTACTTGGCCAGGGTCTTTTCCAGGTTGACGATGTGAATCTTGTTGCGGGCACCAAAGATGTAGGGAGCCATCTTGGGGTTCCAGAAACGGGTCTGGTGACCGAAATGGACACCGGCCTCCAGCATTTGACGCATGGTTACGGACATTGCAAAAACTCCATTAAGGGTTGAACCGCCACCTGCCGCCAACGTCGCCCATCAGGGGCGACACCCTTAACCGGCAGGTGTGTGGATTACGGCCCGGAATCCGGACCGGGTTTTCGCCGGAACTGGCGAAAACTTTTGGATTATAGCAGCCCCGACCCCGGGGACACAAAGTCTGAAGCAATGTCGTGTTGCGGGAACCTTCGCGGAGCGCAAATTGCCCAACACGGCCTCATCCCTTATCCTTGCGGCCTCGCCGCACAGAAGAAACCTACATGACCATACACATCAAGACGCCGGAAGAAATCGAGAAGATGCGCGTAGCCGGCCGCCTCGCCTCGGAAGTGCTCGACTACATCACTCCTTTCGTCAAGCCCGGCATCAGCACCGACGAGATCGACCGGCTCTGTCACGATTACATGGTCAAGGAACTGGGCTGCATCTCCGCCTGCCTGAATTACGCCCCCCCCGGCTACAAGCCCTACCCCAAGGCCATCTGCGCCTCCATCAACCATCAGGTCTGCCATGGCATGCCCAATGACCGTCCCCTCAAGAACGGCGACATCGTCAATCTGGACATCACCGTCATCAAGGATGGTTTTCATGGGGACACCAGCCGCATGTTCTGTGTCGGCGAACCCTCGATCCAGGCCAAGCGCCTGTGTGAGATCACTTACGAATGTCTGTGGCTGGGCATCCACGCCGTCAAACCCGGTGGTTATCTGGGCGATATCGGGGCCGTGATCCAGAAGCACGCGGAAAAGAACGGCTACTCCGTCGTCCGGGAATTCTGCGGCCATGGCATCGGTCGCAAGTTCCACGAGGACCCCCAGGTGCTGCACTACGGCAAGGCCGGCACCGGCCCCCAACTGCAGCCGGGCATGATCTTCACCATCGAGCCCATGATCAATGCGGGCAAGGCCGCCATCCGCGAAATGCCGGACGGCTGGACCATCGTCACCAAGGACCGCAGCCTTTCGGCCCAGTGGGAACACACCGTCCTGGTCACCGAGACTGGCCACGAAGTGCTCACCACCTCGGCCGGCTGCCCTCCCCCGCCCACCCTCTGACCATGGCCACCAGCGTCCCGGTCAAGACCCTGCGGGAAAACCTGAAGGCCGGCAGGCAGGGGCTGGCCAGCCGCTACCGGCAGCAGCTGGACGCCCAGGCCTACCTGACCCAGCACTGCCAGCTGGTGGATGAAACCCTGATCCGCCTCTGGCAAAGCCTGGACCTGCCCGCCGATCTCGCCCTGATCGCGGTGGGCGGCTATGGCCGGGGCGAACTCTACCCGGCTTCCGACGTGGATCTGCTGATCCTGCTGCCGGGTGAGCCGGATGCCTGCCTCACTACCCGGCTCGAACAGCTGGTGGGGCTGTTCTGGGACATCGGTCTGGAAGTGGGGCACAGCGTCCGCACCATTCCGGACTGTCTCAAAGAGGCGGAAGAGGACATCACGGTGCAGACGGCGATGCTGGAAAACCGCCTGCTCACCGGCTGCCCCGAACTGCACGGCCGGTTCGTCGAAGCCTTCCGGGCCCGGCTCAATCCGCGCAGTTTTTTCAAGGCGAAACGGCTGGAACAGGAAGAACGTTACCTGCGCTACCAGGAAACCCCCTACAGCCTGGAGCCCAACTGCAAGGAAAGCCCCGGCGGCCTGCGTGATCTGCAGATCATCCGCTGGATCGCCCAGGCCTGCGGCTACGGCCTCGACTGGCCCGACCTGAAGCAGCGCGACTTCATCACCCAGGGCGAGCTCGTCCAGCTGCAGCGCTGCGAGCGCTACCTGCAGCACCTGCGTATCCAGCTACACCTGCTCACGGGCCGGCGCGAGGACCGGTTGCTGTTCGACCACCAGAAGACCCTGGCCGAGGCCATGGGAGTCCGGGCCACCGCCACCAAGCGGGCCTCGGAAGAGCTGATGCAGGCCTATTACAAGAATGCCAAGCTCGTCACCCAGCTCAACACCATCTTGCTGCAAAACATCGCCGCCGAGCTGATGCCGGCGGCCAGCAGCGACCCCTGCCCCATCAACGCACGCTTCCAGGTGGTGGGCAACTACCTGGACGTGGTAAACGAGCAGGTCTTCGAAACCACTCCCTCGGCCCTGCTCGAGAGCTTCTGGCTGCTGCAGCAGCATCCGGAGCTGCACGGCATGACCGCCCGCACCCTCCGGGCCCTGTGGCGTGGCCGCGACCGGATCAACCCGGCCTTCCGGCGCGACCCGGAAAACCGCCGCCTGTTCCTCAGCCTGTTCCAGAGCGAGCAGGGGGTGGTACACGAATTCCGGCGCATGAATCAGTACGGCATCCTGGGCCGCTACCTGCCCGCCTTCGGCAAGATCGTCGGCCAGATGCAACACGACCTGTTCCACGTCTACACCGTGGACCAGCACATCCTCATGGTCATGCGCAACCTGCGCCGCTTCGCCCTGGAGGAATTCGCCCACGAGTATCCCTACTGCAGCCGCCTGCATAACAGCTTCGCCCGCCCCTGGGTGCTGTACGTGGCCGCCCTGTTCCACGACATCGCCAAGGGCCGGGGCGGCGACCATTCGGTGCTGGGCATGGAGGACGCGCGGGAGTTCTGCGAAACCCACGGGGTGGATGCCGAAGACACGGAACTGATCGTCTGGCTGGTGCAAAACCATCTGCTCATGTCCCAGGTTGCCCAGAAGGAAGACCTCTCGGATCCAGAGGTGATCGCTGCCTTCGCCGCCCGGATGCAGGACCAGCGCCACCTGACCGCCCTCTACCTGCTGACCGTAGCCGACATCCGCGGCACCAGCCCCAAGGTGTGGAACAACTGGAAGGCCAAGTTGCTCGAGGATCTCTACCGGCTCACCCTCAATTACCTGGTGTCCGGCGACGCCCCGGGACCCCAGGGGGTGATCCAGGAACGGCAGGCCGAAGCCCTGCGCCTGCTGCGCTACTTCGCCCTCTCGGACACGGTGCACGAACGGCTCTGGAAGCAGCTGGACACGGTCTATTTCTTGCGCCACAGCGCCGAGGAAATCGCCTGGCACACCCGCGCCCTGCACTACCGCACCCAGATCGACAAGCCGGTGGTCAAGGCCCGCCTGCACCCGGCCGGTGGGCTGCAGGTGATGGTCTATACCGAGGACCGGCCCGACCTCTTTCTGGGGCTGGCCAGCTTCTTCGCCAAGGCCGGCTACAGCATTGCCGATGCCAAGATTCACACCACCCGGCACGGCTACGCCCTGGACAGCTTCATCCTTCTGGATGTGGGCGACAATGCCAGCGACCGGGACATGATTCCCGTGATCGAAGCCGAACTCACCCACCAACTGGAATCCGGCCTGCCCGCCGAGGCGCCGGCCGCCGGTCGCCTCTCGCGCCAGGTGCGGCACTTCCCCATCACGCCGGAAGTGCACATCCGCCCCGATGAGCGGGAGGCGCAGCATGTCCTCTCCCTGGTGGCCGCCGACCGGCCCGGCCTGCTCTTCCACATTGCCCAGACCCTGGCCCGGCATGGCATCGCGATCAAGGCGGCGCGCATTTCCACCCTGGGAGAAAGGGTGGAAGACACCTTCCTCATCGCCGGAGCCGCACTGGACAAACCCGCCACCCGCATCCGGCTGGAAGAAGACCTGCTCGAAGTGCTGCAGATCTGAAGGCCGGCCGGGGTGGAACCGACCCCGCCCCCTGCCTCAGTCGGTGCAGGCGTAGCACCCCACCAGATGCTCGATCACCGTGCGCACCCGACCCATGGCCTTCTGCAGGGTTTCCTCAAGCCGCTCGAAATGGATGCCCTGGGCGCTTTCCCCCCGGCCCGCCGCGTGGTTGGCCACCAGATTGATGGCCGCGTAAGGCAGGGACAGCTCCCGGGCCAGCACCGCCTCCGGCATGCCGGTCATACCTACCAGATGCACCCCGTCCCGGTCGTAGCGGCAGATCTCCGCCGCCGTTTCCAGGCGTGGCCCCTGGGTGGCGCCATAGACGCCCCCATCCTTGACCTCGACCCCGGCCCGCCGGGAGGCTTCAATCAGACGCTGGCGCAGGCTGGCATCGTAGGGTTCGGTGAAATCCACATGCACCACTGCCGTGCCATGACCGTCGAAATAGGTGGACTTGCGCCCCCAGGTGTAGTCGATGATCTGGTGCGGTATGACGATGTCGCCAGGATTCAGGTCATCCCGGATGCCGCCCACCGAAGCCACCGAGACGATGTGGGTGGCGCCGTATTCCTTCAGGGCCCAGATGTTGGCCCGGTAGTTGACCATGTGAGGCGGTATGGCATGGCCATAGCCATGCCGAGCCAGAAAGATCACCTCACGGCCGCAGATGCGGCCAAAGGTCAGGGCGCCGGAAGGCTCCCCGTAAGGCGTGCGTGCCACCTGACGGCGGGACACGTCGAGATTGGACAGCTGGGTCAGGCCGCTGCCGCCGATGATTGCCAACATGGGAAAACTCCTAGGATTTGCGCCGGGCCACCAGGGAGGCCAGCACCGGCGCCACACTCTTCAGGGCCGGGTGGGAACGGCGTAAGGCATCGAGGTCGGCCCCGCCAGCCAGCTTGCGGTACAGGGCATCCTGGCGCCCGATGGTGAAAGGCAGGCCGGCAAAGGTCGTGAGCTGGTGATAGCGCACCAGGGTGTCCCGGCCCAGGTCCTTGGCCTGCCAGGGAATGGCCGTGCGGTCCACGATATGCACCGCCTGCACCTCCGGCAGGCTCACGGCCAGTTCGGCCACCTGACGGTGGATGCGCTCCCGGAACGCCGCCACGGCTGCCTGGGCCTCCTGGCCCGGGGTGCGGATGCTGTCCTGGGGGGCCCCCATCAGCCAGCACACCAGCACGTCAGGCCGGAAATCCGCCAGGGCCTGCCGGCTTTGGGCCTCCAGGTGCTCCAGATCCGCAGCCAGGAAACTCACCCCGGCTGCACCGGCCAGCCGCTCCCGGGCTGCCTCGAGACAGGGCGCCAGCATGTCCAGGGCCAGCACCTGCAGGCCCCGGTCCGCCAGGGCCCGGGTGCCGAAGCCCAGGCCGCAGCCGATTTCCAGCACCCGTCCGCCCGGCACGAGACCGGCCATCCAGGCGTAATCCCCCTGGCGGGCGTAGGCTGCTCCCTCGGCTTCCCAGTAGCGGATGAAGTCTTCGACCTGAAGACCGCTCATGTCGTCTCGCTCCCCTTGGCGTAAATGGCCGGCAGGTTGCGCCAGGCACCGCAGATGTCCATGCCGAAGCCGAACACGAACTTGTCGGGCACGCTCAGGCCGACGAAATCGGCCGTGACGGGTTTGGGCCGTCCGGTTTCCTTCTCGGCAAACACGGCGGTCAGCACTTCGGCGGCCCCCATCTGCCGCAGCCGGTCACAGATGGCAGCCAGGGTCAGCCCCTCGTCGAGGATGTCATCCACCACCAGCACCGTGCGCCCCTTGAGCTCGATCCAGGGGCCGCTGCGCCAGGTCAGCTTGTCATGGCCGGTGGTGCTGGAACCGTAGCGGCTGGCATGCAGGTAATCGAAATCCAGGGGGAAATCCAGATGGGTCATCAGGTGACCGGCAAAGGGAACGGCACCACTCATGACGCAGAGCAGCACCGGATTGGCATCGGCCAGCCTGGCCCTGATGCGCCGGGCCACCCCTGCCACCGCCGCCTGCACGGCCTCGGGCGGATGGATCAGTTCCGCCCTGGCCAGGACCGCGCGGGCATCATCATGCGTCATGGGCACTCCCCAGTTGCTTCAGATATTCAGTAAAGGCCGCCCCCACTTCCGGATGGCGCTGGCCGAACACGGCGGTGGCCTGCAGGTAGCCAAGCTTGGAACCGCAGTCGTAACGGGTGCCGTCGTAGCGGTAAGCCAGCACCTGCTCTTCGGCCAGCAGAGCGGCAATGCCGTCGGTGAGCTGGATTTCGCCCCCGGCACCGGGCTTGCCGTTTTCCAGATGGTGGAAGATGCGCGGCGTCAGGATGTAGCGGCCCACCACGGCCAGATTGGAGGGGGCCTCCTCGGGCCTGGGCTTCTCCACCATGGCGCTGATCTGCTCGACCCGATCCGCCACCGGCTTGGCAGCCACGATGCCGTAGCTCTTGGTGTCCTCCCGGGGCACTTCCTGCACCGCCAGCACCGAGCAGCGGTAGTAGTCATAGGCATCCGCCATCTGCTTGAGCACCGGGGGCTGGCCGTCCAGCAGGTCGTCCGCCAGGATCACGGCAAAGGGATCATCCCTCACCACCTGCTTGGCGCACAGCACCGCGTGGCCGAGACCCAGGGCTTCGGCCTGGCGGATGTAGACGCAATTGACCCCCTTCGGGAGGATGTTGCGCACCATTTCCAGCATTTCCGTCTTGCCCTTTTTCTCCAGCTCGGTTTCCAGCTCGAAGGCCTTGTCGAAATGATCCTCGATGGCCCGCTTGCTGCGACCGGTGACGAAGATCAGTTCCGTCACCCCGGCGGCCACGGCCTCCTCCACGGCATACTGGATCAGGGGCTTGTCCACCACCGTCAGCATTTCCTTGGGACTGGCCTTGGTGGCCGGCAGAAAGCGGGTTCCCAGACCCGCCACCGGAAATACGGCTTTGCGCACTTTCTTCATTCAGTTTCTCCTTGTTGATCCAGCATCCCCAGCAGGGCCGCCTCGTCGAGGACGGGCACCCCCAGCTTCAGGGCGTTGTCGAGTTTGGAGCCGGCCTCGCTGCCAGCCACCAGGTAATCGGTCTTTTTCGAGACGGAGCCGCTCACCTTGCCACCGGCTGCTTCGATCAGCGCTTTGGCCTCGTCCCGCTTCAGGCTGGGCAGGGTGCCGGTAATCACGAACGTGAGTCCGGCCAGGGGCCGGGCCGGGCCAGGCCCGGGTTCGGGCAAGGCCGCCAGAATGGTCGCGCGCAGCTCGGCGGTCTGGAGCAGCAGCGCCCGATGATCCGCCTCTCCCAGCCAGTCCACCAGGGCGGCGGAAACTGCCTGGGGCAAAGACGACAAACGGGCCGCCAGGGCGCTTTCCCGGGCCAGGTCCGCTCCGTCGGGAAACAGGAGCGCCAGCTCCCGGGCACGGCTTTCCGTCAGTCTGGGCACCCCCAGATTTCCGTAGAGGCGCTCCCAGGCCAGGGCCTCACCCAGTTCAGCCCGGGGCGGATGCTCGTCTCCGGGAATAACGCCAGCCGCCAGCAGGGCATCGATGGCGGCCTCGTTGCGAGGTTCGGCAAAGAAGGCGGCAATGGAGTGGGCCACCACCCCACCGATGTCGGGCAACACCGCCAGGATGGGCTGTGGCGTGCGCCGCAGCAGGGCCAGGCTGCCAAGCCAATCGGCCAGCGTCCGGGCGGTGGACTCCCCCACATGGCGGATGCCCAGGGCAAAGATGAAGCGAGCCAGGCTACGGGTCTTGCTGGCGGCCAGGGCCGCCACCAGATTTTCGGCAGACTTCTCCCCCATCCGCTCGAGCCCGGCCAGGGTCGCCACCTCGAGCCGGTACAAATCGGCAGGCGTGCGCACCAGGCCCTGATCCACCAGCTGCTCCACCAGCTTGTCGCCCAAACCTTCCACATCCATGGCCCGGCGCCCGGCGAAATGCAGCAAGGAGCCCTTGACCTGGGCGGGACAGACCAAGCCGCCGGAACAGCGGGCCACGGCTTCCCCCTCCTCCCGCACCACGTGGGAGCCGCATTCGGGGCAGTAGCGGGGCAGGATGAAGGGAGGATGGGCGGGCACCTGGGTAAACAGATCGTCCGGCGACGGGACCATGGGCCGCGCCTCGAACACCACGGCCACCACTTCGGGAATCACATCCCCGGCCCGCCGGACGATCACCAGATCTCCCACCCGCACATCCTTGCGCCGCACCTCGTCCTCATTGTGCAAGGTGGCATTGGTGACGGTGACGCCGCCGACGAATACCGGCTGCAAGCGCGCCACCGGAGTGATGGCACCGGTACGGCCCACCTGGACGACGATGGCCTCCACCCGGGTGCGGGCCTCCTGGGCCGGATATTTGTGGGCCACGGCCCAGCGCGGCTCCCGGGAACGGAAGCCTAGCGTGGCCTGGAGGTCGAGGCGGTTCACCTTGTACACCACCCCGTCGATGTCGAAAGGCAGTTCCGGACGCAATTCGCCCATGCGGGCGTGGAAATCGGCCAGGGCCTGGGGGCCGGCCAGCACCGCCCGGTATTTGCACACGGGCAGCCCCAGGGCCTCCAGGCTATCGAGCAGCGCACTGTGGGTAGCGGGCGCGCCCCCGGGCCAGCCTTCGACCACCCCGACCCCATAAGCAAAAAAGCGGAGGGGCCGGCTGGCGGCAATGGCAGGATCGAGCTGGCGGATACTGCCGGCCGCCGCATTTCGGGGATTGACCAGGGTCTTCTCGCCCCGGGCGGCTGCCTGTTCGTTGTAGCGCTCCAGATCGGCGCGACTCATGTACACCTCGCCGCGCACCTCCAGCACGGCCGGAACATTCCCCTTGAGTTTCAAGGGGATATCGCGCACGGTGCGCAGGTTCTGGGTCACATCCTCGCCGGTGCTGCCGTCGCCCCGGGTAGCCCCCTGGACCAGGACGCCCCCTTCGTAACGCAGGCTTACCGCCAGGCCGTCGAACTTGAGTTCGGCGACGTACTCCACCGGCGGATCCGCCTCCCCCAGCCCCAGTTCCTTGCGCACCCGGGCATCGAAATTCCAGGCGCCGCTGGCCTGCGTGTCGGTCTCGGTCTGGATGGAGAGCATGGGCACCCGGTGGGTGACATGGGCGAAGGCATCCAGGGGCCGCCCCCCCACCCGCCGGGTGGGGGAATCAGGGGTGATCAGCTCCGGATAGGCCGTTTCGAGGGCTTGCAACTCCCGGAACAGGGCGTCGTAGACCTCGTCGGACACGGTGGGAGCGTCCAGCTCGTAATAGGCCCGGTTGTGGGCCTCGATCCGGGCACGCAGTTCAGCGGCCCTTTGCCGGACTGCAGCGGCAAGACTCATGTCAGTTAAACAGACGCAGCGCCAGGGCTCCTCCCGCCGGGATGCCCCGGGCTTCCATGGCGGCCTGAGGCTTGATGACGTATTCCTGACGGATGTGCTGCAACTGGGGTTCGGCCAGAGGTTTGCGGTGATCGTCCACCAGAACACCGTTGAGGGTTTCGCCAAAGCGCCGGGCCAGTTCCACCATCTGGGTGTAGACGTGCTGTCCCCGGGGCACCCGGGGCACGTCGAGCAGGAACACCAGGCCATGGGTGCTCATGCTCTTCAGGGTATCGGGAGCAAAGCCCGCCGCTTCGAAATTCTGCAGGGAGAAGAGCGGCAGCCCCTCGTCATCGTGACGCACGTACACACCATCAGTCCCGAGGACCATGCCGGCCGACTCGGCCAGGGCACGGATCTTGGTGCCGGCAAAGGGGGTGCCCCGGCTCACGAGGTTGACCCCGATTTGCATGTCCACCCCGGCGCAGAAGCCGTCCAGCTGCCTGGCCTGATCCAGAACCTGCTGGCTCGAAGGCAGGTCCAGCACCGCCATGAGCTCGTCGCCGAGCTGCTGCATGGCTGCCGCGAACAGGGTGAAATCACCGGCACTGACGGGCCCCTGCCGGTCTGCCAGTTGCAAACCGACACGCAGGCGGCGGTAGCTTTCCTGGCTGTCGGTGCCGAAGGCCTCCCACTCGCCCCGGGTTTCGTTGAAGCCCACCCAGCGCAGGGGTTTCCGGAGCCGGGCCAGGGCTTCACGCTGGGAGGCCAACACCTGGGTGGCAGGCACCCGCTCCACCATTTCGAGGATGGCGATGGCGTCCACACTGGGCGAAAGCAGATTGGCCGGCAGCGGCAGGTCGGCCACTCGGGCGCTGCCGGTCTCGACGGCCGGGGCGGCGGAAAGTTCCGGAACGGAAGGGGGCATGTCCGGAGCCATGGCACGGTCGATACCGGGTTCGGCTGCATCCCAGGGGGGCGGCTCGCCGCCAGCCGGCCCCGGGGCAGCAGCCGGTTCGGCCGGAAGCTCGGGCGCCAAAGCCGCCTTGCGGGCCAGTTCGGCCTGCTCGGCCTCGTGCCGGGCCCACTCTTCATCTTCGCTGCCGATCGGGGCAAGCACGGGCTCCTGCCGCTGGGCCGCTCCCCCTTCCTGCCAGACCGGCTCCGGCACGGGGCGATCGAGCAGCACATCCTCGCCCGGCTGCTGGAACACCCGCTCGGCCACCTTGCGGTGCTGGCGCTCCTGCCACTTGTTGTATACAAAGACGCCCAGCACGGCGACGCCGCCCAGGGCCAGAAGTCCCATCTGCAATTCGCTCATCAGGCTGCTTCCCTCATCTTCAATGCTTCGGCGATGTCCACTTCCACGATGCGGGACACCCCGGATTCCTGCATGGTCACACCCACCAGCTGCTCGGCCATCTCCATGGCGATCTTGTTGTGGCTGATGAACAGAAACTGGGTCTGACCGGACATTTTCCTGACCATATGGCAAAAGCGCTCGGTGTTCGTATCGTCCAGGGGCGCATCCACCTCGTCCAGGAGACAGAAGGGCGCCGGATTCAGCTGGAACATGGAGAATACCAAAGCAATGGCCGTGAGCGCCTTTTCGCCACCGGAAAGAAGGTGGATCGTCGAATTTTTCTTGCCCGGCGGCTGGGCCACCACCTGCACCCCGGCATCGAGGATCTCGTCGCCGGTCATCACCAGCTCGGCCCGACCGCCGCCAAACAGTTCGGGGAACAGACGGCCGAAATGGCCGTTTACCGTGTCGAAGGTGGTCTGCAGCAGGTCGCGGGTCTCCCGGTCGATGCGGCGGATGGCGTTTTCCAGGGTCTCCATGGCCTCGGCCAGATCGGCGGCCTGAGCATCCAGATAGCCCTTGCGCTCCCGGGCCGTCTCCAGTTCCTGCAGGGCGGCCAGGTTCACCGCCCCGAGTTCGGCAATCGCCTTTTGCAGGCGGCCAATCTCCTGGGCCAAGGCCTGGGGCCGGGCGTTTTGCAACTCCTCCTGCAACAGGCTCTCGTCGGTGCCCGCCTCCTCCAGCTGCTCGGCCAGCTGGGCCGCATTGAGGCTGGCGGCCTGCTCCTTCAGCTTGAGTTCGCCGATGCGGCTGCGCAAGGGTTCGAGCCCCTGCTCGATGCGCAGGCGCTGCTCCTCCAGGCTACGCAGGGCCTGGGTGGCCTGCTCCAGGGCGTCGCGCCGGGCCGCCAGCTCCACTTCCCGGGTGCGGCGGTTTTCCAGGGCCAGCTGCAACTGTTCCTCGAAGATTTCCGGCGGCGCATCCAGCGCCAGGGTTTCGCATTCGGCCAGATCGGCGCCGATGCGCTGCAGCTGGCGCTGGGCCAGGGCCTGGTTGGCGAAAATTTCCTGCAGCTTGCCCTCGCATTCGCGCCGGGAAAACTGGGCCTCGCGCAATTCCCGCTCGATGGCGGCGGCCCGCTCCCGTTCGTCCCGCAGGGCACGTTCGGCACTTTCGAGGCGGGCCCGGGCCTCCATGTCTCCACCGCGCAGTTCCTCGAGCTGCTCGCGCAGCTGGGCCACCCCCTCCTCGGCGGTGAATTCCCGCTCCCGCTCTTCCTCCTCCTCGGCCTCCAGATCCGCCAGCTGGGCGGTCAGGCGCGCCTGTTCCTCCCGGTACCGCTCCTGGGCCTGGGCAAGCTTGAGGGTTTCCACCTGCAGGGCGTGGATGCGGGCCTGGGTTTCCGCCAGCTCGCGCCGCACCTGCTGCAGGGCGGACTGGAGTCCGGCGCCCTCCTGCTCCAGCTGCGCCAGCGCCTCGCGCAGGGCTTCGGCTTGCGCCTGGAAGGACTGGATGCGCTCCCCCAGGATTTCGATTTCACGCTGCCGTTCCAGCAGGCCATGTTCAGCCTTGTCCGGCGCGAACAGGGTGAGACTGTGGCGCTCCACCAGATCCCCCCCGGGAGTGACACAACAACCGCCGTGGGGTAACTGCAGGCGCCGCTCCAGGGCTTCGGCCAGGCTGTCGGCGGTGCGCACCCGGCCGAACCACTCGGCCAGCACGGGTTGCCAAGCCGGGTCTTCCACCCGCAGGCGCTCCAGCAGGCTGCCCGGCTGCACTGGAGCCGGATCGGCACCACCCGGCAGGCGCAAGGTGAGCTTGCTGCCGGGCCGGTCCTGGGCCCAGCCGGCGACCTGTTCGGCGGCATCGACGGGAAGGGTATTGAGGCGCTCCCGCAGGATGGCCTCCACGGCCATTTCCCAGCCGGGCTCCACCTGCAGCTGCTTCCACAGGGGCTGGACGTCGGCCAGGCCGTGCCTCTTGAGCCATTCGGGCAGTTTGCCGCCACCTGGCACCCGGGCCTGCATCTGTTCCAGGGTACTGCGCCGGGATTCGGCCCCGGCCATCTCCCGGGTCGCCTGCTGCAGGCTTTCCTGCAGGTGGCGCCGCCGGGCCTCCAGCCCGGGCAAGCTGTCCTGCAAAAGCTGCTGGCGTTCCTGCGCTTGGGCCAGGGTTTCCTGCAGGCAGGCCAGCTCTTCCTGCTTTTGCTCCAGCTCCGTGCTATCCGGGACAGCTTGGCGCTCCAGCTCCTGAGCCAGCCGCTCCCGGCGCTGCGCCAGGGCCTGCAGGCTGCGCTGGGCATGGGCCCGGTGGGTGAGCTCCACCTGCAAACGCTGTTCGAGCTGGGCCATTTCCTTGCGCAGGCGGTCCACCTCGGCCTGGGCCTGGGCCTGCCTTTCCTCGGCCAGGGGCAGACGCTCGGCCTGCATTTCTCCCTTGGCCTCCGCCTGTTCGAGGCGCAGGGCGGCCAGTTCCTGCAATTCCTCCCAGCGCTGCCGCTCACTGGCCAATTTGTGCGCCTGGGTTTCCCAGTGGGCCTTTTCCCCTTCCAGCTGGGCCAGACGGGACTCCAGCTGGCGACGGGATTCCTTGCGGTGGCGGATTTCCGCCTCGAGCCGGGCCACTTCCGCATTGGCGGTATAGAGTTCGCTCTGGGCCTGGTGCACCCCGTCGCCGGCGGCGAAGTGGATTTCCCGGGCCTCCTCGAGCCGGGCTTCAGTTTCCCGCAGGGCGGCCACGGCGCCTTCCAGTTCGGTGCTGGCCCGCTCCACCTCGAGCGCCAGCCGCTGCTGCTCGGCCCGGGCGTCGTTGCGGCGCAAAAGCCACAACACCTGCTGCTTGCGCACCAGCAGATCATTGTAGTGATGGTACTGGCGCGCCACCTCGGCCTGGCCTTCGAGCCGCTCCATCTGCCCCCCCAGCTCCAGGCGGATGTCCTCCACCCGGGCCAGGTTTTCCCGGGTGTCCTCCAGACGGCCTTCGGTCTCCTTGCGCCGCTCCTTGTAACGGCTCACGCCGGCGGCTTCTTCCAGGAAGACGCGCAGCTCGTCGGGGCGGGCCTCGATGATGCGGGAGATCATGCCCTGACCGATGATCGCGTAGGCCCGAGGGCCCAGGCCGGTGCCCAGGAACAGGTCGGTGATGTCCTTGCGGCGCACCTTGAGATTGTTGATGAAGTAGTCGGACTGGCCGTTGCGGGTCAGTACCCGCTTCACCGACAGTTCCGCATACTGACTCCACTGGCCCATGGCCCGGCCGAGGGAGTTGTCGAAGATCAGCTCCACCGAGGCCCGCGCCACCGGCTTCCTCTGGGTGGAGCCGTTGAAGATCACGTCCTGCATGGACTCGCCCCGCAGTTCCGAAGCCTTGGACTCCCCCAGCACCCAGCGCACCGCATCCATGATGTTGGACTTGCCGCAGCCATTGGGGCCGACCACCCCCACCAGCTGCCCAGGCAGGGCGACGGTGGTGGGATCGACGAAGGACTTGAAGCCGGCGAGCTTGAGTTTGGTGAGGCGCATGAACGGGATGGAAGGATTCGGTCGAGGCCAGGCGTCACGGACAGCGGGTGGCCGCAGCGGCGCGTATGATAGCACCGGCCGGCCATGGGGCCGGAAGCATCGGTGCAGGCCGGCCCCAGGCTCCTGCCCCGATGCCCGGCGATCCGGCTAGAATGGACAAAACCATGGCGGAGGGATGACGATGGCGGACTTGCCCCCAACCCAGCAGGAACAGGATGAGCGCTTTTTGCGTCGCACCCTGGAACTGGCCCTGCTCAACGTGGAGCGGGGCGAGGGCGGCCCTTTCGGCGCCCTCATCACCCGTGACGGCGAAATCATCGCCGAAGCCTGGAACCGGGTGGTGGCCGACAAAGACCCCACGGCCCACGCCGAAATCCTGGCGATCCGCGCCGCCTGCCGCAAGCTGGGACACTTTCACCTGAGCGGCTGCACCCTGTACGCCTCCTCCGAGCCCTGCCCCATGTGCCTGGCCGCCGCCTATTGGGCGCGGGTGGATCGCATCGTCTATGCCAACGATCGGGAAGCCGCCGCCGCCATCGGCTTCTCCGACGCGGCCTTGTACGACGAACTCCAGTGTCCGCCGGGCAGGCGCCAGGTGCCCACCCTGCACCTGCCCCTGCCGGAAGCCCGGGTACCTCTGGAAACCTGGCTGGCACGCCAGGACCGCACCCGCTACTGAGCCGCTGCCGCCGGCCCGGGCCCGACCGGGCCGGCACCGCCCTTCCTCTCCTCCCGCCACTATGACCAAAGGCTTGCCCAGGTGCCAACGGCCGACTATGCTTGCGGCCTGTTCCGTCGGGATGTCCCGTCCAGCCAGGACGAAGGCGTCGGCCCGGCGTGACGGACGTACAAGAAACCGCGGCAGCCCGGCCGGAACGCCCGAGGCTGCCCTTCAATGTTCAGGGAGAATGAAATGGGCATCCTCGACTCGTTCGGCCGGCTGTTCGGACAGGCGCCGCAAACCGCCCTCGACCCCCGGCTGGCCCGCACGATCGCCATCATCGACCCGCGCCTGGAAAACCTGGCCGATGTGGAAACCACCCTGCTCCCCCCTCTCGAGGAGGCCCTGGCCTACTACGAACGCACCCTCGCCATCCTCCCCGGCCCGGTGCCACTGGACGAAACGTCTGCGACCCTCGCCCGGCTTTTTCCCGCCCCGGACGACATCCAGGCCTGCCTCGGACGCAGCATGGAAGTGAAGCAGCGCCTGCCGGAACTGCAAGCGGCAGGACATGCACGGCTCTGGGCCCTGCTCGGCCTGCGCAGCCGCGCGCAAGCCGGTGGCAGCCATGCCGTCTTCACCGACCACACCCTGCGCAGCCTCGCGGCCAGTCCTGCCGGCGTGCGCGAGGCCCTCCGGGATGCCGCCTGGGAAGGCCTGGTCATGGCCTTCGTGAACCAGACCCAGTACCAGCAGCAGAAGCTCGAACTGATGCGCTCCCAGAAGGAGCTGCTGCAGGAGGTGGCGCCCTCCAGCCGGGTGCGTGTCTCAGGCGTATCCCAGTCCATCGATGCCCACATCTCGCGCGCCAACAAGGATCTGGCGCCGGAGCGGGTGCTGCACAATCTGGTGGAATGGCTGGGCAATCCGGAACCCTTCCTGCGCATCGAGAACCGCACCGGCCTCACCCTCCAGGACGGGAAGGGTACCCCCTTGCTGCACCTGCCCCTGCTGTCGAGCCAGGACCGCCGCCAGTGGCTGGTCTGCCTGGTGGAATTTCCGCTGGAGATGGCCGCCGCCGCCCTGGAGCGGGAAAGCCATACCCATCGATTCATCATGATCTGAGCACTTTCCTCTTGCCGGAGGGGGGCGGTTTTCGGGGATAATCCGGCCCCTGTCCTTGCACATGCCGTCACCGTGAATCCCCACCTCGCCCGACTTCAGCCCTACCCCTTCGAAAAACTGCGCACCCTGTTCGCCGACGTGACGCCCAACCCGGCGTTCAAGGAGATCAAGCTCTCCATCGGCGAGCCCCAGCACGCCACCCCGCCCTTCATCATGGAAACGCTGGCCGGCCACCTGAAGGGCCTGGCCAATTACCCGACCACCCTCGGCATCCCCGCCCTGCGCCAGGCCATCGCCGCCTGGGCAAAGCGCCGCTACGACCTGGAACTGGACCCGGAAACGGAAATCCTGCCGGTCAACGGCTCCCGGGAAGCCCTGTTCTCCTTCGCCCAGGCGGTGATCGATGGCAGCAGGCCCACCCCGCTGGTGGTGAGCCCCAACCCCTTCTATCAGATCTACGAAGGGGCCGCCTATCTGGCCGGGGCCGAACCCCGCTTCCTCAACACCCTGCCGGAAAACGGCTTCGGCTTCGACCTGGATTCCCTCAGCCCCGAGGAATGGGCGCGGGTGCAGCTGTTCTACGTCTGCTCCCCGGGCAACCCCACCGGCAAGGTGCTGAGCCTGGAGGACTGGAAGGCCCTGTTCGCCCTCTCGGACAAGTACGGCTTCATCATTGCCTCCGACGAGTGCTATTCGGAAATCTACTTCGACGAGGCCAATCCGCCTCTGGGCGGCCTCCAGGCCGCCAGGCTGCTGGGCCGGGGCATGGAGCGGCTGGTGATGTTCTCCAGCCTTTCCAAGCGTTCCAACGTACCCGGCATGCGCTCCGGCTTCGTGGCCGGCGACCGGGAACTGCTGAAGAAATTCCTGCTCTACCGCACCTACCACGGCTGCGCCATGGCCCCTCCGGTCCAGGCAGCTTCGGTCGCAGCCTGGAACGACGAGGCCCATGTGCTCGACAACCGCAGGCAGTACCGGGAGAAGTTCGCCGCCTGCACCCCGCTGGTGGCCGAGGTGCTGCAGACCGCCATACCGGACGCCGGCTTCTACCTGTGGGCGCGCACGCCGATTGCCGATACCGACTTCGCCCGCGGCCTGCTCGAACACTATAATGTCGTGGTTCTGCCCGGCAGCTTCCTCGCCCGGGAAGCCCTAGGCGTCAATCCCGGCAGGAATTTCATCCGCATCGCGCTGGTCGCCGGCCAGGAGGAATGCCTGGAGGCGGTGCAGCGCCTGCGCCAGTTTTCACAACAATTCCGATAACCCGTAAGAGAGAAATCCATGAGCCATCCCCTGCAAGCCAGCATCGACGAACTCTGGGAAAAGCGCACCGAACTCACCCCCCAGTCCACCGACGCGATCCAGGTCATTGAATCCGTGATTGCCGACCTGGACGCCGGTAAGCTGCGCGTCGCCGAAAAAATCAATGGCGAATGGGTGGTCAACCAATGGGCCAAGAAAGCCGTGTTGCTCTCCTTCCGTACCCGCGACAACCGCATCCAGAAGGCCGGCGACATCAACTTCTACGACAAGGTGGACACCAAGTTCCAGGGCTGGAGCGAAGAGCAGTTCAAGGCCGGTGGCTTTCGCGTCGTGCCCGGCGCCTTCGCCCGCAAGGGTTCCTTCATTGCCAGGAACTGCGTGCTGATGCCTTCCTACGTCAACATCGGTGCCTATGTGGATGAAGGCACCATGGTGGATACCTGGGCCACCGTCGGTTCCTGCGCCCAGATCGGCAAAAACGTGCACCTGTCCGGCGGCGTCGGCATCGGTGGCGTGCTCGAGCCCATCCAGGCCGGCCCGGTCATCATCGAGGACAACTGCTTCATCGGTGCCCGTTCCGAGGTGGTCGAAGGCGTGGTGGTGGGTGAGAATTCCGTGATTTCCATGGGCGTCTACATCGGCCAGAGCACCCCCATCTACGACCGCGAAACCGGCGAAATCAGCTACGGCAAGATTCCCCCCGGTTCCGTCGTCATTTCCGGCTCGCTGCCCAAGGACGGTGGCAAGTACAGCCTCTACGCCGCCATCATCGTCAAGAAGGTGGATGCCCAGACCCGTTCCAAAACCAGCATCAACGAACTGCTGCGCGCCTGATTAACCCATCATCTCCGGCGGAGACCCCATGATCCTGGACAAACTCTTCCAACTCATGTCGGAAAAACAGGCTTCCGACCTGTTCATCTCCGCCGGCACCCCCATCCACATCAAGATCCAGGGCAACACCATGCCGGTGAACCAGCAGGTGATGACGCCGGACATGATCGAGAAGATCGCCCTGGAATTGATGACCCCCGAACAGGCCGAGGTCTTCGAGGCCGAGATGGAGATGAACCTCTCCTTCGGCGTGCCCCAGGTGGGCAACTTCCGCGTCAACATCTTCCGCCAACGCAACTCCATCGGCATCGTGGTGCGCTTCATTCTCGGCAACATTCCGGAACTCTCGACCCTGGGGCTGCCTCCGATCCTCTCCGAGCTGATCATGGAGAAACGGGGCCTGATCCTGATCGTGGGCTCCACCGGCTCGGGCAAGTCCACCACCATCGCCTCGATGTTGGACTACCGCAACGCCAATCGCACCGGCCACATCCTGACGGTGGAAGACCCGATCGAATTCCTGTTCAAGCACAAGAAATCGGTGGTCAACCAGCGCGAACTGGGGATGGATACCCGGGACTGGCAGTCGGCCCTGAAGAACGCCATGCGCCAGGCTCCCGACTGCATCCTGATCGGTGAAATCCGCGACCGGGAGACCATGCAGGCGGCCTTGTCTTACGCCCAGACCGGCCACCTGTGCCTGGCCACCCTGCACGCCAACAACAGCTACCATGCCTTGAACCGCATCATCAACTTCTTCGCTCTGGAAAACCGTCCGGCCCTGTTCCTCGACCTGGCCACCAGCCTCAGGGCCATCATTTCCCAGCGCCTGGTGAAGAAGCCGGACGGGCGGCGGCTGCCCACGGTGGAAGTGCTGCTCAACACCCGCCATATCAGCGAACTGATCGAACGCGGCGAGGTTTCCGCCATCAAGGAGGCCATGGAACAGAGCATGGCCCCCGGTTCGCAGACCTTCGAGCAGGACCTGTTCCGCCTCTACCGGGACGGGGTCATCACCTTGGACGAGGCCCTGGCCAACTCCGATTCGCCCACCAACCTGTCCTGGCTCATCAACAACTCCGAACTGGATTCCAGCAACGGCAAGGAAGAGAAGAAAAAGAAGACCGAAGGCGCCCTGGAATTCGACGGCAACAGCGAAAACGGCGCCTCCTTCAAGGAATTCACCCTCTCCTTGAGCGACGACGACGCGCCCCCCCAGCCCTGAGCCTGCCCCGCCCCATTGTCCCATGACCACTGAAGCCCCCCTGAACCTGGCCCGGGCCCTGCTCGCCTGCCCCTCCGTCACTCCCGCCGACGGCGGCTCCCTGGCACTGATTCAGTCCCGCCTCGCCCCCCTGGGCTTCGGCTGCGAAGCCATCGACCGGGGCCAGACCCGTAACCTCTGGGCCCGGCGCGGCACGGCCAAGCCCCTGTTCTGTTTTGCCGGCCACGTGGATGTGGTGCCCCCTGGCCCCCTGGGACAATGGACCTCCCCCCCCTTTGAGCCGGAAATCCGGGACGGCTATCTCTATGGCCGGGGCGCCGCCGACATGAAATCCTCCATCGCCGCCATGATCGTGGCCGTGGAGCGCTTCGTGGCACAGCATCCGGAACACCCGGGCTCCATCGCCTTCCTGATCACCTCCGACGAGGAAGGCGATGCCCTGGACGGCACCGTCGCCGTGGTGGAAGCCCTTGAGGCCCGGGGTGAGACCCTGGACTACTGCATCATCGGTGAACCCACCTCGGTCAATACGGTGGGCGACATGGTCAAGAATGGCCGGCGCGGCTCCCTCTCCGGCAAGCTCAAGGTGAAGGGCATCCAGTGCCACATCGCCTACCCGGAAAAAGGCCGCAACCCCATTCACCAGGTCGCCCCGGCGCTTGCCGAACTGGCTGGCACCACCTGGGACGAGGGCAACGAATATTTCCAGCCCACCACCTGGCAGGTCTCCAACATCCACGCCGGCACGGGGGCCAACAACGTGGTGCCGGCCCATGTGGAACTGCTGTTCAACTTCCGCTTCTCCACCGCCAGCACGCCGGAAAGCCTGCAGCAGCGCTTCACCGCCATCCTCGACAAACACGGCCTGGAATACGAGATCAGCTGGACCCTCGGGGCCCGCCCCTTCCTCACCGGCCGGGGCGTGCTCGCCGATGCGGTGCGCGACGCCATCCACGAAGAAACCGGGCTCGTCACCGAACTGTCGACCACCGGCGGCACCTCCGACGGCCGCTTCATCGCTGCCATCTGCCCCCAGATGGTGGAAGTGGGACCGGTCAACGCCACCAGCCACAAGATCGACGAGTGCATCGCCATAGACGCCCTGCCCAGGCTCACCGGCATTTACCAACGCATCCTGGAAAAGATCCTCCATGTTTGACACCGCCCGCAACGAACTCTTCACCCTGCGGGACTGCCTGCGCTTTGCCGTCAGCCGCTTCAACGAAGCCGGCCTCTTTTTTGGTCACGGCTGCGACAACGCCTGGGACGAAGCCGTGTACCTGGCCCTTGCCACCCTGCACCTGCCCCTGGATCGGCTCGAACCCTTCCTGGATGCCCGGCTTCTGCCCCAGGAGCGGGACATCCTGCTCAATGTCTACCGGCGCCGGGTGGAAGAACGGCTCCCCGCCGCCTACCTGACCCGGGAAGCCTGGCTCGGCGAACACCGCTTCTACGTGGATGAACGGGTGATCGTGCCCCGCTCCTTCATCGCCGAACTGCTCGACGAACAGCTCTCCCCCTGGATCGACGACCTCTGGCAGGTGGAATCCATCCTCGACCTGTGCACCGGCTCCGGCTGTCTGGCCATCCTCGCGGCCCTCAATTTTCCTGCCGCCAAGGTGGACGCCATCGACATCTCCCCGGACGCCCTGGCCGTGGCCCGGAAAAACGTGGACGACTATCGCTTGCAGGACCGGATACGCCTGATCGAGTCCGACGGGCTCAACGCCCTGGCGGATGAAACCTACGATCTCATCATCTCCAATCCCCCTTATGTGAATGCCGAATCCGTGGCCGCCCTGCCGCCGGAATACCTGAAGGAGCCGGAACTGGCCCTGGGTTCCGGCGCAGACGGCCTCGACTTCACCCGCCGCATCCTGGCCGAAGCCAAGGGCCGCCTCAACCCCGGGGGTCTCCTGGTGGTGGAGATCGGCCACAACCGGGAAGCCCTCGAAGCCGCCTATCCCCGCCTCCCCTTCACCTGGCTGGACACCGCCGCCGGTGACCAGTACGTCTTCATGCTGCGCCGGGAAGAACTTGCGAGCGAGTGAGGAACGTCCAGGAAATCAGCATTGCCTCCGGCCGGGCCAGCCTGCGCGCCAGCCTCGTCCTGCCCGAAGCGCCCCGGGGCCTGGTGCTGCTGCCCCAGGCCGGGGGCGTGCATCCCGGCTGCCGCCATGAGCTGGCCGCCCGCATCCAGGAGGAACAGGGTTTCGCCACCCTGCTGGTCAACCTCGTCAGTTTCCGGGATCCGGACAATGGCAGCGTGCAGGACAATGTTCCCCTGCTGGGGGAGCGCCTGCTCGATTGCCTGGCCTGGATCCGCCGGGAACCCCTGCTCGCCCCCCTGCCCTGCGGCATCCTTGCCGCCGGCAGCGCCGTGCCCGCCGCCCTGCGCGCCAGCGCCCAGCGGGATGCCCAGGTAAAAGCCCTGGTCTGCCGGGGCGGTCTGCCCGACCTGGCCGGCGCCCTCTACCTCGAAACCCTGTCCTGCCCGACCTTGCTCCTGTTCGGTGCCGGGGACACCCGAGGTCAGGCCGCCGGACTGCGCTGCCAGGACAAAGCCCCGCGCTGCTGCCGGGTCGAAATCATTCCCGGGGCGGACCGGGAATTCACCCACCCCGGCCACTTCGACACTGCAGCCCGGCTGGCCTCCCGCTGGCTGCTCGGCCACATGCCCTTTGCCCCGGCCGGGGCGGATGCAGAAAACTTGCCGCCCGGCCGCCTGAAGCCTTAAGCTCTCAAGCTCGCAATCCACCTTCCTGCATGAACAGGGAAAGCCCCCATGCCGGGCGATCACATCTGCCTCACCCGCCGCCGCCTGCTTGCCTCGCTGCCAGCCCTGCCCCTGCTGGCCGGCGGCTGCAATTTTTCCCCATCGGAAACCCTGCGCCTGGGTTTCAACCCCTGGCCGGGCTACGAGCTTTTCACGCTGGCCGAACAGCTGGGGTACTACCGGCAGTTGGGACTGGATGTACAGCTGGTGGAATTCACCTCCCTGGGCGACAGCCGGCGCGCCTTCGAACGCCAGCAGATCGACGTGGCCGCCGGCACCGCGGTGGAATTGCTGACCGCATCGAGCACCCTGAAACAGACGGTTCAGGCCTTCTTCCTCACCAACGTCTCCGCCGGAGCGGACTACCTGATCGCCCAGCCCCATTTCACCAGCGCCGCCAGCCTCAAGGGGCGGCGGGTGGCGGTGGAACCCGGCAGCCTCAACCTGCTGGTCCTGCATCTGGCCCTGCAGGCGGCGGCTGGCACCGGAGGCCCCCTTACCTTGCAGGACCTGCAACTCGTCCCCCTGTCCCAGACCAGTATGCCCGGCGCCTTTCAGCGCCAGGAAGTGGAAGCGGTGGTGGTCTATCCGCCAGTGGCCGACGAACTGCTGCGCCTGGTTCCGGAACAGGCCCGCGTCCTGTTCGACAGCAGCATGACGCCCGATTTCATCCTCGACCTGCTCTATGCCACCCGCAGCACCCTGGAACAGCGCACGGGCGAACTGGTCCTGCTCGTCCAGGGTTTCGAGATGGCCCGTCAATACACCCACGACCACCCGGACGACGCCTATGCCAGAATGGCCGCACGCACAGGCAGGAAGCGGGATGATTTCGAACGCGACATGCGTGGGGTCAGACTGGTCCCCCTGCCGGAGCAGGCGGCTCTGCTGCAGCGCGGCGGCAGGGCGGAGCGCATCCTGTACGAATCCCTGCAGGCCCTGCGGGATGCCGGCATGAACCTGACCCTGGCCGAAGCGGGCCTGGCCAGCTCCAACATCGTGACCCGGGCCTATTCCCAGTGACCCCACCCGCCCCTCCCCAAAAGACCCTGCGGCATGTACTGCTGCTGCCCCTACTGGGCCTGGTCTGCCTGTTCTTCCTCTGTGTCGGCGCCATCTCCACGATCCAGAGCGGCCGGATGCTGGAGAAACAGACCGAACACCAGGCCCAGACCATCCTGGAAGCCATCCAGGGCGCCCTGGAGGTATCCCGGGACCCCCTGGAACTGCAACGCCAGGTCACGGTGATTGGCGGCGAACGGCAGATCAAGAGCATCAGTGTTGCCCTGGCCGTCCCCACCCGGATCATCGCCAGCACCCGCCACGCCTGGCTGGGACGGCACCTGGACGACATTCCCCAGCAGGAAGAGCTGAAGGCCCTGCGTCAGGTGCTGCGCGAGGGCGGACGCCTGACCCTGCGCCACGAAAGCCCGCCCACCTGGCAGTTCGTCGGGGAGATTTCCCTCACCAACACCCAGCAGGCCACCGGTCAGCCACTCCGGGCGGCCGTCTCCGTGGTGCTCGATGCGGCTCCCGCCCTGGCGCTGCAGCAGCGCCACATCCTGTTCCTGCTGCTGGCCATGGCTCTGGTCCTGGCCGGCGCCGCCCTGGTCACCTGGCGACTGCTCAAGCGCCACGTCATCATGCCGGTGGAAACCATGGCGGAGGCTGTCTGCCTGCGAGCCCGGGGCCATGACGGGGTACGCATTCCGATCCAGGCCGATGACGAGATCGGCATGCTCGGTCGCGCCCTCAATACCTTGCTCGAAGCGGAAGAGGCGGCGCAGCAGCGTTCCAGCCAGGAACAGGCCCTGGCCCGCACCCTGTTCAGCCTGCATGCCCAGGCCCCCGGCCAACCCGAGGCGACGACTCTGGAGCAGGCCCTCGAAGGCGCCATGGAACTCACCCAGAGCCACTACGGCCGGATCCTCGTCCAAAACGAATGCGGCGAAGCGAGCGGGGTCGAAAGGGGCACCGGGCAACCCGGCTGTCGCATCGAGATCGAAGAGGAGGAGCGGCTCTGCCTGAGCCTGGAACTCGGCGGCAAGCCCCAGGGCTACGACCAGGATGATGACCGCCGGGCCCGCCATGTGGCCAGCGAGACCTGGCAGATCCTGCGCCGCCAGCGTCTGGACAAGGCGCTCAAGGACGCCGATGCCCGCTTCCGGCGCATGATCGAGACCACCCAGGAAGGGGTCTGGATCTTCGACGAGGAACTACGGGTCACTTACGCCAATCAGCGCACCTGCGACATGCTGCGCTTCCCCCTGGAACGCATGCTCGGTCGACCGGTGACTGACTTCATCCCGGCCGCAGAAGAGGATGACCACCGGCACCAGATGGAACTGCGCCGCCAGGGAGTGGCCACCGTCTATGAACGGCGCTTCCTGCGCGGCGATGGCAGCCTGCTATGGTGCCTGGTCTCCGCCTCCCCCATGTTCGACGACGACGGGCGCTTTGCCGGTTCCTTCGCCATGCTCGGGGACATCAGCCAGATCAAGCGGACCGAGGAGGAGTTGAAGCTGGCCGCCCACGTCTATGACGACAGCCCCAACGCCATCGCCATCACCGACGCCCAGTTCCGGGTCCATTCGGTCAACGCGGCCTTCACCAAGATCACCGGCTTCTCGGCAGCGGAAACCCTGGGCCGGCCGGCCGCCTTCCTGGACAACCGGCTGCGGCAGCAGTGTGCCCGCCTGGCCCCCGGAGAACGCTGGCAAGGGGAAATCTGGAACCAGCGCAAGTCCGGCGAGACCTACCCGGAATGGCTCAGTGTCTCCCCAGTCACCGACAGCCGGGGCCGGACCACCCACTATGTAGCCATCATCGCCGACCTTACCGAGCGCAAGGAAGCCGAGTCCCGCATCGACTATCTGGCCAACCACGATCCCCTCACCGGCCTACCCAACCGGCTGCTGTTTCAGAGCCGCACCGACCAGGCCCTAAGCATGGCGATGGAGCAAAACCACCAGGCCGCCCTGCTGCTGCTCAACGTGGACCGTTTCAAGACCATCAACGATTCCCTCGGCCACCAGGTGGGCGACGCCCTGCTGGTGGAAATCGCCCATCGCCTGCAGGCGCGACTGGGCAAGGCCGACGTCTTGAGCCGCCAGGGAGGCGACGAATTCCTCATCCTCCTGAGCGAGGTGGCGGATGTGGACGAGGCCGGCCAGTTCACCCAGGGACTGTTGGCCAGCCTGACGGAACCCTTCCGGCAGCAGCAGCAGGAACTCCAGATTTCCGCCTCGGTCGGCC
This sequence comes from Betaproteobacteria bacterium UBA2592, assembly GCA_002340095.1. Lineage (GTDB taxonomy): Bacteria > Pseudomonadota > Gammaproteobacteria > Burkholderiales > Rhodocyclaceae > Azovibrio. The sequence goes on from DDKS01000040.1 coordinate 77,638, forward strand.
TGGCCCTTTTCCCCGGCGACGGCCACAACTTCGCCGAACTGCTGCCCCGGGCAGACTCGGCCATGCGCCAGGCCAAAGCGAGCGGCCGCAACACCTTCCGCTTTTACCGCAGTGCGATGAGTTCCGACGCCCTGGCCCGCCTGCAACTGGAAAACGCCCTGCGCGAAAGCCTGGTGCAGCAGCATTTCGAGCTCCATTATCAGCCCCTGGTCCAGTGCGACAGCGGCCAGGTGCTCGGTGTCGAGGCCCTGCTGCGCTGGCCTCACCCCGACCAGGGCATGATCTCCCCGGCCCGCTTCATCCCCCTGGCAGAGGAAAGCGGCCTGATCGTGCCCCTGGGAGCCTGGGTCCTGCAGGAAGCCTGCCGCCAGGCCCGGCACTGGCTCGACCAGGGCCTTGAATTGCGTGTGGCGGTCAACCTCTCCTCGGTTCAGTTCAAGCGCGGGGATCTGGTGGCCACCGTGCGCCAGGCCCTGGAACGCCATGGTCTACCCGGCACCCGGCTGGAACTGGAACTGACCGAATCCATCCTGATCCAGGACGAGGAAGAAACCCTGGAAACAGTCCGGCAGCTGCGGGAACTGGATATCTTCCTCTCCATCGACGACTTCGGCACCGGCTACTCCAGCCTCGCTTACCTGCGCCGCCTGCCGGTGCAGAAGCTCAAGATCGACCAGTCCTTCGTGCGCCAGCTGACCGAAAAGGCCGAAGATGCCGCCATCGTCAGCACCATCCTGGCCATGGCCCGTCAGCTCGGGCTGCAGACCGTGGCCGAAGGGGTGGAAACCCGGGAGCAGTATGAATGGCTGCAATCCCGGGGCTGCACGGCAATCCAGGGCTATTACTTCAGCAAGCCCGTGCCGGCGGCAATCCTTCCCGAACAGATCACCCGCATCCAGAACCAGACCACCCCATGAAAGCCCTGTCATCGATCCGGAACCTGGGCATCCGCACCAAACTCATCCTGCTCTTCGTCCTGATCAAGGTCATCCCCCTCGTCCTGCTCGCCCTGCTGGCCTGGGAAGGAGTCACCTACCTGGGCAGCCAGGTTTCCGGGGAAACCGATGCCCTGACCGTCCAGGTACGGGACACGGTAGCCGACATGGGCAAGACCTTTTCCAAAGAGGCCGAACGCGCCCTCAACGCCCGGGCCCGGGAAGAGCTCGAACGGCTCACTACCGACACTGCCCGGGCGGTAGCCGACTTTCTGTACGACCGGGACCAGGACGTGCTGCTGGCCGCCCAGCTGGAACCTTCCGAAAGCGCTTACCGCAGCTTCCTCCTGCACCGCCAACGCAAGCTCGTGGACCCCGGCCAATGGGAGCTGGCTGCGGACGGCAAGTCCTGGGTCCTCCAGGAAACCCGCACCGTCCCCCAGCGCCGGGTGGAGCCCGGCAATCCGGAAAACCGCCAGGACTTCCATTACCGCGTGCCGGAAACCGTGCTGCGCCAGCGTCCGGCCCCCCTCTTCCATGAAATCACCTTCGTCGGCCCGGATGGCCGGGAAAGACTCAAGGTCAGCGCCACCGGCCTCTTGCCCCGGGACCTGCGCGACGTATCCCGCCGGGAGAACACCTACGCCCGGGCGGAAACCTACTTTGCCGACCTCAAGCAGCTCAAGCCAGGTGAAATCTATGTTTCGGATGTGATCGGCCCCTATGTGCCATCCCGCATCATTGGTCCCGTGACTCCGGACAAAGCCAGAAGCCTGGGCATTCCCTTCGAACCGGAGAAGGAGGCCTACGCCGGCCGGGAAAATCCCAGGGGCAAACGCTTCCAGGGCATCGTGCGCTGGGCCACCCCGGTGGTGAAGGACGGCCGGATCACCGGCTACGTGACCCTGGCCCTGGATCACAGCCATATCATGAGCTTCACCGACAACCTGATGCCCACGGACCGGCGCTACACGGCCATTGCCGATGCCACCGAAGGCAATTACGCCTTCATCTGGGATTATCAGGACCGCTCCATCGCCCACCCGCGCCACCACTCCATCGTGGGATTCGACCCGGCCACCGGCGAGTACGCCGTGCCCTGGCTGGAAGCCTCCCTCTACGAAGGCTGGCAAGAGAGCGGCAAACCCCTGCGCCAGTACCTGGCAGACATCCCCCCCTTCGATCGCCAGACCCGGGAAAAGAAACCCGCCCAAGCCTTGACCCAGGCCGGCAACCTGGGGCTGGAATGCCGTTACCTGAACTTCGCCCCCCAGTGCCAGGGCTGGCACGATCTGACCCAGTTCGGCGGCTCCGGCTCCTTCCTGATCCTGTGGAGCGGTGTCTGGAAGCTCACCACCGCCGCCACCATCCCCTATTACACGGGCAAGTACGGCGACACCCCCCGGGGCTTCGGCTACGTCACCATCGGCGCCAACATCGACGACTTCCAGAAGCCCGCGCAGCAGACGGCCAGGCTGATGGAGGCCCGCGTCCAGGAGTTCGGCGAGCAGATGAAGGCACAACAGGCCAGCCTGCGGGACATGATCGAATCCTCGATGACCCGCACCGCTACCAGCCTCACCGTCTCCACCCTGCTGATGATCGCCCTGGTAGTGGCCATCGCCATCTGGCTGGCCTCCATGCTCACCCGGCGCATCACCGACCTGATCGGCGGCCTGGGCCGCATCGAGGGCGGCGACTACGCCTTCCGCTTCCCCCACACGGCGGACGACGAGCTGGGCCGGCTGAACGACTCCCTCAACCGCATGGCCGACAGCGTGCAGGAATCCTTCGCCCGCCTGGAGCAGGCCAAACAGGAAGCCGAGCAGGCCAGCCTGATGAAGAGCGACTTCCTGGCGCGCATGTCCCACGAACTGCGCACCCCCCTGAACGGCATCCTGGGCTTTTCCGAACTGATCCGGCTGGACGCCCCCACCGAGGAAATCCGCGAACAGGCCCAGACCATCTTCCAGAGCGGCGAACACCTGCTGCGCCTGGTCAACGACATCCTCGACCTGGCCAAGATCGAAGCCGGTCACATGAGCCTGGAAAGCATTCCCATGGATCTGCCAGCCCTGCTCGAAGAAGTGGCCAGCCTGCACCGGGCCGCCGCGCGGCAGAAGGGGCTGGAGCTCGACCTGGACGCAGACCCCGCCCTGCCCCGCACCTACCGCGGCGACCCCACCCGCCTGCGTCAGGTCATCAACAATCTGCTCAACAACGCCGTGAAATTCACCGACAGCGGCCGCGTCAGCCTCGCTGCCCGGGTCGAAACCGGACGGCTGGTGTTCCAGGTGCGCGACACCGGCCCCGGCATCCCGCCGGAAGCCCAGGCCATCATCTTCGAGAAGTTCCGCCAGGCATCCAGCTTCATCACCCGGAAACACGGCGGCAGCGGCCTGGGCCTCGCCCTGGTGCGGGAACTGGTGACGCTGATGGGCGGCGACATCACCCTCGAATCCACCCCGGGCCAGGGTGCCCGCTTCGAGTTCTGGCTGCCCCTGGACCAGGACTGAGGGGCGGGAGCCGCAAAGACCAAGGGCCCCTTGCGGGGCCCTCGGTCGCTGCGCCAGGAACCCCGGCCGGGGGCTCAGTCCGGCAACTTGGCCGTCAACGCCTCCATGGTCACCGGCTTGATCACGATGTCGTTGAAACCGGCGCTCATGATGCGTGCCTTCTCCGACTCCAGGGCGTGGGCCGTGTAGGCCACCACATGCAGCCCCTGGGTGGCTTCCATCTGGCGGATGCGGCGACACACCTCCTCCCCGTCGATGCCGGGCATGCTGATGTCCAGCAGCACGTAATCGAACGCGGCGGATTCGAGTTTTTCCAGGGCGGAATAGCCATTGTCGGCCTCTTCCACCCTCCAGCCGCGTTTCTGCAGCATGGCGCTTGCCAGCTTGCGATTCACCAGATTGTCGTCCACCACCAGCACGCGCTTCATGCTTGACGTATTCCTGATTCGAGAGGGGGGCAGCTTAACGTTTACGACAGCCCCTGTCGATGCCGGCCTGGCATCCGCTATCATGCCCACCCCGAAACGACAACAAGAGATCCTCCATGAACAGCCCCACCCCTCAGACCATCCGCCTGGCCGACTACACGCCGCCCGCCTATCTGGTCCAGCATGTGGACCTGGATGTGGATTTCCAGTCCGAAGGCCAAGAAACCGTCGCCCTGGTCACGGCCCGCATCCACATGGCGAGGAATCCTGCCGCCCCGGGAGACGGGCGCCTGGAGCTGGACGGGGAGGAGCTGGAAACCCTGAGCGTGCAGGTGGACGGGAAAGCCCATCCCCACACCATCACCCCCGGCAAACTCATCCTCGCCGGCCTGCCCGAGGGCTTCATCCTGGAGACCCGGGTGCGCATCCATCCGGATGGCAACACCCGGCTCTCGGGCCTCTACCGTTCCAGGGACGGCTATTTCACCCAGTGCGAGGCCGAGGGATTCCGCCGCATCACTTGGTTCCCGGATCGGCCTGACGTAATGGCCACCTACCGCGTCACCCTGCACGCCGACAAGGCTGCCTTCCCGGTGCTGCTCGCCAATGGCAACCCGGTGGCCAGCGGTGAAGAGGCCGGCGGCCGTCATTTCGCCACCTGGGAAGACCCCTTCAAGAAGCCCTGCTACCTCTTCGCCCTCGTCGCTGCAAAACTGGATGTGCTCAGGGACACCTACACCACCGCCAGCGGCCGTAGCGTAGCGCTGGCCATCTACGTGGAGCCGGGCAAGCTGGACCAATGCGGTCACGCCATGGCGGCCCTGAAGAAGTCCATGGCCTGGGACGAGCAGCGCTTCGGTCTGGAATGCGATCTGGACCACTACATGATTGTCGCCGTGGGCGATTTCAACATGGGGGCCATGGAGAACAAGGGCCTCAACATCTTCAACACCAAGTACGTGCTGGCCCGGTCCGATGTGGCCACCGACATGGATTTCGAGAACATCGACCGGGTCGTGGCCCATGAGTATTTCCACAACTGGACCGGCAACCGCGTCACCTGCCGCGACTGGTTCCAGCTCTCCTTGAAGGAGGGCCTCACCGTTTTCCGCGACCAGGAATTCGGCGCCGACCTGCATAACCCCCGAACCGCCCGCATCCGCGAGGTGCGCAACCTGCGCGCCACCCAGTTTCCCGAGGATGCCGGTCCCATGGCCCACCCGGTCCGGCCCGAAGCCTATGTGGAGATCAACAACTTTTACACCGCCACCGTGTATGAAAAGGGGGCCGAGGTGGTGCGCATGATCCAGACCCTGATCGGTCGTGAGTCCTTCCGCGCCGGCATGGACGAATACTTCCGCCGCCACGACGGCCAGGCCGTGACCTGCGAGGATTTCGTGGCCGCCATGGCCGACGCTTCCGGGGCAGACTTGAGCCAGTTCATGCACTGGTATCAATTCCCCGGTACCCCGCATGTACAAGTCCGGGGCAGCTACGATGCCGCCAGCCAGTGCTACACCCTGGAGTGCATCCAGTCCAACCCCAAGGCGCCGGATGCACCTGCCTACCTGATTCCCATCCGTACCGCCCTGTTCGCCCCGAACGGCCAGGAACTGCCCGACACGGCTCGTACCCTGTTGCTCAATCAACCCTGCCAGAGCTTCCTGTTCAAGGACGTCCCCGTAGCTCCGGTGCCCTCCTTGCTGCGGGACTTTTCCGCTCCGGTGATCCTGGATTTCCCCTACAGCGACGCCGATCTCACCTTGCTCCTGGCCCACGAACCGGACCCCTTCAATGCCTGGGAAGCCGGCCAGCGCTTGGCCTCCCGGCTGATCCTGGATGCCACCGCCCGCATCGTGGCCGGAGAAAAACCGGTCTGGCCCGACAGCTTCGTGGCAGCCGCCCGCGGCCTGCTCGCCCGGCACCCTGAACGGAGCGCTGCTTTCGTGGCCGAAGCCCTGACCCTGCCAGGGGAAAGCACGCTGGCCGAAAGTCTGACGGTGGTAGACCCGGAGGCCCTGCATGCCGCCCGCAACGCCCTGCGCCTGCACCTGGCCCGGGAGCTGGAGGCGGAGCTGCGAGCCACCTATGCTGCCCTGGCCCCCCGGGAGGCCTATCGCTTCAGCGCCGAGGAAGCCGGCCGGCGCGCCCTGCGCAACCTCTGCCTTGCCTATCTGCTGGAACTGGACACCCCGGACTATCGCCAACTGGCCTGGACCCAGTTCGAGACGGCGGACAACATGACCGACCAGTTCGCCGCCCTTGCCGCCCTGGCCAACGTCAATGCCCCCGACTGCCCTGAACGGGAGCAGGCCCTGGACGCCTTCTACCAGCACTGGCAGTCCGAAGCCCTGGTGGTGGATAAATGGCTGGCCGTGCAATCCACCAGCCGTCGCCCCGACACCCTGGCCCGGGTACAGCAACTCACCACTCACCCGGCCTTCTGCCTCACCAATCCCAACAAGGTCTATGCCCTTTTGCGCAGTTTTGGCGCCAACCTGGCCCGTTTCCATGCCGCCGACGGGGCAGGCTACCGCTTCCTGGCCGAACAGATCAGGCTGCTCGACCCCTTGAATCCCCAGGTAGCCGCCCGGCTGGCCCGCTGCTTCGACCGCTGGCGGAAGTTCGACGAACGGCGCCAGAGCCACGCCCGCACCGTCCTGGAGGCGCTGCGGCAACAACCGGGTCTGTCCCGGGATGTAACCGAGATCGTGGAACGCGCCCTGGCTTGAAGAGCCGCTCCGTCGATGCGACAAGGGGGCCCCGGAGGCCCCCTTGTTCGTCTGCGGCAATACCGATCCGGTGTCTTATTCACCGATCACATCGGTGCCCCTGGGCGGGGTGAACTGAAACAGGCTGGCGGGCAGGACCGGATTGCGCTCCGGCTGGTGGAAGCGCAAGGTGGTGTGCTGGCCGAAGTTGTCGAACATCTCCATGGCCTTGAGCTGGCCGTCCGGAGTAAAGCCCAGGCGCACCCGGTCGAAGCCGGCCTCCTGGCTCCTGGGCCTGGCCTCGGCCCACTCCAGGCCGTCGCTGCTGCCCCCTTCGCTCAGGTTGAACTGGCGCAGGATGTCGCTGCTGCCCGACAGAAGGGCCGCCGGGGTGGCGCCGAGGGCCTGGTCCATTTTCCTGACCGTGACCTGCTCCAGCTCGGGATCGTGGATCCACACCTTCTGGCCATTGCCCACCATCAGCTGGGGATAGGGACGCTCCACCTCCCAGCGGAACTTGCCCGGTTTCTGGAAGGCGAGCCTGCCGGCGGAGTACTGCGCCTTGCGGCCGCTCTTGGGCAGCACCGACTGGGAAAACTCGGCGCGGAAACTGCGGGTGCCATCCAGGAACTGCCGCAGCACATCCACTGCACCGGCCTGGGCCAGCAGGGGCAGGCCGAGGGCGGCCAGCAGGAACAGACGACGTTTCATGGCTCTGATCTCATGGCAAGGGGTGCCAAGTGTGGCAAAACTGGCGCAGGGATGCTGCACGCTTTTGTAACGCGGGTTTTCGGCAGCGGCAAACTGCGGGAGTGAGTGCGGGCCATGGCGCTCATGCCTCCTCCTTGCGGGCCAGCACCTCCCGCCCGCCCCGGCCGTCCATGGCCGAGACGAGACCGGCGTGCTCCATGGCCTCGATCAGGCGGGCAGCCCGGTTGTAGCCGATACGCAGATGCCGCTGCACCAGGGAAATGGAAGCGCGGCGGTTCTTCAGCACCACTTCCACGGCCTGGTCGTAGAGGGGGTCGTCCTCCGCGTCGCCGCCCTCCTCGCCGCCGCCAGCCCCTTCCTCATCGAGGCTGCCGGTGAGAATGTCGTCGATGTAGTCGGGAGCACCGGTCTGCTTCAGGTGTTCCACCACCCGATGCACCTCGTCATCGGTGACGAAGGCCCCGTGCACCCGGGTCGGGTAGCCGGTGCCCGGCGCCAGATAGAGCATGTCCCCCTGGCCCAGCAGGTTTTCCGCCCCCATCTGGTCGAGAATGGTGCGGGAGTCGATCTTGCTGGAAACCTGGAAGGAAATCCGGGTTGGGATGTTGGCCTTGATCAGGCCGGTAATCACGTCCACGCTCGGGCGCTGGGTGGCCAGGATCAGGTGCAGGCCGGCGGCCCGGGCCTTCTGGGCCAGACGGGCGATGAGCTCTTCCACCTTTTTACCCACCACCATCATCAGGTCGGCCAGTTCGTCGATGACCACAACGATGTAAGGCAGGGGCGTGAGGGGCTCGGGCGTTTCAGGCGTGAGGCTGAAAGGATTGGGAATGTGCTCGCCCCGCTTTTCCGCCTCGCGGATCTTGGCATTGAAACCGGTCAGGTTGCGCACCCCCATGGCACTCATGAGCTTGTAGCGTTTCTCCATCTCGGCCACGCACCAGTTCAGGGCGTTGGCAGCCTGGCGCATGTCGGTCACCACCGGCGCCAGCAGATGCGGAATGCCCTCGTAGATCGAGAGTTCCAGCATCTTGGGGTCGATCAGGATCAACCGCACGGTCTCCGGCTCGGATTTGTAGAGCAGGGAGAGGATCATGGCGTTGACCCCCACCGACTTGCCCGAGCCGGTGGTGCCGGCCACCAGCAGGTGGGGCATCTTGGCCAGGTCGGCCACCACCGGCTGACCGCCGATGTCCTTGCCCAAAGTCACGGTGAGCGGACTGGCCATGTCGTTCCAGGGCTTGCTGGAAATGATCTCGGAGAGCTTCACCGTCTGGCGGCGGGGATTGGGCAGTTCCAGGGCCATGCAGGACTTGCCCGGGACGGTCTCCACCACCCGGATGGAGACCAAGGCCAGGGCTCGGGCCAGGTCCCTGGCCAAGTTGACGATCTGGGAACCTTTCACGCCGGTCGCAGGCTCGATTTCGTAGCGGGTGATCACCGGCCCGGGCAAGGCCGCCAGCACCTTCACCTGGACGCCGAAATCGGCGAGCTTGCGCTCGATCAGCCGGGAGGTGAATTCCAGGGTGTCGGCCGCCACGGTCTCCACCAGCGCAGGAGCCGGGTCGAGCAGATGCAGGGCCGGCAACTGGCCGCCGACGACGGCTTCAGGAAACAGGGTTGCCTGCTTTTCCCGTTCGATGCGCTTTTCCGCCTTGGGGGAAACCTCGACCTCCACCGGGGCGGGCGGCTCGATGAGAACGGGTTCCTGGAACTCCACCCGCTTTTTCTCCTCTTCCACCACGGCTTCGCGCTGCTGGGCCACTTCCCGGCCGATGCGCTTGTCCTGCCAGCGTTCGTAGATGCCGAACAGGGTGGCATGGACCGCCTCCAGCCACTGGCCCAGGCGCTCGAAGAACCAAAGCCAGGACATGCCGGAAAAGACGCTCCATCCCACCGCCATGGCAGCCAGCAGCAACAGGGTGGCACCGGTATAGCCCATGCCCCCCGCCAGGGCGGCTCCGACCTCGGTGCCCAGCATGCCACCCGGCGCCATTGGCAGTTCCCGGCCGTGGGAATAAAAACGCAAGGCCTCGAGGGCAGAACTGGCCGTCAATAGCAACAGGAAACCTACCATGGCGATGTAGAGGGGGCGGCGGTCGGGCCGCCCCTCCTCTTCCCCCAAGCCGTTCAGATGCCGGTAGCCCCACCAGACGAACATGAACAGCAAGACGATCCACCACCAGGCCGACAGGCCAAAAAGGTAGAGCAACAGGTCTGAAATCCAGGCACCGGCGCGGCCCGCCGGGTTCTGCAGGGTAGGGGTACCCACCGCGTGGGACCAGCCCGGATCGCCCGGATGGTAGCCCCAGAGGGACAGGGCCAGAAACAGGGCCAGGGCACCAATCACGAGCCAGCGGGATTCCTGCAGCAGCAGCCCGATCTTTTCGGGGAGAGGACTGGGGCTTTCCATACGTCGGGGAGAGGTCGCCATGGCAGCTCCTGAATAAGTATTTTCTACTATTTCAAGTGCATTATCCCGAAGGGACGTAACACTTAATTTTCATTGACTTATGTAACAATTATAAAGCTTTTAGTGAAAAGTTCCAGCGGCAGGGCAATCGCATGAAAGGTCGTACCAAGCCGAGGAGCTGAGCCCGATAGGAGTCTGAGGTGGAGGCGATCAGGCGTCGGGCTT
>DDKS01000053.1 GCA_002340095.1 Betaproteobacteria bacterium UBA2592
GACCCCGTCCCCTACTCGATGCAGCCAGGTTCGGGGGGCTCAGCCCTTGACCACGGCGCCGATGGCCTGGGCCACGGCGGGGAGATTCCTGGTGTTCAGGGCGGCCAGGCAGATGCGGCCGGTGGATACCGCATAGATGCCGAATTCGGTCTTCAGGCGTTCCACCTGGGTGGCGGTCAGACCAGTGTAGGAGAACATGCCGCGCTGTTTCACCACGAAGGAGAAGTCCTGGCTTACCCCCTGGGCCTTGAGAGCTTCCACCAGGCCGGTGCGCATGGCGCGGATGCGGTCGCGCATACCGGCCAGCTCGTCTTCCCACATCTGGCGCAGCTCGGCGCTGCCCAGCACCGCGGCCACCACGGCGGCGCCGTGGATCGGGGGATTGGAGTAGTTGGTGCGGATGACGCGCTTCACTTGGGACAGGACGCGACCGGCCTCTTCCTTGCTGGCGGTGATGATGGACAGGGCGCCGACGCGCTCGCCGTACAGGGAGAAACTCTTGGAAAAGGAGCTGGATACGAAGAACTGCAGGCCGGAGGCGGTGAAGGCACGGATGGCCACGGCATCCTGGTCGATGCCGTCGGCGAAGCCCTGGTAGGCCATGTCCAGGAAGGGCACTAGCCCCTTTTCCTTGCAGACGGCGACCACTTCCTGCCACTGGGCGTCGGTCAGGTCGGCGCCGGTGGGGTTGTGGCAGCAGGCGTGCAGGATGATGATGGAGCCGGCGGGCAGGCTGGCCAGCTTGGCCTTCATGCCATCGAAGTTCACGCCCCGGGTGGCGGGATCGTAGTAGGGGTAGGTGTCTACGGGGAAGCCGGCGGCCTCGAACAGGGCCCGGTGGTTTTCCCAGGAGGGGTCGCTGATGTAGACGGTGGCCTGGGGCAGCAGGCGTTTCAGGTAGTCGGCACCCACCTTGAGGGCGCCCGTGCCGCCCAGAGCCTGGACGGTGACTACGGAGCCATTGCTGGCCAGGTCGGAGCCGGCGCCGAAGAGCAGGTTCTGCACGGCCTGGTTATAGGCGGCGTTGCCTTCGATGGGTTGATAGCCCCGGGGCGGCTGGGCCTTCAGGCGGGCTTCCTCGGCGGCCTTGACGGCGGCCAGGAGCGGCAGTTTGCCGTTGTCGTCGTAATAGACGCCCACGCCCAGATTGACCTTGGTGGCGCGGGTATCGGCGTTGAAGGCCTCGGTCAGGCCGAGAATCGGGTCACGGGGCGCCATTTCAACGGCGGCAAAAAGCGAAGCGGTCATGGTCTCTCCAGGTGGACATTGGTTTGCTTGGGCCGGCCGGAAGAATTGGGGAATAATCCCGGCTTGCCCCAGTTCCGGGGTGCAACGAAAACAACCGGAAATTCTATCATGGCAGATCATCCCGACAGCACTTCCCGCATGCCGGAAAGCACGGTCGTTTCCTTTCCGGGCAGTCCCTTCCGCCTGCACCAGCCCTTTCCCCCCGCCGGGGACCAGCCCGAGGCCATCCGCCAGCTGGTGGAGGGCCTGGCCGACGGACTTTCCTTCCAGACCCTGCTCGGGGTGACTGGCTCAGGCAAGACTTTCACCATGGCCAACGTGATCGCCCGCACTGGCCGCCCGGCCCTGATCCTCGCCCATAACAAGACTCTTGCGGCCCAGTTGTATTCAGAGATGAAGGAGTTCTTCCCGGAAAATGCGGTGGAGTACTTCGTCTCCTACTACGACTACTACCAGCCGGAGGCCTACGTGCCCTCCCGCGACCTGTTCATCGAGAAGGACTCGGCCATCAACGAGCACATCGAGCAGATGCGCCTTTCGGCCACCAAGAGCATCCTGGAGCGCGACGACGTGGTGATCGTCGCCTCGGTTTCCTGCATCTACGGCATCGGCGACAAGGAGGACTACCACGACATGATCCTCACCATGCGGGTGGGGGACAAGCTGGACCAGCGCGCCATTGTCAAGCGGCTCACCGAGATGCAGTACCAGCGCAACGACCTGGATTTCCACCGGGGCACCTTCCGGGTGCGGGGCGACGTGATCGACATCTTTCCCGCCGAACACGCCGAACACGCGGTGCGGGTCGAGTTGTTCGACGACGAGGTGGAATCCCTGCGCTTCTTCGATCCCCTCACCGGGGAACTGCTGCACAAGGCCCTGCGCTTTACGGTCTTCCCGGCCTCCCACTACGTGACACCCCGGGAGACCGTGTTGCGGGCCGTGGAGGCCATCAAGGATGAACTGCGGCAGCAGATCGAATACTTCCAGCGCGAGGGCAAACTGGTGGAGGCCCAGCGCATCGAGCAGCGCACCCGGTTCGATCTGGAAATGCTGTGCGAAATCGGCTTTTGCAAGGGGATCGAGAACTACTCCCGGCACTTGTCCGGGCGTCGGCCAGGGGAGCCGCCGCCCACCCTGCTGGACTACCTGCCGCACAAGGCCATCCTGTTCATCGATGAGTCCCATGTCACCATCGGGCAGGTGGGCGGCATGTTCAAGGGAGACCGGGCGCGCAAGGAAAATCTGGTCAATTATGGCTTTCGCCTGCCTTCGGCCCTGGACAACCGGCCCCTCAAATTCGAGGAATTCGAGGCCATGCTGCCTCAGACCATTTTCGTTTCAGCCACCCCTTCTGCCTACGAAACGGCCCATGCCGGCCAAGTGGTGGAGCAGGTGGTGCGCCCCACCGGGCTGGTGGACCCGGTGGTCGAGGTACGCCCCGCCGCCACCCAGGTGGATGACCTGCTGCCAGAGATCAAGGCCCGGGTGGCCGCCCAGGAGCGGGTACTGGTGACGACGCTGACCAAGCGCATGGCCGAGGACCTGACCGACTTCCTGCGTGAGAACGGCATCAAGGTGCGTTACCTGCATTCGGACATCGACACGGTGGAGCGGGTGGAGATCATTCGCGACCTGCGCCTGGGGGAATTCGACGTGCTGGTGGGCATCAACCTGCTGCGCGAGGGGCTCGACATCCCTGAGGTATCCCTGGTGGCCATCCTGGATGCGGACAAGGAAGGCTTCCTCCGCTCCGAGCGTTCCCTGATTCAGACCATCGGCCGGGCAGCCCGCAACCTGAACGGCAAGGCCATCCTCTATGCGGACAGAATCACCGATTCCATGGGCCGGGCCATGGCCGAGACAGAACGCCGCCGGGAAAAGCAGATCGCCTTCAATCAGAAGCATGGCATCGAGCCCAGGGGAGTCGTCAAACGCATCAAGGACATCATCGACGGCATCTACGACGCCGAGTCGGCCCAGAGGGAACTCAAGGCCGCCCAGCAGCAGGCGGGTTACGAAGCCATGAGCGAGAAGGCCCTGGCCAAGGAAATCAAGCGCCTGGAGAAACTCATGGCCGAGCAGGCGAAAAACCTGGAATTCGAGAAGGCGGCTGCCACCCGGGATGAATTGTTCCGGCTCAAGGAGTGGGTGTTCGGTGCTGCAGTGCACGATGCGAATTGAAGCAGTTTATCCCTTTGGCATCGCAGGGGGATTGTTGCCATCCCGCTGACTAAGGCGCAGAATGAAACCATAACAAGCATAAAGTCTTCGATCCCACAACAAAGGAATACCGTCATGGATACAGCGTGGGCGCGTAGGAATCTGTTCCCCAACGTGGTGCGGGAGGATGCTCCGATGAGTCGGTTGCTGTTCGTGTGCATGGGCAACATCTGTCGTTCTCCCACCGCCGAGGGAGTGTTTCGCAAACTGCTGCGGGAGCGCAGGCTGGAAGACCGTTTCGAGGTCGATTCCGCCGGTACCCACGGTTATCACGTGGGCGAACCGCCCGATCCCCGCACTCAGCGGGCAGCAGCAGCCAGGGGGTATGACCTTTCCCAGATGCGGGCGCGCAAGGTGGCTCCCCAGGATCTCGACTACTTCGACCTGGTCCTGGCGATGGACAAGACCAACCTGGACAACCTGCGCCGCATGTGCTCTCCGGACCGCCACGCCAAGCTCCATCTGTTCATGGAGTTCGCCCGCAACTACGAGGATGACGAGGTGCCCGATCCCTACTATGGCCTGGGTTACGGCTTCGACGTGGTGATCGACATGGTGGAGGATGCCTCCGCAGGCCTGCTGGAGGCCCTGCTCGCGCCCCGGCAACTGCGGGTGAGCCAGGGGTGAACTAGGGGCGTGGCAGGGGATTCTGCCGGTAGTAGCGGCAAAGCAGGGTGTGCCAGGCGGGGTAGAGGGCCTGCAGGCCCCGGGAGTTGGCAAAGAAGGTTTCGCTCGAGACCGCGAAGAATTCCGAAGGGTGTTCGGCCCCGTAGGGATCGAGGACAAGTTCCTCCCCCAGGTCCACCCGGGTGCAGAAATCCTCGTAGCAGGCAAGCATCGTCGTCGTCCATTCGGTTTCCTGCAGGCCTGAATGCAGGGCGGGAACGCCATCCACTTCCCCGTTGAGCATGTCCAGCTTGTGGGCAAACTCGTGGATGATGACGTTGTAGCTTTCATCTTCCATCTGGCTGTCCTGCCAGGAAAGGATCACCGGGCCGCCTTCCCAGGCTTCTCCCGAGACCGTGTCGTCGTATTCGTGCACCACCCCGATTTCGTCCACGATCTGGCGGGGAATGACGAATTCCTCGGGATAGACGATCACCCCGACCCAGTCCCGGTAGGCAGAAAGGCCCAATTCGAGGATGGGCAGGCAGGCCTGGGCGGCGATGTGCACCAGCATGGCATCGGTCAGCTCCAGTCCGCTGGCGCCGGTGAACTGCTTGGTGCGCAGGAATTGCTGGCTCAGCTCCCGGAGCCGCTCCCGGTCCGGATCCCGCAGGTGCTGAAAGACCGGCGACCGGGCCAGGGTCTGCTGCCAGAGCTCGGCGGGAATCGCAGGACGGCGCGGGCGCAGGCCTTGCAGCAGGGAGCTGAGGAAGACTTTCATGGCCGGGTGGGTTTGCGGGTTGCCAGGGCTATGCCGGTGAAGATCAGGCTGATGCCGAGCAGGTGATAGAGACTCGGGCGTTCGTCCAGGAACAGGGCGGCCAGCAGGGTGCCGAACACCGGCATCAGATGGATGAACAGGCTGGCGCGGCTGGCACCCACCTCTGCTACGCCCCGGTTGTAAAAGATGTATCCGATGAAGCTGGGAAAGATCCCTACGTAGGCCAGGCCCAGCAGGCTGCCTGCGTGCAAATGCAGGGAGCGGCCAGCGAGAATTTCCCAGAGGTAGAAGGGGGCGAGCATCAGTAGCCCGAAGGCGATCAGCACCGCGAGCAGGAACATGGGCGGCATGTCGGGGGGGCGGAACTGCAGGCCCAGGGTGTAGCAGGCCCACACCAGCACGGCGGCAAGCATCCACAGGTCGCCGCTGTTGGGGACCAGGGCCGTCAGGCTGGCCAGTTCGCCCCGGGCGATGATGGTCAGGGCGCCCAGCAGGGAAATGGCGACACCCAGGACTTCCAGGGAGCTCAGGGCTTTCTTGAAGAAGACCCAGGCCAGGGTGATGGTGGCGATGGGGATGAAGGCGTTGAGCAGCACCGCGTTGGTGGCGCTGGTGGTCTGCAGGGCCAGGTAGGCCAGGGTGTTGTAACCGGCAATGCCCAGGGCGGCCAGCAGGAGCAGGGCGGGCAGGTGGCGCCGGATCCCGGGGGCGTGCGTTTGCCAGTGGGGCAGGGCCAGGGGCAGCACCAGGGTGAAGGCGATCAGCCAGCGCCAGAAGGCCAGGGCGATGGGGGGCACGTCAGCGCGGATACCCCGGCCCAGCACCATGTTGCCGGACCAGAACAGGGCCGTGAGGGTGAGCAGCAGGTAGGGATTGCCGCACCAGCGGGGCAGTTCAGGCTTCACGGGCGGCAGGTTCAGGTGCCTGGAGCCAGACGCAGGCGCCCTTGCTTTCCTTCTGGATGCCTTCGAGTATCCGCTGATGGGCCTCCAGTTCTTCCGGGCCGGCCCGGTGGACCCGCAGGGGGCCTCGACGCTGCGGGGCAGGGCTGCCCGGCTCGGGCTGCACCGGGGCGTTGCGCACCTCCGGTTGATCCATGATCAGGCTTTCCTGCCCCCGGGTCATGGCCAGGTACACTTCGGCCAGCAGTTCCGAATCGAGCAGGGCGCCATGCAGGGTGCGGTGGGCGTTGTTGATCTGGTAGCGTTCGCACAGGGCGTCCAGATTGTTGCGCTTGCCCGGATGCAGTTCCCGAGCCATGAGCAGGGTGTCCAGGACACCGCAACATATCTCCCGGGTCAGGGGAAGGTCGAGCCGGGCGAATTCCGCATCGAGAAAGCCGATATCGAAGGCGGCGTTGTGGATCACCAGCTCCGCACCCTGGATGAATTCTTGCAGCTCCCGGGCGATGTCCGCGAACCTGGGCTTGTCTTCGAGGAACTCGTTGCTGATGCCGTGCACCGCCTGGGCGCCTGCATCGATTTCCCGCTCCGGGTTGATGTAGCGGTGCAGGTGGCGACCGGTGAGGCGCCGGTTTTCCATCTCGATGCAGGCTACCTCGATGATGCGGTGGCCCTGGCGGGGGTCGAGGCCGGTGGTTTCCGTGTCCAGGAAGATCTGTCTCATCGTTGCAACTCCTCGATGCCCCGGTTGGCCAGGGCGTCGGCCCGTTCGTTTTCCGGATGGCCCGCATGGCCCTTGACCCAGATCCACTGCAGCCGGTGCCGGCTGGCCAGCCTGTCCAGCTGCTGCCACAGATCGGCATTCTTCACCGGTGCCTTGCTGGCGGTTTTCCAGCCGTTCTTCTTCCAGCCGTGAATCCACTCGCTGATGCCTTGTTGCACGTATCTCGAATCCGTGTGGACCCGGGCGGATACCGGGCGCTTCAGGGCTTCGAGGGCGCGAATCACGGCGGTCAGTTCCATGCGGTTGTTGGTAGTGTCCGGCTCGCCGCCCCACATTTCCTTCTCGTGGGCGCCGGCACGCAGCAGGGCACCCCAGCCACCGGGGCCGGGATTGCCCTTGCAGGCACCGTCCGTATAAATATCCACTTCAGACATCCGGTTCTTCCTTGCGGGCAATGGGGGTGAGGGCCTTGGTCTTGGCCCGGAGCCTGGGGTGGCGCCAGTTCGGCACGATCAGGCGCATGCCGTGGATCCGCTTGATGGCCCGGATCATGTAGACGCTGCCGGCGAAACCCCACCAGCGGTCTCCGGCGAGTTCCATGAAGCGCCAGCGCCGGAGCCATCTGGCGGTCTTGCAGGGAGGGGCGTAGGCACCGAAGGCGCCCCGGTCCAGCTCGAAATTGAGCAGGTTGAGCCAGTCCTTGAGGCGCAGAATGGAAAGGTAGTGGCCATCCCAGGGATAGCCCCGGGGGCGGGGGGGCAGCTTGCGGCGCAGGCCCCACAGGGAAAAAGGGTTGAACCCCAGGATGAAGAGCCGGCCTTCGGGGATCAGGATGCGCTCCACTTCCCGCAGGATCTGGTGCGGGTCCGGATAGAACTCCAGCACATGGGGTAGGACCACCAGATCCACACTCTGGCTGGCAATCGGCAACTGGGCGAAGTCGCAGCACAGATCGGTACCCGGGGTGTCGCCGAGGATCAGCCGGGTGGGAATGCGGTTGGCGCGCAGGAAATCCCTTTCCGGCATGCCTAATTGCAGGGCAAAGAAGCCGAACACGTCGGCCAGGGCCTCATCCAGCCTGGCCTGCTCCCAGTCCATGACATAGCGTCCCTGGGGGGTCTGCAGCCATTTTTCCACGCCCTGAATTGACATCGGACTCGCTTCAAAGAATAGTTCCGGGATGTTCGAGATTATTGCCATTCCCGCATTCCGGGACAATTACATCTGGGCCCTGCGTGCCGGCCGGGAAGCAGCCGTCGTCGATCCGGGCGATGCCGCTCCGGTGCTGGCCTGGCTGGCGCAGGAGCGGCTGGACCTGAAGGCCGTGCTCGTCACCCATCATCACCAGGATCACCAGGGCGGGCTTCCCGTTCTGGTGCGGCAGTTGCCCGGTCTGGCCGTGTTCGGGCCGGCCGCGGAGTCTATCACAGGGCTCAACCAGCCCCTGCAGGGGGGCGAGACTCTCCGGGTGCTGGGGCAGCCCGTCCGGGTCCTGTCCGTGCCCGGCCACACCCGTGGCCATCTTGCCTATCTGTGTGACGACGCCCTGTTCTGCGGCGACACGCTGTTTGGTGCCGGTTGCGGCCGGCTGTTCGAAGGTACGCCGGAGCAGATGTTTGCCGCCCTGGAAAAGATCGCCGCCTTGCCGGATGCGACCCGGATTTTCTGCGCCCATGAATACACGCTGCAGAATCTGGCCTTTGCCGCCCGGGTCGAGCCGGACAACCCGGCCATAGCGGCGCGCATCCGGACCTGCGAGGCATGGCGTCAGGCGGGCAGGGCGACCGTGCCTTCGACCCTGGCGGAGGAAAAGGCCACCAACCCTTTCCTGCGTCATGGGGTAGCGGCCGTGGCCGCCCAGGCCCGTCAGCGAGATCCGGGAGCCCTGGCGCCGGTGCAGGTGTTTGCTGCCCTGCGGGCCTGGCGCGACGAGTTTTGACAACGCAGAGGAGTGCTCAGGGCCGGGGCAGGGCCGCCAGGGTGTCGAGAATCTTGGCGGCATTGAAGGGCTTGATGATGAAGCCATTTGCCCCCAGGCTCATGGCTTCCTGAACATTGCCGGCGCTGGGTGTGCCGGTGATGATGACGACCTGGGTCTCGGGACGTAGCTGCCGGATTTCCCGCAGGGCCTCGAGCCCGTCCATTTCCGGCATCACCACGTCCAGGCAGACGATTTCGGGCTGGTGGCGCCTGACCATCTCCAACGCCGCCAGGCCGTTGCGGGCTTCACCCACCACGTTGAACTGGTTGTCGCTGCGCAGGATGGCCCGGAGCAGGGTGCGCATCACATCATTGTCGTCCACGATCAGGACGGATCTGGAGCGGGCAGGCATGGCATTCAACCGGTAACGGGTATGGGAAGATGGGCGACGCGATTGCGGCCTTGATGCTTGGCATGGTACAGGGCCTCGTCCGCGTCCCGGATCAGGCACTGGCAGGCAGTCTCCCGGTGGGCTACCAGAGTGGCGACACCGATGCTGATGGTGACATGCCCATGGGGTGAGTCAGGATGGGGAATGCGCAAGGCGGCGACGCTCTGGCGCAGGCGTTCGGCCACGAACAGGGCCCCTTCCAGGGGAGTGTCGGGCAGGATCACCGCGAATTCCTCGCCGCCATAGCGGGCAGCCAGATCGCCGCCCCGGTCCAGGGTCTGGGCCAGGCAACGGGCCACGAGCCGCAGGCAGTCATCGCCCGCCTGGTGTCCGAAACGGTCATTGAAGCCCTTGAAATGGTCCACGTCGCAGAGCAGCAGGGCGAGTTCCCCTTGCGTCCGCAGGGTACGCCGCCATTCCCGCTCCATGGTTTCGTCGAACTGGCGGCGGTTGGCGATGCCTGTCAGGCCATCCACCGAAGACAGGCGGCGCAGTTCCTGGTTGGCGCTGTCGAGCCGGCGGGCCAGAACCACCAGGGAGGTGCGCATCTGGATAATGCGCTGCATGGCACGGATCTTGGCGTTGAGCACCACTTCGCTGATGGGTTTGAACAGGTAGTCGTCCCCGCCTGCGGCGATGCCCCGGGCCATGTCCGTGTCGCTGCTGAGCACCGAGAGGAAGATGATCGGCGTCCAGTCTCCGTGGGTTTCGAGCTGGCGCAGGCGGCTGGCCACCTGGAATCCATCCAGGTCGGGCAGCATCACGTCCAGCAGGACCAGATCGGGACGTTCCGCCTTGAACAGTTCGAGCGCTGCGGTACCATCCTGGCAGGGTATCGGGACATGACCTTGCTGGGACACAATTTCGCAAATCAGCTGCAGACTGCTCTGCGTGTCTTCCACGACCAGGATCTTCATGGCTAGGGGCTGTATTCTGAATCTCTACATTCTAGCAGGGAGCCGGGCGTAAAATCCCCATCTTCATGTCCGGGAAATTCGTGTGAACGACTATTTGCTCCTTGCCATCCTGTTCCTGCAGGTTCTGCTTTTCCTCCTGTTTTGGCTCGGGCGACGCCGGGGCGGGGATGCCCTCGGGGTGTTGCGGCGGGATCTGGAGGCAGCCCTCGAACGTCTGGCCCGGGAGCAGCGCGAGCTCTGGGCCCAGGCGCGCCGGGAAAACGCCGAGGCCGAATATCGGGAACGGGAGGAACGCTCCCGGGCCAGCGCCCGGCTGGCCCAGGGCCTGGGGCAGCATGTGAGTCAGCTCGGGGAGCTGCAGGGAGAGCGGCTGGAAGCTTTTGCCCGGGAACTGGGCCGCTTCTCCCGGGGGCTGGAGGAGCGTTTCGCGGAATTGCGGGCCACGGTGGAGGCTCGCCTTCAGGCCATCCAGACGGACAATGCCGGCAAGCTGGAGGAGATGCGGCGCACGGTGGATGAAAAGCTTCATGCCTCCCTGGAGCAGCGCCTCGGGGAATCCTTCCGCCTGGTGAGCGAGCGTCTGGAGCTGGTGCACCGGGGGCTGGGGGAAATGCAGGCCCTGGCCACCGGGGTGGGGGATCTCAAACGGGTCTTGAGCAACGTCAAGACCCGGGGTTCCTGGGGCGAATTGCAGCTCGCCTGCCTGCTGGAGCAGTTGCTGGCTCCGGAGCAGTATGCCAGCCATGTGGCCCCTCGGCCCGGCAGCCAGGAGCGGGTCGAGTTCGCCATCCGCCTGCCAGGGCAGCAGGAGGATAGCCCGGTGTGGTTGCCCATCGACGCGAAATTCCCTCTGGAGGATTACCAGCGCCTGCTCGACGCCCAGGAGCGCGGCGATGCGGCGGCCATGGAGGAGGCGGCCAGAGCCGTGGAGGCTCGCCTCAGACTGGAGGCCCGCAGCATCCGGGAGAAATACGTGGCGCCGCCCCATACCACCGATTTCGCCATCCTTTACCTGCCCATCGAGGGCCTCTACGCCGAGGCCCTGCGCCGTCCGGGCCTGGTGGATGCCCTGCAGCGGGAGTGGCGGGTGAGCCTGGCGGGTCCCACCACTCTGGCTGCACTGATCAATAGCTTGCAGATGGGCTTTCGTACCCTGGCCATCGAGCGCCGTTCGGCCGAGGTCTGGGCCGTGCTGGGGGCGGTCAAGAGCGAATTTGGCAAGTTCGGCGAGGCGCTGGCCCATACCCGGCGCAAGCTGGATGAGGCAGCAAGCAGCATCGGTCGGGCTGAAACCCGCAGCCGGGTGCTGTCGCGCCAGCTCAGGGCGGTGGAAGCCTTGCCGGCGGCCGGAATGGCCATGGTGGCCGGTCTGGAGGAGGGGGAGGGCGCGGCTTGAGTTTTTCTCCGGCCCTGGATCTGGCTTACCGGAGGACCCGCTACCGGGTTTTCCTGCCCTGGGGCCCTCTGGACCTGCGGGTGGGGGAGCGCCATCCGGAACTGGATGCCTGGCTGGAAAGACAGGGGTTTTCCTGCTGGAGCCTCCTCACCGCCTGGAATCCCGGCTCCTGTCTTCTGCCGGTGGAGGAAAACCGCAGCCGCCAGGCAAGGATGGAGCAGGAACTGCGTGACCGGGGCTTTCGACCGCTTCCCGGCGAGAATCATGCCGGCGATGGTGGCTGGCCTCCCGAAGCCAGCCTGCTGGTTCCCGGCATGGGCCGGGACGAGGCCTGGCAAGTGGCCCGGGCGTTTGCCCAGAATGCCTTTCTGGCCGGAGCAAGCCGGGGCGTCGCAGAATTGTTGTGGATTGATTCCTTGATCTGTAATACTTTCGGCCTAGAAGAATTTCCCGGACCCCTGTTGCATAGATGACAAAAAAAATCGGACGTTTCGAAGTGATCCGGGAACTGGGGCGGGGTGCCCAGAGTGTGGTGTATCTGGCCTTTGACCCGCAGCTGGAGCGGGAAGTCGCCGTCAAGACCCTCCATTTCAGCCAGCCGGACCCCCAGCAGAATGCCGCGCTCCTGGCAGAGGCACGCATGGTGAGCAAGCTGCGCCATCCCGGTGTCGTGCCGATCTACGAAGCTGGCGAGGATGGGGGTGATGTATTCCTGGTATTCGAATATGTGCCGGGGGAAAACCTGGCGCTGCACCTGCGCCGGCAGGGTGCCCTGCCGGCCGCCAGGGCTGCCGGCCTGATGACTGCCATCCTGGCGGCCATCGCCCACGCCCATGGGCATGGAATCATTCACCGGGACCTGAAGCCCAGCAACATCCTGATGGACGAAACCGGGGTGCCCCGGGTCATGGATTTCGGAATCGCCACCCACGTGGCCGGAGTCAGCGCCGATCAACAGGAATTCACCGGTACTCCCGCCTACATGGCACCCGAGTACATCGCCCGGCGCATCGTCAGCGAGCAGACCGACATTTTCGCGGCGGGGCTGATCCTGTTCGAAATGATCACCGGGCGGCGCGCCATCCAGGGCGACAACATCTATCAGATCATGAACCGGATCTCCAACGAGAGCCTCAAGCTCCCGGCAGAGGGTTCGGTGGCCATCGACGACCGGATCGGCGACATCCTGCTCAAGGCAACGGCCCGTCTGCCGGAGCAGCGCTACCAGACCGCCACTCAGTTTCTCCAGGCGCTGGAGTCCTATCTGGTGCCGGAGGATGAGGCGGCCAGCGGTGCCGGCCGTCAGCAGAGCACCGTGGACTTCCTGCTCCGGCGTCTGCGACACAAAGGGGATTTTCCTGCCCTGTCCGAGTCGGTCAGTGCCATCAACAAGATCGCCTCGAGTGAAACCGAGAGCATTTCCAAACTTTCCAGTTCCATCCTCAGGGATTTTTCCCTCACCAACAAGATCCTGCGTCTCGTCAATTCCGCCCATTTCCGCCAGGCGGGAGGCGGCAACATCAGCACTGTCTCCCGGGCCGTGATCGTCCTGGGCTTCGATGCGGTGCGCAACATCGCGGTCACGGTGCTGCTTTTCGAGCATCTGCAGAACAAGGCCAATGCCAAGCAGCTCAAGGAGGAGTTCCTACGAGCCAACATGGCCGGTCTGGTGGCCAAGGGGATCTCCCTGTGGCAGCAGCGGCGGGGCGAGCAGGAGCAGCCTTTCATCTGCGCCATGTTCCACAATCTCGGACGCCTGCTGTCCCAGTACTATCTGGCCGAGGAGAGCGAGGAAATCCGCAAGCTGATGCTGCAGAAGGACATTTCGGAGGAGGCGGCCGCCCTGCAGGTGCTGGGGGTGAGTTTCGAGGATCTGGGCATTGGCATCGCCCGCAGCTGGGGATTTCCCGGGCTGATCATCAACAGCATGCGCCGTTTGCCCGCCGGTCAGGTGCGCAAGCCGCTGACCCCGGACGACCGGATGCAGGTGCTGTCGGCCTTCTCCAACGAGATCTGTGATGTGCTGGCCAATGCCACGCCCGAGGAGCGGGAAAGGGAGCTGCGCAAGGTCTCCGGCCGTTTCGGGGCCTCGGTGCCCCTGAGCGAACAGGAACTCAAGGACACCATTTCCACGGCGGTAGACGAGATCAACGAATTTGCCCGGATCATCCGTGTCAACCTGCAGCAGACCCAGTTCGGCCGGCAATTGAAGAAGCTGGGAGCGACCGGGGGCAGCGTCAGCGAAGCGGACGAGGCGGAAAGCACCGAAACTGCGGGAGGTGGGACCGGAGTCCTGGGAGACGCAGTGCTGGGGGCGGAAAATCCCCTGGGGCTGGATACCGGCAGTTTCGGGGAAGAGGGGCAGAAGTCCGCCGATGCCCAGGCGATTCTGACGGCCGGCATTCAGGACATCAGCAATTCCCTGGTGGAAGGTTTCAAGCTCAACGACATCCTGCGCATCATCCTGGAGACCATGTACCGCGCCATGGGCTTCAAGCGGGTGATCCTGTGCATCAAGGATGCCCGCCACAACGTGATGCAGGGGCGCTTCGGCTTCGGCCCGGAGGCCACGGAACTTGCCAAGCAGTTCCGCTTCACCCTGAGCTTCACGCCGGACATCTTCCATGCGGCCACTTCCAAGGGGGTGGATATCCTCATCAGCGACATCGACGATCCCAAGATCGCCAGCCGCATCCCCGACTGGTACCGCAAGATCGTGCCATGCAAGACCTTCGTGGTGCTGCCCCTGAACATCAAGACCAACCCGGTGGCGCTGATCTACGCGGACCGGGACGAGGCAGGCAGCATCGAGATCACTGAAAAGGAACTTTCCTTGCTGCGCACCCTGCGCAATCAGGCCGTGCTGGCCATCAAGCAGGTCGGCTAACCGAGGGTGCGAGCACCGCGCAACGCCGCAGATGGTCCAGCGCAGAAGTTTTTCAACGGCCTGCTAAGAGGGTGTTTACAAA
>DDKS01000024.1 GCA_002340095.1 Betaproteobacteria bacterium UBA2592
CCCACCACTGCGACATCCTCGAAACCGGTAACGATTCCTACCGCTTCAAGCACCGCAATACCCCCCGCTGACCTGGTCAAAATTCAGCGCTGACAGATGTCAAAATTGCGCGCTGATTGACATGAGATGCTGCCGCAGGCGATCAAGCTCGACCCGACCTTGGACGAAGCCAAGATCACCGTGGCCATGACCCGACTCGACGCGATTTGGGATCAACTGTTCCCGGCGGAGCAGACACGGATCGTGAAATTGCTGGTCGAGAAGGTGATCGTGTCGCCCAACGACCTCGAAGTACGACTGCGCGCCAACGGCATAGAACGCCTGGTACTTGAGCTGCGCCCCGAGCCCGTCGACCAAAAAACGGAGGCGTTGGCATGAGCGACATCCGTATCCAGAAGACCGGAGAGCCTGACATCCTGCGGACCAGCGACGGCAGGCTGACCTTATCCGTGCCGATCCAGATCAAACGCCGCAGCGGCCGCAAGCTGGTCACCTTGCCAAACGGCGAAACCGCGCCGGTCAGACCGTGGGATGTGGCACCGACATCCATCCAACTGGCGCTGGCCAGGGGCCACCGCTGGCTGGCAATGCTGGAATCGGGAGAAGCGAAGTCCTTGAAGGAGATCGCCACGCGGGAGGGGATCGACAACAGCTATGTGAGCCGGATGGTCAACCTGACTACGCTGGCGCCCGACATCGTGGCGGCCATCCTGGACGACGCACTGCCGAACCACATCACGCTGTTCGACCTGGCGGTCGATCCACCGGCGCTTTGGGATGAGCAGCGCAAGAGAGTCGGATTCTGAGAGGTTGAGACGCCCCTCAGCTCAACATACCCTTGAGGTCCTTGAGCATCAGGAACAGATGGTACGGATCGGTCGGGCTGGGCTCGAATTCCCACGATTCGTACCACTGCCGTGCCGCATCGTCTTTGGCATGGACCAGCAGGCAGCGAATGCCGGCGATGTCGGCGGCCTGAGCGGTGCGCAGCAGCGCATCCTTGAGTAAGGCCTGGCCCAGGCCTTGGCGCTGATGCTCCTTGTCTACCGCGAGGCGGGCCAGGATCATGACCGGTACCGGGTGACGCGCCAGCCCCTTCATCACTCTTGACGGCGCGGCCTCCGGATCGACGCTGCCGACGGCGAGGCTGTAGAAGCCGACCACCACGTCACCGTGGCAGCAGACGTAGGTCTGCGCGCTGTTGGCCTTCTGGTTGACGAGCGCGTAGCGCTGCAGGAACTGGTTCAGCGCGGCCTGGCCGCAGTCGAAAGCATCGACCTGATCCGTCGCAAGCAGCTTGCGGACGGGCGAGTAGCCATCGCTCAACCCAGCACCCCAGGTTCACGCAACAGCTTCTTCAGGCGCGGCTTGCTTTGCACCGGCCGATCCAGCGCTTCCTGGAACGCCTGCCACTGCGTCTCGTCGAGCACGAACTGGCGACGATCCGCCAGCGTCTGCGCGGCCGCTGTCACACCTGCATCGAGCAGGAACTCGCTGACGTTCTTGTGGCAGGCGCGCGCGGCCTCCTGCAGCAGCTGCTTGACTGGCGTACTGGCTCGAACGTCGATGCGTTCGGTCTTGGAAAGATTCAGGGTGCTCATGGTGCCCCTCCGGACTGATCTTGAATGGCCTTATTGTAGTTGTCCGGACGGTGTCCTGACAAGCGATCTCTGCCGTCAGCCATCCCGGTGCATCCCATCCGTGTTGCAACGTGTCGGTAGAGCTCGACAACTACCGACAAAACGCAACCACAGCGTTTCCTTCGCCACCCGATGCTGCAATCCAACCGCTTGATTCGTCCGCGCGTAACTCTTTGATCTGTAGGGGGCAGACTTGTGGCCTTTGCGGACTTCGGGCCAGTTTCAGGGAGCGAGGTCGGAGCGAGGAATCGCCAGGAGATAGTGGAATGTGGCCGGGAACGGCCAGTTCGGGCGGCTGGCGAAGTCCGCAGGCTTCCGCAGGAACCCCCAACAACACGCGGGAACCGGCGCGATCGGGCAAGAAAAAACCCCAACCGAGAACGGTTGGGGTTTTGATATTGGTGGAGGCGGCGGGAATTGAACCCGCGTCCGCAAGCCCTCTACAACGTGATCTACATGCTTAGTCCGGTCATTTGGGTTTTAGTCTTCGCACGCCGGCCGAACAGGCTTGTTTCAGACGATCTGCTGGATTTTCGTGCCCGGTCACGCAGCGGAACCGGGCCTTATCTGGTGTAAATGACTCTGCTGCTGGGTTGCCCCAGCCCGGCCCATCAGCAAACCGGTGCAGAGCTAGCCGGGATTAAGCGGCCAGAGCGTAACGCTCGTCGTTGGCGTTTATTGATTGCCAGTGGTTTTACGAGGTAACTGGTCCTCGGCATGCACAACGCTGCTTTGCAACCCACGTCGAAGCCAGGTCGCCCCCGTTGTGAGGAATGAGATGGTAGCAGAAGGGAAAAGTTCAAGGGGAATTCTTTACGATTTTCCCTGTGCCCCCCGGCAACGGTTGACCTAGATCATTGCCCGGTTCCCCGGGCTGCCCCTAGAATCCGCGCCGATGCTGCGTGATTTCCACTCCCTTCGTCGTCACCCTCGACTGTATGCCCTGCTGGGTATGCTGGCCCTGTGCCTGCAACTGGTGGCAGCTGGCATGGGCAGTGTTCATGCGGCAGAGCGGCTGGCCAACAGCACGTCCGGGGTGATCGAAATCTGTACTGCCGCCGGCATCATCCGCATCACGGCAGACGGTACCGAATACCCGCAGACCCAGAATGTCGGGCGGCATTGCCCCTTTTGCACCGCATCCTCGCTGCCACCGCCCCTGCTGGCGGCGGCCCTCTCCTTCTTCCTGACCCCGCCTGCGGCGGCCGATCTCCTCCCGGCGGCCGCCACGGGCGCCGTGCCGGCCGCGCCGGACCAGCGTCACGCCCCCAACCGGGCGCCCCCCTCCCTCTTCGCCTGATTCCTTGGGTGCGCAGCGGCCTTGAGCCCTGCGTTTCTGCCTGAGCTGCCGCGCCCTGTGGGCACGCTCAGGCCCTTGATCTTGCGAAGAAACTCTTATGAAAACCTGTTGCCCCACGGCCCTGGCCCTTGCCATGGCTACCGCCTTTCCCCTGGCCGCCTCCGCCCAGGATTCCCTTGACGCCATCGTGGTCACGGCTCCGCCCATGACCGCTCCCCTGGAGGTCGGCTTCGACCCCCGGGCACCCCAGCAGCCCCTGCCTGCCAATGACGGCGCCAGCCTGTTGAAGACCATTCCCGGCATGAGCGTGATCCGCAAGGGCGGCACCGATGGGGACCCGATGTTCCGGGGCATGGCGGCCTCCCGCCTCAACATCCTGCTGGACGGGGAGCAGATTCTCGGCGGTTGCGGCATGCGCATGGACCCGCCCACCGCCTACGTCTTCCCGGACGCCTTCGACCAGGTGACTCTGCTCAAGGGTCCCCAGACCGTGTTGTATGGCCCTGGCGCCTCCGCCGGCACCGTCCTGTTCGAACGCAAGCCCACCTACTTTGCCGAGCCCGGCTGGCAGGTGAAGGGCGCCCTGACCGGCGCCAGCTTCGGCCGCCACGAGGAATTCCTGGATGTGAAGGGCGGCAATGCCCTGGGTTACGTGCAGGGCATCCTCACCCACGCCCAGTCCGATGACTACAAGGATGGTGATGGCAAGACCGTACATTCCAAGTACAAGCGCCACAGCGCCACCGCCATTCTGGGCTGGACCCCGGACAAGGACACCCGCCTGGAGTTTTCTGCCATCAGGAGCGACGGCGAAGCCGCCTACGCCGACCGGAGCATGGACGGCAGCAAGTTCGACCGGACCAACTACGGCCTCAAGTTCGAGAAGGAAAACATGGGCGCCCTGCTCGACAAGGTGGCAGCCCAGGTCTACTACAACTACGTGGACCACGTGATGGACAACTACAAGTTACGCCAGCGCCCGGCCGGTACCCTGGCCATGGTCAGCAATCCGGACCGCGAGACCACCGGCGGCCGCCTGGCCTTCACCCTGCTGCCCGGCAGCCAGACCCAACTGGTGCTGGGAGCCGACTGGCAGAAGAACGTTCACACCCTGCGCCGGAGCGGCACGGGTGGAGAATTCGTCAATTCCTACAAGGACCAGGACCGGGTGGAGGATGCTCGTTTTGACCAGTACGGCCTGTTTGCGGAACTGACCCAGCAACTCACGGCGGCCAGCCGCCTGGTGGCCGGCCTGCGCAGCGACCAGTGGGAAGCCCGGGACAAGCGCCAGACCATCAGCATCGGCATGGCAAGCCGTCCCAACCCGAGTGCAGGTCAAAAGCGGGATGAAAGCCTCACCAGCGGCTTCGCCCGTTACGAACACGACCTTTCTGCTGCCAGCACCGCCTATGTGGGCCTGGGCCACACGGAACGGGCGCCGGACTACTGGGAACTATTCAACAAGGAGTCCGCTGGACAGAACAACACCACCAGTCTTTCGGCCTTCGACAAGATCAAGCCGGAGAAAACCACCCAACTGGACGTGGGCCTGACCTGGAAATCCGGTCCCCTGCAGAGCTTCGTCTCAGCCTTCTACAGCAAGGTGGACGACTACATCCTGGTGCAGAGCAATTACAGCAAGCCAGCCCTGATGGGTATGGGTACCCGCACCGCCACCATCGTCCGCAACGTGGACGCCACCACCTGGGGCGGCGAAGCCGGCATCCAGTACGCCTTCAGCCCCCAGTGGAAGGGCATGGCCAGCCTCGCCTACGTGCGGGGCGAAAACGACACCGATGGCCACGCCCTGGGCCAGATTCCGCCCCTGGAAGGCCGCTTCGGCCTGGACTGGGACAACGGCAAGTGGTCAGCCGGCAGCCTGCTGCGCCTGGTGGCGCGCCAGAGCCGCTATGCGGTCAACGAAGGCAACATCGTCGGCCAGGATCTGGGCAAGAACGCCGGTTTCGGCATCTTCTCGGTCAATGGCGGCTACCGCTGGAGCAAGGCCACCCGCATCACCTTCGGGGTGGATAACCTGTTCGACAAGACCTACGCCGAATCCATCAGCCGGGGCGGCGCCATGATCGCCGGCTACGACCAGACCACCCGGGTCAACGAACCGGGCCGCACCGTCTGGCTCAAGGCCCAGATCGCCCTGGATTGAGGCTGCCCCGCCGCCTTGCTGACCGGCGGGGCGGTTTCTCCGGAGGAACGTAAGCATGAACAAGGCAGGACAGACCCAAACCCATCCGGCCGGCAGCCGCATCTACAGCGCCGGCAAGCCCGGCCAGGCCTGGCGGGTGGTGAGCGGCGCCGTGCGCCTCGACCGTAGCGGCCCGGGAGTGGAACCCATGTTCGCCAACCTGGCCGTGGAAGGCGACATCATCGGCGCCGAAACCCTGCTGTTCCAGCGCTACACCTTCGACGCCACGGCTCTGGCCGATTGCGTGCTCAGCCCCTGGCCCGAGGGGGGCGGGGCCCCGGCGGGGGAATCCCTGCTGGCCGTCCTCACCGCCAGCGAAACCCGGGCCGCCGACGTGGTGGCCCTGCGTTGCGGCCAGGCCCTGGAGCGGGTCAAACGCCTGATTGCCCTGCTCGGCCCCCGCCCCGATGCTCCCGCCCTGCCTTCGCGCCGGGACATGGCCGACATCACCGCCCTCACCACCGAAACCGTCTCCCGCTGCATCAGTGCCCTGCGCCGGACCGGCATGTTGCCCCCGGACGGGCAGCGGCGCGGCCGGCCCCAGCTTTCCCACCAGCCCTGATTGTTCATGGCCCGGTCCCGTCCCGCGTTTCCACTGCAACGCCTCTGGCTCCTGCCCCTGCTGGCCCTGGTACTGCAGTGGGCCGCCTGGGGCATGGCCAGCCAGCACGGGGCGGAACGGCTGGCCAAGGCCCGGGACGGAATCGTCGAGATCTGCACCCCGGCCGGGATGATCCGCCTCACGGTCCAGGGGGAGCCCCTGCCCCCGGAGCCGGATCGGCGCATCTTCTGCCTGTTCTGCACGGCAGCGGCCAACACGCCGCCCCTCCCGGCCCTCCAGACCTGGGCCCCGCTGGCAGCGCCCGAGCTGCCCCTGCCCCCGGTTCCCCGGGGCACGGTCCTGCCTCTCACGCCCCCCCCTGGCCCAC
>DDKS01000047.1 GCA_002340095.1 Betaproteobacteria bacterium UBA2592
GCGGCGGGGGCAGCGGCAGGAGCAGCCGGGGCAGCGGCGGGAGCCGGAGCGGGGGCGGCAGCAGCGGGTTCTTCCTTCTTGCCACAAGCGGAAACGGCCAGGGCGATCAGGGCGGCGACGAGGAGAGACTGTTTCATTATGTGTTCCTTTTGTTGATGACTAACGACTAACGAAAACCCCAAGACCAAATGAAATTGGTCAAGTCGGAATTATAGCAAGAGATTCTGCTTTTTATAAGCGGTTTGTGCGATGCAATATTCCTGCCGGGAGTGCTCAGAGCCCCAGGGGCGCCGGGCTGAAGGGGGTGCCGCCTTCATTCCATATGTCATCAAAGCGTTGCCGATAGACAATGATTTTTTCAGGTTCAGCCAGGATCAGCTTGCCGCGCGGGTGGTCCTGGTCGAAGCGGATCAGCGCATGGCGCGCATCGCTGATGACCAGGGTGTCGCGCAGGTGAGCCAGATTGTCGGGGATCTGCTGGAGATGGACCCTGTGTCCGTAACGGCCGAGCAACTGGATCAGGCGGGGATGGTCCCGGTGCAGATGGTCCGTGCGTTTCAGGGCGATCCGGATGCTGGCGGCGGGATTGCCGGCGAGCAGGCGCTGCAACCGTTCGATGCTGGCGAGCTGGTTGAGGCCGAGCTGGGCCAAATCGGCATCGAAGATGCACAGTTCGTGGGTCGTCAGGTCAAGGATCTGCTCCGCTGCATGGCGGAACTCGCCCCAGGTGTTGTAGAGGATCGAGCTCATGCTCCTGGTTCCTGGTGCGTTGCTAGAATACGAGGTTTTTTGGAGAGGGCCATGCCGGTCGGATTGATTGAATCCCTGGATCATGAGGCGCGAGGCATCGCACGGCTGGATGGCAAGGCCATCTTCGTGGAGGGGGCTTTGCCGGGCGAACGGGTGGAGTATGCCAGCTATCGCCGCAAACCCAAATATGAGCAGGCCCACCTGGTACGGGTGCTCCAGGCATCGTCTGCCCGGGTGGCGCCCCGCTGTCCCCACTTCGGGGTGTGCGGGGGGTGCGCCATGCAGCATCTTGATCCTGGTGCCCAGGTCGCCGTCAAGCAGCGGGTGCTGGAGGACAGCCTCTGGCATGTCGGCAAGACGCGGCCGGAACAGATCCTGCCCCCCATCACCGGCCCGGTCTGGGGTTATCGTCACAAGGCCCGTCTCGGCGTGCGCAAGGTGCCCGGCCGGGGCGGAGTGCTGGTGGGTTTCCGGGAGCGGCGCAGCACCTATATTGCGGAAATTTCCACCTGCCCGGTCTTGCACCCGGTGGTGTCGGATCTGATCCTCCCCCTGCGCCAGTTGATCGACAGCCTTTCCATCAGCGACCGCCTGCCCCAGGTGGAAGTGGCGGTGGGAGATGCCTGCATCAGCCTGGTGCTGCGCATCCTCGCCCCTTTGACGCGGGCGGACGAGATGGCGCTGCGGGAGTTTGCCGACCGGCACGGCATCGTCTTCTATCTGCAACCCAAGGGGCCGGACACAGCCTTCCGCTTTCACCCGCTGCCAGGGCCGGAGCTCGACTACGGCTTACCGGAATTCGGGCTGCAGATGATCTTCCGGCCCACCGACTTCACCCAGGTCAACCACAGCATGAACCGGGTGCTGATCCGCCGGGCCCTGGAACTGCTCGACCCTCGTCCGGGAGAGCGGGTGGTGGACTTGTTTTGCGGTCTGGGTAACTTCACTCTGCCGATTGCCCGGTGCGGCGCGACGGTGCTCGGGGTGGAAGGCAGTCCGGCTCTCGTGGCCCGGGGGGAAGAGAGCGCCCGCCGGAACGGCCTGGCCGACCGGGTGAGTTTCGCCGTGGCAAATTTGTTCGAATGCACGCCCGAATCCCTGGCGGCGCTGGGCCACATGGACAAGCTGCTGATCGATCCGCCCCGGGAAGGCGCACTGGAGGTGGTCCGGTCATTGCCCGGAGCGGGTGGGGTTCCCCGGCTTGTGTATGTGTCCTGTGATCCTGCCACCCTGGCTCGGGATGCTGCGATCCTGGTGCATGTCAAAGGTTACCGGCTCAAGGCGGCGGGGATCGTGAACATGTTCCCGCATACCGCCCATGTGGAATCCATCGCCGTCTTCGAGCGCTGAGGCCCTTATGTTAGAATCCGCGCCTCCGGAGGCTTGGGTGAGTGGTTTAAACCAGCAGTCTTGAAATTTGTTGTAGGTAGTACGTAGGAGGTGTGGCAGAGTGGTCGATTGCACTGGTCTTGAAAACCAGCAAGGGGCAACCCTTCGTGAGTTCGAATCTCACCGCCTCCGCCAATAAAAACAAGCACTTAGCGCAGTTCTGCGGGGTGCAAAGTAAGTGAAGAAAAGCCCTGCAACTGACCACATGCAAGGGGCGAATTCAGCGCCAATCAGCGCAGGGAACAAAACCGAGCGGTAAGCAGATAGTAAGCAGCGCCGCGAAGCGGTAAGCGCCTCGGTAAGCACGGCCCATCCCTACCGCAACACCAGCACCGGCCAGCGTTACAGCCCGCGACAGCGCAGGCACACAGCGCCGCTACAGGCCGCGCAACCCTCGCGCCAATACCCATGCGGCACCCGTACCCCGATCAGCGCCTGTGCCGCCTGCTACGCCGCCTGCAATCGACAGTTCGTATAGGCGACGTTCGACCAATCCTCAATACACTTGCCTTGATGATGTTCAAAGCGGCACACGCCGGCGTTTAGCCCGATTGCTGCCGATGATTTGTCAGCCCAAAAACAAACCCGCCGAAGTCATGCGACTTGGGCGGGTTTGGCTGCATCAGGCTTCTGAGGAATCGCCCTGCAAGCTGCGGAGGTTAGATTATCGAGGAACTCACCGCTATGCCTCGGCCTCACTGTCTGACAGTGGTTGGTTAGGGACTACCAGTTCTCGCGGCGCGTGCCGTCTTTGCATGGGCCACACAGGCGGACGCCTGCCACGTCGCGGCTAAAGAACTTGTGGCCGCAGCAGGTACAGGGACGCCAGCCGACATAGCGAATGACGCGGGGCGGGTCGTAGTTCGGGTCAAGTACCGGCTCCCGCCTGTCGTCGCGCTGCGGCCAATAGACCGGCTCAACAATGTCGCGCCCTTCGTCCATTACAGCCCCTCGCGGCGGGCAATCTCGGCATTGATTTGTTCCAGCGTAGGCACCGTGACATAGACCGTCTGCGGCTGGTGCAGGCCGTACAGTTCAGCCAACGCACCGAGCGCGGCAATGCGCTCCATTGCGTTGTCATTGCGCTCCGGGCAGGCAAGCTGCCAAAGCGTCCAGATAATCCATTGCTTCATGTGCGCGGCGACCTGTTCTCGCGTCGGCTCAATGCCTGCATAAACGTGGGCTTGCCTGTACGGGTTGCCGCGAACGAAATGGGGGTTCTTCCATGACGGATCGCGCTGCTGCGCTTCGGCAAGGGTGCGGCGCATGTTCTGCACCGTAGCCAAGACCCGCTCCCATGTCGTGCCGGGAAACTCGCCGTCCTTGGCAACCACATGCCTGTCGGCACCCTCGAACCAGATGATGAACCGCTTGGCTGGTTCCGTCGCCTCGGTGTCGTAATGGACGACGATGTTCTGCGTGTCGTCGGTATGGCTGGTAATCATTGCTCGTTCTCCTTTGGTGCGGGTAATGCTGGCCGTGTCACTTTCTCTAGCAGCGCGTGGTATTGCTTCAGTTCTTCCAGACTTAACCCACTCAAATCCTCCGTGTCAGTGTCAGTGACGGTCAGTTGCGCTTGCGTGCGTACCGGTGCATCGAGGCCGAGTAGCTTTGCCCGACGTTCGAGCAGGCGCACAGCGCACGCAATGCCCGCCAGTACAGGTTGGCGGTCTTGCGCGATGCAGGTAAGGGGTTGGCCGGTGCCGGGGTCTTTGACGGTCTGCCCGTTGCCGTCGATAACGGGAATCTGAACGACTCGACCGTTATGCAGTACCGGGGTGAATGCGCGAACCGAATTCATCGCCTCCGCGTACAGCGAATCGAGGCGGGCCAGTTCAAGGTTCAGAAGTTCTTCCGCTGGTTCCTTCGTCATGGAGCGAAGGGCGCGGGTGATAATGTCATGCACGCTGTCGGCGCGGATACCGAGGCGGTCGCCGATCTGCGAGAGCGTCAAGCCGTCGAGTCTCAGCCGTAATACTTCGGCGCGTCGTTCGGCCTGCTTAATGCTGGTGGCGCTGGTTGCTGCCTTCGGCCCTCGTCCTGTTTTCATGCTGTCCTCTCGGTGTTGAATGAGAGGCACTGGATGCGGTCATTGACCACATGGTTACGCCTGCTGATGCTGGTCTTACTGGAAAACGCTGATGCGGCTCATTTCCTTGGCAATGTTGCTGGCGCGGATCTTCGACATGCCAAGCGACTCCGACAGGCGGGAAACTCGGCGGTCGTTCTCCTGCGTGGCAAAGCCTTCCGGCGCTGCGCCAGCCTGTTGCGCGAAGTATCGCGCTTCACGCCAATCAGCAAAGTCGCTTTCCAGTTCATCGACCGCCTTTGCCAGTGCAGCGGCCAGCGGTTCCATGTCAGCGAGGCGCTTGCCAGCGCGGGCAAGGATGCTGTCGGCGGTCTGTTTCAGCTTGGCAGCACGGGCGGCGCGTTCGACTTGTTCCGCATCGCCAATCTCAGCCGCCAGCGCATTGCGGCGCAGTTCAAGGCGCTGCACCAGCCGCGAAGCCTTCTCGATAGCGATTTCCAGCTTGTCGGCCTTGGCATCGTCACCAGCGGCAGCGGCTTCCGTCCATTGGGCATGAAGCAGCGCGTGTTCGCCGGTCGCCTCGGTGTGCTTCTGGATAACCTCGGCCAGCGTCTCGTGCAGCTTGTTCAGTTGTTCAGGGGTGCTCATTTGGATTGCTCCTTGTGGTTGGTGAAGGGGATTACTTCTGCCGATGCTGGTTGTTGGCATCCAGCATGGCGTTGAGGGCTGCTTTGCAGCGCACGCCAGCGGGACCGCCGTTCGCTTGCTCTTCGCGGGCGTCCAGATGGTCGTTGATGAGCTTGGTTTTGAACTGCTCAAGCTCGGCGGTTTCGCTGGCCGTCAGTCCTGCCGGTTTCTGCTTGGATTGGTCTTCACGATACTGATTGGTCTTCACGGTTGATGCTCCTTGGTTGAGAAGGTGGGTTAATGCGTCTTGGCGGGTACATCCCGCCCCAAGACTCTGTCTGACCTGCTCCACGGCTTGGAGAAGGTCTTTGTTCAGGGTGAATTCGACGCGAGCACCGCCCTCGTCTTTCAGTCGGTCGCGGAATGCCTGCTGGTTCCTTGCGTTGTCGGTTGGCAAAGCGGGCCTCTTCTCGGCTGGTGTGTTGTGATGAAGGCAGCATATGGCAAATTACCGGTAAGCACTGCATCTAGTGCTTTATTTCATCAAAGTCACTACAGGTAGTGTTCTGCATCGTCTTTTTGACGTGCTTGAACAGGTGCCGATTTCTGCGGGTTGCGTGCAATAGGCTTACGCGCTGCCGCAGCTCGGTGAAGAAGTGGAACAGTTCCAATCGCTTACGGGCGCTGTCCGTCAAATACTGTATTTGCCGTTCCTTGGCTGCATGACAAATCGGTTGCCGGTTCTCGGAGACGCATCCTGTAATTGCTGCGTCATCAATCAACAGGAGAACGACATGAAGCAATCGACCGAGACTTACACCCGCCGCGAGAACGCCCGCCGCGCTGGTGTCGCTGCCGGTATCCCGAGCGAACGAGTTGCCATCACGGTTCATAAGAATGGGGACGAGGTGCGGTTCGGCTGGAAGGAGAGCGCGACACCTGTGAAGCCGGAGAAGGTGACCACATCCAGCAAGCCGCCCAAGGCCGAGCAGGAGGAACGTAACGGGGTGAAGCGTCCGAAGGCTGGCGGGGTCTGCGCTGACGTTTGGGCATGGCTGGATGCCCACCCCGACGCTACGCTCAAGGACGCAAAAGCCCAAGGCGAGAAGCGCGGCTGGAACCCGAACAATGTCAGTTGTGAGTTCTATGCCCGCCGCAAGTTCTACGGCATCAGCAGGCAGACCGAAACGAAGTGACGTACATGACAAGTCAATACCGCGCCCCGCCTCGTGCGGGGTTTTTTGTGACCTGCTGGCGCTGGCCGGTACAGGGCGCCACCCTTGCATTGACCACACCATGAGCGCGGCCTGTGCGTCGATTGCGTGTTGGCTCCCTATGGTTTGCAGGCCGACCGCTGACCCCTTGCAAGGTGTAGCGGCTGTAGCCGGTGTAGCTGTAGCAGCTTGCTCAATGCGGGTACAAAATAAAGAAGATTTAAGACTTTCAGAATCCCCCGTACCGTTTTCGCTACTCCTGCTACAGCTACAGTCGCTACACCGGCTACACCTAGCGCCGGTACTCATTCACCACCTCGGGGTTCAAGCAATAGAACTTCTTCTGGCCTTGGGTGATGAGCTTTGCCCTGTTATGGTCTTCCAGCACCGCGAAGGCTTCGGCACCAGCCGCACCCCGTAGCTCACTCGGTGCGAACTGCTTGGCCTCGCGGGTCGGCACCAGCGCCATGCCTGAATACAGCTTCGTTACCAGCCATTCCTCAAGCCGTTCAGCTTTCCGCAGGCTATCGGGAACCGCCAACTGACGGCAGAAGCGCAGCGCCTCATGCAAGTACCAACGCATCAACTCCGTACCGGCTTCCATGCTTTCCGCGCCGATAGACGAAATGCTGTGCGTGTGGTCACAGAAGGCGTGCAGGCAGGCCGCGAGGCGTGCCGCGTTGTCGGCTGCTTTACTGGCTACGTCCTGAACGTCGTAGTAGTCGCGCCCCCTGCCTAGTTCTTCCTCCACTACGTCATGGAATCGAATCCAGATTTCCTTCGCTTCGGGTGATAGCGTGAGGTAGGTTGTTTCCAGCCTGCCTTCTGCATCAACCTGAGCCGGAACGTTGAGCAGTTGCGTAACTCTGGCATTGAACGCTGTCAGCGCAGGTTCGCCCGGCGTTTGCTCGCGGTAGTAGCGCGTCCCCTGCGTCGATTCGGGATGTGCAACCAAGAACCGAGCGAAGAAGCCGATGCCCCGCGCCAATGCACCTTGCTTGCTCAAGAACGATTGCAGCGTATCGGGCTGAACCATCAGGCCCATCGTCAGGCGCATCCCCTCGACGTTGATGCTCTGTGTAGAGGTGCGGTCGCGTCGGAGGTGCCCACCGTCCCAACACACGTTCAGGCCTGCCATGTTCCGCATGACCGATTCAGGGTTCATGCCGTGGGCACCGAAGATAATCCCCGCCTCGTTGCTCAACACAGCAGCCACAGGCCAGCGGGTCAGCGCAACGCCCAAGGCTTCGGGCGTGTCGTCCATGCGGAGAATGGTCGGGATGCGTGGTTCAAGCGGCCTATTGAGTTCAAGCTGCTTGAGCTGTTCCGCGACGTACTTATCGGGCATCCCGCCTTTCGCGCTCTGCTTGATGGCTTGCTTGTATCCTTCCTCGGTGCATTGCCATTCGGTCGAAGCTGCACGATATGCGGCCAGCGCCGGTTTTGATGCTTCCGTTTGCTGCGCTTCCCATTCGTGAATGGCTCGCGTGAAATACTTGTCGGCGCTGCTCTTGCGCTCGCCACTGACCGCAAGGGTGAGGAAGAACAGGGACGCGGGACCGCGCAGACTTGCGCCGCGTTCAACGCTCACAAGCCCCTGCACCGTTGCCGAGACTGCGGAAAGTGCGGATGCTGCGATCAGTGCGGTCGGTGCCTGTGTGAATTGCTCAACTTCTTTGATGGCATGACGAATGAGCGGCGGCAACACTTCCAGCGGGTACGGTAGCGCCCTGATTTCGGCACGCAACGGAACCGGCTTTTCCCAGACAGGTTCGGCCGGTTGTCCTTCGCCGCCAAAAATGCCAGTAAGTAGGT
Organism: Betaproteobacteria bacterium UBA2592; assembly: GCA_002340095.1. Lineage (GTDB taxonomy): Bacteria > Pseudomonadota > Gammaproteobacteria > Burkholderiales > Rhodocyclaceae > Azovibrio. Next base: position 7,825 of record DDKS01000047.1, read on the forward strand.
CTCTGGCCTTGTGTTGCTTGCGGGCTACGGGCTGCACAGCGTCGGCAGGGGCGACGATCGGCACTGCGCCGCCGTACTGGTGTTGGCCACACTGCGCGGCCTGCTGTGTCGCCTGCAAACTGTCAAAGCCCTGCGCGGCGAGGTTTCCTAAACTAGCGTTTAGCTCTTTCAGGGGGCGGTTCTCTTTCAGCGGCAGGGTGTTGCGACCCTCGCCGCTGTTTTCTTGAATACGGTTCATGATTTGTCCTGATTCCTTACGCTGGGCTATTGCGTGCCGTACCGGCTCGCGCAAGTCCTGCGGCTGCATTGGGTTTGATCGTTCAAGGCCAACGTTTTAGATGTACGCTGGTCGTTAAGCGGTCGCATGGGCCATGCTGCGGCTCGGCAGCGGGTACTGGCTCGTATTGGTGCAGGTACGCTCTGCCAGCCACGCCTCAAGGACGGATTCGCGGTAGCGAATGGGCGAGCGCAAGGAATGCGGATTGATCTTGATGAACTCGGGGCCGGTGCCGTAGGTGCGCCAGCGTTCGAGGGTGTTGGGTTTCACGCCGATACGTTCGGCAGCTTCGGCAGTCGTAAGCAGCTTGGATGCTGTGGTCATTTTGGTCAGGCTCCAGATCTAGCCGTCTGGATGCGCTGCCGAAGACGTATTACGGCGTGCCGGTTTTCAACCGGCCCAAGGGTGTTGCACCCTTGAGGCTGTCGGGTGCAGCGCGGAGACTTGTGAGTAACTGCGCTGCACTTGCAACAACTTTACTGGCCTAAGTTTGATGGTGCAATTTGACGCACGTTACTGTCATCAAACTATCCGGGCCATTTGTGAGGCGAACTTTATGCCTCTGTCTGTGTGACCGCAAATCGGGCGAATTAGCTATCTCGCGAGTAGGGTTATTCGACCAACTCCGCCTCGGGTTGCACTGCCTCTGCTTCTGCCTTGATTGCCACAGCTTGCGCGGCGATCCAGTCGGCTATGCGCTGCGCCTCGGGCAGCAGGTATTGAAGCTGCTGCGTTTCGAGGTAGTGGCGGCCGGTCACGGTCTTGGGTACATGGTTCGTCAGCAATTCAATCTTGAACAGGTCAATGTCGCAGTTGGCAATGCCTATCGTAGTGAAGGTACGCCTCAGGTCATGCGGCGACAGGTGGAGGCCTGCAATCTCGCTCACTTTGTTCATGGTATCGCGGGGGTCGCGGATATGGCCGCACTTGCCCCAACTGGTGAAAACGAAGTCGCTACCCTTGACGCGCTGGCGGCTCTTGAGCAGTTCCACCGCTTGTGACGACAGTGGGAGCCAGACAGGATTTCTATTTTTCGGGTCGGGTATGTGCCACCATGCCTCGTCCAGATTTACCCTATTCCAAGTGAGCGCGGATGCCTCGCCAATGCGTGCGCCGGTCAGCATCAGGAACATGACTAAATCAATGCTGGCTAGAGTGTCGCGGTTGTAGGCGACCTCGCGCCACTGCTGAAGTGCTGACCACACTGCACCGACCTTGCTGTCAGGTATGCGGGTCGTCTTGGCCTTGATCGGTGCCCACTTCTTGTGCAGTACCTCGACAGGGTTGTCCTTGATGATGGCCGTACCGTCAGGCCTGCGGTATTCCCGAATCGCGTAGTTGAACAGGGCGCGCAGCACGCTGAACCCCTGATTGGCTTGCGCTGGTGCAGGGCCGTCGCCGCGCAGACCGTGATTCTTAATCTCGTTGAACCGCTTTGTGACCGCCTCGCGGGTAATGCTCGCCATAGGCTTCTTGAGCCATGCCTCAAAGGTTGTGGTTACATGGCGCTCGATCTCGGCCTTGCTGCTGTCCTTTAGCGGGCGGTCGCGCTTGTATGCGTCTGCAACGTCGCGGAGGCTCACTGTCTCGGCTGCTCGTTCCTTGGCAACAGTTCTCGGGTCAATGCCCTGCCTCATGCTCCGCAGGTGTTCGCGTGCTACCTCGCGGGCTTGGTCGGCGGTGAAGACACCATGCGCCCCGATGGTGATGCGTGCCTCCTTGCCATTGACGCGCCCTTGGACGATGTAGGCGCGCTTCCCGTCCTTGGTGACACGCAAGCCGAACCCTCGGTCTTGCTCGTCCCAATGCAGGTCGTACCCGCTTGCCGGGGGCGTGATTTTGTCGATGTAGGTCTTCGTGAGCTTTGCCATTTTTTCCTTCTCCTAGACGTGCGGTAAGCAGACCGTAAGCAGTCCAGGTAAAGCTATGACAAGCTACACAAAATGTAAATCCGGCGCAACTCACTGATTTCATGTAACTCGTAAAGCTTACGCAAGTAGCGCACAGTGGCGTAAAATCAGCCTACGAGTTACTTGAAAACTGCCGACGGGCAACCGTCCGTGAGTTCGAATCTCACAGCCTCCGCCAGGACATCACGCCTCTACGTCGGCCCAGCAGTTGGGGGTTTCGTAGAGGCGAATTCTTTTGAGCCTCAGCTTGTGGCCGTAGCAGGTCCGATAGGCGGGGTCGAGGATTTCGAAGGCGATGCGGGCCAGGTTTTCGGCAGTGGGGATGCGGTCCAGCACCACTGTCTTGTGGTCGGGCAGGGTGGCGAGAAAGTCGACCACGGCCTGGTCACCTGCGTACACCAGGAAAGCGTGGTCCCACAGGTCGATCAGTTTTTCCCTGGCGATTGCCTTGATGTCGGAAAAGTCCATCACCATGCCGTTGGATGATGCGCCCGCTGCCTGGATGACCTCGCCCTGCAGGGTGATTTCCATGACGTAGCGGTGGCCGTGCAGGTTGCGGCACTGGCTTTTGTGGTCTGGAATCCGGTGTCCGGCATCGAATTCCAGGCGGCGGGTGATCAGCATGTTCATTCCGGTGGCAAAAGGCGTCGGATTATAGCATTCGGCCGGGCCCTTCAGATTCGGGAGAAAGCATGAGCAATCAGGTGTTGAGCGTGGTGGACCATCGGCGGGACCGGGCCCGGTTGACCTATGTCTATCCGGTTGTTTCCCGGCGTGCCGCCGGTCTTTCGGTGGGCATCAACCTGAACGTCAACCGGGCATGCAACTGGGCGTGTGTCTATTGTCAGGTGGAGGGCTTGCGCCGAGGCGGTCCAGATCCCGTAGACCTGGTCTTGCTGGAGCAGGAATTGTCGGGCTTCCTGGATCAGGTACTGGCAGGGGATTATCTGGAGCGCCATGTGCCGGAAGGGTATCGCCGTCTGGCAGACATCGCCTTTTCTGGTGATGGCGAACCCACCAGTTCGCCCGAGTTCGCCCAGGTCATCGAGGTGCTGACCCGGGTGATGGCGGCTAGGGGGCTGCTGGGTGGGCTGCCGGTCCGGCTCATCACCAACGGCAGTCTGGTGCACCGGCCCGGGGTGCAGAAGGGGCTGGCGCGCCTGGCTGCCATCGGGGGGGAGGCATGGTTCAAGCTCGATCGGGGAGATGCTGCGGGGATGTTCGAAGTCAACAAGACCCGGATGTCGGTGGCGCAGGTGCTGGCCCGGTTGCGGCAATGTGCCGGTATCGTGCCTACCTGGGTGCAGACTTGCTGGTTTGGTTGGGATGGCGAGGCCCCGGGGGCGCAGGTGGAAGCCGCTTATCTGGACCTGCTCCTGCGGGCTGCGGACGTGTTGCAAGGGGTGCATCTGTACGGGCTGGCGCGCCCTTCGCACCAGCCGGAAGCGGGAAGACTGACCAGACTCGGCGATGCCGAGATGGAGGCCTGGGGGGAGCGTATCCGGAACAGAACGGGGCTCAGGGTGCTGGTATCTCCCTGAGCCCCGGGCAAAGCCGCATCAGGCGGCGTTCTTCATCTTGGTGCGGGCCGCTTTCTTGAGGGACTTGAACAGTTCGGCCTCATGTTCCTTCAGATATTCCAGCACTTCGAAGTCCTCGCGCTTGATGCGCTGGATGTCGATCTGCTCCACATGCACCAGGCGCAGCAGTTCGCGCACGGGCTTGGGCATGTTGCGACCGCTCTCGTAGCGGGAACCGCCACTCTGGGTCACGCCGATACGGGACCAGAACTGCTGCTGGTTCAGGCCCAGCTTGCGACGGATTTCGCGGGGGTCGATTTTTTCCAGGGTCTTGATATTGCTCATTTTTGCCTCTCGTGGGTTGGGTTTTCTTGATTGTGGGGGACTGGCTTCATATACAACGAAAGTCATATACGACTTAAGTATATACACTCATTGGACATATTTGCAAGCGGCATGTTCAATTTTTTTGCTGTGCCGTAAAGTTTGCGAGTTCGATCCCGTGGGTTAGAATTCCAAGGTTTTCCTGCACAAACGTCATGATTGGATAGCAGAATGGCTTTGATCGTTCAAAAGTATGGCGGTACATCGATGGGCAGCCCCGAGCGCATCAAGAACGTGGCGCGTCGCGTCGCGAAGTACCGGGCAGCGGGGCATCAGGTGGTGGTGGTGGTTTCCGCCATGAGCGGCGAGACCAACCGCCTCATCGCCCTGGCCAAGGAAATCCAGGCCACTCCCGATCCCCGGGAGCTGGATGTGGTGATTTCCACCGGGGAGCAGGTCAGCATCGGCCTGCTGTGCATGGCCCTCAAAGGCATGGGCCTCGAAGCCAGGAGCTACACCGGGGCCCAGGTGCGCATCCTGACCGATGACGCCTTCAACAAGGCGCGCATCCTTTCCATTGACGAGGCCAACATCCGGGCCGACCTGGATGCCGGCAAGGTGGTGGTGGTGGCCGGCTTTCAGGGCGTGGATGAGGCTGGCAACATCACGACCCTGGGCCGCGGTGGTTCCGATACCACCGGGGTGGCCCTGGCGGCGGCCCTCAAGGCTGACGAGTGCGAAATTTACACCGATGTGGACGGCGTCTACACCACCGACCCCCGCATCGTCCCCGAGGCCAGGAAGCTCGACCGCATCACTTTCGAGGAAATGCTGGAAATGGCCAGCCTCGGTTCCAAGGTGCTGCAAATCCGTTCCGTGGAGTTCGCGGGCAAGTACAAGGTCAAACTGCGGGTTTTGTCCAGCTTCCAGGATGAAGGGGAGGGGACGCTGATTACTGTTGAGGAAGGCAAAAACATGGAACAACCGATTATTTCCGGCATCGCTTTCAATCGTGACGAGGCCAAGCTCACCGTGCTGGGCGTGCCCGATCGTCCGGGGGTCGCCTACCAGCTGCTGGGCCCCATTGCCGATGCCAACATCGATGTGGATATGATCATCCAGAACGTGGGCCACGATGGCACCACGGATTTCTCCTTCACGGTGAATCGCTCCGAGTTCGAGAAGGCCAAGGCCGTTCTGGAGGGCGTGCGTCAGCACATCGGTGCCCGGGAGATCCTGGGTGACAACAAGATCTGCAAAGTCTCCGCCGTGGGCGTGGGCATGCGCTCCCATCCCGGTGTCGCCAGCCAGATGTTCCGCGCCCTGGCTGAGGAAGGCATCAACATCCAGATGATTTCCACTTCCGAGATCAAGATCTCGGTCGTGATCGACGAGAAGTATCTGGAACTGGCCGTGCGCGTCCTGCACAAATCCTTCGGCCTGGACAAGTAAGGTTTGACCGGGGGGCGCGAAACCTTTATGATTCGCGCCTCCTGCGGAGACGTGGCCGAGAGGTCGAAGGCACTCCCCTGCTAAGGGAGCATACGCGCTAAAACGCGTATCGAGGGTTCGAATCCCTCCGTCTCCGCCAGGTTATCGACATGCCCCTGCAGCGTCAGGGGTTTTCTTTTTGGGGCCAGCCCTCTTTCCGCCGTTGTCCTGTCTGCTGCCGCCGTTGACGGCTGCCCGGCGGGACAAGCTATACTCGAAACTTTGTCGCCCTGTCGTGGTTTGTGCTGCTTCCCATGGGGGGTAGTGTCGTGCGGCCGGGTCCTGGTAAAACTCAAAACCGAGGGGATACGAATGGCTTCAGGGAAATCCAAGATCATCTACACGCTCACCGACGAGGCGCCGCTACTGGCGACCTGCGCCTTCCTTCCGGTTGTCCGCACCTTCACCGCACCGGCCGGCATCGAGATCGAGAAGGCCGACATCTCCGTTTCCGCCCGGGTGCTCGCCGAGTTCCCCGAATACCTGAGCGAAGAGCAGCGGGTTCCCAATACGCTGGCCGAGTTGGGAAAGAAAACCCTGGAGCCGGATGCGAACATCATCAAGCTGCCCAACATTTCCGCTTCCGTGGCCCAGTTGAAGGCTTGCATCAAGGAGTTGCAGGAAAAGGGCTACAACATCCCGGATTACCCGGAAAATCCGACCACCGACGAAGAAAAGGCGATCAAGGCGCGCTACGGCAAGTGCCTGGGTTCTGCCGTGAACCCGGTGTTGCGGGAGGGCAATTCCGACCGCCGCGCCCCGCGCGCCGTCAAGGAATATGCCCGCAAGCATCCGCATTCCATGGGGGAATGGAAGCAGTGGTCGCAGACGCACGTTTCGCACATGCATGGCGGCGACTTCTACCACGGTGAGAAATCCATGACCCTGGACAGGGCCCGCCGCGTGCGCATGGAGCTGATCGCCAAGGGCGGCAAGATCACCGTGCTGAAGCCGGAAGTGAAGCTGCAGGAAGGCGAGATCATCGACTCGATGTTCATGAGCAAGAAGGCGCTGTGCGAGTTCTACGAGAAGGAAATGGAAGACTGCCGTGAGGCGGGCATTCTCTTTTCCCTGCACGTCAAGGCTACCATGATGAAGGTGTCTCACCCCATCGTGTTCGGTCACTGCGTCAAGATCTACTACAAGGAAGCCTTCGAGAAGCACGCCAAGACCTTCGCCGAGCTGGGCGTCAACGTCAACAACGGCATGGTCGACCTCTACGAGAAGATCAAGACCCTGCCGGAATCCAAGCGCGACGAGATCATCCGCGACCTGCACGCCTGCCAGGAACACCGTCCGCGTCTGGCCATGGTCGATTCGGCCAAGGGCATCACCAACTTCCACTCTCCCAACGACGTCATCGTCGATGCCTCCATGCCGGCCATGATCCGCGCCGGCGGCAAGATGTGGGGGGCCGACGGCAAGCAGTACGACTGCAAGGCCGTCATGCCGGAATCGACCTTTGCCCGCATCTATCAGGAGATGATCAACTTCTGCAAGTGGCATGGCAACTTCGACCCGCGCACCATGGGCACCGTGCCGAATGTCGGCCTGATGGCCCAGCAGGCCGAGGAGTACGGTTCGCACGACAAGACCTTCGAAATCCCCGAAGACGGCATTGCCAACATCGTCGATATCGACACCGGTGAAGTGCTGCTGACGCAGAACGTCGAGCAGGGCGACATCTGGCGCATGTGCCAGGTCAAGGACGCACCGATCCGCGACTGGGTCAAGCTGGCGGTCACCCGCGCCCGCAACTCCGGCATGCCGGCCGTATTCTGGCTGGACCCCTACCGTCCGCACGAGAACGAACTGATCAAGAAGGTGCAGAAGTATCTCAAGGAGCACGACACCACTGGCCTTGACATTCAGATCATGAGCCAGGTGCGGGCCATGCGCTACACGCTGGAGCGCGTCATCCGCGGCCTCGACACCATCTCGGTGACCGGCAACATCCTGCGCGACTATCTGACCGACCTGTTCCCGATCATGGAACTGGGTACCTCGGCCAAGATGCTGTCCATCGTGCCGCTGATGAACGGTGGCGGCATGTACGAAACCGGCGCCGGCGGTTCGGCACCGAAGCATGTGCAGCAGCTGGTGCAGGAGAACCACCTGCGCTGGGATTCGCTGGGCGAGTTCCTGGCGCTGGCTGTCTCGCTCGAGGAACTGGGCATCAAGGAAAACAATCCGCGCGCCAAGTTGCTCGCCAAGACCCTGGACGCCGCCACCGGCAAGCTGCTCGACAACAACAAGTCGCCGTCGCCCAAGACCGGTGAGCTGGATAACCGCGGCTCGCAGTTCTATCTGGCCATGTACTGGGCGCAAGAGCTGGCAGCGCAGAAGGAAGATCCTGAACTGGCTGCCCATTTCGCCAAGCTGGCCAAGACCCTGACCGACAACGAAGCCCAGATCGTGGCCGAGTTGAAAACCGTCCAGGGCAAGCCGGTGGATATCGGCGGCTACTACAAGGCCGATTCCGAGAAGTGCAAGGCCGTGATGCGTCCGAGTCCCACCTTCAATGCCGCGCTGAAAGCTGCCCGGGCTGCCTGACCGGGGTGTGCGCACGGCAAAAAGCCAGAGCGTCGGCTCTGGCTTTTTTTTTTACGCCTGCGGCAGGGGCACGGCTGTCCCTGCCCGGCGGGACAGGGGTCAGGCCGCCTGCAGCGCCTGATCGAGGTCAGCGATGATGTCGTCCACGTGCTCGATGCCGACCGACAGACGGATCATGTCTTCGGTAACACCGGCCTTGGCCAGTTCTTCCGGCGACAGCTGGCGGTGCGTGGTCGAGGCCGGGTGGCAGGCCAGCGTCTTGCAGTCACCGATGTTGACCAGGCGGGTCACCAGCTTGAGCGCATCCTGGAACTTGCCGCCGGCTTCGCGGCCGCCGCAGTTCGTTCCTTTCACGCCGAAGTTGAGAATGCCGGAGGCGCGGCCGCCCATGTACTTCTGGACCAGCGCGTGGTCCTTGTGGTCGGGCAGGCCGGCGTAATTGACCCAGCTCACCTTCGGATGCTTCTGCAGGAACTGCGCGATCTTCAGCGAGTTGTCGCAGATGCGGTCCATGCGCAGGGCGAGGGTTTCGATGCCTTGCAGGATCAGGAAAGCATTGAACGGACTGATGGCGGCGCCCATGTTACGCAGCGGCACGACGCGGGCGCGGCCGATGTAGGCGGCGGGGCCGAGGGCTTCGGTGTAGACGACGCCGTGGTAGGACACATCCGGCTCGTTGAGGCGCTTGAACTTCTGCTTGTGCTCGGCCCACGGGAATTTGCCGCTATCGACGATGATGCCGCCGATGGAGTTGCCGTGGCCGCCGAGGTACTTGGTCAGTGCGTGGACGACGATGTCGGCGCCGTGTTCAAACGGACGGCACAGGTAGGGCGAGGGCACGGTGTTGTCGACGATGACCGGCACGCCATGCTTGTGGGCGATTTCAGCGAGCTTTTCGAAATCGGTGATGTTGCCCAGCGGGTTGCCGACGGATTCGCAGAACACTGCCTTGGTTTTGTCGTCGATCAGCTTCTCGAAGGCCGCCGGATCGCGGTAGTCGGCGAAGCGCACGTCGATGCCGTATTGCGGCAGGGTGTGGGCGAACAGGTTGTAGGTGCCGCCGTACAGGGTGCTGGAGGTGACGATGTTGTCGCCGGCTTCGGCGATGGTCTGGATGGCGGCCGTGATGGCTGCCATGCCGGAGGCCATGCACAGGGCGGCGATGCCGCCTTCCATTGCGGCCACGCGCTTTTCCAGCACGTCCTGCGTCGGGTTCATGATGCGGGTGTAGATGTTGCCCGGTACCTTCAGGTCGAACAGGTCGGCACCGTGCTGGGTGCTGTCGAAAGCGTAGGAGGTGGTCTGGTAGATGGGGACCGCCACGGCCTTGGTGGTGGGGTCCGGGCTGTAGCCGCCATGAACGGCCAGGGTTTCGAGCTTCATGTCTCTCCTCGGAAGGTAGGTGGTGAAGGCGGAAGTCTAGCAGTTGCAAGTCGCCTGTTCAGACGACTTGCCTATAAGCTTATGGAGGGAAAGCGGGGGTTCAGGAGCGGGACCAGTTCACTTCGTTGAGGGGGGCAGGCGCCGGGCGGCCGATGTGGTAGCCCTGGGCGTAGTGGATGTGCATTTCCTCCAGGGCATCGAGCACGTCCTGGGATTCCACGAATTCGGCGATCACCTTGAGGCCGAGTTGGCCAGCCAGGTTGCGCATGCTCTGGACGAAGGCCTTGTCCCGTTCGTCGTTGAGGATGTTGGCGATGAAATCGCCCTCCAGCTTCAGGTAGTCGATGGGGAAGCGCCGGAGGTAGTGGAAGGAAGAGAAGCCCGAGCCGAAGTCATCGAGGGCCAGCTTGAAGCCGGCGCCCTTCAGATCGGCCAGGAAGGCATCGAGCAGGCCCAGATTGCGTACCGTGTCCCGTTCGGTGATTTCGAAGACGATGCGTTCGGGCGGGATGCCGCTTTCGTGCACCACCCGCTGCAGGGTATGGGCGAATTCCTTGAGTACCAGGGCCCGGGGCGAGAGGTTGAAGAAGATCAGGCCGTCGAAGGCGTTCTCCTTCATGGCCAGCAGGGCCTTCTCGATGACGATCAGGTCCATGCGGTGGATGACGCCCATCTTCTCCGCCAGTTCCACGAACTGGTCGGCGCGCAGCACATCCTGCTCGAAGGGCAGGCGGGACAGGCATTCGTAGGCGATGATCCGGCCTTCCTTGATGTCCAGGATGGGCTGGTAGAAGGGCAGGATTTCCTTGTTCTCGATGGCGTTCAAGACCAGCATGCTGCGCTGGCTGATGTCCCGGAAGGTCTGGGCCGCGTCTTCCTCGGTGGGGATCGCGACCCGGTTCTTGCCCTCGCCCTTGGCCTTGTACATCAGGGTGTCGGCGAACAGGAACAGGTCCTTGCTGTCCTGGGCATGGTCCGGATAGACGGCAAGCCCGATGGAAACCGTGGCCTTGATGGGGGCTCCATCTTCATGGGGCAGGGCCATGGAGGTGACGGCAGCCAGCACCCGGCTGGCAATCTGGGAGGCACCCTCGAGATCGGTTTCCGGCAGGATGATGACAAATTCATCGCCACCGTAGCGGGCCAGAATGTCCTCGTTCCGGAGGGCCTGGCGGACGTGGATGGCGAGGGCCTGGAGGAAGCGGTCGCCGACCCGGTGGCCGTAGTTGTCGTTGATGGTCTTGAAATTGTCCAGGTCGATGAGCATCAAGGCGAACTTGTAGTCATGGCGCTGGGAGCGGCCGATCTCGTAGCCCAGCATTTCCCAGAACACCCGCTGGTTGAACAGGTCGGTGAGGGGATCGCGGGTGGCGTAATATTCCAGGTCGCGGGTGTATTTGTAGATGGCCTTGACCGATCCGATCACGTTGAGCAGGGTGGACAGGACGCTGTCCATGACCAGATAGCGGGTATCGTCCAGGTCGTCGGCATGCACGCCGATGCCGACGATGCCGCCGATCTTGGGGGTTTCGACGAAAAAGGACTTGACCCGCACCGCCACGTCCCGCTCGCTTAACTGGCTCACCGTGTGCCCGGGCCTGCAGATATGGTGGTGGATGTTCACCGTGGCGATGTCGCCGAAGCGGTTGTGTTCCGCCAGGCTGAGGCGCACGTGCTTTTCCATCATCTCCCGGGTTTCCTGGGAGGGGGGGTAGTGCCAGAAGATTTCCAGGTCGAACAGCTCCTCGTCGATCTTGAAGACCGAGAACAGTACGTGGGCCACCAGGATCTTGTTGATCTCCTCCAGCAACTGGGCCAGGTACTGGCGCCAGTCCTTGACCACCTCGGAGGTGATGACGAATTTTTCCAGCAGGCTGATCTCGAACTTGAGGATGTCCTTGTCCACCGCGATTTCGCGCACCCGCTCGCCGAACTGGTTGATGCTGGCGAGGATGTGGTCCAGTTCCGCAAAGCCGGCCTTGCCTGGCTGGAAATTGATGTGTTTCAGGTCGCTCACCTGGTTGATGCGGGTGATGCCTTCTTCCACTGTGCTGACTGCCTGCTCGATGCGCCGGTTGACCCAAAACACCACGGCCAGGGCGCCCAGCATGGCCAGCAGGGAAAGCAGGGTGAGGCCGGTGAGGACCTTGCGCTGGCTTTCCTGCAGCAGGGGAGTGAGGTCGTGCCGCACCTCGATGGCGCCCAGGGTGTCGCCCACCCGGGCATTGTCGTGGCAGATCAGGCAGCGGGATTCCGCCCGCAGGGGGTAGATGTGGCGCTGACGATTTCCCTCGTCCAGATGGCGTGGCTGGCCGATGCGCAGGGTGTCCTCCAGGATCGGGTCCATGGGGGGCTGCGCGATTTCCCCGTAGCGTTCGGCCACCCGGGGGGCGCGATAGATCTGCACCCAGGCCACCCCCTTGGCGGCTTCCTGGGTGGCCTGGATGAAGGATTCCACTTGGCTGCGGCTCCAGCCCTGGCTCATCAGCTCGTACATGGCGGCGAAAGTGACGCTGGACAGGGCCGACGAACTCTGGGCAGCCTGGGCCTTCGCGGAGCGCTCGAATTCCCCTTTCATGAAGACATAACAGAGCGCGAAGAACAGTACGGCCACGGCAATCGATGCAGAAAGGATGAAGGTTCGTAATTTCATGGCGAAGATGCAGTGGCGCGGATTGGCGGGCCCGATGCAGAAGGTGCAGGGCGGCGGCTAATGTTCGGGAAACGATTATAGCCCCAGCCAATGCCGATGGCGCGGAGATGGAAAAAGGCGCCCATCAAGGGCGCCTGTCCGGTGCGAAGGGATTTTTATGCCGGAGGCTTCAGCGGGAACGCAGCTCGCCGTCCTCGATCCGGACCCGGTCGCCCGGTCGCCAGACGGGCGGGCTGTCCTGGGTGAAGGTCCGATGGCTGCCATCGTCGAAGACAACGCGGATTTCATAGCGGGAGGTGGCGCGGGTGTTTTTCTCGATCTGGTGTCCGGCATAGGCACCGCCGATGGCGCCGGCCACCGTCGCCAGCTTCCGGCCGTTGCCACCGCCCACCTGGTTCCCCAGCACACCGCCCAGCAAGCCGCCGGCAATGGCGCCGATGCCGCTGCCTGCCGCCTCCTGCTTTATTTCCCGGACCTCGTCTACGGTGCCGCACCGAAGGCAGTCCTGGGAGGCGGGAATCACGTCGATGCCGTGGCCGGAAGTCTTTTGTAGGGGGGCCTCTGCCGCCTCTTCCCGCCGCAGTGCGGCAGGGCTTGCCGGCACGGGTGGTGTGCTGGCGCGGGTGGGCGGCGGAGGGGCCACCCGTGCCGCCGGCCTGGGAGCCTCGGCTGGCGCCAAGGCAAGGGGGCTGCCTGGGGGAGTGCCCCGGGTTTGGGAGGGTGGCTCGGCGGCCTGGGGCAGGGGTGCGGCCTGCTCCGCCATCGGCGCGAAGGGCCGCCAGCCCAGCAGGCTGGCGGTGCCGGCGAGGCTGAAAAGGGTGAGGGATGCAGCAGCCAGCAGGATGAGGGGGTGAGTTTTGCGGGCCGGGTTTTCCATGCTTTTTCTCCTTGAGATCGGGTCAGGGATGTGACCCATGCAGGGGAGAACGCGGCCTCGCGGCAGCAGGAAGACACTTGCAAAACTTGCTTACAAGATCGGTGCCGGGCTCATTCTTCGCTGCCCTGTTCCGGGTTTTCCGGCACGGGGGGCGACGACCGCCGGAGCAGGAAACGGCCCGGATCTACGGCGGCGACCAGGTCGTTTTCCAGCGGCAGGGGCTCTCCTTCCATGCGGCTGGCCAGCAATTCAGCCATCAAGGCGGACCAGACGATGCCCCGGGCACCGAAGCCCTGGATGCACCACAGCCCGGGCTGGCGCGGCACGTGCCGGGGATGGAGCGGTAGGTCAGGGTCCGGGGCCGGGCCGACAATGGGCAAGCGGTCCGGCGACATGGGGCGAAAGCCGACCCGGCCCCGCAGTTGCTCGACGCGGATGCCGTCGGCAAAACCGGGCAGCAGGCGGTTGATCCTCGTCAAATTGAAGACGTGGTCAGTCAGGCGTTCCGCGGTTTCCGGGTCATCCGGCTGGTGGGTGGCGCCTCCGGCCAGCAGGCCGTCCACGGCCGGGGTCAGGTAGCCGTTGCCGCACACCAGCAGTTCCAGGGGGGGAAGGCTACCGGCTGGAAACAGGCTGACCTGGCCCCGGGCCGCCTTCTGGGGCAGCCAGGCAAAGGGGCGGAAGCGGGGGGCCGCCACGCCGCTGGCCATGACCAGATGCGGGGCGGCGGCCAGGACCTCGCCCCGGCCGTCCAAGGCGTGCCACAGGCCTGCGATGTGGCGGATGTCGGCCACCTGACAGTTGCTCCGGAAGCGGATGCGATCCGGATAGGCAAGCAGATTGGCCCGGCAGAGGGAAGGGGGCTGGACCCAGCCCCCCAGGGGAAAGTACCAGCCGCCCCAGGGGACAGGCCAGCCAATGCGCTTCGAGGCTGCTTCGGCATCCAGGAACTGTAGCAGTTCCGGTGGCAGGCCCAGGTGGGTCACGGTCCTGGCCTGGTGCGCGGCATGGGATGCATCCCGGCCGAGATGCAGGGCGCCAGTGCTGCCCCAGCGGACGGGCAGGCCGGCGGCCTCCAGCGCCAGCAGGTGGCGCCGGGTGGCGAGGAAACCGGCCCGGGTCAGCCGGGCCAGCAGATTGTCATCGCGGGAAGGCAGGGGACGCAGCACGCCGGCCAGGTTGCCGGAGGCGCCCCGGCCTGCCTCTGCTTCCTGTTCCAGGACTTCCACGTTCCAGCCTCGCCCGGCCAGGGCCGCGGCGGCGGAGGTGCCGGCCACGCCGGCACCGATGACCAGCGCCTGGCGCTGATCCGGTGGCCAGTGGCGCAGGGGCTTGCGGGAGTGGCTAAAGCCGGTGAGCATGTGCCGCTTGCGGGCGAAGCCGGGGGCTCTGGCCAGGGTGAAGCCCTGGGCCGCCAGGGCCCGGCGCAGTTCCCCGGAGACGGCCCAGGTGGCCAGGGTGGCGCCCGGAGCGGCGAGCCGGGCGAGGGCCTTGCAGATCTCCGGGGTCCACAGCTCTGGGTTACGGGCGGGCGAAAAACCATCCAGATACAGGGCGTCCGCAGCCAGATCCAGGCGGCGCAGCCAGTCGCGGGCATCACCAAATACCAGAGTCAGTACGACGCGCCCCTGGTCCAGGTTCAGCCGGTGCACGCCCGGCACCAACAGCGGCCAGGCGGCCTGGAGTTCCGCGGCCAGAGGGGCGAATTCGGGCCAGGCGGCCTGGGCCCTGGCCAGATCGCCGGCGCTGAACGGGTGTTTTTCCACGGAGACGAAGTGCAGCCGGCCGCAGGCCTGCGGATCGGCCTGCCAGGCGGCCCAGGTGGCGAGGAAGTTGAGTCCCAGGCCAAAGCCGGTTTCTAGGATGATGAACCGCTCCCTGCCCTGCCAGCGCCGGGGCAGGTCGTTGCCCCCCAGAAACACGTGTCGGGCTTGCGCCGGGCCGCCGTGGCTGGAGTGGTAGATGTCCCCGTAGGTTTCCGACCAGGGCGTGCCGTCGGCGGTGAACTGGAGGCGGGCGGGTTCAAGCATCGGGGCGGGGCCCGAGGCAGTGCTCCAGGCAATCGATCAGGATTTCTGCCCGGCGGATGCTCTTGCGGCTCAGGCGCCGGAAGGGCCGGGCCAGCCGGCGCAGGCGCCTGGCCCAGGGCAGGATGCGTTCCAGGCATTGCCGCACCGCCCGGTCCGGCTGATGGGCGAAGTAGGCCTGCAACAGCTTGGGCAGCAGTTCCCGGGATTCCGCTTCGTCGAGGGGGCCAGCCAGGGGAATGATGTTGAGGAAGAGGATCAGATCATAGGCCTGGGCCAGGGGCAGGGGCAGCCGTTCCAGGGCGGCTTCCTCGAAATCGATGCGGCAGGTCCGATCTTCATGGATCAGGACATTCTTGATCTGGGCGCCGCCGTGCCAGTGACCGGCGGCGTGGAAGTCGCCCAACTCGGCGGCGAGTCGCAGCAGGAGCCGGGTGCGTTCGGCCCGGGGCAGGCGGCGCATGACCTTGAAACCATCCTGGCCAGCGTGGACCAGCACCATCAGCTCCGCATCCCAGGCCAGCACCGGAGGTACCGGCTGGCCCGCCGCCAGCAGGAACTGGAGGCGCCGGCGTTCGTAATCCCGGCCCGGGGGGAGGGCCGCCGGACGCAGGGGGACGCCCGCCAGATACCGGGCTGCGATACCCAGCAGCAGGCTTTGCCAGGCCTCCCGCAGCCGCCCGGGCGAGCGGCCCGTGAGGCGCTTGGCCACGTAGGTCCGGTCCTGGAAAACGAAACTGCCCACCGTGCCCTTGAGGGACTGGTGGGCAGCGGCCAGCAGGGCGGTATCGCCGGGCATGGCGGTGGTTCAGGCGTGTTCGGGGCGCATGTGGGGGAAGAGGATCACGTCCCGGATCGAGGGGCTGTCGGTGAGCAGCATGACCAGGCGGTCGATGCCGATGCCACAGCCGCCGGTGGGGGGCAGGCCGAATTCGAGGGCGCGGATGTAGTCGGCGTCGTAGTACATGGCCTCCTCATCGCCCGCATCCTTGGCCTGGACCTGGGCTTTGAAGCGTTCGGCCTGATCTTCCGGATCATTGAGCTCGGAGAAGCCGTTGGCGATTTCCCGGCCGACGATGAACAGCTCGAAGCGCTCGGTGATTTCCGGGTTGCTGTCCGAGGCACGGGCCAGGGGGGAGACTTCGACGGGATAGTCGATGATGAAGGTCGGTTCCCACAACTGGCTTTCGGCACAGGCTTCGAACAGCTGCAATTGCAGGCTGCCCAGGCCGCCGGGCTTGATGGCTTCGCCGAAGGCCTTGATCTGGTTCTTGATCCATTCCGGGTCGGCCAGTTGTGCGTCGGTGAATTCCGGGTGGTACTTCTGGATGGCCTGGCAGATGGTGAGGCGGTGGAAGGGCCTGGACAGGTCCAGTTCCCGGCCCTGGTAGATGAAGGTTTCGGTGTTAAGGGCTTCCCGGGCGGCGTGGCGCAGCAGGCCCTCGGTGAAATCCATGAGGCTCTTGTAGTCGGCGTAGGCCTCGTAGAACTCCATCATGGTGAATTCGGGATTGTGGCGGGGGGAGAGCCCTTCGTTGCGGAAGTTGCGGTTTACCTCGAACACCTTCTCGAAGCCGCCCACCACCAGGCGCTTGAGGTAGAGTTCGGGGGCGATGCGCATGAACATTTCCATGTCCAGGGCATTGTGGTGGGTGACGAAAGGCTTGGCCGAGGCGCCCCCGGGAATCGGGTGCAGCATCGGGGTTTCCACTTCCATGAAGCCGTGGCTCACCATGTAGTTGCGGATGCTCTGGATGATGCGGCTGCGGGCCGCGAAGGTGAAGCGGGTTTCCTCGTTCATGATGAGGTCCACGTAGCGCTGGCGGTACTTCAGTTCCACGTCGGTAAGGCCGTGAAACTTGTCCGGCAGGGGGCGCAGGGACTTGGTCAGCAGGCGGAACCGATCCACCTTGACGGAGAGCTCCCCGGTCCGGGTCTTCATCAGCGTACCCACGGCGCCAACGATGTCGCCGATGTCCCAGTGCTTGAAGGCGGCGTAGGTTTCCTCGCCTACCCCGTCCCGGCTCACGTAGAGCTGGATGCGGCCGGACAGGTCCTGGATGGTGACGAAGGAGGCCTTGCCCATCACCCGTTTGAGCATGATGCGGCCGGCGACGCTGACTTCCACGGGCATGGCCTCCAGGTCTTCGGCTTCCTTGCTGCCGTAGATTTCCTGCAGCTTGCCGGCGGTGTTCTGGCGCTGGAAGTCATTGGGGAAGGCCTTGCCAGTCTGGCGCCATTCGGCCAGCTTCTGACGCCGCTCGGCGATGATGTGGTTCTCGTCCTGATGCGGCGCGGCGTGCGGTTCGGTGTTGGACATGCTCAATCCTTCGGGTGGGGCGCAGGGCGCGCCATGGTGCTGTGCAATAAAACCCTGAATTGTCCCTGATTTTCAGGTCGGTGGACAAGTCAGGGCAATCGCACGAATGAC
>DDKS01000064.1 GCA_002340095.1 Betaproteobacteria bacterium UBA2592
CGAAATTTCTGGGGAAGCTCACTCCGTACCTCCCTTCTCGTTACCTGTTTGGATTGTCATTGATCAAAGGCTCACTGGATGAGCCCGGAAGGGTCGCCTGGAACTCCGTCGACCGCAATGCCCAATACCCTGTCGTAGAGCACGTCGTTGTTCTCCGACTGCACGTACAGGCCGGGAAATTCCACGCTCAACGGTTCTATGTCGCCCTGATCGAGCAGGCGTTGCAAGTCGTTCCGGTAGATGGTCACGCCGTAGCGTTGCAGCTTGCGCAGCAGCCAGCGGTCCGGGCCGCTCTTCTTCAGGGTGTTCAACCACAGGCCGATGCGGTCGTCGGCCGGATCACGCCGGTAGCGGACAAAGACGGTGACGCCGTCCTGATCGTCGATCGGCCGGAAACGCTCCGCGGCGGTGCGGAACATCACGTCGGCTTCACGGCCGACGCGCAGCAGCCGGCAGATGTCCTTTTCATCCAGCCGCGCATCACCGTAGAGCCGGCGGAAGAACTCGCCGAAGCGCTCCACGCCGATGGGGTCGGCGCCGACCGGAAGGCCGGCCCAGAGAATCCGGGTTGCCTGTTCGGCCAGACGCAGCAGGCCCGGCGGTGGCGACTTGGGCGGCACGAAGACATGCACATCACCGTACTCCAGCCGTCCTTCGCGGTTGCAACGCCCGGCGGCCTGGGCGATGGAATCGAGTCCGGCCAGCGCCCGGTAGACCACGGGGAAGTCGATGTCGACGCCGGCTTCCACCAGTTGCGTGCTGACCACCCGGATCGGCTGGACGGCCTCGCCCGTGCTCAAAGCCTGCCGCCGTTCGGCCAGCGCGGCCCTGATCGCCTGGATGGTATCGCTGCGATGCTCGGCGCACATCAGGCCGGATAGATGCCAGAGCCCTTCGGGAGTTTCCGTCTTGAGTTGCCGGTAGAGGTCGCGGGCGTCGGCGCGGCGGCCGACGATGGCGAGCACGGCTTCATGGCGGGCGATTTCCGGCGCCAGATCGTCCCAGGTGCGCGTCGCGTTCAGATCGGCAGGGAGATGTACCCGCACCCGCGCCAGATCAGCGTAAAGGCCGGGCACGTCGTCGATGATCTCGCGCACCTCGCCGGCCTTGAAACCGCGCAAGGCCCTGGCCTGATCGAAGCCGGTCCGGGTTTCCAGCGTCGGCTGGGTGGCAGTGCACAACACCAGCGTGACGCCGTAATCCTTGACCAGCAACCGCAGGACATCGACCACCGGTTGCAGGTAGGCGACCGGCAGCAGTTGTGCTTCGTCGAGGACGATGACACTGCCGACCAGGTTGTGCAGCTTGCGGCAGCGCGAGGTGCGATTGGCAAACAGGCTTTCCAGCAGTTGCACGTTGGTGGTGACGACCAAGGGCGCATCCCAGTTTTCACACGCCAGCCGCGAACGAGCGGTTTCCTGGGTTTCGTCGACTTCGACGTTGCTGTGGTGCTCGATGACGTTCTCGTCGCCAAAAATACCCCGGAAGATACCGGCCGTCTGCTCGATGATGCTGGTGTAGGGAATGGCATAGACGACGCGCCGCTGGCCGTGGCGGACGGCATGGCGCAAGGCGAACGCCAGGCTGGACAAGGTCTTGCCGCCACCGGTCGGCACCGTCAGGCTGAACACACCGGGCGGCAGTTCCGCCTTGGCGAGACAGGCGCTCAACACCTCGGCGCGCTTGCGGTTGACCTTGCTGTCGGCCTCGCCACGCTCTGCAACGTCGCGGGCCATTTCGGCCAGACGTTCGGAAAGCAAATGCTCGAGTGCATCCAAACCGGGAAAGCCCTGCCTCACGCCGCTTTTCCCCGGCGACATGAAGGCCTCGGTATCGAGGAAATCAGCATCCACCAGGCAGGAAAAGAGCATGCGCACCCAGAGCGCGAAGCGACCGGGAATGGGATCGTCCTTGTCGTCGTCGCGGTAGCGGTACAGGTCTGCCATATCGGGCAAGGGACCGGCCGGTTTCAGGAGATGCTCGGGAATCGGGGCAGCACAGGCCGTCGCCAGTTCCCTTTGGGCATCTTCGGACGCAAAGCGGTGATGCAGACTCCTGTTCTCGCCCGCCCAATCGGACAGGCCGGCGTGGTGGCCGGCGATCAGGTAGGAGAGCACACGGGCAATGACCGGCCCGGAACGCTTATCCACTTCTTCAAGATAGCGCTGTGCCCACAGGGCACCGGCCGCCGAATGGGTTTTGTCCGATCCTGCGACACGCCCCTCGATATGCGCATCCGGATCGCCACCTTGGCGGATATAGCGCTGGAAGCCTTCGCGGAATTTTCCCAGGTCGTGCCAGAGCCCAGCCAAGGCAGCCCAGAGCGACGACTTGAAGGTCGCCGCAAACTCACCCGCCAACCTTGATACCGCCTCGTTATGGCTGGACAAAGGATGGGCCACCAGCCGCTCCCCATCCTTCCGGATATGCGCGATGAAATCGAAGTCTTTGAGATCGATTTCCTTCCCCAGCTCGTTTTTCCCTGAGCGCATGGGCGTCAATACCGTCGGATCATCCATGCCACCTCCCTTGAGCTTGTTGCAAGTCTACGGGCTCCCATTCTTAAAACCTGAGACTGCGATAGGAGCGCGTTCAATATTTTTCGAGGCTCTGTTTCAGCAGACTGATCACCTTGGCGCACAACTCCGGGGGAGCGACGACCTGGCAGTCGGGAGGGGCCATACTTGAGAATATCCATGGCAAGTTCGGTATCCTGGCTGTAGGGCAGGCGCAGCTGATAGTGGCTATCCACCAGAAACTGGCTCTCCTGGGCCGTGTGCCATTGCTCGGCAGCAACCAGCGGGCTTGCCTTGCACTGAGAACCAGAGTGGCCCAGGCAACCTGCTAGCCTGCAAAGATTCCATAACCCGCTGCAAGACATGCATCCAGCAGTTCATCTTCAACATTCTGGGCCGATTCATCCATCGGCTTGATGACGAATATGGCGTCCACAGCAAGCTGCGCAGGACATTCTTCTGGTAACACCAGGCATCCAGGTACCAGTTACCCCGGTAGTACACCAGCTGCCGCGGCGAAAACCAGAGGCCAGGCAATTCCTGACTAGGCACCGTCGCATCAAGATGGCAAAGGCCACTCTCCGGGTCTCTCACCCCCGGAAACCCCAGCCTGTCCCGCAAAACCTGAAGGCTACCCAGCATTCGCCCGATGACGCTGATTCTTTCCGTATTCACGAGGCACCCCCTGCAAAACCAGGAGCATAATTCATGCGAAGTCATTATTCACCAAGAATAATAACCTTCCCCGGCCCTCTTCCCCCGCATTGACGCCTCCCATCCTGGAGGTAATACTTCGCCCCCTCGGAAGCGCCCCCGGTGACTCCCGTGCTCTGACTCCATTCCTCAGGAATCCATCATGCTGCAAAAGCTCTCCTCCTTCCCCGGCGTGCCCGGTCCCGTGGTCGTCATCGTCATGGACGGCTATGGCCTGTCCAAGACCGACGTGGGCAACGCCATCGTCGCCGCCAGGAAGCCCACCCTGGACAAGCTCTTCGCCAACTATCCCAGCATCCGCCTCAAGGCCCACGGCACCGCCGTCGGCATGCCTTCGGATGACGACATGGGCAACTCCGAAGTGGGCCACAATGCCATTGGCGCGGGCCAGGTCTATGCCCAGGGGGCCGCCCTGGTGGCGGGCGCCATCGAGTCCGGCAGCATCTGGCAGGGCGAAGCCTGGCAGGAGATCGTCGCGGGGGCCAAGGCCGGCCGTGGTGTGCTGCACTTCATCGGCCTGTTCTCCGACGGCAATGTGCACAGCCACATCGACCACCTCAAGGCCATGATCGTCCAGGCCAAGGTCGAGGGAGTGAAGACCGTGCGCATCCATGCCCTGCTGGACGGCCGGGACGTGCCCGAGACCAGCGCTCTCGAATACGTGGAACCCTTCGAGGCCTTCCTGAAGGAAATCTCCAACGCCACCTTCGATGCCCGCATCGCCTCCGGCGGCGGCCGCCAGGTCATCACCATGGACCGCTACGAAGCCAACTGGGCCATGGTGGAAGCCGGCTGGAAGACCCACGTGCTGGGTCAGGGCCAGCAGTTCGCCAGCACCGTGGAAGCGGTAAACAGCCTGCGCGCCGCCCATCCCGGCACCATCGACCAGGACCTGCCCCCCTTCGTGATCGCGGAAAACGGCCAGCCCCTGGGCACCATCGAGGACGGCGACGCCGTGGTGTTCTACAACTTCCGGGGCGACCGGGCCATCGAGATCACCCGGGCCTTCGAGGATGCCGATTTCGACAAGTTCGACCGGGTGCGCGTGCCCCAGGTCACCTACGCCGGCATGCTCCAGTACGACGGCGACCTGCATTTGCCCAAGCGCTTCCTGGTACCGCCCCCGGCCATCCAGAACACCATGGGCGAGTGGTTCGCCAGGAGTGGCGTGACCCAGTTCGCCTGCTCCGAAACCCAGAAATACGGCCACGTCACCTACTTCTGGAACGGCAACCGCTCCGGCAAGTTCGAGGGCGAGACCTACCTGGAAATCCCCAGCGATGTGGTGCCCTTCGAGCAGCGCCCCTGGATGAAGTCCGCCGAAATCGCCGACGCCATGATCGCCGCCATCAAGAGCGGCCAGCACAAGGTGCTGCGCTGCAATTTCGCCAACGGCGACATGGTGGGCCACACCGGCAACTTCCGCGCCGCCACCCTGGCCATCGAGGCAGTGGACCTGGCCCTGGAGCGCCTCCTGCCGGTCATCGACGCGGCCGGCGGCGTGGCCCTGATCACTGCCGATCACGGCAACGCCGACGAGATGTTCGAGCTGGACAAGAAGACCAAGCAGCCCCAGCTCAACAAAGATGGTTCCTACAAGGCCAAGACCGCCCACACCCTGAGCCCGGTGCCCCTGCTCCTCTACGACAATGTGAGCGGCGGCAAGCTTGGCCTGAAGCAGACGGAAACCGCCGGCCTCTCCAACATCGCCGCCACCGTAGCCCACCTTATCGGCCTGGAAAAGCACGAAAGCTGGGATGAAAGTCTGCTGCAGATCCGCTGACATCCGGCCCCAGGCACCCCTGTAGAACGGTAGCTCCCAGGCTGCCGTTCTGCGTCGACAGCCCCTGTTCCCCAAGCGCCGAGCTGCAGTATCATCGTTCCCGGAAACGTCTGCGACGCCATGAACGCGCGACGCCACCGTGTAATAGGGATGACGATTGACAGCAGCCCACGGTCAGTTCGATTCACATCCTGGAGGAGACCCCGTCATGGACGGTGATAACAACAGGGTGAATGCCCAGGCCCCCGAGGGCCCTCCCCATCCCGACACCCCCCTGTCCCCCCAGCCCAGGAACCTGGCCCTGGAAGCCGCCCGCAATGCCGTGCTGGACCGGCTGGTGGCCGACGCACCCCTGACCGAAATCCTCGAAGATGTGGTGCACCGGCTGGAGCAGCTCGAACCCTCCATGCGCGCCACCGTCCTGCTCATGGATCCTGACGGCACCCGGCTCACCACCGGCGCCGCCCCCAGCTTTCCGGACTACTATGTGCGCGGCGTCGATGGCATGAGCATCGGCGAAGGCCAGGGCTCCTGCGGCACCGCCGCCTTTCGCCGGGCCCCGGTCATCGTCAGCGACGTCAGCACCGACCCCCTCTGGGCTCCCTACCCCAGAAGCGGCCCCAAGGTCGGCTTCCGCGCCTGTTGGTCGTTTCCCTTCTACGATGGCGCCGGCAAGGTCCTGGGCACCTTTGCCGTCTACTTCGCCGAACCCCGGGAAAAGGATGAACGCATCGTCCAGCTCATCGAAGGCTTCTCCGGCCTCACCGCCCTGGCCGTGCAGAAGGTCCGGGCCACCACCGCCCTGCGCCAGGCCGCCGCCATCATCGAAAGCACCCGCGACGGCGTCATGGTCACCGACCTGGAACGCCGCATCGTCAGCGTCAACCCCGCCTGGTGCGCCATCACCGGCTTCAGCGCCGAAGAAGCCCTGGGCCGGGCCGCCCGGGAATTCCGCTCCGAACTCCAGGACGACGCCTTCTACCAGGACATCTGGGATCAGGTGGCCCACCAGGGCTACTGGCAGGGCGAAGTCTGGACCCGCCGCAAGAACGGGGAAATCTACCCCCTCTGGCTCAAGATCAGCAGAGTCCACAACGACCAGGGCCAGCCCAGCCACTACGTCATCGTGATGACCGACATCAGCCAGCTGCGCGAATCCCAGGCCCGGCTCGAACGGCTGGCCCACTACGACCCCCTCACCGGCCTGCCCAACCGGCTGCTGGTGCAATCCCGCCTGGAACACGCCATCGAACAGGCCGCCCACCACCACAGCAAGGTGGGCGTGCTGTGCATCGACCTGGATCACTTCAAGACCATCAACGAAAGCCTCGGCCACCCGGCCGGGGACGAACTGCTGCGCGCCATCGGCAAGCGCCTGGGCACCGCCCTGCGCACGGAAGACACCTTCGCCCGCTGGGCCGGCGACGAATTCCTCGTGGTCGTCGAAAACGTCCACCATCCGGATGAACTGGCCACCCTGGCCGCGAACCTGATCCAGCTCACCCAGGAACCCTTCACCCTCGCCAGCGGCCAGACCGTTTACCTGGGCGCCAGCATCGGCATCGCCCTCTACCCCCAGGACGCAGGCAACGCCCCCCTGCTGCTGCAACACACCGACACCGCCCTGCACCAGGCCAAGGACCAGGGGCGCAACACCTACCGCTTCTTCACCGAAGCCATGGGCCAGACCGCCCAGCAACACCTGGAACTCGGCCGCCGCCTGCGCATGGCCCTGGAACAAGGCAGCTTCATCCTCCACTACCAGCCCAAGCTGGACGTGGCCACCGGCCGCATGGTCGGCTGCGAGGCCCTGCTGCGCTGGAACGACCCGGAATGCGGCCTCACCCGCCCCGATCTGTTCATCCCCTTTGCCGAAGAAAGCGGGCTCATCGTGCCCATCGGCGCCTGGGCCCTGGAAACCGCCTGCCGCCAGGCCCGCCAATGGCTGGACGAAGGCCGCGCCCCGCTGAAGATGGCCGTCAACCTCTCCGCCCGGCAACTCTGGCAGGCAGACCTGCCCGAACGCATCGGCGCCATCCTCGCCAGCACCGGCCTGCCCCCCGACATGCTCGAACTCGAACTCACCGAAAGCATGATCATGGGCCACGAGGCCGAAGCCGTGGAAAGACTCGGCCAGTTGCGCGCCATGGGCATCAGCCTCGCCATCGACGACTTCGGCACCGGCTACTCCTCCCTCTCCTACCTGAAGAGCCTGCCGATCCAGACCCTCAAGATCGATCAGAGCTTCGTGCGCAACATCCCCGCCGACCACCAGGACATGGAAATCTCCGCCGGCATCATCGCCCTGGCGAGAAAGCTCAACCTCAAAGTCGTCGCCGAAGGCGTTGAAACCGTCGAACAACTGGACTTCCTCACCGAACAGGGCTGCGACCAGTACCAGGGCTACCTCTACAGCCGTCCCCTGCCCGCCGACCAGTTCGAACGCCTGCACCCCCCGGCCGATCTGCGGCAAAGCGCCTGAACGCTCCAGCCAGAAGTCGCTAGCAGGAAAACCAACTCCGTAGAGAACGGATCGACCGGCGATCGTGGTCTGCCCCCAGCCCCACACGCCAGATCATCCGCATCAATCAACCCGGAAACAGCACTGCGAGTGCTGTGCTAACGCAAACATGGGACAGACCACGGCTTTTCAGAGATCAACAAAAATAATAAAAACAGCAACATACAACAACGATCCAGATGAGTATTACAAACCTTGCCACACATCGCCCCTGTGTATATACTTGTTGTATATAGCAACAGGAGCACCCCATGACCACCAGCACCGTCTTCACCAACAACCGCACCCAGGCTGTACGCTTGCCTGCCGATTCGCGCTTTCCGGATTCTGTGAAAAAGGTGGATGTGCGCATCGTGGGGCAGGAGCGGGTGATTGCCCCTGCCGATGCGGTGTGGGACAGCTTCTTCCTGGCCGACAAGACGGCCAGCGAGGACTTCATGGCTGAGCGCGCGAGCCAGCACCAGGATGAGCGAGAAGCCTTCTGAGGCCAGCGCCATGCTCAAGTACCTACTCGATACCAACATCGTCATCTACGTCATCAAGCGGCGTCCCCTTGCCGTTCTCTCCATCTTCAACCGACACCATGGACGCATGGCCATATCCGCCATCACCCTGGCGGAACTCATGCACGGCGCGGAAAAAAGCAGCGACCCGGCACGCAATCTGACGGTCGTCGAGGATTTCTGCAGCCGCCTGGACGTGCTGCCCTACGACATGGCTGCTGCAGCCCACTACGGCAACATCCGGGCTGTTCTGGAGCAACAGGGCACGCCCATTGGCGTTAACGACCTGCATATCGCCGGCCAGGCCCGCAGCCGGGGGCTGGTACTGGTGAGCAATAATCTCAGGGAATTCCAGCGTGTGCCAGGTTTGCTGCTGGAAAACTGGGTCGCCGAATAAGCATATCCCCAAGTCAAAACGGCGGGCCTGATGCTTTCAGGGCCCGCCGTTTTCCGCCGTGTTCATTTGCTGCTAAGGCAACACCTCACCCCTTCGCAAACCGCATCACCCCGCCCTCGCAGCTCACCCGGATCGTGTCCTTGGGCCCGAACCGGCCTTCGAGGATCTGCTTGGCCAGCGGGTTTTCGATGAACTGCTGGATGGCCCGCTTCAGGGGGCGGGCGCCGAAGACGGGATCGAAGCCGGCCTTGGCCAGTTCGTCCAGGGCGCTGTCTTCCACCTGGAGCTGCATTTCCAACTGCTGCACCCGTTTTTCCAGGTAGCCGAGCTGGATCCGGGCGATATTGCGGATGTGCTTTTCGTCCAGGCTGTGGAACACCACGGTCTCGTCGATGCGGTTGATGAACTCGGGGCGGAAATAGCTCTTCACCTCGCCCATCACCGCCAGTTTCACCACCTGGTAATCGTCGCCGGCCATCTGCTGGATCATCTGGCTGCCCAGGTTGCTGGTCATGACGATCACGGTATTCTTGAAGTCCACGGTGCGGCCCTGGCCGTCGGTCATGCGGCCGTCGTCAAGCACCTGCAGGAGCACGTTGAACACGTCCGGGTGGGCCTTTTCCACTTCATCCAGCAGGATGACGCTGTAGGGCTTCCTGCGCACGGCCTCCGTCAGGGTGCCGCCTTCTTCATAGCCCACGTAGCCCGGGGGGGCGCCGATCAGGCGGGCGACCGAGTGCTTCTCCATGAACTCGCTCATGTCGATGCGGATCAGGTGTTCCTCGCTGTCGAACAGGAATTCGGCCAGGGCCTTGCACAGCTCGGTCTTGCCCACGCCGGTGGGCCCCAGAAACAGGAAGGAGCCGTAGGGCCGGTTCGGGTCGGAGAGGCCGGCGCGGGAGCGGCGGATGGCATCCGACACCAGACGCACGGCCTCGTCCTGGCCCACCACCCGGTTGTGCAGGCGTTCTTCCATCTTGAGCAATTTGTCCCGCTCGCCCTGCATCATCTTGGAGACAGGAATGCCGGTGGCGCGGCTCACCACCTCGGCGATTTCCTCGGCACCCACCTGGGTCCGCAGCAGCCTGTTCTGCTTCTGCTCCCCGTCCCCGGCCTTTTCGGCAGCCTTCAACTGGGCTTCGAGCTGGGGCAGTTTGCCGTACTGGAGTTCGGCCAGCTTGTCGAACTGGCCCTTGCGTTGCAGCTCGGCCATCTGCAGGCGCACCTTCTCGATTTCTTCCTTGATGTGGGCGGAACCCTGGACCTGAGCCTTCTCGGCCTTCCAGACCTCTTCCAGGTCCGAGTATTCCTTGGTCAGCTTGGCGATTTCTTCCTCGATCAGGGCAAGGCGCTTCCGGGAAGCTTCGTCCTTCTCCTTTTTCACCGCTTCCCGCTCGATCTTCAACTGGATGATGCGCCGGTCGAGCTTGTCCATCACCTCGGGTTTGGAATCGATTTCCATCTTGATGCGGGCGGCAGCCTCGTCGATCAGGTCGATGGCCTTGTCCGGCAGGAAGCGGTCGGTGATGTAGCGGTGGCTCAATTCGGCGGCGGCGACGATGGCCGGGTCGGTGATGTCCACGCCGTGGTGCAATTCATACTTCTCCTGCAGGCCGCGCAGGATGGCGATGGTGGCCTCGACGCTCGGCTCATCCACCAGCACCTTCTGGAAACGGCGCTCCAGGGCGGCGTCCTTCTCGATGTACTTGCGGTATTCGTCCAGCGTCGTGGCGCCGATGCAGTGCAGCTCGCCGCGCGCCAGGGCGGGTTTCAACATGTTGCCCGCGTCGATGGCGCCCTCGGCCTTGCCGGCCCCCACCATGGTGTGGATTTCGTCGATGAAGAGGATGATGCGCCCCTCTTCCTGGGCGATTTCCTTCAACACGGCCTTGAGGCGCTCCTCGAACTCACCCCGGTACTTGGCCCCGGCCAGCAGACCGGCCATGTCCAGCACCAGCACCTTCTTGCCCTTCAGGGTCTCGGGCACTTCTTCATTGACGATGCGCTGGGCCAGCCCCTCGACGATGGCGGTCTTGCCCACGCCGGGTTCGCCGATCAGCACCGGGTTGTTCTTGGAGCGGCGCTGCAGGATCTGGATGGCCCGGCGGATTTCGTCGTCCCGGCCGATCACCGGGTCCAGTTTGCCCTGGCGGGCCCGTTCGGTGAGGTCGATGCAGAACTTCTTCAGGGATTCCCGCTGGGCTTCCGCATCCTGACTGTCCACCCCCTGGCCGCCACGCACGGCGTTGATGGCGGTTTCCAAAGGACGCCGTGCCAGGCCATGTTGCTTGGCAAGCCGTGCGGCCTCGCCCTTGTCTTCACAAAGCGCGAGCAGGAACATTTCCGAGGCGATGAACTGGTCGCCCCGCTTCTGGGCTTCCTTGTCGGTCAGGTTGAGCAGGTTGCCCAGATCCCGGCCAATGCTGACATCACCGCCGTGGCCGGAGACCTGAGGCAGGCGCTTGATGGCGGCTTCCAGGTCATTCCTGAGGCCCGGCACATTGACCCCGGCCCGGGCCAGCAGGGAGGCAGTGCCGCCCTCTTGCTGATTGATGAGGGCCAGGAGCAGGTGCAGGGGGTCGATGAATTGCTGATCGTTGCCAATGGCAAGGCTCTGGGCGTCGGCCAGGGCCTGCTGGAAGATGGTGGTGAGTTTGTCGAGTCGCATGTTGGATTCCTTTTCCGGATGGGTTGGCAAGGAGATGGGGACGGCCACGGTGATTTCAAGCTTCACCACCCATTGAATAAACAGTAAATTGCCCGTCAAAACCAGGAGAGAGACATGTCCCCTTGCCGCCCCGTCCCCGCTATCCGTCCGGGCAAGATCGTCAGCGCCGCCGAGGCCGTGGCCCGCATCCGGGATGGCAGCACGGTGGCCACCGGGGGTTTCGTTGGCATCGGCTTCGCCGAGAACATTGCCGTGGCCCTGGAAAGGCGCTTTCTCGGCCTGGACGGCAGCCCCCCGGGTTCGCCCAGGGACCTGACCCTGGTCTATGCCGCCGGCCAGGGAGACGGCCAAGACCGGGGCCTCAACCACCTGGGCCACGCCGGTCTGGTGAAGAAGGTGATCGGCGGCCATTGGGGCCTGGTGCCGAAACTGCAGCAACTGGCGGTGGACAACCTGATCGAGGCCTACAACCTGCCCCAGGGGGTGATTGCCCAGTTGTACCGGGACATCGCCGCCGGCAAGCCCGGCCAGCTTTCCCGGGTCGGCCTGGGCACCTATGTGGACCCGCGCCACGGGGGCGGCCGCCTGAACGCCCGCACCACCGAAGACATCGTGCGGCTGATGCCCATCGACGGGGAGGACTATCTGTTCTACCAGGCCTTTCCCATCCACGTGGGCATCATCCGGGGCACCACGGCGGACCCGGACGGCAACATCACCATGGAAAAGGAAGCCCTCACCCTGGAATCCCTCGCCATCGCCACCGCCGCCCACAACTCCGGGGGGCTGGTGATCGTGCAGGTGGAGCGCATCGCCGAGCGGGGCAGCCTCAACCCGCGCCAGGTGAAGATTCCCGGGGTGCTGGTGGATTGCGTGGTGGTGGCGGAACAGCCCGAGTACCACATGCAGACCTTCGCCACCCAATACAACCCGGCCTTTGCCGGAGAGATCAGGGTGCCGGCCGCCGCCTTCGCCCCCCTGGAGCTGGATGCCCGTAAGGTGATCGCCCGCCGTGCCGCCCTGGAACTACGGGCCGGGGCGGTGGTAAACCTGGGCATCGGCATGCCCGAAGGGGTGGCGGCCGTGGCGGCGGAAGAAGGGGTGATCGACCTGCTCACCCTCACTGCCGAACCCGGGGTGATCGGCGGCATTCCTGCCGGGGGCCTCAATTTCGGCGCCGCCAGCAACACCCAGGCGGTGATCGACCAGCCCAGCCAGTTCGACTTCTACGACGGCGGCGGTCTCGACCTGGCCTTTCTCGGCCTGGCCCAGGCGGATGCGGCAGGCTGCCTCAATGTCTCCCGCTTCGGCCCCCGCCTGGCCGGGGCGGGCGGCTTCATCAACATCAGCCAGAATGCGAAGAAGGTGGTGTTCGTCGGCACCTTCACCACCGACGGACTGAATCTGGTGGTGGAGGACGGGCAAGTGCTGCTGCTGGCCGAGGGCCGCACCCGCAAGTTCGTACAGCAGGTGGAGCACCTGACTTTCAGTGGCCCCCAAGCCCTGCGGAACGGCCAGACCGTGCTCTATGTGACGGAACGTTGCGTCTTCCGGCTCACGGCAACGGGCTTGGAATTGATCGAGATTGCACCGGGTATGGAACTGGAGCGGGACATCCTGGCGCGGATGGATTTCCCCCCCCGCATCAGCCCCGACCTGCGTCCCATGGACCCGCGCCTCTTCGCACCAGCCCCCATGGGCCTGCGCCGGGAACTGGAACGACGGCCCCGGCTGCCCGCACGAGAAAGCATTTGAACATTGGTGAATTGCCCCAAACCTCAATAGAATGGCTGGAAATCGAATCTATCAGGAACATAAGCCATGGAAAAAGCAGGCATGACGCTCAAGGTCAAGCTGACCGCCATCACACTGGTCACCATCTTGTCCCTGATCGCCCTCTTCGGCGTGATCCTGACCATGGAACGGGCCAACCTGATGCGGGACCGGCAGGAAAAGGTGCGCAATCTGGTCGAGGCCGCCCACGCCATCATCGAGCATCACGCCAGACAGGTGCAGGAAGGCCGCCTGAGCGAGGCAGAGGCACAGAAAAACGCCCTCGACACCCTGCGGGCCATGCGCTACGACAAGGTGGAGTATTTCTGGGTCAATGACTTCCACCCCCGTGTGCTGATGCACCCCATCAAGCCGGAACTGGCTGGCAAGGATATGTCCGGCCTGAAGGACCCCAACGGCAAGCTGCTGTTCGTGGAGTTCGTCAATGAGGTGAAGAAGAACGGCGCCGGCTTTGTCGATTACTACTGGCCCAAGCCCGGCTCCGAGGCCCCGGTGGCCAAGATTTCCTACGTCAAGGGCTATACCCCCTGGGGCTGGATCGTCGGCTCCGGCATCTACCTGGACGACGTGGACGCCATCTTCCGCAAGACCGCCCTCACCCTGCTGGGCATCGGCCTCATCATCGGCCTCATCATCGCCGTACCCCTGGCCCTGTTCGCCCGCGGCCTGAACCGCTCCCTGGGCGGCGAACCCGCCTACGCCCGGGAGATCACCCGGCGCATCGCCTCGGGCGACCTGAGCACCCCGGTGATCTGCCAGCCGGGCGACAACGAGAGCCTGCTGGCCGGCATGAAGCACATGCAGGACACCCTGCGCACCATGATCAGCGACGTGATCAAGGATGCAGAACAGGTTTCCACCGCCGCCGGCCAACTGCTGTCCGCCTCGGAAGAAGTCGCCGAGCGGGCCCGCCAGCAATCCTCTGCCGCCGCCTCCATGGCCGCCTCCGTCGAGCAAATGGTGGTGAGCATGGAGCATGTGACCGACAACGCCCGCGAGGCCAGCACCCTGTCCCGGGAGGCCGGTGAGGTATCCCAGCGGGGCGCCGCCATCATCCACAACGCCGCCACCGAGATGCGCCAGATTTCCGATTCGGTCCAGGCCTCCTCCCGCATCATCGAGGAACTGGGGCACCAGTCCGACCAGATCACCTCCATCGTCAAGACCATCCGCGAGATCGCCGACCAGACCAACCTGCTCGCCCTCAACGCCGCGATCGAGGCCGCCCGGGCCGGGGAACAGGGCCGGGGCTTTGCCGTGGTGGCCGACGAGGTGAGGAAACTGGCCGAACGCACCAGCCTGTCCACCACCGAGATCGCCGGCATGGTCAGCAAGATCCAGAGCGGCACCCGCAATGCGGTCGCCAGCATGGAAGACGGGGTGCAGCAGGTGGGCAAGGGCGTGGAACTGGCCACCTAGGCCGGCGACTCCATCAACCAGATCCAGGGTGGCGCCGAACGGGTGACCCAGGTGGTCAACGACATCACCGACGCCATCCGGGAACAAGGCCAGACCAGCAGCCAGATCGCCCAGAACATCGAACAGATCGCCCAGATGTCCGAGGAAAGCGCCCAGGCCGTGAACAACACCGCCGAAGCCGCCCGCCACCTGCAGACCCTGTCCCGCTCCCTGCATCAGGCGGTGAGCAAGTTCAGGACGGGCTGACCCCGCCCCGGCCCAGCAAAAAGCCACCCGATGGGTGGCTTTTTTCATGGGGGGCCAAGGCCCCGAAAAACCGGGAGAACCGAATCAGGAATTCCCCCCGGCATTCCAGCGGGCGGCGGCGCTGTCGTCGGTTTCCCGGGCGTCCACCCAGCGGGCGCCCTCCGGGGTCACTTCCCGCTTCCAGAACGGGGCCCGGGTTTTCAGGTAGTCCATGATGAATTCGCAGGCGGCAAAGGCTTCGCCCCGGTGGGCGGAGGTGACGGCCACCAGCACGATCTGGTCCGTGGGCTGAAGCGGGCCGACCCGGTGGATCACCAGGGCATCGAACAGCGCCCAGCGGCCCCGGGCCTCGGCCACGATGGCTTCCAGGGCCTTTTCGGTCATGCCCGGGTAGTGCTCCAGGGTCATTTCGGAAACCCCGGCCCCGTCGTTGATGTCGCGCACCAGACCGACGAAGGCGGCCACGGCGCCGATGCGCGCATCGCCGGCCCGCAGCGCGGCCACTTCGGTGGAGAGGTCGAAATCCTCGGTCTGCACCCGCACCGGCATGGTTCAGCCTCCCGTCACCGGGGGGAAGAAGGCCACTTCGTCCCCGTCCAGCACCGGGTCCGAGGCCCGGGCCATTTCCTGGTTGACGGCAAAGCGCAGGTTGGGCGTCTGGCCCAGGGCTTCCCGCCCCTGGCCGGCCAGCCAGTCCTTGAGTTCGCCCACGGTGGCGAGGCCCTCGGGCAGCTCCAGGCTTTCCTCGCCCCGGCCCAGGCGTTCCCGCAGGCTGGCGAAATAGAGGATGCGCACGCTCATGACAGCAGTTCCGCAAAAGGCAGGAAATCCACGGCATCGCCGGGTTCGATCAGGGTGTGGGGCGGCTTGATGACGAGCCCCTCGCTCCACACCAGGGAGTTGACGACCCCCGAGCCCTGGTTGGGGAAAAGGGCGAGGCGCCCGTCCTCACCCCGGCGTGCCCGCAGGAATTCGTGCAGGGGAGAGTCCCGGGTCCAGCGGAAGCCGGCCGTCAGCCGGTAGGGCTGCGGCACCCCTGCGGTCCGGCCCTGCAGGCGCTGGATGAAGGGCCGCACCAGCACCAGGAAGGTGACCATGGCGGAGACCGGGTTGCCGGGCAGGCCGATGAACCAGGCCGACTCCGCGGCCCTCTCCCCGGCGCGCCGGATGCGGCCGAGCGCCAGGGGCTTGCCGGGCTTGATGGCCACCTTCCACAGGTCGAGGCTGCCTTCGGCCTCCACGGCGGGCTTCACATGGTCTTCCTCGCCCACCGAGACGCCGCCGCTGGTGACGATCAGGTCGTTCTCGCCGGCGGCCCGGCGCAGGGCGGCCCGGGTCGTTTCCAGATCGTCGGGGATGTGGCCGAGATTGCGCACCTCGCAGCCCATGGTTTCGAGCAGGCTGATCAGGGCGTACTGGTTGGAGTTGTAGATGCCTCCGGGCGGCAGGGGCCGACCGGGCTCATGGAGTTCGTCGCCGGTGGAGAACACGGCCACCCGCAGGCGGCGCAGCACCGGCAGTTCGGCCAGGCCGGCGGCGGCGGCCAGGGCCAGTTCCTGAGGGCGCAGCAGGATGCCGGCGGGCAGGATTTCCTGGCCCACATCCATGTCCTCGCCCCGGCGGCGGATGTTCTCCCCCGCCCTGGGCAGGTGCCGGATGACCACGCCGTTTTCGCCGTGTTCGCACAGTTCCTGCATCACCACCGCATCGGCGCCCGGGGGAACGGGCGCGCCGGTGAAGATGCGGGCGGCGCTGCCGGGTTCCAGGGCCTGGCCGATGCTGCCGGCGGGAATGCGCTGGCTGACCGGCAGGCAGACGCCCGGTGCAGTGATGTCGGCGGCCCGGACGGCGTAGCCATCCATGGCGGAATTATCCAGGGGCGGCACGGCCACGGTGGAGTGCTGGGCCTGGGCCAGCACCCGCCCGGCGGCGGCCACCAGGGGCTGGTGGCGCATTTCCGTCACCGGGGTGGCGGCCGCCAGCAGGCGTTCCAGGGCTTCGGGGTAACTCAGCATGGACGGCTTTCCTCCAGTTGCAGGTGGGAGATGATGAAATCGGCAATGGCCCCCGCATCGTCGAGGGGCAGCCAGGGCAAGGTGATTTCCAAGGGGGCATCGCTGGCCACGGCCAGGATGTCGCTGCGTTCCGGATACAGGGGCGGCAGGCCGGCGCCGGGACGATGCACTTCCAGCTTCGGAACGGGTTCTTCCTTGAATCCCTCCACCAGTACCAGGTCGCAGGGGGCCAGGCGGGCGAGCAGCTCGTCCAGGTCCGGCTCGGGCTCGCCCCGCAGTTCGTGCATCAGGGCCCAGCGGGCATTGCAGGCCAGCAGCACCTCGCCGGCCCCGGCCTCCCGGTGGCGGTAGGAATCCT
The DNA here is from genome assembly GCA_002340095.1 of Betaproteobacteria bacterium UBA2592. GTDB lineage: Bacteria > Pseudomonadota > Gammaproteobacteria > Burkholderiales > Rhodocyclaceae > Azovibrio. The sequence goes on from DDKS01000064.1 coordinate 16,935, forward strand.
TGCCCGGCTTGTCGATGTCGAAGCCGTGGTGGGCATGCTTGATGACCGACACCGTAAAGCCCCGGGCCTTGAGCGCCGGGATCAGTTGCTCCAGCAGGGTGGTCTTGCCCGAACCGGAACGGCCGATGATGCCGAAAGTCTTCATGATTGTTCCTGTCTGCCCTCGGGCACTTCCAGCACGGCGGCAAAACCCCCGCCGGGGGTGCGGAAATTGGTGGTCTGGCCCTGATAAAGCCGGGCGGCAACCAGTTGGACGCGGCCCCGGTAGACATAGTTGCGCAGGTCCAGTTTGAGGTCGGTGAGTTCACCCCCCACCTGCAGGCGGCGCTCGGAGGGCGGCACCAGGGCCTGGGCGATGTAGTTGCCGGCCAGGATTTCCTCGAACACCCGCTTGGTGAGCTTGTCGCCCCGGTAGGCGGCGCGGCTGCCAAAGCCGGCGGCGGGCTTGAAGAACCACTGGCGCCGGGTCTGCCAGAACGTCTCGCCGGCCGCCGCCGTCACCGGCAGGGTGCGGGGAATGGCGGCCAGGAGCTGTTCCCGGGTGCGCGGCGCCACCCCGGCGGCGGTGAGCCAGTCCGGGTCCGAGAGCAGCACCAGGTTACGCTTGTCCGCATACAGGGCGTGGGCCCGGGGGTGGGGGGTGAGAAGCGCCGCACCGGCCAGGTAAGCGGCCTTGAGGTGGGCGTGGGCCGCCTCTTCCAGGGCGAAATCGGTAAGGCGGTTGTACACCAGGTCCACCGGCCCCCGGGCGTGTTGCAGACGGACGCCATCCCAGGAAAGCTCGGATGGGTCGGCGATGCAGGCGTCGATGCCGGCCGTCACGAACAGCTGGCGGAACAGTTCGAATTCCGGCGCCAGGTATTGGCTGGCCGGGTCCGTATCGACGATGGCGACGCGCGTGAGCGGCTGGTCGCCCCGGGCCAGCCGCCATTCTTCCCGGAACATGGCGACAAAGGCGGCCTCCGGGTCCGGGTGGCGGAATGGGCGGCCGAGAAAATCCGCCAGGGGACCACAGCAATCCTGCTGGGCCCGGGCCAGATGGGTATTGAGCAGGCCACCGCCGGCATTGGTGTTGATCTCGATCAGCCGGGGTCCGGCAGGGTCCAGGTGGAAGTCGTAGCCGAGGAACACGCCGGGATGGCCCGGATCGTGGCGGGCGATCTCTGGCGCCCAGGCCAGCACCGCTTCCTGGTAGGCCGGCAGGGCGACCACGGTTTCCATGGCGGCGATGAAATCGGCCATCTGCCGCAGGCAGACTTCGCTGACGAACACCACCGTGTCGGAAAAGAGATAAGGATGGCTCTGGCGCAGGCTCGGGTAATCGAGCCCGCCCCCGGCTTCCAGGGCCCGCTGCAGGGCCTGGTGGTCGGTGGCGAGGCAAACGCATTCCCGGTTCAGATGGCGGGCGGCGGCGCGACTATCCCCGGGCAGGGAGGCGATGAGTTCGTGCATGGCGTTGGATGACGAAAGAAATCGAGCACCACGGCCAGTTCCCGGGTGCGCTTCATGGGCGGCAGGCTGCGCCAGACCCTTTTACCGTAGGGCTTGGTGATGAGGCGGGGGTCGCAGATCATCAGCACGCCCCGGTCGGCTTCGGTGCGGATCAGACGCCCGGCACCCTGCTTGACGTTGATGACGGCCCGGGGCAGCTGGTATTCGACGAAGGCGTTGCGGCCAGCCTTGTTCATTTCCTCGATCCGGGCCGCAAGCACCGGGTCGTCGGGAGGAGCGAAGGGCAGTTTGTCGATCACCACCAGGGACAGGGCCTCGCCGCGCACATCCACCCCTTCCCAGAAGCTCTGGCTGCCCACCAGGATGCCGTTGCCGGCCTGGCGGAAACGCTCCAGCAACTCGTTCTTGCCACTTTCCCCCTGCAGGAAGAGCGGCAGACGCACCCCTGTCTCCCTAGCATGATCCTCAACGAACTGGGCGAGCAGCTCGTGAACGCGGCGCATGGCCTTGAGGCTGGTGCACAGGAAGAAGGCGCCGCCGCCGCAGGCGGCCAGCACCGGCAGGGCCGCTTCCACCACCGCATCGGTGTAGCCCCAGGAATTGGGCTCGGGCATGGCCTGGGGGGCGTAGAGGATGGCCTGCCTGCCGTAGTCGAAGGGGCTTTCCCAGAAGCCGGTCTCGGCATCCCAGAGGCCCAGTTCCGCCTGGTAGTGGTTGAAGCGGCCCTGCACGGCCAGGGTCGCCGAGGTGAAGATCCAGGCGCGGGGATGCCCCCCCATCTGCTTCTGGAAAATCTCGGCCACCGAAAGCGGCGTGGCGTTCAATTGCAAAGCGTGGGTGAAGGCCTCGCCCCAGCGCACCACCCCATCCCCGCCACCTTGCTGCCAGGCACTAAACTGCTGGCTGAGTTCGACTGCCCGCTGCCAGCATTTTTCCAGCCCTTCGGAACGCTGGGCCTGGGTTTCCAGGATGGCGGCAGTGTTGGCCAGCATCTGCAGCAGGTGTTCCAGCCCGGATTTGAAACCCGGCTTCTCTTCGAGTTGCTGGGCGGAAAAACGGCCGCTGTCGATGCCCACGGCCAGGCGCAGGTCTTTCGCCGCCTTTTCCAGGCCGGGCAGGATGTTCTGCAGATCGAGACAGTCCCGGGCGGCGGAGAGCCCCTCCACCTTGGTGTCCCGGGCCAGGTCGATGACCTGGGCGGTGGACACGCTCTGGCCGAAAAACAAGGTTGCCACCTCGGGCAACTGGTGGGCTTCGTCGAAGATCACCGTGTTGCAGGCGGGCAGCAACTCGGCCATGCTCTCCTCGCGCAACATCACGTCAGCAAAGAACAGGTGGTGATTGACCACCACCAGATCGGCTTCCATGGCCTGCCGGCGGGCGGCCATGACAAAGCAGTCCTTGTGGTCCGGACACTCCTGGCCCAGGCAGTTGTCGCGGGTGGAGGTGACGGCGTTCCAGACCGGGGAGCTTTCCGGCACGTCGCCGCATTCGCCCTTGTCGCCGGTGCGGGTGATCTTGAAGAAACGCTGGATCCTGGCCAGGTGGCTGACCTCTTCCCGACTGTGGAAACGCCCCTCCTCGACCGCCCGGCGCAAATAGTAGTGGCAGATATAATTGGCCCGCCCCTTGAGCAGCGCCACCTGCGCCGGAGCCTTGAGGGCGTCCCGCACCAGGGGCAGGTCCTTGTTGAAGAGCTGATCCTGCAGGGTCTTGGTGCCGGTAGAGATGATGACCTTGCCGCCAGAGGCCAGAGCCGGCACCAGATAGGCGAAGGTCTTGCCGGTGCCCGTGCCCGCTTCCGCGATGAATACCTTCTGGTGACGGATCGCATCAAGGATGCGCGCCGCCATCTCCACCTGCTGGCTGCGTACACGAAACCCGGGAATGGACCTGGCCAGAGGCCCATCGGGAGAAAAGGCGGAGTCGAGGAAATTCAATTGGGCAGCCCAGGAAAACTGGCCCGAATGTTAGCAGATCGGCCCGCTGCCACAGCCCCCGGAAAGTGTTTATACTCGACCACTACTTTAGTCATAAGCTCGGCGGTTTCGTGAACATCAGCATCAACGAACAAAGTCTGCCGCGCATCCAGCGCTGGGGCATGCTGGCCCTGGCCTTGGTGCTGACGCTGGTGCTGGGCGGTTATTTCACCCTCCACCACATGCAGGCCCGGCAGGCAGCCAGCACGGAGATGGAGCAGATTCTCCTGCACCAGCAGGAAATCCTGCTCAAGACCCAGGCCCTGGAAGTGGCCAGCTATCTGGACCATGTACGTTCCCGCACCGAAGCCGTGCTGCAAGCCCAGATCCGCGACCAGGTGGGACAGGCCCTGGAGGTGCTGCACGCCCTGTACCAGCAGCACCGCAACACCATGCCCGCAGCCCAGCTGCGCCGGATGCTGGTGGAAACCCTTCGCCCCGTGCGTTTCCTGGGGGGACGGGGCTATTACTTCATCGACGACCTGCAGGGCAACTGCGTCCTGCTACCCACCGCCCCGGAGCGGGAGGGCACTTCCTTGCTCGACAACCGGGACGATCAGGGCCACTACATCATGCGCGGTCTGATCGAGGCGGTGCAAAACCCCGAGGGCGCGGGCTTCTCCCGTTACCGGTGGTACGCCCCGGGCCGCCAAGGCATGCAGGACAAGATCGCCTACGCCGCCCTGTTCAAGCCCTATAACTGGATCGTGGGCACCGGTGAATACGTCTTCAAGGTGGAGGAGGACCTCCAGAACGAAGCGCTGGCCCGCATCCGGGCCCTGCGTTTCGGAGAAGACGGCTACATCGCGGTACTGACACGGGATGGTACGCCCCTGGTTTCCCCTTCCCGGCCAGACTCGGAAAACCGCGCCCTCAACAGCCTGCCCAGCGAAGAGCAGGAAGTGATCCGCAAGATCGTGCGCAAGGCCAGCGAAGGAGGCGGTCTCCTGCATTACGACTGGATCAATCCCCGCACTGGCAGGATGGGTCCGAAGCTGGCCTTTGTCCACACCATGCCAGCCTGGAACTGGATTCTCGTGAGCGGCATCCACATGGGCGAAATCCAGGCTTCCCTGGAGCAGCAGAAGGCCAACCTGGAACAAGAATTGCGGCAGACCCTGGCGTTCAGCCTGCTTACCCTCTCCCTGGCACTGACCCTGGCCCTGGCCTACTCGGGACTTTACTCGCGCTGGTTCCGGCACCTGTTCCAGCGCTACCAGGCCAGCCTGGAGGAAAGCCACCAGGCCCTTTACCTGAACAAGTACCTGATGGATCATGCCGGAGACATGTGTCTGCTCCTCGACCAGGAACAACGGGTCATCTACAGCAACAAGACTGCCCAGTCCTTCTTCGGAAAATCCGGCGATGCCCTGCAGGGGCAAGCCCTGCAGGACCTGCCGCTGCCCCGTCTGATCATGCCGGAACAGGCTGCCACCACCGAACTGACCTATTCCGACCCGGAAGGCCGGCAGCGGCATCTGGAAGCCAAGTTCTCCCCGGCCGATTACCAGGGCAAGTCCTATTTCTGCATCATCCTGCGGGACATCAGCCAGCGCCGGGAACAGGAAGAGCGCCTGCGCCACCTGAGCGAACATGACACCCTCACCAACCTGCCCAACCGCAATCTGCTGCACACCCGGCTGCTCCAGGCCCTAGACCATGCCCGCCGGACCGGCAAGCTGGTGGCCGTTCTGTGGATCGATCTGGACCGCTTCAAGATCGTCAACGACTCCCTCGGTCACAACATCGGCGACCAGTTCCTGATCGAAACCGCCCAGCGCCTGCATACCCTGGTGCGGGCACAGGATACCGTCAGCCGCCACGGGGGGGACGAATTCGTGGTGCTCCTGGTAGGCCTGGAGCACGCCGACAGCGCGGCCCTGATCGCCCGCAAGATTCTGGAAAAACTGGGCACACCGGTCCAGACCGCAGGACAGGGGATTGCAGTCACTCCGAGCATCGGCATCGCCCTCTTCCCCGGGGACGGCAACGACCCCGACAGCCTGCTGAAAAACGCCGAAGCGGCCATGTATCACGCCAAACAGCAGGGCCGCAACAATTGCCAGTTCTTCACCCCCGAGATCAACGCCCGTTTCAACGAACGCCTGAGCCTGGAACACGGTTTGCGCCACGCCCTGCAAGCCGGCGAACTGCAACTGTACTACCAGCCCCAGTTCGACCTCCGGGATGGCAGCCTCAAGGGTTGCGAGGCCCTGCTCCGCTGGGAAAGCCCCAGGCTGGGCTGGGTGGCCCCGGCCCGCTTCATCCCCGTTGCCGAGGAAAGCGGCCTGATCGAGGGCATTGGCGACTGGGTACTGCAACAGGCCTGTTCCCGCGTGGCCCTGTGGCAGTCCCAGGGTCTGCCCCCCTGCCCTGTGGCCGTCAATGTCTCGGCCCTCCAGTTCAGGAACGGCAGCATCGTCCGCAGTGTCGCACGGATATTGCAAACGACGGGCATTCCCCCACACCTGCTGGAGTTGGAAGTCACCGAAAGCCTTCTGGCCGAAGACACGGAACGGATCAGCCAGCAGCTCACAACCCTGAAGGAAATGGGGGTGAGCCTGGCCATCGACGATTTCGGCACCGGCTATTCCAGCCTCTCCTATCTCAAACGTTTTCCCCTGGACCGTCTCAAGATCGACCGCTCCTTCATCCAGGACCTGCCCGAGGACCCGGATGATGCGGCCATCACCCTGGCCATCATCGAGATGGCCCGGGCCCTGGGACTGTCCACCCTGGCAGAAGGAGTGGAAACCCAGGCCCAGCATGATTACCTGCTCCAGCATGGCTGCGAGCAGATGCAGGGCTACCTCTGTGGCCGCCCCATGCCCGAGGCAGATTTCGTCGCGCTCCTGGAACAGTCCCCGGGCACCTGAGCCAGCCACCCCTGCGGCGGTTCACTCCCCGCCCTGTCCGGGTGGGCACAGCAGGCAAGCGCCATCGAGTAGGGGACGGGGTCG
>DDKS01000042.1 GCA_002340095.1 Betaproteobacteria bacterium UBA2592
GTCATTCGTGCGATTGCCCTGGTTCCAGCGGCTTTTCTTGTCCACGGCCAGGGCGGAAGGTCTATAATTTTCCACCCCGAATGCACAGGAAGAGAAAGCCCATGCCTCAATCCACCCGCCACAGCCCCCTCCTCATCCTCGGTTCCGGCCCCGCCGGCTACACCGCCGCTGTCTACGCGGCCCGGGCCAATCTCAAGCCGGTGCTGATCACCGGCCTGGCCCAGGGCGGCCAGCTGATGACCACCACCGAAGTGGACAACTGGCCCGCCGACGCGGATGGCGTCCAGGGCCCTGAACTGATGGCCCGCTTCGAGAAGCACGCCCGCCGTTTCGACACTGAGATCATCTTCGACCACATCCACACGGTGCAACTGCAGCAGAAGCCCTTCACCCTGATCGGCGATGCCGGCACCTACACCTGCGACGCCCTGATCATCGCCACCGGGGCCTCGGCCATGTACCTGGGCCTGCCTTCGGAAGAAAAGTTCATGGGCAAGGGCGTCTCCGCCTGCGCCACCTGCGACGGCTTCTTCTACCGCAACAAGCCCGTGGCCGTGGTGGGCGGCGGCAACACCGCCGTGGAAGAGGCCCTGTACCTGGCCAACATCGCCAGCCACGTGACCCTGATCCACCGCCGCGACAAGTTCAAGGCCGAAAAGATCATGGTGGACAAGCTCTACCAGAAAGTGCAGGAAGGCAAGATCACCCTGCTGCTGGATTCCGTGCTGGACGAGGTCCTGGGCGACGACACCGGCGTCACCGGCCTCCGGGTGAGGCACGTGAAGAGCGGCGCCACCCAGGAAGTGGCCGTGCCCGGGGTATTCATCGCCATCGGCCACAAACCCAACACCGACATCTTTGCCGGCCAGCTGGAGATGGAGAATGGCTACCTGGTGACCCAGGGCGGCCGCCACGGCAACGCCACCCAGACCAGCATCCCCGGTGTTTTCGCTGCCGGCGACGTGCAGGACCAGATTTACAAGCAGGCCATCACCAGCGCCGCTTCCGGTTGCCAGGCCGCTCTCGACGCCGAGCGCTACCTGGACAACCTGGGTCGCTGAGTCCCGGACCATGGCGCGGCGACGCGCCCTGCACCCTGCCTTCGACGCCCTGGCCGACCTGGCAAAAAAGCCGGCCAGGGCGCCACAGCCCCCCAAAACTCCAAAGACAGCCCCGCTGACACCCGACGACCGGGCCCTGTTCCGGGCCGCCATGGAAGGGGTGCGCCCCCTGCCCCCCAGCGACCGGGCCCAGCTCGAGCCGCCCCGCCCCAGCCCTCTGCCCCGCCAGCGCCAGCTGGACGAGGCCGCCGCCCTGGCCGAAGCCCTGATGGGCCCGCTGTCCTTCGAAGACCGGCTCGACATGGGCATCGAGGATGCCTTCCTGCGCCCCGGCCTGCCCCGACGCCTCCTCTCCGACCTGCGCAAGGGGCGCTGGGTGATCCAGGCCGAACTGGACCTGCACGGCCTGTACCGGGACGAAGCCCGGGAAGAACTGGCCCACTTCCTGGCCGCCTGTCTCCTCAAGGGCTACCGCTGCGTGCGCATCATCCACGGCAAGGGACTCTCCTCCCCGGGCGGCGAATCGGTGTTGAAGGCCCTGTCCCGCAACTGGCTGGCGCGCCGGGATGAAATCCTCGCCTTCTGCCAGGCCAAACCCCACGATGGCGGCGAAGGCGCCCTGCTGGCGCTGCTGAAGGCCCCCAAGCACAGGGGCTGACCGGGGCACCCCGACCAGCCCCTGCATCCTGCGATGCGGGGAATCAAACGGCGGCTTCGCCGGTCTCTCCGGTACGGATGCGCACGACCTGTTCCACAGGCATGACGAAGATCTTGCCGTCGCCGATCTTGCCGGTGCCGGCAGCCTTGATGATGGCATCGATGGCAGATTCGACGATATTGTCGGCCACCACGATCTCCAGCTTGATCTTGGGCAGGAAATCCACCACGTATTCAGCGCCCCGGTACAGTTCGGTATGGCCCTTCTGGCGGCCGAAGCCCTTGACCTCAGTCACCGTCAGGCCGGTCACGCCGATTTCGGACAGGGCTTCCCGGACTTCGTCCAGCTTGAAGGGTTTGATGATGGCTTCGATCTTCTTCATGCTCGTCTCTCCTGAAAATCAATATTCATCTGCATAGCGGTTGGTGATGGGATAACGCCAATCCTTGCCGAAACCCCGGGGAGTGATGCGCACCCCCACCGGTGCCTGACGGCGCTTGTACTCGGCAATGCGCAGCAGGCGCACCACCTTCTGGACGGCCGCTTCGGGCAGGCCGGCGGCAATCAGCTCCCGGGGGCTGCGGTCCTCTTCCATGTAGCCCTGCACGATGGCATCGAGGATATCGTATTCGGGCAGCGAGTCCTGGTCCTTCTGGTCGGGTCGCAGTTCGGCCGAGGGGGGCCGTGCGATGATATTCCCGGGAATCGGCGGATTGTCGGGGCTCAAGCGGTTGCGGTAGCGGGCCAGTCGATACACCAGGGTCTTGTACACGTCCTTGATGACCGCGAATCCACCGGCCATGTCGCCGTAAAGGGTGCAGTAGCCCACGGCCATTTCCGACTTGTTGCCGGTGGTGAGCACCAGGGCACCGGTCTTGTTGGACAGCGCCATCAGGATCACGCCCCGGGCCCGGGCCTGGATGTTTTCCTCCGTGGTATCCGCCGGCAGGCCCGCGAACCGGGGGGCCAGCATGGCTTCAAAGGCCTGCATGGCGGGCTGGATGCCGATTTCGTCGTAGCGGATGCCCAGGGTCTGGGCCATGGCACGGGAATCGTCCAGGCTCATCTGGGCCGTGTAGGGGGATGGCATCATCACCACCCGCACCTTGTCCGCCCCCAGCGCGTCCACGGCGACACAGACGGTGAGGGCCGAGTCGATGCCTCCGGAAAGGCCGATCAGCACACCGGGGAAACGGTTCTTGCCCACGTAGTCGCGCACCCCCAGCACCAGCGCCTGATAGGCCTCTGCCTCCTCGGAGAGCATGGGGGCCACCAGGCCAGGCTGAATGTCGCCATCCTGGTAGTCCACCACCATGCAGCCTGTCTCGAACTGGGGCAGGCGGGCCATGATCCGGCCGGACTTGCTGAGGGCGAAGGAGCCGCCATCGAACACCAGTTCGTCCTGCCCCCCCACCAGATTGGTGTAGACGGCGGGAATGCCGTTCTCCGCCACCCGCAGGCCAAGCATTTCGGCCCGCTCGTGCTGCTTGCCCAGATGACAGGGGGAGGCATTCAGGACCAGCAGGAGTTCCGCTCCAGCCGTCCGGGCTTGGTACGCCGGCTCGGGATGCCAGACATCCTCGCAGATGAGAATGCCGCAGCGCACACCGTTTACCTCCTGCACCAGCGCTTGCGCACCAGGCGTGAAATAGCGGAATTCGTCAAAGACCTCGGTATTGGGCAAACGCTGCTTGCGGTAGGTGCCGAGCCGCCGCCCCCGGTGCAGCACCGTGGCGCTGTTGTGGCAGCGGCCCTGCACCACTTCCGGGTGCCCGAGGATCAGGGTGATGCCCGGCTCGAGGCGGGCCGCCAGCTGGTCCACGGCGCGATCGCAGGCGCGCAGGAAATCGGGCCGGAGCAGCAGATCTTCAGGCGGATAGCCGCACAGGGCCAGCTCCGGAGTCAGGACCACATCGGCCCCGGCCAGCCAGGCTTCCCGGGCAGCCGCCACAATCAGGCCAACATTGGCCTCGAGGTCGCCCAGAACCGGGTTGATCTGGGCCATGGCGATTTTGAGTGAGGACATGGAACGCCACTCTACAAAACAACGCCCGCCAGAGGGGCGGGCATCGTGGTGATTGCGCAAACAGCAGCCGCTCAGAACTTGGGCTTTTCCTTACTGCTTTCGAAACGCTTCACGGAGTCCAGGATTTCCTGCTTGGCGGCATCCAGGCCCTTCCAGCCCTTGACCTTGACCCACTTGCCCTTTTCCAGATCCTTGTAGTGCTCGAAGAAATGGGCGATCTGCTGCAGCAGCAGGGGCGGCAGGTCGTCGGTGCTCTGCACCTTGTCGTAGATCGGGGTCAGCTTGGAAACAGGCACGGCGATCAGCTTGGCATCGATGCCGGACTCGTCTTCCATCTCCAGCATCCCCAGGGGACGGCAGCGCACCACCACGCCAGGCTGCAGGGGGTAGGGAGCGACGACCAGCACGTCCACCGGATCACCGTCTTCGGACAGGGTGTGGGGAATGAAGCCGTAGTCGCAGGGATAGTGCATGGGGGTGGCCATGAAACGATCCACCAGCACGCAGCCGGAATCCTTGTCCAGCTCGTACTTGATGCCGGGTGTGTTGGCGGGGATCTCGATGACGACATTGAAATCGTTGGGAATGTCCTTGCCGATGGACAGTGCTTCGATGTTCATGCTTGGGATGCTCCACGGGTGAAAGGCCCAATTATAACTGGGCAGCCAGCCGTCAAAAATGAAGGATTGCAGATTTTCTTCACTTCTCCCCGGATCCCGAAACCGGGACAGACGGCCGCATCCCCAGACAGGGATCATTGCGCATAGCCGCAGGCAGTACCCATAGATAGTCGTAGTGGGCCGCCAGAACCTCGCCTGCTTCCAGTTCCAGTATCACGCCGGACTCGCGCAGTCCATTACTGAGAAGCCGGCTCACCCGGCTGGGTCACGAACCCCAGCCTGGTGACACCGGCCCGCTTCGCGGCAGCCATGATCTCGGCGACCCGCTGGTAACGGGTATCCCTGTCAGCAGAAAGCTGCACTTCCAGTTGCGGGTCGGCACTTACCGCGCCTTGCAGGCGGGCTTCCAGAGCCTGGAGAGTGGTATCGGAAAAAGGGGTTTCATTCCAATACAAAACCCCCTGGGCATCGATGGCCAGCCGGATGGTCTCGGGTTTGGCGTCCGCCGCCTGGGCCGAAGCCTGGGGCAGATCCACCTTCACCGCCTGGGTCATCAGCGGAGCGGTCACAAGAAAGATGATCAGGAGTACCAACATCACGTCCACCAGGGGGGTGGTGTTGATTTCCACCATCGGGCTGGAAGCCCCGGAATTAAAGCTGCCGAATGCCATGTCAAGCTGCTCCGTTGGCGGCCACCGCCACACTCACCGGGCGCAGCTTGCTGCTACCCTGGGAGGTCGGCAGAGGATGGCCGATAGTGAAGTAGGCATGCAGATCATGGGCGAAGGCTTCCATGTCGGCCGTAATCAGGCGTAGGGAACGGGTGAAGGCGTTGTAGGCCAGCACGGCCGGAATCGCCACGAACAGACCCGCCGCCGTCATGATCAGCGCCTCGCCCACGGGACCGGCCACCTTGTCGAGACTGGCCTGGCCAGTCGCCCCGATGCGGGCCAGGGCGTGATAAATCCCCCAGACCGTGCCGAACAGTCCCACGAAAGGCGCCGTGGACCCCACAGAAGCCAGCAGGGTCAGACCGCCTTCCAGGCGTGAGGTCGTGCGGGCAATGCTGTTACGCAGGGCCCGGGTCACCAGTTCGCTGGCTGGCAGATGGGCGTCCAGATGCCCCCCTTCCCGCTGATGGGATTCCAGATGACGGATCGCTCCCTGGCCTTGAGCCGCCATGTCATGGAAAGGCTTCAGGCTGGCCAGCTTGTCCAGGCCACTGGAGACACTGCTGGAATCCCAGAAGGACTCCAGCGCCCCAGGGGTCTTCTGACGCAACTGCCAGACCGACCAGGCCTTGCCCAGAATGATCGCCCAACTGGCGACGGACATGAGCAGCAGCACAATGGCCACGGCATGGGAGACCGCGTCGCCCTGGGCCCAGACAGAAGCAATGTCGAAACCGCTGACAGCGGCAGGATTAGGGAGGGAGGGATTCATGGATCAGGACTCCAGTCGGAAGGTGATAGGTATCAGGACCCAGGCGGCTACCGCTTCACTGCCCCGCCGGGCCGGCACAAAACGCCACTTGCGCACGGCGGCCAACGCCGCCTCATCCAGGCGTGCACTGCCGGAGCTCTGGCGCAGCTCCACGCTCTCGGGACGGCCACTCGGCAACACATAGGCCCGCAAAATGACCTTGCCCTCCTCGCCCATGCGCCGCGACAGGGGCGGATAAACGGGGGCCGGGTTCTGCAGGTAATCCGCATCAAAACGCGCTTCCACCAGGGCACCGCCACTGGCCGGAGCGGCAGCGGCAGAGCTTGCTACCGGCGCTGCCGCAGACACGGGTTCGGCCGGCGCAGCCACCACGGGCTCGGCAACCGGCTGCTGGGACAAGGGAAGGGGCATCGCCACGGGCTTGGGTTTGGCAACCGGTTTCGGCGGAGTGGGCACAAGGGACTGCGGTTCCGGTGGCGCAGGACGCGGGGGCGCCTGCACCGGCGGGGCCGGATCCAGCAAGACGACCTGAATCGGCGCGGGGGGCTGCACCTGCTCCACCTCGCCCCAAGGTATCAAGATTGCCACCAGCAGCCCGTGCAACAACAGCGCCAAGGCCAACCAAAGCAGGTCTTTCTTGCACCAACGCCGGGCCAGATCGGGTGTTACGCTTGACAAGGGAAGCGACGGAGCAAGCATGAGAAATTTGTTAATAACAAGAATTGTTCTTATTATCTACAAATGGAAACATGTCGTCAATGGGTTTATGAAGATGCAACAAGCCTCATTGCAATGGAACCGAGCAGTCGCAGCGGTTGATTTCCACCGTCACATGGTCGATTCCAGGCAGAGCGAGCAACTGAGTCTTGTAGGACTCGGTGGATTCCGGCGCATGACTGAGGATGGAAACAATGCAGCCCCGGGAACTTGGCCCCAGGCGCCAGATGTGCAGGTCAACCACCCGGTGGTCGGGCCGGGATTCAATGGCGGCAACAATGGCCTCCCGGGTGTCAGAGTGATCCTCCGCATCCAGCAGGGTCCGCCCCGCAGCCTGCAACAGCCCCCTGGCCCAATACAGGATCACCCCTGCCCCTACCAGGCCCATCAAGGGATCGAGTGCGAACCATCCCAGATACCGCCCACCTACCAGGGCGATGATGGCGAGAACGGAGGTGACCAGATCCGCCAGCACATGCATGAAGGCGCCCTGGAGATTGTGATCCTGATGTTCATGCGCATGGGAGTGTTCATGCCCATGATGATCGTGGTGAGGATCATCCCGCAGCAACCAGGCGGAAATCAGGTTCACCACCAGCCCCAGCACCGCCACCAACAGCGCCTCGCCGTAAGCCACGGGGAGTGGTTGCCAGAGGCGCTGCAGTGACTCCCAGGCCATCAGCACGGCCACCAGAGCCAGAAAGACAGCGCTGGTATACCCCCCCAGGGCTCCCACCTTACCGGTGCCGAAGGTGAACCGGGAGTTGCCGGACTGGCGCCGGGCATAGCGGTAAGCAAATACCGCTATGCCCAGAGCCGCCACATGGGACCCCATGTGCCAGCCATCGGCCAGCAGCGCCATGGAACCGGTGAGGTAGCCGAACACCAGTTCCAGCACCATGGTCACCAGGGTCAGCCCCACCACCCACTCGGTACGGCTCTGGCGCCGGGCATCCCGGTCGTCGAGAAAATGATGGGAGTGCTGCCAGCGACTCAGGTCATGGCTTGGCATGGTCATTCCTGCCACTGATAAAAAATCACCTGGCTATTGTTGCACTGATGGCAGGACTTGCCACAAGCCGCTCCGCTAACACGAACCTTGCCCTTCCTCTGCCAGTAGCCGAGTACATCCTGGATCAAGGCTGGATCGCTATCGAAACGGGCAGCCAGGTCAATCAAGCTGGCCTGGCCCCGCTGCCGCAGGTAGGTACGCAGATCGCTCGGTGTCACGCTGCCTCCTGCGCCACTTGCAAGTTCAACCGCCGCCGGCCATGACGCGCCATGGCACCCAAGACCAGCAGGGCCGCTCCCAGCACCCCGCCAATCCAGAGCAGGGAACTCCAAGGATGGGCGGCAATGGTGAGCAACTGGTAACAGAGAATGGCAGCCCCGAAGCCGAAACCCGTACTCCAGGCAGCCACGAACAGGGTCCATTTCAGGCCGGCCTCCCGATTCACCGCGCCCAACACGGCAACACAGGGAAAGTAAAGCAGAATCAGCACCTGGTAGGCAAAAGCAGAGGCAGTGCTACCAAACAAACGCGCCATGGCGCCGAAGGTATCGACGGAAACCTCCTGGGCCTCCGCAGCAGCTTCCGGTTCGGTGACGGCCACGACCTGAATGCCCAGGGGATCCAGCAACTTATCGGACAGTTCCAGAAACTTCTCGGGAATGGTATCCACCGCCTTGCCCAACCCGGCCCACAGGTCGAATTCACTAGACGCTGTGTCAACCCCGGCCTCTTCCGCCGCCACCTGGGAATACAGGGCATTCAGGGTTCCCACCACGGCCTCCTTGGCCAGTACCCCGGTAAAGATGCCGACGGCCGCAGGCCAGTTGTCTTCCTGCAGGCCCATGGGCGCAAATACTGGCGTGATGCGCTTGCCAATGGCGGAAAGTACGGACTCCTCGCTGTCCTCGTGACCAAAGCTGCCATCGGTACCCGCCGCATTGAGGATGTTGAGCACCAGCACCATGGGCACGATCACCTTGCCAGCCTTGAGCACAAAGCCCTGCAGCCGGTTCCAGGTGTGGATGACCACTCCCTTGGCGGTAGGTAGGTGATAGGGGGGCAGCTCCATCACGAAGGGCGTGCTCTGTCCCGGCAGCAGGGTGCGCTTCAGGGCCAGCCCGGTCAGCACCGCCGCGGCGATACCGATCAGATACAGGAAGAACACCAGGTTCTGCCCCCCATCGGGAAAGAAGGCCACGGCGAACAGGGCATACACGGGCAAGCGGGCACCGCAGGACATGAAGGGGGTCATGGCCATGGTCATGAGCCGGTCCCGCTCCCCTTCCAGAGTGCGGCTGGCCATCACCGCCGGCACATTGCAGCCGAAGCCCACGATCAGGGGCACGAAGGACTTGCCCGGCAGGCCAATGAAACGCATGAAGCGATCCATGACGAAAGCCGCCCGGGCCATGTAGCCGGAATCTTCAAGGATGGAGAGGAAGATGAACAGGCAACCAATCACGGGAATGAAGGTCGCCACCGTCTGGATGCCCCCGCCAATCCCCTTGGCCAGGAGCACTTCAAGCCAGACCGGCGCTCCCATCGACTGCAGCAGATACCCAACCCCGTCCACGAAGATCGTCCCGGCCACGCCATCGAAGAAGTCGATGAAGGCGCCCCCCAGGTTGATGGTGAACATGAACATCAGGTACATCATGAACAGGAAGATGGGAATACCCAGCACCCGGTTCAGCACCACCCGGTCAACACGGTCGGAAAAAGTCCGGGTCAGCCGGTCACGGCGTTTCACGCAGGCACCAGCCACCTGGCCAATGAAGCCATAGCGCGCATCGGCAGCAACAATGTCCAGCTCCTCATCGAGCGCCTCTTCCACCCGTGCCCGCAGGGCCTGCAACCGTTGCTGCATGCCCTCCCCTTGCGCGCCCACCAGTTGGCTGGCCAGTTCGTCCCCTTCCAGGGCCTTGAGGGCCACCCACCGGGCGTTGCCCTTGCCCGCCAGGGCGGGTGCAATCTCCTGCTGTAGTTCATCCATGGCAAGTCGCAAGGCTTCCGGATAGCTGGGACAAGCCCCGGGCAGAGGGAAGGAAGCCTGATCCACCAGATAATCCTTCAAGCCTGCCACCCCCTGATTTTTCGCGGCCACCAGGGTCAGCACCGGGCAACCCAGTTCCCGGGACAGGGCCGCCACATCGACACTGACGCCCTTGGCCTCGGCCACATCGGTCATGTTGAGCGCCAGGATCAGGGGCACCCGCATTTCCAGCAACTGGGTGGTCAGGTAGAGATTGCGTTCCAGGTTGGAGGCGTCGACGATGTTGACGATCAGGTCGGCCTCATGGGCCAGCACGTAGTTACGGGCTACCTGTTCGTCAAGGGAAGTACCGCCGATCACGTCAAGGGAGTAGGTGCCGGGCAAATCCACCACTTCCACTTCCCTGCCCTTGTGGGTAAAGCTGCCACTCTTTCTTTCCACAGTCACGCCGGGCCAGTTGCCCACCCGCTGCCGGGAGCCGGTCAAGGCATTGAACAGGGTGGTTTTGCCACAGTTGGGATTACCCACCAGGCCAATGGTGAGGCGCTTGCCCCCCTTGCTGTCGAGCTCCGCCATCACTCCTGCCCTCCACACAACTCCACCAGCAGGGTGGCCGCCTCATCCTTACGCAGGCTCAGGGAAAAGCCGCGCACACTGATTTCCACCGGATCGCCCATGGGAGCCACCCGAGTCACCTGAAACTCGACACCCGGCGTCAAGCCCATGGACAAGAGCTTCTGCCGGTAAGCCCGGCCTCCCTCCGTCCTGGCAAACCCCGTTACCCGGGCCCGCTGGCCCACCGCAATATCCTGCAAACCGATCGTCATGACTGTCCTTTTCCCTGTCAGACAGGGGACACAAGAATTTTCTGGGCCAGCCCATGCCCGAGCGCCAGGCGGGTATTTCCCACCGCCACCACCAGATTGCCTCCCTCGCGCTGGAGCAGATGCAGTTCGCAGCCCAGGGTCAGCCCCATGCCAGCCAGGCGCTTTTCCACATCACGCCCCTGGACAAACGCCATGACGCGCACGGGCTCCCCTGGATTGGCCAGAGGCAGCGGCATCGAGACAGGGAGGGAGTTCATGGGAGCCTTCCTGCAGGAAGGCCTGTACTCAGCACAGACACGCAATGAAACAAGGGGAACATGGCAAAAACCTCCTGCGAAAGGAAAGCAAGAACCAGCCATTTGCAGCCTCCGCACACTTGCTGTACTGCAGATTGACCAGCCGAACGGAACAAATGATAACAACTATCATTAGTTCCAACAAAGCCATTTACACGGCGCACCACCAGCGCCCTTCTCTCACTTTGTCAGCCAGCCTCTTCTTTTCCCCAAGCCTTGGATGCTATTGACTTTAGAAAAATTGATAACGAGAATGATTATCGTTGTTTTCATGGAGCAAGGACATGACCCCCCTCCTGCCACGTCACAGCAATACGGAATGCTCACCCGACAAGGCATTGGCAACGATACTGACCCTCCTGCATTGCTACGCCCTGCGGGAAAACCCGGATAGCCAGAACCCCAGGCTGGCCCAGGCCATTCTCTGCCAACTGGAACAGCTAGCCGAACATCCCGCCGTCACCGAACCGCTGCGCCGCACCTGCGACCAGCTCTACGACGCCTGGTTGCCGCTCAGCCGCGCATCCAGCCAAACCAGGAGGCCATGAGCCATGCACAGCGCCACACCCAGCCGCAGTTCCCGGCGTCTCAAACTCTGGGAACTGGAGCACAAATGCCACTGCCCCATCATCGGTGTCTGCTTTGACCTGAAACGCATCCGCCAGCTCGTGGCCAAGGTCATGATTACCACGCCACACACCTCCGACTTCGAGATTCATGTCACGGCAGTCAGGGAGTGCGGCAGCCGTAACCAACTGTCGGAATTGCTGCAAAAGGAACTGGAAAAACAGTACGCCCTCACGATCCAACAATTCAAACAAGCCCGGACCAGTGCCGAACTTGCCTCCTTGTGGAAGGATGCCTTATCGATCACCGACATCAGCGGTCCCCTCTGGGCCACCCTCACCCACCCGGCCTGCACCCAGGAACTGAGCCATACGGTCTATGGCGACATCCACATGCTGCAGCACCAGGTGGGTGCCGGAGAACGGGCAGACCTGGCGGTGCTGCGCCGCCTACAGCAGGAAAAGGGCGAATTGCTGACGGCCCGCAATCAGTTGCAGGACAAGCTCACCCAACTGCGCCAGCAGCACGCCCGGGAAATGGAAGCCCTCAAGCAACAACTGGCCGCCAGTCGGGAGGAAGCCGTGCGTCAGCAGCAAAGTGCGGCCCGCCATCTGGGCGAGCTTATCCAGCTGAAAGCATTCCTGCAGGAGAAGGCAATCCCGGTAGCGCTTTCCCGCCGGGCTCAGGAGGCGGAATGCCGCTATACGGCCCTGCGCGCCCACACCACCGACCTGGAACACCAGCTCAGCGCCCTGCAACGGGAAAACGCGCAACTGGTCCTCGCCCTGGCCCAGCGCCCCCAGGCTGTCTCCACCAACGCCCCCCGCCTAGAGACGGGGGAAGACATCCTGTCCGGACGTAGCGTCCTCTGCGTAGGCGGCCGCACCGGGGCCGCCCATCACTACCGCAAGCTGGTGGAACGTCTGGGCGGCCGCTTCATGCACCACGATGGCGGCGTGGAAGAAAACCTGGCGCGGCTCGACGGCTCCATCGCCGCCGCCGATGCCGTCATCTGCCAGGCTGGCTGCATCAGCCACAACGCCTACTGGCGGGTCAAGGAACTCTGCAAGCGTACGGGCAAACCCTGCCTGTATTTGAAGACTCCCAGCCTGAGCACCTTCGCGCGGGGACTGGAACGACTGGCCCAGCCCCTCACCGACAACACCAACCCCTGTTTTCCCGAAAAGAGTACCCCATGAATGCCCGACTCCCCCTGACTCCCAGCAGCATCAATGCCTACCAACTCCATCCTCACGAGATTCTCGAGATCGCCATCCAGGGGCGTTGCGGGGTGGAATATCAGCCCCTGCTCTCCGCCCGCACCGAGCGTATCGTCGGCTACGAAGCCCTGGCCCGTTTTGCCCGCCAGGATGGCTCCCTGATTGCACCGGACACCCTGTTTGAACGCCTGCATGTGGAACCGCTACTGCTCTATCACCTGGAACTGTCCGCCAAGCAAGTGCAACTGGCCCACGCCCCGGAAGGCGGCCTGCTGTTTCTCAATCTGGATCCGGACAGCTACGAACAAGGGGAAAAAGACCACCCGGGCGGCAACACCTTCCTGGACCTGATCGAAGCCAGCGGCATCAAGGAGCGGCTGGTGATCGAGATCATCGAAAACCAGGCAGTGCGGGATGTGGTGCTGTCCCGACGCATGATCGACGCCCTCTCCGGCCACGATCTCAAGGTCGCCATGGACGATCTGGCCGTTTCCAAAGGGCTGATTTCTTTCGGCTCCCTGGCTGATGCCACCTACCTCAAGTTCGACCTTTCCTGGCTGGCGGAGCAAGGACAGCCGCGCCGGGAAGAAATCCTGCGCTGGTCCCTCTCCGCCGCCCAGGCCATGTCCGTCATGACCGTCCTGGAAGGGGTGGAAACCGAGGCAGACCTGGCATTCGCCCGCAAGCACGGCTTCGATCTGGTCCAGGGCTTCCGCTACCGGGAACATTTCAAACAGTGGCACCCGGACCTATGACTCCCTCTGGAAGAACATCATGCACGAAGAAACCCCGACTCCTGAAGCATGTGTGCATCTGATCTCCGAGGCCATGTACTGGATGACCGAACACGCTTGCACCGGTGAGCCCTCCATGTGCTGGCTGGTGGTGCGCAAGCTTTCGGAAATCCAGCGCCTGCCTCGGGAAAAAATCCCCCCATCCCTGCGCCAGTGCCAGGAACAGTTGCTCGCTCGCTGGGCCGATCTCGCCCATGCCTACGCCGAACTGGAACGCGACGACAGTTGCGCCCCCACCACCCATTAACCCTGGCCTCAGAAAGGAAAAACATGTCCCGTTACACCGGCCCCCGCCTCAAAATCCTACGCGCCCTGGGCGTGGACCTGCCTGGACTGTCCCGCAAGACCATGCAGGACCGCCCCAACCCTCCCGGCCAGCACGGTCTGAAGCAGAAGCGCAAATCGGACTTCGGCCTGAAGCTCATGGAAAAGCAGAAACTGCGTTACAACTACGGCATCAGCGAAAGCCAGTTGCGTCGCATCGTCCTCAAATCCAAATCCATGAAAGGCTCCACCGGCGAGAACATCCTCAGCTTGCTGGAGCGGCGCCTGGACAACGTGGTGTTCCGAGCCGGCTTCGCCCCCACCATTCCTGCTGCCCGACAACTGGTTCGCCACGGCCACATCCGGCTCAACCAGCAGCGTACCACGATCCCCAGCCAACAGGTCCGGGTGGGAGACCGGATCACCCCGCACAAACCCGGATCCCCGCTCCAGGTGATCAAGGAAAGCCTCGCCGAACCCGCCCTGCTCCGGCCCGAGTGGCTCATCTGGGACGAAGCCGCCCGTACCGCCCGGGTAGTGCACCTCCCCACAGCCAGCGATGCGCCTTTTCCCATCGACATGCAGCAAGTGGTTGAGTACTACGCCCTGCGCACCTGATCCGGGAAGCTTGCAGGAAAGTATTGACGACACCAAAACACTGAACGACAATAACAACAGTTCTCATTTATTGATTCCAGTATGACCTTGCTGCAAGCGCTTTTTGAACCAGGACCGCAATCATGAACACGCCGAACCCGCCTATTCCCTCCGCTGCCCTGACCGACAGCCAGGCGCTTTCCCGTCTGGACACCCGGCAACTCTTCCAGAATGGTCGGCGCCAGGTGGAAATCATTCATGGCAATGTACGTTACTCCCTGCGCCTGACCCGGGAAAACAAGCTGATCCTGACCAAATAAGCCCCCGTTTTATCGTTCTCCGTTGTTGCACTCTCGTTGGTTCAGCCAGCCTTCGCCAGCCAAACCTTTTTTGCACGACAACACGGAACCAAAATAGCAAATAATTATCAGTAACACTGTCGAGTTGGCATGAATATTTCATGGCGACCCGCCACAACCTCACAGGAGTCTCATTCATGTACGTCTGTGTCTGCCAGGGTGTTACCGAACGCCAGATTCACGAAGCGGCCAGAAACGGCGCCAGCCGCCTCAAGGATTTGCGCCAGCAATTGGGTATCACCCTTGATTGCGGCCGTTGTGCCTCCTGCGCCCATGAATGCCTGAAGGATGCGCACCGGAACCAGAAGGAACAGGCGCTGCAGTTCGTGCCCGCCTCCCTGACGGAAGAGCTCATGGCAGCCGCCTGAAAATTGTCGTTTTCACGACAATTCACGCCCCGGTTTCCCCTTGATTTACCGGGCGAAAAAGCCTTTTTAGTCCCTCAATTTCGTAGTACCCTGCGCATGGTCAGCATCCCCCATCAAGGAGCTCATCATGCAAGGTGACAAGCAAGTCCTCAAATTCCTCAACAAGCAGCTTACCCATGAGCTGACTGCCATCAACCAGTATTTCCTCCACGCCCGGATGTACGACAACTGGGGCTTCGAGCGCCTCGGCAAGCACGAGTACAAGGAATCCATCGAGGAAATGAAGCACGCGGACAAGCTGATTGAGCGCATCCTGCTGCTGGAAGGCCTGCCCAATCTGCAGAACCTGGACAAACTCCTGATCGGCGAAAATGTGGCCGAGTGCATCCAGGGCGACCTGAAGCTGGAAAAGACTTCCCACGCCACCCTGAAAGAAGCCATCGCCTATTGCGAATCCGTCAAGGATTACGTTTCCCGGGAAATCCTCGACAAAATTCTTGAAGACACCGAAGAACACATCGACTATCTGGAAACCCAGTTGGAACTGATCGAGAAGGTCGGCATCCAGAATTACCTCCAGTCCCAGATTCACGAAGCAAGCTGATACACCGCCTTCGCTGTCAGCCAGCCCTGCCGGGATCAGCCAGCCACTCACAAGCCCATATAAAAGGAGTCAGCCATGAAGGGTGACAAGAAAATCATTCAACGCCTGAACCAGTTGCTGGCCGGTGAGCTGACCGCCATCGACCAGTATTTCCTCCACGCCGAGATGTACAAGAACTTCGGTCTTCACCGCCTGTTCGAGCGGGTCCATCACGAGATGGAAGATGAGCGGGAACACGCCCGCGCCTTGATCGCCCGCATCCTGTTCCTGGAAGGCACGCCCGACCTGGCCACCCGGGAACCCCTGAAAATCGGCAAGGATGTGCCGGCCATGCTGGAAAACGATCTGGCCGTGGAATACGCCGTGGTCAAGGCCCTGAAGGATGCCATCGCCGAGTGCGAAGCTGCCAAGGACTATGTGACTCGGGAAATCCTGGAACAGATGCTCGACGATACCGAGCAGGACCACGCCCACTGGCTCGAAAAGCAGTTGAGCCTGATCAAGCTGACCGGCCTGCCCAACTATCTGCAATCCCAGATGGGCAGCGGCGCCTGAACCAGAAAAGACCCCTTTCGAGGCCGGGTTTTCCCCGGCCTTTTCATTTCAGCCACACCTTGTCCGGCCCCTCGGACACGACTTGGCCGATCACCGAAGCATGAATGAAGCCCTGCTGCAGCAGGATGGAGAGTACCTCGGTCACGGTATCTTCGGAGCAGATCACCGCCAGCCCGCCGTTCAACTGGGGATCACGCAGCAGGGCCTGCCACTGCGCCTGAGGCTCCAGTCCCCCCAGCAGCTCCCGGGCCCTGGTCATATGAGGGATGGCATCCCTCTCCAGGCGCAGGGAGGTGTTCTCCTGCACCAGTTCGTGCAAGGCCCCCAGCAGGCCCTGCCGCCCCACTTCCAGCACCTGATGCACCCCATCCAGACAGTCCAGGGTCGGCCCCGGGCTGTTGGGCTGGGCTGCCAGTTCCATCCATTCGCGCAGATCGTGGGGATGAAGTTCCCCCCGGGCCTGGGCGGCCTGGTAAATCCCCTGTCCCAGGGGTTTACTGAGGATCAGCCGGTCGCCGGGGCGCGGCGGCGTACCATGGGCCAGATTGCCAGGATTGAGATGCCCCAGGGCCAGGAGACCGCAGGACAGGCTGGGGCTCGCCTGGACGTGAATACCCGCCAGGGCCACCCCGGCCTCCAGGCAACAACTGGAGATGCCCGCCTCCAGCCCCAGCAGCATGCGGCCGGGAATATCGGGTTCGGGCAGGTTGAGCAAAGCCAGGGCCGCCACCGGACGGGCCCCGGCAGCATAGAGCCCCCCCAGGGCCTGGGCTGCGGCGGTCCGGCCAAAGGCATAGTGCCCCAGGAAAGGCGGCTGGCAGCAACGGGCCGTGAGCTTGACGGCCAGCCTCTCATGCAGGGGATAGACCCCGGCACCGGGGTTCCGGGCCACCGCCTCGATCAGGGCAGGCGGCACCCATTCCGGCCCCAGGCGAGGCAGCAGTGCCAGCCAATCATCCTGGCCCAGACAGAAGGAGGAATCAGGTTGCATCAAAGCCGGCATCTTCAATCGCGGCACACAGGTCTGCGCGGCTCAGTTTCTGGCCGTCAAAGCTGACCCGGGCCTCGGCCGCCTCCAGGGAAACCTCCACCTGCCCAACCCCCTCCAGGGCCGCGAGCAGGCCGGTAATGTTCTTGACGCAACCCTGGCAGCTCATGCCATCCACCTTGATGATCGTGTTTTCCATTTTCTACTCCTGTTTCAAGAAAACCTGGTTGCCCACCTGCGCCATGAATTTCTCCAGCCCCACGGGGCGGGAGAAATGATAGCCCTGTACCCTGTCACATCCCTTACCGGACAGCAGCTCCAGTTGCTCCCGGTTTTCCACCCCTTCGGCCACCACGGGCAGGCGCAGCACATGGGCCAGACCGATGACCGCCTCGGCAAACCGCTGGACGATCTGCTCGCTGGCTTCGATTTGCAGGAGGGCGGCGGGCATGCTCATTTACGGGGGGTCCAGGATTTGAGACGCAGGGAATTGCTGACCACGGAGACGGAAGACAGGGCCATGGCGGCCCCGGCCACTACCGGGTTGAGGAATCCCAGGGCAGCCAGGGGAATTCCCAGCACATTGTAGATAAAGGCAAAGAAAAGATTCTGACGAATCTTGCGCAGGGTGGCCCGGGACAGGTCCAGGGCATCGGCCAGGGCCTGCAGGTCGTTGCGCATCAAGGTCACGTCCGCCGTCTTGATGGCTGCATCCGAACCCGCCCCCATGGCGAAACTGACATCCGCCGCCGCCAGGGCCGGAGCATCGTTGATGCCATCCCCCACCATGCCCACCAGCACGCCATCCCGCTTCAGGCCGAGCACCGCCTTGGCCTTGCCCTCGGGCAGAATGCCGGCCTGGAATTCGGTAATACCCGCCTGCCGGGCAATGGCCCGGGCCGTGCGCGGGTTATCCCCGGTCAGCATCACCGGGCGCACGCCCTTTTCAATCAGGCGAGCCAGGGCTGCGGGCGTGCTGGCACGCAGGGGGTCAGCAATGGCGATCAGCCCCAGCAGCCGGGGAGGCTCTCCGGCTTCGGCCAGCACCACCACGGTCTTGCCCGCTTCCTGCAAGCGGGCAATGTCCGGGTGGGCTTCCACCTTCTCCAGAATCCAGGCCGGCGCCCCCAGGCGCAGGGAACGCCCCCCCACCTGCCCACTCACCCCACAACCGGCGTGGGCCTGAAAATCGGTGGCGGCCGTAACCCCCGCCGCTTCCGGCTCGGCCAGGATGGCCCGGGCCAGAGGGTGCTCGGAGCCCTGCTCCAGGGAGGCCGCCAAGGCCAGCACCTCGGCCCGCCCGGCGGCCAGGGGCAGCACATCCGTCACCCGAGGTTGCCCCAGGGTCAGGGTGCCGGTCTTGTCCAGAGCCAGGATCTGCACCCGTTCGGCCCGCTCCAAGGCCTCCGCATTGCGGATCAGGATGCCGGCCCGGGCCCCTTGCCCCGTGCCCACCATGATGGCCGTGGGCGTCGCCAGCCCCAGGGCGCAGGGGCAGGCAATCACCAGCACGGCCACCGCATTCACCAGGGCCGTGGCCAGGTCGCCGCCGAAGCCCCACCAGGCCAGGAAAGTCACCAGGGCGATGCTGCACACCGCCGGCACGAAGATGGCGGAAATCCGGTCGGCCAGGCGCTGCACCGGCGCCTTGGAGCCCTGAGCTTCGGCCACCAGGCGGATGATGCCCGCGAGCAAGGTCTGCTCCCCCACCCCGGTCGCCTCGCAGCGCAACATGCCGGTGCCGTTGTGGGTGGCGGCATAGACGTTGTCGCCCGCTTCCTTCTTCACCGGTATGCTCTCGCCGGTGAGCATGGCTTCATCCACCGCCGAAGCCCCTTCGAGCACCCGGCCATCCACGGGTACCGCCTCGCCGGAGCGCACCACGAACACATCCCCGGGCATCAGGCTGTCCACCGGCACTTCGAGCAACTGACCGTCCCGCTCGATACGGGCCGTACGCGGCTGCAGGCGTACCAGGGATTCGATGGCCTCAGAGGTGCGGGCCTTGGCCCGGGCCTCCAGCAGCTTGCCCAACAACACCAGGGTGATGACCGCCGCGCTGGCTTCGAAATACACGTGCAGATGGGCCAGCCCGGCCAGAGTGACCACGGTGGAGAACCCCCAGGCCATGGAAGTGCCCAGGGCCACCAGCACATCCATGTTGGCCCCACCGCCGCGCAGGGCTTTCCAGGCCCCGTCGTAGAAGCGCCAGCCGATCCAGAACTGCACCGGCGTCGCCAACAACAACTGGAACCAGCGCGGCAGTTCGGGATGACCATGGTCCCCATCTCCGCCGAACATGAAAAACATCTGCCCCACCAGGGGCAGGGTCAGCAGGGCGGCGATCCAGAACCGCCGGAACTCGGCCTGATAGGCCGCTTCCTTCCTGGCCTTTTCCTCCTCCCGGGATTGCCCTTCCACCCGGGTGGCCGTGAAGCCGGCTTTTTCGATGGCCGCCAGGACCTGCTCCGCATCGGCCAGCCCCGGCTGCCAGCGCACCTTGGCCCGTTCGCTGGCCAGATTGACCGTGGCCTGGACTCCAGGCAGATTGTTCAGCACCTTCTCGATCCGGGTCGCACAGGCAGCGCAACTCATGCCGCCGATGGCCAGGTCCAGGGTCTGGGGCATCACCTGGAAACCCGCCTTCTCGATGGCCGCCACCACCTGGGCTGCGTTGGTTCCCTCGGCCCCCAGCTCGATGCGGGCCTTCTCGCTGGCGAAATTGACGCTGACCACAACGCCAGGCAATTTGTTCAGCACCTTCTCGATCCGGGCAGCGCAGGCCGCACAGCTCATGCCGGCAATGGAAAGTTCCAGTCGTTTCTCAGTCATGGTGGTTGTGTCGATGTTTTCACGCGTTTTGTGACAAGCCCAAAGCGCCATACAGTCCGTACAGGCCATAGACCAGAATCAGGAAGCCGGCCAGGGCCCGGATCAGGGGTTTTTGCACCAGGTTGCGGAAACGAGCCAGCAACAAGCCTGCCAGCAACAGATTGGGCAGGGTTCCCAGGCCAAAAGCCAGCATCAGCAGGGCACCCTCCCGGGCCGATCCGGCCCCCAGGGCCGTCGCCAGGGCGCTGTACACCAGACCACAGGGCAGCCAGCCCCAGAGCAGCCCCAGGGGAAAGGCCTGCGCCACGCTCCGGGCAGGCAGCAAGCGCTTGCCCAAAGGTTGCAGGCGGCGCCACAGGCTTTGCCCCATTTGTTCGGTCAATGCCAACACCCGGGTCGCACCGAGCAGGTAGAAGCCCAGGGCCACCAGCATCAGATTGGCAAATACCATCAAGACCAGGCGCAGCGGCAATTGTTCCGAGAGCGCCATGCTGCCCGCCCCCAGAGCCCCCACCAGGGCGCCAGCCAGACCGTAGGACAGGATGCGGCCGAGGTTGTAGGCCAGATGCAGGGATAAGCGCTGGGGACCACCCAGGGACAGGGCACCAACGATGCCGCCGCACATGCCGACACAGTGGGTGCCACCCAGCAGCCCCACCAGGAACAGGGCCAGGAAAACCGATTCAGACATGGAAAATCGAACCTCGCAAATCAGAAGCAAAAGGGGCCGGAAATTCCCGGCCCCCTTGTCGATCATACACAATTCGTCAAATCACCTTGGAATAACGGGTGCGCTGCCGGTCTGCCCGCAGGTAACGGTCGAACACCATGGAAATGGCCCGCACCAGCATCCGCCCTGGAGGCTGGACAGTGATCCACTCATCATCCACTTTCACCAGACCCGCCGCCTGCATCTCCTTCAGATCCTCCAGTTCGGAAGCGAAATACTTCTTGAAGTCGATCAGATGGGCGCTCTCGATGGATTCGATGGATAGCTCGAAATGACACATCAGGGCCTGAATGATGGCCCGCCGTAAAATGTCGTCCGCATTGAGCTCGATACCGCGGAACACCGGCAGCAACTGGGCGTCGAGCCGGTCGTAATACTCATCCAGGGTCTTGACGTTCTGGTAGTAGGTGGGCCCCACCTTGCTGATGGAGGAGATGCCGAAGGAGAGCATGTCGCAATCCGCATGGGTGGAATAACCCTGGAAGTTCCGGTGCAGGCGCCCCTGGCGCTGGGCCACGGCCAGTTCGTCATCGGGTTTGGCGAAGTGGTCCATGCCGATATAAACGTAGCCGGCATCGGTAAGCTTCTTGATGGCCAGGGCCAGGATCTGCAGGCGGGTATCCGCCGTGGGCA
Organism: Betaproteobacteria bacterium UBA2592; assembly: GCA_002340095.1. GTDB lineage: Bacteria > Pseudomonadota > Gammaproteobacteria > Burkholderiales > Rhodocyclaceae > Azovibrio. Next base: position 21,165 of record DDKS01000042.1, read on the forward strand.
TGTCTGTCTCGGCAATGCGGCGCTGGGGCTTGAACAGGCTGGGCAGATGGGCGTAGTTGTAAATGGAAAGCCGGTCCGGGTCCATGGCAATGACCCGCTCCAGAGTGCGGTTGAAGCCCATGACCGTCTGCCTGGGCAGGCCATAGATCAGGTCCACGGAGATGGACTTGAAACCGTTGGCCCGGGCCGCGCGGATCACGTTCCCGGTCTCCTCTTCTGTCTGGATGCGGTTGATGGCCCGCTGCACCTCTTCGTCGAAGTCCTGTACCCCGACGCTCATGCGGTTGAATCCCAGCTCGCCCAGCAGGGTCACGGTAGCGTCATCCACCTTGCGAGGGTCCACCTCGATGGAAAACTCGCCTCCTTCCACCAACCGGAAGTGCCTGCGGGTGGCCGCCATCAGCTGGCGCATCTCGTCATGGGACAGGAAAGTGGGCGTGCCGCCGCCCCAGTGCAGCTGGATGGCCTCGTGCTCGCCATCCAGGCTGGCGCTCTGGAGGGCGATTTCCTTTTCCATGTATTTCAGGTACTTGGCACTGCGGCCGTGATCCTTGGTGATGATCTTGTTACAGGCGCAGTAATAGCAGATGGTGTTGCAGAAAGGGATGTGGAAGTATAATGACAGAGGCTGGCTGATGCCGCCGATATTGCGTTTGCCCAGCCAGAGCTTTGCAGCCTCGGCACCAAAGGCTTCCACGAAACGGTCTGCGGTGGGGTAGGACGTATAACGGGGACCATTCACGTCAAAACGGCGAATGATCTGCGGGTCAAAAACCAGATTGGCAGTAGAGAAATTCATTGAAACACAGGGCCTTAAGGTTGTGCGGATTATGTTTGCAAGCCGGCCCCTTGCGGTTGACATGGATCAAACCCCCCGACAACGGCGTGACGAGGAAAATCAATGTCCCTGAGCCCGGTAGCCAAGGAAATGTCCATCCCGGTCATCAAGACCGCCTGTTCCAACTGCAACCTGCGTGAACTTTGCCTTCCCTTCGGCCTTTCCGAAGAGGAAATGGCCCGTCTCGACGAGCTCATCAACGTGCGCAAGCGGGTCAAGCGGGGCGAACACCTCTACCGGGCCGGCCAGCCCTTCGAGTCCATCTTCGCCATCCGCTCCGGCTTCTTCAAGACCGACGTTCTGCTCGAGGATGGCCGCGACCAGGTCACCGGCTTCCAGATGGCGGGCGAGCTGCTGGGCCTGGACGGCATCAGCACCGAACAACATTCCTGCAATGCGGTGGCCTTGGAAGATAGCGAGGTCTGTCACATCCCCTTCTCCCGCCTCGAACAACTGTCCCGGGAAATCCAGACCCTGCAGCACCATTTCCACAAGGTGATGAGCCGCGAGATCGTGCGCGATCACGGGGTGATGATGCTGCTCGGCACCATGCGTGCCGAGGAACGGCTGGCCGCCTTCCTGCTCAACCTGTCCCAGCGCTTCACGGCCCGGGGCTTCTCCCACTCCGAGTTCAACCTGCGCATGACCCGGGAGGAAATCGGCAGCTATCTGGGCCTCAAGCTCGAAACCGTCTCACGCGCTTTCTCCCGCTTCCAGGAAGAGGGTTTGATCGCGGTCCAGCAAAAACACATCCGCATCCTTGACATTCCCGGGCTCAAGCAGATCATGAGCCATCACAATCACTGAGGACACATCCCCGTCCCCCAATGCAAACCGGCCCTTGCGGGCCGGTCTTGTTTTCCGGGTCTGCGATCGCTTAAGCCCTGGCCTGGCCCTCGGATTTGACGACCTTCAGGGCTGTGGCCACGAGGGAGGAGATGTCGGCCATGTTGCCGGGCACGATCAGGGTCGTGCCCTGCTTGGCGATGTTGCCGAAGGCGCCCACATATTGCTCGGCCACCTTGAGATTGACCGCCTCCATGCCACCGGGACTGCTGATGGCGGCGGCCACCTGACGGATGGCATCGGCAGTGGCTTCGGCCACGAGACGCACGGCTTCAGCCTCGCCGCGGGCCTTGTTGATGGCCGCCGTCATCTCGCCTTCGGACATGGCGATGGCCGCCTGTTTTTCTCCTTCGGCCAGATTGATCTCCTTCTGGCGCTCCCCCTCCGACTCGGCAATCTTGGCCCGTTTCTCCCGCTCGGCGGTGATCTGCAGTTGCATGGAGCGCAGTACCGAATCGGGCGGCACGATGTCCTTGATCTCGTAGCGCAGGACTTTGACGCCCCAAGTCAGGCTGGCCTCGTCCAGAGCGGCGACCACGGTGCGATTGATGGTTTCCCGGTCTTCCAGCAGGCGGTCCAGGTCGCGCTTGCCGGCTTCGGAGCGCAGGGCCGTCTTGGCCAGCTGTTCGATGGCCAGCTCGAAATCCGAAGTGCCGTAGGAAGCCTGGCGCGGATCGGTGACCTGGTAGTAGAGGATGCCGTCGATCTGCACCTGGGTGTTGTCCCGGGTGATGCAGACCTGGGGATCCACGTCATAGGGCACTTCCTTGAGCGAATGGCGGTAGGCCACCCGATCGATCATCGGCACCAGGAAATGCAGCCCGGCCATCAGGGTCTCATGGTAACGCCCGAGCCGCTCCACCACATAGGCGGACTGCTGGGGCACCACCCGCACGGCCTTGGCCACGAAAACCAGGGCCACCACCCCCATCACGATGGAAAAAAAGAAACCGTCCATGCTCAATCCTCCTTGCGCTCCATCCTGCCCACCACCAACAGGGAGCCTTCCTGGGCCAGCAGCACCAGGGTTTCTCCCGCCTTGACCCCCGTGACCGCCCCAGCGAGCCGTGCCGGCCACTCACTGCCCCGGTACCTGACCCGCAACTGCCCCTGGGCATCCGCCGGCTCCGCCACCACCACCAGCTGGCCGGCAGACTCCACGGCTCCAGGCCCCGTCTTGCGGGCCAGGAGCCGGCGCCAGGCCAGCACCGTGCCACTGACGGTCGCCAGGGCAAAAACGATGATCTGCAGCGCCAAGCTATCCGGCATTGCATAGGCCAGGGCCGCAGCGGCCAGGGCGCCGGCACCGGCAAACAGCAGGGCCAGGGTACCCGTCATCATCTCCAGGGCCAGCAGGATGCCAGCCAGTACCAGCCAGGTCCACATGGAACGCTCCTCAGCTGCCCCAAGCAGCCAGATATTCCCGCCAGTGGGGCAGTCCCAGGCGCTCCAGCTCGGCACGCACGAAAGCTTCCTCCACCTGGCAGGCCGCCTGGTCCTGCTCGCCACGCAGGAGCCGGAAACGGTTGAAGACGAGGTAGGTATTCACCACGTCGGTTTCGCAATAGTTGCGGATTTCGTCCGCCTGGCCGGCCTGCCAAGCCTCCCACACCTTGCCGCCGTCCATGCCCAGCTTGCCAGGGAAACCCATGAGCCTGGCCAGATCGTCCAGGGGCGCGTTGGCCCGGGGCTGATACAAGGCCAGCAGATCCATCAGGTCCAGATGCCGGGTGTGGTAGCGGCTGATGTAGTTGTTCCACTTGAAGTCCCGGGAATCGGCATAGTCGCCGTCTCCCAGATCCCAGTAGCGGGGGGCGCTCACCCCGTGGATCAGACCCCGGTAGTGCAGCACCGGCAGGTCGAAACCACCACCGTTCCAGGAAACGATCCGGGGGGTGAACTTCTCAATGCCGTCGAAGAAACGCTGGATGATCTCGGCTTCCGAGAGGGCCGGAGCCGCCAGGGACCAGACCTTGAAGTTATCCCGGGTGCGCAGCACGCAGGAAATGGCCACCACCTGCTGCAGGTGCAGGGGCAGGAAATCATGGCCAGCCTGGGCCCGGCGCTGCTGAAACGCCAACTCGGCAACTTCCGCGTCGGAAAGGGAGGCGTCGAGCCCATGCAGACGACGCAGCCCCGCCACGTCGGGAATGGTTTCGATATCGAAGACCAGTATGGGCACCATGCCATTAAGCCGGAAATACGCCGGTGGACAGATAGCGGTCGCCCCGGTCGCAAACGATGGAGACGATCACCGCGTTCTCGACCCGGGCGGCAATGCGCAGGGCCACGGCAAGCGCCCCACCGGATGAAATGCCGGCAAAAATGCCCTCCTCCCGGGCCAGGCGCCGGGTCATTTCCTCGGCATCGGCCTGGGAGACATACTCGAGTTGGTCGACCCATTGGCGGTCATAAATTTTCGGCAGATAGGCCTCGGGCCATTTGCGGATGCCCGGGATCTGGCTGCCCTCTTCCGGCTGACAACCGATGATGCGAACGGCCGGGTTCTGCCCCTTGAGGTAGCGGGATGTACCCATGATGGTGCCGGTGGTGCCCATGCTGGAAACGAAATGGGTGATGCTGCCGGCGGTGTCCCGCCAGATTTCCGGCCCCGTGCCTTCCACGTGGGCGAGCGGATTGTCCGGATTGGCGAACTGGTCGAGGATGATGCCCCTGCCTTCGGCACGCAGCTTTTCCGCCACGTCCCGTGCGAGTTCCATACCGCCCTCCTTGGGGGTCAGCACCAGTTCGGCCCCGTAGGCCCGCATGGACTGGCGCCGCTCGACGCTCTGATTTTCCGGCATCACCAGAATCATCCGGTAGCCACGCATGGCTGCCACCATGGCGAGCGCGATGCCGGTATTGCCGGATGTGGCCTCGATCAGGGTATCGCCAGGCTTGATGTCCCCTCTGGCTTCCGCCTGGCGGATCATCGACAGGGCCGGCCTGTCCTTCACCGAGCCGGCCGGGTTGTTGCCTTCGAGCTTCACCAGGATGGCGTTGTTGCGCGCCGCGTTTTCCTGGCCCGGCAGGCGCTTCAACAACACCAAGGGCGTGTTGCCGACAAAGTCTTCGAGGGTCCTGAATGCAGGTCTGTTGTGCGCTGTCATGAACGTGCCAGCCATTGAACGTACTGAGCCACCCCTTCCTCCACCGTGGCGAAGGGGGCTTGGTAGCCGGCGGCCCGGAGACGGGTCAGATCGGCCTGGGTGAAGGCCTGATACTTGCCTTTCAGAGCCTCGGGAAAGGCCACGTACTCAAGCAGGCCGCGGCCCTTGATTTCTTCGAGGCTCAGGGCCTCTTCCCCCTCCAGCATGCGGCAGCCATTGACCGTGGCCAGCGCCACATCGTTGAAACTCTGGGCCCGTCCAGTGCCAAGATTGAAAATGCCGGACTTGTCCGGATTGTCCAGGAAGAACAGATTCACCTTGGCCACGTCGCCCACATAGACGAAATCCCGCTGCTGGCCGCCATCGGGGTAGCCGTGGGAGCCTTCGAACAGCTTGACCTTGCCCTCGTTCCTGAACTGGTGGAAGTGATGCCAGGCCACAGAGGCCATGCGCCCCTTGTGATTTTCCCGGGGACCGTAGACGTTGAAGTAACGCAAGCCCACCACCTGGGAGGAAGCTTCGGGCAGGCGCTGGCGGACGATCTGATCGAACAGGAACTTGGAGTAGCCATACACGTTGAGCGGCGCCTCGTACTGGCGTTCCTCCTTGAAGACGCTGCTGCCCCCGTAGGTGGCGGCGGAGGAGGCGTAGAGGAACTGCACCTCCTGCTCCAGGCACCAGTCGAGCAGGATCATGGAGTAACGGTAGTTGTTCTCCATCATGTAGCGGCCGTCGGTCTCCATGGTGTCGGAGCAGGCCCCTTCATGGAAGATGGCCTCCACCTCCCCATCGAAATGGCCGTGCTGGATGCGCTGGATGAAATCGTCCTTGTCCAGGTAGTCGGCAATCTCGCAATCCAGCAGGTTCCTGAATTTGTCCGCCTTGGACATGTTGTCCACGGCAATGATGCGGGTGACACCCCGCTCGTTCAGGGCCTTGACGATGTTGGAGCCGATGAAGCCAGCGGCACCGGTCACGACGGTATACATGGATTTCCTTCCTTAATTCTTCAGTGCGGCCAGGAGTTCCTGGCGGGTGACCACGGCGGTACCCAGCTTGCCCACGACGATGCCGGCCGCCACGTTGGCCACGTGAATGGCCTCGGCCCAGGGAGCGCCCGCCGCCAGCATCACGGCCAAGGTGGCGATCACCGTGTCGCCGGCACCGGACACATCGAACACCTCCCGGGCCACGGCGGATTCATGCAGGGCCTCGCCTTCACCAAACAGGCTCATGCCCTCTTCGCTGCGGGTAACCAACAGGGCCTCCAGGCCCAGTTCACCGCGCAACCGTCGGGCCTTTTCCTCAAGCTCGGCGTCTGACCGCCAGCGTCCGACCACGGCCTGAAGCTCGCTCCGGTTCGGGGTGATGACGGTCGCTCCGGCGTATTTGGAAAAATCATCTCCCTTGGGGTCCACCAGCACCGGCTTGTCGGCGGCCCGGGCCAGACGGATCATTTCCTCGATATGGGTCAGGCCGCCCTTGCCGTAGTCGGACAACACCACCCCATCGCAATCGGCCAGGCGGCGCTGGAAATCCTCCAGCTTGGCGCGCAGCACCTCGTGGGACGGGGTGGTCTCGAAATCGATGCGCAGCAACTGCTGCTGACGGCCGATGACCCGCAGCTTGACCGTGGTATCGATGCCTTCATCCACCTGCAGGCCCGAATCGATGGCACCTTCGTCAAGCAGGTGCTGCAGGCAGCGCCCGGCCTCGTCGGGCCCGACCACGGACAGCAGGGCGCAGGTGGCCCCAAGGGAAACGATGTTGCGGGCCACATTGGCCGCTCCCCCCAGGCGCTCCTCCAGGCGCTCCACCTTCACCACGGGAACCGGCGCCTCGGGAGAGATACGGCTCACCTCGCCAAACCAGTAACGGTCCAGCATCACGTCCCCCACCACCAGCAGGCGGACCTGTTCGAGTTTGCTCAGATCAATCATGTATCACAAAGAAGGGTCGAATTCCTCGGTCCGGCGGGGAGGGTAGGTTTCCCAGCCGCCGCAGGCAGGGCAGCGCCAGTGGAACTGGCGCGCCCGAAAGCCGCAATTATCGCACCGATAACGGGCCAGCCGGCGGGTGTAGCCCTGGACGATGGAGCGGGCCAGTTCCAGATCGCTGCGGGCCTCCGGTGCCACCAGGGGCAGGCGTGCGCCCATCAGTTTTTCCAGCCCCAGCAGGGAGGGGTTGCGCTGCAGTTCGGCCCGCACCAGCCGATAGGCCGCTTCGCTGCCCTCCCCCTCGAGCTCCAGCTGGTAGACGCTGTCCAGAAGGTCCAGGGAGGGATAGTGCTCCAGATAGGCGCGCAGCAGGGCCAACCCCTCCTCCGGTCTGCCAATGCGCCGATAGGCATCGAGCAGGCGCTGGGCCACCAGGGAAAGGTAGGCCGGATCCTGCTGCTCGATCCGCTGCCAGGCCTCGATGGCCGCCTCGGGACGATTCTGCTGCAGGGCCATGTCTCCTTGCAGCAAACTGGCTCGAACACAGCGGCGATGCACCCGCAGGGCCTCGGCGAGGCAAGCCTCGGCGGCATCGAAGCGGGAGCGCATCAGCTCTCCGGCCGCCATTTCACAGTAAAAATGGGCGATTTCCTTGCCGGAATAAAGATCGGGCAGATCGGCGGCCACGTCGATGGCCTTCTGCCAATCCTTTTCCTGCTGGTAGATCTCGAGCAAATGACGCTGGGCCTCGTCCTTGAGAGGAGAGTCGAGCAACCTGGTGAACACCTCCTCGGCCCGGTCCAGCAGGCCGGCCTTGAGGTAGTCCTGCCCAAGCTCGGAGAGGGCCTGAAGCCGCACCTCCGCCCCCAGGTCATCCCGATCCGACAGGCTCTGATGCATGCGGATGGCGCGCTCGATCTCGCCCCGACGGCGAAACAGCCCGCCCAGGGCGAAATGCAGTTCGACAGTCTGGGAATCTCCCTTGGCCACCTCCAGAAAGGCATCGATGGCCTTGTCCGGCTGCTCATTGAGGAGGAAATTGAGACCCTGGAAATAGGAACGGGGCAAGACCCGGGATTCCTGCACCACATGGCGGATATCGACCCGGGCGGCCACCCAACCGAGGCCGAAGAACAGGGGCAGCAGCAGAAGCTGCCAGTATTCGAGCTCCATCAAGGCTCCCGGACGGGTTCAGGCAAGGAAGCCGGAGCAAGCCTGGCCAGTTCCCGGCGCAGTCCCGCCGAAACCCGCCGCTCCCGGAACAGGGCCCCCACCACGGCCAGGATGCCGAGCAGCACCCCCACGGCGAAGAAGCCCAGCAACAACACCACCAGAGGCAGCTGCCAGACCTGGCCGAAGAAGAACTGCAGGTTCACCATGGCCGTGTTCTTCAGGGCAAAGATGAACATGAAAAGGAACAGGGACAGGCGGAGAAGCCAGGTCAGGATGCGCATGGCAGGGATGGTCGGCAGTCGGCGGAAAACCCGGAAACAAAAAGGCGGCAACTTGCGTTGCCGCCCCGAAATCTACCACAGCTCGCGCTTTAGCGTGGCTTGTTGTCCACCCGCTCCCGCAATTCCTTGCCCGCCTTGAAGTGAGGCACCCACTTTTCCGGAACATGAACCTTTTCTCCGGATTTTGGATTCCTCCCTATCCTGGGGGGGCGGTAGTTGAGGGCAAAGCTGCCGAATCCGCGGATCTCGATGCGATCCCCGGCCGCCAGGGCGCCGGACATCGCATCGAGGATCATCTTGACCGCAAAATCCGCATCCTTCGCCACCAACTGGGGGAAACGGGCCGCCAGCCGGTCGATCAGTTCGGATTTGGTCATGCTGAACAGATCAACCCTGCTGGTTCAGCTTGGCCTTCAGCAGCGCGCCGAGGTTGGTCGTACCGGCAGAGCCAGCGGAATCGGCGCTGAACTTCTGCATGGCTTCGGCCTGCTCAGCCTGGTCCTTGGCCTTGATGGAGAGATTGATGGAACGGGCCTTGCGGTCCACGTTGGTGACCATCGCCTCGATCTCGTCGCCCACCTTCAGCACCTGGGACAGATCTTCCACACGGTCGCGGGAGTAGTCGGAAGCACGCAGGTACCCTTCCACCTCGCCTTCCAGGGAGATCACGGCACCCTTGGCATCCACGGACTTGACGGTGCCGCGGACGATGCTGTTCTTCTCGTGGGTCGCGATGTAGTTGGTATAGGGGTCGCCCTCCAGCTGCTTGATGCCCAGGGAGATGCGCTCCTTTTCCACGTCGATGGCCAGGACCACGGCTTCCACTTCGTCGCCCTTCTTGAAGTTGCGGATGGCTTCTTCGCCGGGCAGGTTCCAGGACAGGTCGGACAGGTGCACCAGGCCGTCGATGCCGCCGGGCAGACCGATGAAGATACCGAAGTCGGTGATGGACTTGATGGCGCCACGGACCTTGTCGCCCTTCTTGAAGTTCTGGCTGAACTCTTCCCAGGGGTTGGGCTGGCACTGCTTCATGCCCAGGGAGATGCGGCGACGATCCTCGTCGATCTCCAGGATCATGACTTCCACCTCGTCGCCCAGCTGGACGACCTTGGAAGGATGGACGTTCTTGTTGGTCCAGTCCATTTCGGAGACGTGCACCAGGCCTTCGATACCCTGCTCGATCTCCACGAAGCCGCCGTAGTCGGTCAGGTTGGTGACCTTGCCAAAGAGGCGGGTGCCCGGGGGATAACGGCGGGCGATGCCCACCCAGGGATCTTCGCCCAACTGCTTCAACCCCAGGGAGACGCGGTTCTTCTCGGCGTCGAACTTGAGCACCTTGGCTTCGATCTCGTCGCCCACGGCCAGCACTTCGCTGGGGTGGCGCACACGACGCCAGGCCAGGTCGGTGATGTGCAGCAGGCCGTCGATGCCGCCCAGATCCACGAAAGCGCCGTAGTCGGTGATGTTCTTGACGATACCCTTGACGACGGTGCCTTCCTTGAGATTCTCGAGCAGCTTCTCGCGCTCTTCACCGGCGGAAGCTTCCAGCACGGCACGGCGGGACAGCACCACGTTGTTGCGCTTGCGGTCCAGCTTGATGACCTTGAATTCGAGGGTCTTGCCTTCGTAGGGGGTGGTGTCCTTGATGGGACGCATGTCCACCAGGGAGCCAGGCAGGAAGGCGCGCACGCCGTTGGTCATGACGGTCAGGCCGCCCTTGACCTTGCCGGTGATGGTGCCCTGCACCAGGGAACCGTCGTTCAGGGCCTGCTCCAGGAAGTTCCAGGAAGCGATGCGCTTGGCGCGGTCGCGGGACAGACGGGTCTCGCCGTAGCCGTCTTCCAGCATTTCGATGGCGACCTGGACGAAATCGCCGGGCTGCACTTCCACTTCGCCCTGGTCGCTGAGGAATTCTTCAACGGGGATGTAGGACTCGGATTTCAGGCCGGCGTTGACCACGACAAAGTTCTGGTCCACGCGCACCACCTCGGCGGTGATGACTTCGCCTTGACGCATTTCCTGGCGAGCCAGGCTTTCTTCGAAAAGTTGAGCAAAAGATTCCATGAGGGATAAAGCCATTCTTGCTGCAAAGCAGCGGTTGGTTGATGAACGCTGAAGGAAAAGACAGCCCCGCCAGCACCCCGTTTTCCCGGATCGCCCCGGGAAGCTTGGCATGATAGCAGAGAAAAAGTTTATTGATCAAATGGTTATTGCCGGTTTTTTACGGCAGACGTGTACCAGTCGAGCACCTGTTGCACGGCCGCCTCAATTCCCAGGTGATCCGTATCGAGCAACAGGGCATCCGCCTCCTGGCGCAGGGGCGCCACCGCCCGCTGGCTGTCCCGCTCATCCCGCTGGCGCAGGTCGGCGAGGATGGCACTCAGGTCAGCCGGCTGCCCTGCCGCCAGCAGCTGTTTGTAGCGCCGCTCGGCCCGCACCTCGGCACTGGCGGTCAGGAACACCTTGAGGGTCGCGCCGGGAAAGATCACCGAACCCATGTCGCGGCCGTCGCCCACCAGCCCCGGCGCCCGGTGGAAGGCCCGCTGGCGGAACAGCAGGGCCTCGCGCACCGCCGGCAAGGCTGCCACCCGGGACGCCCCGGTGGAAATTTCCTCGGTGCGGATGGCCTCGCCCACCTCCCGGCCATTCAAGCGCACACCGCCCTCCCGGAACACCACATCCAGGCCCGCCGCCACCCGGGCCACGCCGGCTTCATCGTCCCAGGCCACCCCGGCTTCCCGGGCCGCCAGGGCGGTGAGCCGGTACAGGGCGCCGGAATCGAGATAGTGGAACCCCAGGGCCGCCGCCACCCGGGCCGATACCGTACCCTTGCCCGAAGCCGTGGGACCATCGATGGCAATCACCGGCGCCGGCCGGGTGACCCGGGCGAAACGCTCGAAGTAATCGGGAAAAGTCTTGGCGGTACAGCCCGGATCGTTGATGCGCACCGGCGTACCGAAGGCCGCCAGGGAAAAGCACATGGCCATGCGGTGATCGTCGTAGGTATCGATGGCCGCAGGCACCAGGGGGCGCTCGACGCTGGGGGGCACCACCCGCAGGTAGTCGGCCCCCTCTTCCACCTGCACACCCAGCTTGCCCAGCTCTTTGGCCATGGCGGCGATCCGGTCGGTTTCCTTGACCCGCCAGCTGGCGATGTTGTCGAGCCGGGTTTCGCCCCGGGCGAACAGGGCGGCGGTGGCCAGGGTCATGGCCGCGTCGGGAATGTGGTTGCAATCCAGGGTGATGCCCTTGAGGCCCCCGGCCGGGGCGCTGGCCTCGATCCAGTTGGGGCCCATGCCGATCACGGCGCCCATCTGTTCCAGAGCCTCGGCAAAGCGCACGTCCCCCTGAATGGAATCCTGCCCCACACCTTCCACCCGCACCGGGCCGCCACCGATGGCGCCCAGGGCGAGGAAGTAGGAGGCCGAGGAAGCGTCGCCCTCCACATAAATGGTGCCCGGGGAAACATAGCTGGCCCCGGCCGGCACGGTGAAGGACTGCCAGCCCTGGCGCCGGACCCGGACGCCGAAGCGGGCCATGGTGGCCAGGGTGATCTCGATGTAGGGTTTGGAAATCAGTTCACCCACCACTTCCACGGTGGTTTCCACCCCGGTCAGGGGCAGGGCCATCAGGAGGCCGGTGAGGAACTGGCTGGAAACGTCGCCCCGCACCCGCACCACACCACCGGGGCGGATGGCCGCCGGCTTCAACTGCAAGGGAGGATAACCCTCATTACCCAGGTAGGTGACATCGGCACCCAACTGGCGCAGGCCATCCACCAGGTCGCCGATGGGCCGCTCGTGCATGCGGGCCACGCCCTTGAGCACGTAGTCGCCGCCAGCCAGGGCCAGGGCGGCGGTCAGGGGCCGGAAGGCGGTGCCCGCATTGCCGAGGAACAGTTCGGCCTGCTTGACGGGAATCCGGCCGCCGCAGCCACCGATGCGCCAGGCGCCATCACCCAGTTCGGTGACGGAGATGCCCAGGGTCTGCAGGGCCTCGAGCATCCGGGCCGTGTCATCGGAGGCGAGCAGGTCACGCACCTCGGTTTCGCCTTCGGCCAGAGCGGCGAGCAGCAGCACCCGGTTGGAAATGCTCTTGGAACCCGGCAGGCGGACCGTCCCGCTGGCCGAAGTCATCTGGGGCAGGTCAATGAATTCCATGCCGTGTATTCCTAAATCGAGTCGTGAAAGATCAGCGGATCTGCTTGTCGCCCCAGGCCCGGCGGGCCTCCCGGGCCACGGCAAAGCTCTGCTGCAGATAGTCGCCGTTGTTGCGGGCCAGGGCGGCCTTGAGGTCGTTCAACTGGGCCTGATAGGCCTCGATCTCCCCCAGTAGGACTTCCCGGTTGGCCAGGCAGATATCCCGCCACATTTCCGGGTGGCTGGCGGCGATGCGGGTGAAATCCCGGAAGCCGGAAGCAGCGAAATCGAAGAACAGTTGGGCGTCGGGCCGCTCCGCCAGGTCGCGCACCAGGGCGAAAGCCAGCAGGTGGGGCAGATGGCTGACCGCGGCAAAAACCCGGTCGTGCTGCTCGGGGGTGAGTTCATGAATATCGGCACCGCACAGGGACCAGGCCCGCTTGACCCGGTCCAGCTGTTCGTCGCCATTCTCCGGCAAGGGCGTCACCACCACCTTGCGCCCCTGGTACAGGTCGCTGCGGGAAGCTGCGGCACCGCTGTTTTCCGCCCCGGCAATGGGGTGGGCCGGCACGAACTGGCAGAGCTTGTCGCCAAAGGCGGCCCGGGCGGCGGCGGCCACGTCGGTCTTGGTACTGCCCCCATCGGTCACGACCGTCTGGGGGCCGATGTAGGGCGCGATCTGGGCGAAGATGTCCGGCATCTGCCCGACGGGGGTGGCCACCAGCACCAGGTCGGCATCCTCCAGTTCGTGGGCCGGGTTGATGCCGGCCCGGTCGATGATGCCCAGCTCCAGAGCCTCGCGCAGACTGGCGGGGCGGCGGCCGAAGCCCACCACCTCGCCCACGGCCCGGGCAGACTTGAGGGCCAGGGCAAAGGAACCGCCGATCAGGCCGACGCCGAAAATGACCACCTTGCCGAATTCGGGACGGGATTGGGAAGCAGCGGAAATTTCGCTCATGTCAATACGCGCCGGAACATCTCGAAGAGGCCTCGCTCCAGGAAGTGGTGGAGGCAGCGATAGGTTTCATTCAGAGGGCCAGTTCCAGAGCTTCGAGGAAGCGGCCGTTCTCGGGGGCGGTGCCGATGGTCACCCGCAGCCACTCGGGCATACCGTAACCGCCGATGGGCCGCACGATGACGCCCTGCTGCAGCAGCTTTTGGTTCACCGCCGCGCCATCGCCCACCCTGAAGGTGACGAAGTTGCCGTGGGAAGGAATGTGTTCCAGCCCCAGGCGCTGCAGCCCGGCGACGATCTGCTCCATGCCCTGACGGTTCAGTTCGTAGCTCTCGGCCACGAACAGATGGTCGTCCAGGGCAGCCAGGGCGGCCGCCAGGGCCAGGTTGTTGCAGTTGAAGGGCTGACGCACCCGATTCATCAGGTCCGCCACGGCCGCCGAAGCGATGCCGTAACCGATGCGCAGGCCGGCCAGGCCGTAGATCTTGGAAAAGGTGCGGCTGACGATCAGGTTGGGGAATTCCTTGATCCAGGCCACGGTGTCATGGCGCTCGGCGGGCGCCAGGTATTCGTTATAGGCCTCATCCAGCACCACGATCACCTCGGCCGGCACCTTGGCCATGAAGGTGCGCAGGGCCTGATGGGGCAGGAAGGTGCCGGTGGGATTGTTGGGGTTGGCGATCCACACCACCCGGGTATCGGGGCGGATGGCAGCGGCCATGGCATCCAGATCGTGGCCGAAATGTTTGGCCGGCACGGTGATGCCCTCGGCCCCCACCGACAGGGTGGCAATCGGATAGACGGCAAAGGCGTGCTGGGCAAAAACGGCGGAACGGCCGCTGCCCAGGAATACCCGGGCCACGAGATCGAGCACGTCGTTGGAGCCGTTGCCCAGGATCACCTGCCCGGCTTCGACGCCATTGCGCTCGGCCAGGGCCCGGATCAACTCGAACTGGTCCGGGTAGCGCTCGATGCCGGCGATGGCAGCCTGGACGGCCGCCCTGGCCCGGGGGCTCATGCCCAGGGGGTTCTCGTTGGAGGCGAGCTTGACGATGCGCTCTACCGGCAGCCCCATCTCCCGGGCCAGCTGGGTGATCGGTTTGCCGGGCTGGTAGGGGGAAATGGCCCGCACATAGGGCAGAGCCTGATCGGCTAGGGACATGGACACCTCGACAGGATCAATAGACGGCGACGGGATAGGAACCCAGCACCTTCAGATAGGCCGCACGGCCGGCCAGTTCCTGCAGGGCACCGGCCAGGGAGGGGGAAAGCCGGTGACCTTCCACATCCACGTAATAAACGTATTCCCACAGCCCCTGGCGGGCCGGGCGGGATTCCAGCCGGGTCATGGAGACACCGGCCTCGGCAAAGGGCTTGAGCAAGTCGTGCAGGGCACCCGAACGATTGGGCGCCGACATGATCAGGGAAGTCTTGTCGCGCCCGGAAACCCCCGCATCGTGCCGGCCCAGCACCAGGAAGCGGGTGGTGTTATTGGGCTCGTCCTCGATGCTGGCGGCCAGGACCTGGAGCTGGTAGCGCTCCGCAGCCGCTTCCCCGGCGATGGCTGCCGTGCCTGCTTCCTCGGCGGCCATCCGGGCCGCCAGGGCATTGCTGGCCACGGCGATGCGCTCCACTCCGGGCAACATGCGGTTCAGCCATTCGTGGCATTGGGCCAGGGACTGGGCGTGGGAATAGACCTTGGTCACCGACTGCAGATCCGCTGCTTTGGAAAGGAGGTTCTGGTGGATGCGCACCACCACCTCGCCGCAGATCTGCAAGGGTGTCTGCAGCAGCAGGTCCATGGTGCGCCCCACGGCCCCTTCGGTGGAGTTTTCCACCGGCACGACCGCGTACTCCGCATGGCCCGCCTCCACTTCCCGGAACACCTCATCGATGGAAGCGCAGGGCAGCAACCGGGCCGCATGGCCGAACTGCTTGACGGCAGCAGATTCGGAGAAGGTGCCCAGGGGACCAAGGAAGGCCACATTCAAGGGCTGTTCCAGGGACAGGCAGGCGGACATCACCTCCCGGAAAAAGAAAGTGATGCTCTCGTCCGGCAGCGGCCCCTGGTTCAGGTCCTGCAGGCGGCGCAGCACCTGGGCTTCTCTTTCAGGCCGGTAGATGTGGCCAGCTTCGCCGTAACGAGCCTTGATCTCCCCCACCTGCTGGGCGCAGCGGGCCCGGCGGTTGAGGAGCGCCAGCAATTGGGCATCAATGCTGTCGATTTCCTGGCGGACGCCCGCCAGTTCCTGTTGCAGGGAATCGCTCATGGGAACTCAGGCGTGCTTGGCGGCGAAATTGTTCATGAAATGGACCAGGGCCCGGACACCGTCCAGGGGCATGGCATTGTAAAGGGAGGCGCGCATACCGCCTACCGACTTGTGTCCCTTGAGCCCGAGCAGGCCGGCGGCCTTGGCCTGGGCCAGGAATTCGGCATCCAGCTCGGGCCGGGCCAGGGTGAAGGGGATGTTCATGCAGGAGCGGCAATCGGCCGCCACCGGATTCTGGTAGAACCCCTGGCTGGCGTCGATGGCGGCGTAGACCAGCCCCGCCTTTTCCCGGTTGACGGCCTGCATGTGGGCCAGGCCGCCCTGGCGCTTCAACCACTGGAACACCAGCCCGGCCACGTAGATGGCAAAAGTCGGCGGAGTGTTGAGCATGGAGCCGTTGTCCGCCATCACCTGGTAATCCATCACCGTGGGAATGCCGGCGGCGGCCCGGCCCAGCAGGTCCTCGCGCACGATCACCAGGGTCACGCCGGAGGGACCGATGTTCTTCTGGGCGCCAGCGTAGATCAGGCCGTAACGGCTCACGTCCAGGGGACGGGAGAGGATGTGGGAACTCATGTCCGCCACCAGGGGAACCCCGGCCGGCACCAGGTCCGCCAGGGCCGCGTCGTCATGAAGTTCAACCCCGTGGATGGTTTCGTTGGTGCAGACGTGCAGATAGGCAGCTTGCGGGTCCAGGTTCAGCTCGTCGGCCCGGGGCAGGCGGGTGAAGCCATCGGCCACCTGACCCTTGGCCTCCACGGAAGCCGCCAGGCGTACCTGACCGATGCGCTGGGCCTCCTTGAAGGCCTTCTTGGACCAGGAACCGGTGACGATGTAATCAGCCGATCTCTTGTTCAGATCCCCCGCCAGCAGGTTCATGGGCACCTGGGCAAATTGCTGGGTGGCACCGCCCTGGAGGAACAACACCTTGTAGTTATCAGGGATATCGAGCAGTTCGCGCAGGTCCGCCTCGGCGGCCTGGATGATGCCGGTGAACTCCTTGCCCCGATGGCTCATCTCCATGACGCCGCAACCGGCCCCGTGCCAGTCCAGCAATTCCTCCTGCACCTGCAGCAGGACCTCGGTGGGCAGGGTGGCCGGACCGGCGCTGAAATTCCAGACCCGATGCATCAGGCTTCTCCTTGCTCGCCGGCGCTTTCGCCGCCCTCAACAACCTCGCCCTCGATCCCGGCCTCGGCGCCCTCTTCTTCCTCGCCGGTTTCCGCCACCTTCTCCAAACCGGTGAGTTTCTCGCCCGCCCCCAGGGAAATCAGAGTCACCCCCTGGGTGGCGCGACCCAATTCGCGGATCTCGGAAACCCGGGTGCGGATCAGCACGCCGCCAGTGGTGATCAGCATCACCTCGTCCTCGTCGGTCACCAGCTTGGCGGCGACGATCTTGCCGTTGCGCTCGCTCGAGGCGATGGCCATGACCCCCTGGGTGCCGCGGCTGGAGCGGCGGAAGTCGCCCAGACGGGTACGTTTGCCGTAACCATTCTCGGTGGCCACCAGCACGGTCTGGTCCTCGTTCTCGGCCACCAGCAGGGAAATGACGCTCTGGCCTTCCTGCAAGGACATGCCGCGCACGCCGCGGGACTGGCGGCCCATGGGGCGCACCTGATCCTCGCCGAACCACACCGCCTTGCCGCCGTCCGATACGAGCACGATGTCGCTCTGGCCGGTGGTCAGGTCGGCGCCGATCAGGTAATCCCCTTCATCCAAATCCACGGCGATGATGCCGGCCTTGCGGGGGTTGGAGAAGTTGGCCAGGGAGGTCTTCTTGACCACCCCCTGGACGGTGCACATGAACACGTACTTATCGTCGGAGAACTCCTTGACCGGCAGGATGGCGTTGATCTTCTCGCCCTCCTCCAGGGGGAACATGTTGATGATGGGCTTGCCCCGGCTGTTGCGGCTGCCCTGGGGCACTTCGTAGACCTTGAGCCAGTAGCAGCGGCCCCGGTTGGAGAAGCAGAGGATATAGTCGTGGGTGTTGGCCACGAACAGGTGGTCGATGAAGTCGTCGTCCTTCATGGCCGTGGCCTGCTTGCCGCGCCCGCCGCGGCGCTGGGCGCGGTAATCGGCCAGGGGCTGGGACTTGATGTAGCCGGCATGGGACAGGGTCACCACCAGATCCTGGGGCGTGATCAGGTCCTCGATGCCCAGGTCCTGGGCGTAGGTGACGATCTCGGAGCGGCGCTCGTCGCCGAACTGGTCGCGGATGGCCACCAGCTCGCCGGAGATGATCTCGGTAATGCGCTCGGGGCGGGCCAGGATGTCGAGCAGGTCGGCGATCTTGTCCATGACCTCCCTGTACTCGGCGACGATCTTGTCCTGCTCCAGGCCGGTCAGGCGCTGCAGGCGCAGTTCCAGAATGGCCTGAGCCTGGGCATCGGAAAGCCGGTAGCCCTGGGCGGAAAGCCCGAATTCGGGGGCCAGCCCGTCGGGACGGGAAGCATCGGCCGCGGCGCGTTGCAGCATCTCCTCCACCACCGGGCTCTTCCACAGGCGGGCCATCAGCTCCCGCTTGGCGTCGGCCGGTGTCGGCGCCGCCTTGATCAAGGCGATGATCTCGTCCACGTTGGACAGGGCCACGGCCAGGCCTTCCAGGATGTGGCCCCGTTCCCGGGCCTTCCGGAGTTCGAACACGGTGCGACGGGTCACCACCTCCCGGCGGTGGGCCAGGAAGCACTCCAGCATCTGCTTGAGATTCAAGAGGCGGGGCTGGCCATCCACCAGGGCCACCATGTTCATGCCGAAGGTGTCCTGCAACTGGGTCATCTTGAACAGCTTGTTGAGCACCACCTCGGGCACTTCACCCCGCTTCAGCTCGATCACCACACGCATGCCGGATTTGTCGGACTCGTCGCGCAGGTCGGAAATGCCCTCGATGCGCTTCTCGTTGACCAGCTCGCCGATCTTCTCCAGCAGGGAGCGCTTGTTCACCTGGTAGGGCAACTCGTCCACGATGATGGCCTGGCGGTTGCCCCGGTCGATATCCTCAAAGTGGGTCTTGGCCCGCATCACCACCCGGCCACGGCCGGTGAGATAGCCCTCGCGCACCCCGCTCACCCCGTAAATGATGCCGGCGGTGGGGAAATCAGGAGCGGGAATGATGTCGATCAGATCGTCGATGGAGATTTCAGGGTTCTGCAGCAGGGCCAGGCAGCCCGCCACCACTTCGTTCAGGTTATGGGGCGGGATGTTGGTGGCCATGCCCACGGCGATGCCTGAGGAGCCGTTGATGAGCAGATTGGGAATGCGGGCCGGCAGGATCAGGGGTTCCTGTTCGGAACCATCATAGTTGGGTCCGAAATCGACGGTTTCCTTGTCGATGTCCTCAAGCAACTGGTGGCCGATGCGGGCCATGCGTACTTCCGTGTACCGCATGGCGGCGGCGTTGTCGCCGTCCACCGAGCCGAAGTTGCCCTGACCATCCACCAGCATGTAGCGCAGGGAAAAGTCCTGGGCCATGCGCACGATGGTGTCATACACCGCCGTGTCGCCGTGAGGGTGGTACTTACCGATCACGTCGCCGACAATACGGGCGGACTTCTTGTAGGCCCGGTTCCAGTCGTTGCCCAGCTCGTGCATCGCGAACAGCACGCGCCGGTGCACGGGTTTGAGACCGTCCCGCACGTCCGGCAGAGCCCGCCCCACGATCACGCTCATGGCGTAATCCAGATAGGAACGGCGCATCTCGTCTTCCAGACTGACGGGAAGGATTTCCTTGGCGAATTGTTCCATAGTCTCTCCACTGCCCGGACAAGATGGCCGAGAGTTCCTTATTGGTTGATGTAGACGGAATTTGCTATTTTAGCATGTCCGATAACACCCATACCTCCCATGCCGGAAGCCCACGCCCCGAACCCGCCCGACCTGCTGATCCACGCCCGCTGGATTGCCCAGGTGCACGATTCCACCCTGCTGGAAAACCACGCCCTCGTCATCCATGATGGGCGCATCACCGACATCCTGCCATCCTCCCAGGCCCGCGAAGCTTGCGCCCCCCGGGAAACCGTCGAACTGGGCGAACACCTGCTCCTTCCCGGCCTGATCAACCTGCACACCCATGCCGCCATGAGCCTGATGCGCGGACTCGCCGACGATCTGCCGCTCATGACCTGGCTGCGGGAACATATCTGGCCGGCCGAAGCCGCCCACGTCTGCGCCCAGTTCGTTTACGAAGGAACCCGGCTGGCCTGCGCCGAGATGCTCAAGGGCGGCATCACCTGCTTCAACGACATGTACTTCTTCCCCGAAGCCGCCGCTGCCGCCGCTCAGGAAATGGGGATGCGTGCGATGCTGGGGATCATCGCCATCGACTTTCCCTCCCGCTACGCCAGCGACCTGGAGGACTACCTGACCAAGGGTCTGGCCACCCGCGACCAGTGGCAACGCAACCCCCTGCTCCACTTCAGCCTGGCCCCCCACGCCCCCTACACCGTCAGCGATAGCGGCTTCGAACGCATCCGCACCCTGGCCGCACAATTGGAACTACCCATCCACCTGCACATCCACGAAACCCGGGAGGAACTGGACAACCACCGCGCCCAGCATGGTTGCAGCCCCCTGCAACGCCTCGAACGGCTCGGCCTGCTCGGCCCCCAGACCATCGGCGTGCACGCCGTGCACCTGGAGGAACCCGACCTGGAACGACTGGTCCGGCACGGCTGCCACATCGCCCACTGCCCCACCTCCAATCTCAAGCTGGCCAGCGGCATCGCCCCCGTCACTACCATGCTGGAACGGGGCATCAACGTGGGGCTGGGCACCGATGGTGCTGCCAGCAACAACCGCCTGGACCTGCTGCAGGAAATGCGGCTTGCGAGCCTGCTGGCCAAGGGGACGACCGGCAAGGCTGAAAGCCTTGCCGCCTGGGAAGCCCTGCGCATGGCCACCCTGAACGCCGCCACAGCCCTCGGACTGGAAGCCGAAACCGGATCCATCCGCATCGGCAAGCGGGCCGACCTGTGCGCCATTGACCTGGGACGGCTGGAGCTTGCCCCCTGCTTCGACCCCATCTCGCACCTGATCCATTGCGCCGGCCGGGACGACGTAAGCCACGTCTGGGTGAACGGAAAGTGTTGCGTTTCCAACAGAATGCTCATGAATATTGATGAGGCGGGTTTGAAAAACTCGGCACGCCTATGGCAAAATAGGATCAGGTCTAGCCTGAAGATCGTGTCATGAGTGCAATCCTTTGTCCGCATGGCAGAGGCCTGATGTCAGTGTTTCGATTTTTACAATCTGCGAGGAAAAAGAAGATGATCAAAAAATTTGCCAAGAACTCTGTCGCTGTCGCCCTGCTGGCCGGCCTGGGCGTCGCCGCCGGCATGGCCCAGGCTCAGGAGCGCGTTTATGTGATCGACCAGCGTGGCGAAGTGGCCACCAGCGGTGCCGGCCTGTGCTGGCGCACCGGTTACTGGACCCCTGCCGCTGCCGCCAATGATCCCGCTGGCTGCCAGTGCGACAAAGATCTGCTGCCCAAGGAAAAGTGTGAGGCCGCTGGTGCCAAGAGTGCCGCTTCCGGGGTGAAGCCCTCCGGCGACAAGATCACCCTGGCCGCCGACGCCCTGTTCGACTTCGACAAGGCCGTGCTGCGCCCCGAAGGCAAGGCCAAGCTGGACGAAGTGGTCGCCAAGGCCAAGGAACTGAAGCTGGAAGTGATCCTGGCCGTCGGTCACACCGACCGCATTGGCAAGGAAGGCTACAACCAGAAGCTGTCCGAGAAGCGTGCTGCCGCCGTGAAGGAATACCTGGTTGCCAAGGGTATCGAAGCCAACCGCGTCTACACCGAGGGCAAGGGCGAAGCCCAGCCCGTGACCGGCGACAAGTGCAAGAACATGGGCCCCGAGAACGGTCGCAACAAGAAGCTGGTTGCCTGCCTGCAGCCCGATCGTCGCGTCGACATCGAAGTGATCGGCACCAAGTAATTCCGGTCATGTCGCATGAAAGCCCTGCGCGAGCAGGGCTTTTTTATTTCACCCTGCCCTGCTGGATAACATGATGACCAATGCCGACCCCAAGGAATTGAACAAGTTTGGCGAACTTGCCCATCGCTGGTGGGACCCCAACAGCGAATTCCGTCCCCTGCACGACATCAACCCCCTGCGCCTGGACTGGATCGACCGCCAGATCGGCCTGGCTGGCAAGCGCGTGATCGACGTGGGCTGCGGCGGCGGCCTGCTGTCGGAAGGCATGGCCGCCCGGGGCGCCCGGGTGACCGGCATCGACCTGTCGGAAAAACCCCTGGGGGTGGCCCGCCTGCACCTGCTGGAAAGCGGCCTGCAGGTGGATTACCGGCAGATCTCCGCCGAAGCCATGGCCGAGGAAGCGCCCGGCAGTTTCGATGCCGTCACCTGCCTGGAAATGCTCGAACATGTTCCCGACCCGATCAGCACCATCCGTGCCTGCGCCAGGCTGGTCAAACCCGGCGGTAAGGTTTTCTTTTCCACCATCAACCGCAACCCCAAGGCCTACCTCCTTGCCGTCATCGGCGCCGAGTATGTGCTCCGGCTTCTGCCCAAGGGCACCCACGAATACGCCCGTTTTCTCAAGCCCTCCGAACTCTCGCGCTGGAGCCGGGAGGCCGGCCTGACGCCCGAACCACCCATCGGGCTGAGTTACAACCCGTTCAGCAAGACCTACAGCCTGGGGCCGGATACCAGCGTCAACTATCTGATGGCCTGCACCCGGGAAGCCTGAACCCTCAGGAACTGCACGACAACATGGAGCAACCGGCCCGGTGCCTGGCCCAGTCGGGGCGCATGGCCGCAAAGGCCTCCCGGCCGGGCTGCTCCTCGTAAGGCCGGCGCAACACCTCCTGCAGCTCCAGCATCAGGCTCAGGTCTCCGGCCTCCGCCTTGTCGATAGCCTGCTGTGCCAGGTAGTTGCGCAGCACGTAGCGGGGGTTGAAGGCGTTCATGCGGTTACGGCGCAGCCCGGGGCTCACCGCTTCCTGGCCGAGGCGCTGGAAGTAACGCCCGAGCCAGGCTTCCAGACCGGCGCGACAGGCCCGCCAGGGCTCGGGACGGTAGGCCGCCTCCTGGAGACGGGCCAGGGGATCTCCGCCCGCATCCACATGAGCCAACTGCCGGAAGAATTCGGTCATATCCATCTCCCCCTGACGCAGCAGTTCCAGAACCTCGCCCACCAGTTCGCCATCCCCATCCTGCCAGGCGGCAAAACCGAACTTTCCCGCAAACAACCGGGCCGCCTCGGCGTTGTAGGCATCATCGTAGGCCCCCAGCAGATCGGCCAGCGCTCCTGTGGGCTCCAGCAGGGCCAGGGCCTCGGCCAGCCGTTCCAGATTCCAGCGGGCAACTTCGGGCTGCCGCCCGAAACAGTAGCGACGACCGGCTGCATCCGTGATATTGGGCGTCCAGCCGGGATCGAAATCATCGACCCAGCCGTAAGGCCCGTAGTCGATGGTGAGTCCCAGGATCGACATGTTGTCGGTGTTCATCACCCCGTGCACGAAACCCACCTGCATCCAGCGGGCCACCAGTCGCCCCGTCCGCGCACAGACTTCCCGGAACCAGGCCGCGAGCGGCTCCTCCGCCTCGGCCTGCAGCCCGGGAAAATGCCGGGAAATGGTGAAATCCACCAGCCGCTGCAGGAGCGCCCGATCCTGCCGGAAAGCCGGCAGCTCGAAATGCCCGAACCGGATGAAGGAAGGCGCCACCCGGCACACCACGGCCCCGGGTTCGAGGGCAGGATTGCCGTCGTAGAACATGTCCCGCCACACATCCTCGCCGGTCGCCACCAGACTCAGGGCCCGGGTCGTGGGCACCCCTAGATGATGCATGGCCTCGCTGCAGAGGAATTCCCGCAAGGAAGAACGGAGAACGGCACGGCCATCGCCCCGTCGGGAATAGGGCGTCCTCCCGGCTCCCTTGAGCTGCAATTCCCAGCGCCGCCCCCCGTCGGTGAGCACTTCTCCCAGACTGATGGCCCGACCATCGCCGAGCTGTCCGGCCCACTGACCGAACTGATGCCCCCCGTAACAACTGGCGTAGGGCTCCATACCCGGCAGGATTCCGTTGCCCGCCAGCGCCCCGACCCATTCAGGCCGGCGCTCCCAGCCCGCGGGCAGACCCAGCTCGGCGGCCATCTCCGGAGAGTGAGCCAACAAACGGGGAGCCCGGACGGGCGAGGGCTGCACCGCCGACCAGACGGCGCCATGCACCTGCCTGACCTCGTTACATGCATCCGGATCTCCCGGGAGTTCGCGGCGAAAACAGTTGTCGAATCTCAGCATGTGCGTTGGCCTGCTCCAGGATGGTGGTGAAGCAGACCGCACCGCGCCCATCAGGGTTCCCGCCCGGTCAGGGCAATTCCTCCACGAGCAGCCAGATGCTGCGGTCGGAGCGCAGCTCACCGCTGGACAGGGAGAGGATGCCCCGCCCCCGCTCGGTTGCCGACTGGCCGCCCCCGCCCAGCTGCAGCCACTCCCCCAGGGGGCCGGATACGGTGGTGGACAAACGCTGGACGTGGGCGCTACCGGGGCCGAGGCCAGCCGGGCTATCCATCTGCTGGCTGATCTCCAGCGTCACCCGGTTGCCCGATACCCGGGGCTCCACATAGAACCCCTGGGCAATGTCCCGGTACTCAACCCGGTCGCTCACCACGGCCCCGCCCGGGGCCAGCACCACCTGACGCAAGGGGACGGCCACCGAAGTGCCGGCCTGGATGAACGCCCGCCCGCCATCCACCGTCTGCACCATCTGGGTCCTGCTGGCCGAGCTGGCGCTGCGGCTGTCGTAAATCCTCGCGCCGGCATGACTCCCCCCCTGTTCGCGGGCGGAAAGCGTCAGCCGGGCAGCACGATCGCGCTCCACCTCGCTTGCATCCGTGCTCACCCGGATCACCAGGCGCCGCGGCGGCGCATCCAGGGCCGCCAGCACCTGCTTGATTTCTGCACGATTCCCGGGCGATGCGCGCAGGAACAACTGATAACCGGCGCCCGTCAGGCTCGCCCCCGGCTCCAGCAGCGGCTGCAGTGTGGGCAAGACTTCGGCGGCGTGGCGGTGCCGGAGCTGCAGGATTTCCAATCCCTGCTGCCCCCATGCCCCGCCGGCCAGCGCTAGAAGAGTGACCAGGAGAAAATGCCTGAAAAGGCCTGACCATCCTGAAAAACCAGGGAAATTCATGAAAACGGCTCCACGAGGCAAGGGAAGGCATCATCTTCGGCTCAGCCCGTGCAATTTGCAATCCAGAGGCCGGAAACACGGGAGAAAACGAAAAAACCCCGGCAAATCCTGAAGAATTGCCGGGGTTTAAATTTGGTGGGTGGTACTGGACTCGAACCAGTGACCCCTGCCGTGTGAAGGCAGTGCTCATACCAACTGAGCTAACCACCCGATGTCTCGGAAGGCGCGCATTAAAACACAGTCGGAGACTGTCGTCAAACTTTTTTGCTCATATAAAATGAACGGCTTTTCCCCATCTGGTCATTCATCATGGTTCGCACCCGTTTTGCCCCCAGCCCCACCGGCTTCCTGCACATTGGCGGAGCCCGCACCGCCCTCTTCTCCTGGGCCTACGCCCGCCGCCACGGCGGCCAGTTCATCCTGCGCATCGAGGATACCGACGTGGCCCGCTCCACCCCCGAAGCTGTCCAGGCCATCCTCGACGGCATGAACTGGCTGGGGCTGCAGCACGACGAAGGCCCGTTCTACCAGATGCAGCGCATGGACCGCTACAAGCAAGTCATCCAGGAAATGCTGGCTCAAGGCAGCGCCTACCCCTGCTACACATCCCCGGAAGAACTGGACGCCCTGCGCGAAGCACAGCGCGCCCGGGGTGAAAAGCCCCGCTACGACGGCCGATGGCGCCCAGAACCGGGCAAGACCCTGCCGGAACCGCCTGCGGGAATCGCACCGGTCATCCGCTTCAGGAATCCCAAGGAAGGTGTGGTCGCCTGGGATGATCTGGTCAAGGGGCGCATCGAGTTTGCCAACGCCGAACTGGACGACCTGATCATCGCCCGGGCCGACGGGACCCCCACGTACAACTTCTGCGTGGTGGTAGACGACTGGGACATGGGCATCACCCACGTCATCCGGGGTGACGACCACGTCAACAACACCCCGCGCCAGATCAACATCCTCAGGGCCCTGGGGGCACAGATTCCCCGGTATGCCCATCTCTCGATGATCCTCGGCGATGACGGCACCAAACTTTCCAAGCGTCACGGGGCTGTCTCGGTCATGCAGTACGATGAGGATGGTTTCCTGCCCGAAGCCGTCATCAACTACCTGGCCCGGCTGGGTTGGTCCCACGGCGACGATGAAATCTTCAGCCGGGAGCAGTTCGTGCAGTGGTTCGACCTGGATCACATCACGCCCTCGGCAGCCCAATTCAATACCGAAAAACTGCTCTGGCTGAACCAGCATTACATGAAGCAGACTCCCGCAGCGGAACTCGCCCCCAGGATCGCCAAACGGCTCGAAGCCCGGGGCGTGAATCCCGGCAGGGGACCGGACCTGGCCCAGGCCATCGCCCTTTATGTGGATCGCTGCAACACCCTGAACGCCCTCACGGATGCGCTGGAGGTGCTGTATATCGACATCAACCCCAGCCCGGAACTCCTGGCCCAGTACCTGAGCGAGGAAGCCAGGCCCGCTCTGGCCGACTTCGCCCGGAAACTCGAAGACGTTGCCTGGGAAACGCCGGCTATCACAACCCTTATCAAGGAGACCATCGGCCGGCACGGATTGAAGATGCCCAAACTGGCGATGCCTCTGCGAATCCTGCTCACCGGCCAGACCCAGACGCCATCGGTGGATGCTCTGATCACCCTGATCGGCCGGGAAGGCACCTTGGCGCGCCTGGCTGGCTACCGGGCCTGAATCATGAAAATCCCGGAAAGTCGCGTAAAAAGAAGAAAAGAGACAAAAACACACTCCAAGGGCTATTGTGGTACGGAGCTAGACCAGCTATAATGCAGTCTTTCGGCAGAAGCGGCCCGTCAAGGTCGCTGTCTCAAAAGTGGGAAGCTGTTCAAGCACCCGTGGAGATGCCGGCATTTTTCGGGTGTGCTGCTACGGCAGTGCTCCATGTGCGGAGTGGTAGTTCAGTCGGTTAGAATACCGGCCTGTCACGCCGGGGGTCGCGGGTTCGAGTCCCGTCCACTCCGCCAAAAATCGACGCCTTGCAGAATTCCTCTGCAAGGCGTTTTTCATTCGTACCTCGCCCCCCTGCTCACTCTGCCTCCGGCACCGTCCCGGCCCCGGAAGATCTTCCCCCGAGCCAAGCACGGTGCCGCCGGCGCTCGCGTGGCGAGCCGCGCCAGAAAAGCCTGTTCAGCGTTTTTCGAGCTGCAGATCGGCCAGCAGGCGCTTCACGGCGGCCTCATCCAGCTCCCGGCTCTGGCCACGCTTGAGCCAGGGCGGCAGCTGAAAGGGGCCGTAACGGACGCGGATCAGGCGGCTCACCTTGCAGCCCACGGCTTCGAACATGCGCCGCACTTCCCGGTTGCGCCCTTCGTAGAGGGTGACCCGGTACCAGTGATTGGCACCCTGCCCCCCTCCGTCCTCCAGGGAGGCGAACTGGGCCATGCCATCCTCGAGCATGACGCCGGCCAGCAGCTGGCGCTGGGCTTCCACCGAAAGTTCGCCCAGCACCCGGACGGCGTATTCCCGCAGCAACTGGGAGCCCGGATGCATCAGCTTGTTGGCCAGCTCGCCGGAGGTGGTAAACAAAATCAGACCGGAAGTGTTCAGGTCCAGGCGGCCGACAGCGACCCAGCGGCCGCCGCGCAGGCGCGGCAGATTGGTAAACACATTGGGACGGCCCTCCGGATCGTCGCGGGAGACGATTTCACCTTCCGGCTTGTGGTAGAGGAGCACCCGGGGCAAACGGGTGGAGAAGTGCAGATTCACGAGCCTGCCATTCACCTTGACCCGGTCGCCGGGGCTGACACTCTGGCCGACCTGGGCCGTCTCGCCGTTGACCTGAACCCGGCCATCGGCAATCAGGGCTTCCATTTCCCGACGGGAACCGATACCGGCCTGGGCCAGCACTTTGTGCAGGCGTTCGCTCACCGGCTCCTGAGCCGAAAGCCCCCCTCCCCGGCCGCGACGGGCCGGAGAACGGCCCGGGGGGCCAGGCCTGGGGCGGGATGGCCGAGGTGCCGCAGCCGCCTGATCGGTCCTGGCAATGCGAGGGCGGGACTCTCGGCTTTCCGGTGCCGTCTTGGCGGGAGGGCGGAAGGGGGTTTTCTTAGGCCGCATCGGCGAGCTCCAGGTTCGTTTGGGTCACGGCCTCCAGGGCCGGCAGTTCAGTGAGGCTTCGCAGCCCCAGATCGTCGAGGAATTTCCGGGTGGTGGCATAGAGCGCCGGGCGGCCCGGGGTTTCCCGATGTCCGACCACGTCAATCCAGCCACGCTCCTCAAGGGCGCGGATGGCATGGGTGTTGACCGCCACACCGCGGATTTCCTCGATGTCGCCCCGGGTCACGGGTTGACGGTAGGCGATGATGGCCAGGGTTTCCAACACGGCGCGGGAGTAACGGGGCGGTTTTTCCGGATTGAGCCGCTCGAGGTAGGGCATGAATTCCACCCGGGTGCGAAAGCGCCACCCGGAAGCCAACTGGACCAGCTCGGCCGGCCTGTCCTGCCATTCCTCACGAATCTTGTCGAGCAGCTTGCGCAGCACCTCGCCGGAAAGCTCCTCATCGAACATCTTCCGGAGATCGGCCAGGCTCAGGGGTTCCTGAGCCGCCAAGAGGGCCGCTTCAAGCACCTTCTTGATCGTCGTCAGTTCCATAATTCACCTCGCTTGTGCCACTCGTGAAGGCCTGCCGTACATAAATGGGCTGAAAAGGTTCGGTCTGGGTGATCTCCACCAGCCGCTCCCGGGCCAGTTCGAGCATGGCCAGGAAATGGACCACCAGCCCCGGCGCCCCCATGGCGGGATCGAACAGGGTTTCGAACTGCACATACCCGCCCTGCTCCTTCAGCTGCCGCAGGATGATGCCCATGTGCTCGCGCACCGACAATTCCTCCCGGCCGATCTGGTGGTGCTTGTGCAGCCGGGCCTGGCGCAGGATGCCCAGCCAGGCCTCCTTGAGGTCGTCGAGCCCCACCTCGGGATAGCGCTTGAGCAGGGTCTTCTCCACCAGGGTCTCGACCCAGAGGAAGTCCCGCTCGGCCTGGTCCAGGCCGTTGAGCTTCTGGCCGGCCAGCTTGATCTGCTCGTACTCCATCAGGCGGCGCACCAGCTCGGCCCGGGGATCCTCGGCTTCCTCCCCTTCCGCCGGCTTGGGCCGAGGCAGCAGCATGCGCGACTTGATCTCGATGAGCATGGCGGCCATCACCAGGTATTCGGCTGCCAGCTCCAGATTCTGGGCCCGCATGGTCTCCACGTAATCCAGATACTGGCGGGTCAGCGGCGCCATGGGAATGTCGAGGATGTCGATGTTGGCCTTGCGGATCAGGTAGAGGAGCAGGTCCAGCGGCCCCTCGAAGGCGTCGAGCATGACTTCGAGGGCATCCGGCGGAATGTAGAGATCCGCCGGCAGCGTTGCCAGGGGCTGGCCATAGATGCGGGCTAGGGCCGGTGGAAGGCCTGAGGTCTCCCCGGTCTCGGACAGCGCCTCTTCGAGCACGGCCGTCATTCCCCTGCCTGCTCCCGTTCCCGGTTACGGTGGATGAGCATGAGGTTGCGCACGTAGATGAGCAGCCCCAGCCCCTGGCCGAAGATGAAGACGGGGTCCTTGCGGTAGATGGCATAGGCCGTCAGCACGGCGCCCCCGGCGATGCTGAAATACCAGAAGGACAGGGGCACGACGCTCTTCCTGGCCTTCTCGCTGTGCAGCCACTGGACGATGAAACGGGCCGAGAACAGGGCCTGGCCGAGAAAACCGATGGCAATCCAGACCATGGCCTCATCGAGGGTGAAATCCATCAACGGTAATCCAGACCCATGGCCTCGCGCACATCGCGCATGGTTTCCCGGGCCAGTTCCCGGGCCTTGTCGCAGCCATCGGCGATGATCCGCTTCACCCGCCCGGGGTCCTCCTGATAATGCCGGGCCCGCTCCTGCATCGGCGCCAGTTCCTTGAGGATGCCGTCGATGACCGGCTGCTTGCACTCGATGCAGCCGATGCCGGCCGTGCGGCAGCCTTCCTGAACCCAGGCCTTGCAGCCGTCGTCGGAATAGATCTGGTGCAGCTGCCAGACCGGGCACTTCTCGGGATTGCCGGGATCGGTACGGCGCGCCCGGGCCGGGTCGGTCGGCATGGACTTGACCTTCTTGGCCACGGAATCCGCGGATTCCCGCAGGGCAATCGTGTTGCCATAGGACTTGCTCATCTTCTGACCGTCCAGGCCTGGCATCTTCGAGGCTTCGGTGAGCAGGTAGCCGGGCTCGACGAGGAGGGTCTTGCCGGTCCCCTCCAGATGCCCGAGCAGGCGCTCCCGGTCCTCGGGACAGAGGCCGGCTTCGAACAGCAGGGCCTTGGCCTTTTCCACGGCCCCCCGGTCCCCATCCTGCTGGAAGCGGGTGCGCAGGTCCTTGTAACTGCGCCGGGTCTTGCTGTTGAGGCGCTCCAGGGCGGCCTCCACCTTCTCGGCGAAGCCGGGTTCCCGGCCGTACATGTGGTTGAAGCGCCGCGCCAGTTCCCGGGTGAATTCCACATGGGGGATCTGGTCCTCGCCCACGGGCACCTTATCGGCCCGGTAGATCAGGATGTCGGCGCTCATGAGCAGGGGATAACCCAGAAAGCCGTAGGTGGACAGATCCTTGTTGGCCAGCTTTTCCTGCTGGTCCTTATAGGTGGGCACCCGTTCGAGCCAGCCCAGGGGCGTCATCATCGAAAGCAGCAGATGCAGCTCGGCGTGCTCGGGCACCCGGGACTGGATGAAGAGGGTGGCCTGCTCCGGGTCCACCCCGGCGGCCAGCCAGTCCACCACCATGTCCATGCTGTTCTGATGGATCTGGCGGGGGTCGTCGTATTGCGTGGTCAGGGCATGCCAGTCCGCCACGAAGAACAGGCAGGGATATTCATGCTGGAGTTTCACCCAGTTGGCCAATACCCCGTGGTAATGGCCGAGATGCAAGGCCCCCGTGGGGCGCATGCCGGAAAGCACTCGTTCTGCGTACATGGTTCGTCAATACAACCGGAAAATGGATTCGATGCCATCCTGCACCAGTCCGATGATGGGCCAGAGGATCTGGCCGAGGATACCGGTGAAGAGCAGCAGGATGAGGATGGGAAAGCCGAAGGGCTCGATCCGGGCAAACTGCCAGGCCAGCCGGCCCGGCAGCAGACTCACGGCGATCCGCCCCCCGTCCAGGGGCGGCAGAGGCAGCAGGTTGAGCACCAGCAGCACCAGGTTGACGGAAATGCCGATCTTGCTCATTTCCGACAAGGGCAGCGTGTAGAGGTTGGAGGGCAACTCCCAGGCCAGCTTCAGCAGCGCCGCCCAGAACAGGGCCATGACCAGGTTCGAGGCGGGGCCGGCCGCCGCCACCCAGAGCATGTCCCGCTTGGGATGGCGCAGGCGGCCGAAATCCACGGGAACAGGCTTGGCGTAGCCGAACAGCATCCCCCCGGACGACAGGAGCAGGATGCCCAGAGGCAGCAGGATGGTGCCGAACAGGTCGATGTGGCGCAGCGGGTTGAGGCTGATGCGCCCCGCCTGCCAGGCGGTAGGGTCGCCGAAATGGCGGGCAGCATAACCATGGGCGGCCTCGTGCAGGGTGATCGCGAAGATCACCGGCAGGGCTGCGATGGCCACGAGCTGAATCAGGCTTTCCATGAACGACCGCCAAAAAGCGCCATGTTATCAGAGCCCTGCCCGATCATTCGGCTTCCAGGCCGAAGGGCGTCAGGGGGCCGCGGCCCTGACGCACCAGCAACGGCGCACTCCCCGTCAGGTCGACGACCGTGGTGGGCTCGGTGCCGCACTGGCCGCCATCGAGGATCAGCTCGATCCGTCCCGAGAGGGCGTCCTGGATTTCCCAGCCCTCGGTGAGGGGGGCCTCGTAACCGGGCAACTGCAGGGTGGTGCTAAGCAGGGGCTCGCCCAGTTCCTCGAGCAGCGCCAAGGCCACGGGATGGTCGGGCACCCGCAGGCCGATGGTTTTGCGCTTGGGATGCATCACCCGCCGCGGCAGCTCCTTCGTGCCTTCCAGGATGAATACATAGCTGCCCGGCGTGGCCGCCTTGAGCAGGCGGTACTGGGCATTGTCCACCCGGGCATACCTGGCAATCTCGGACAGATCCCGGCACATCAGGGTCAGGTGGTGGCGATCATCCATCTGGCGGATGGCACGGATGCGATCCAGGGCTTCCTTGTCGCCCAGATGGCAGGCCAGGGCGTAGCAGGAATCCGTGGGGAAGGCGACCACCGCGCCATCGCGCAGCAGTTCGGCCGCCCGGGCCAGATGGCGGCGCGGGGGAGTTTCAGGATTGACGGCAAGCAGTTGCGGCATGGATCTTCGTTCTTACAGGTCGAGAAGGCGCCAGACAGGTTTCAGGTCTTCCGGCAAGGACGGCAGGCCACCCAGATCCACGTAGCTCTCCCCGGCCCCATGGAAATCCGAGCCCCGGGAGGCATGGAAAGCGAAATGCCGCGCCAGGCGGGCGTAATGCAACACATGATCGGGACTGTGGCTGCCACAGACCACCTCGATGGCCTGCCCGCCCAGGTCCTTGAAATCGCTGAGGAAACGGCGCATCTGGGCATTGGAAATCTTGTAGCGGGCAGGATGGGCGACCACCGCCACGCCACCGGCCGCATGGATCCAACCCATGGCATCCCCGAGGCTGGCCCAGCGGTGCTCCACGTAGCCCGGCTTGCCCGGCACCAGATAATGGTCAAAAACGTTGCGGGGCTCCTTGAAGAGGCCGATCTCCACCAGATGCCGGGCGAAATGGGACCGGGAAATCAGCAGGGGATTGCCCGCATGGCGCATGGCCCCCTCGAACACCCCGGGAATACCGATGGCAGCAAACGCATCCCCCATGCGCCGGGCCCGCTCCACCCGGCCGCCGCGCACGGAGGCCAGACCGGCCACCAGATCGGGGTGGGAGGCATCGAAGCCCAGCCCCACCACATGGATGGGGTGGTTTTCCCACTCGATGGAGATTTCCACCCCATTGACCAGGACCAGTTCCGCCGCTGCTGCCGCCTGACGGGCTTCGGGCAAGCCGTCGATGTCGTCATGATCGGTCAGCGCCAGATGGCTGACGCCACGATCAGCGGCGCGGGCCACCACCTGGGCCGGCGGCAGCAGACCATCGGACACGGTGGAATGGCAATGGAAATCGAAATTGATGGGGGATGACACAGGCAGGAAGCACCGCAAAACGCGGATGCTAGCACACTCGCGCCCCTTTCCCGGCGCGGGATCGCATCCCCGGACGAGAAAAACCCGGCGGCCCGGCCTGCCATCCCAGGACTGGCGCGGCCCCACAGCACGGCTGTTGCCAGTTGCCCGCCCCCCCTTTATAGTGCGCTCCGTTCCATGGGAGAGGGCTCGTTGCACACGGGCCGCCGAAGGCGCAACGCACCCGCAAACGCTCAGGCAAAAGGACCATGGAACCGGTCGGACAGCCCTGTGCCCGTGCGGCCGCAACTCTGGAGAGCTGGCACCCGTCACCACGCGCGGTGCCCACCGATGGGGCAAACGGCCTGCAGCACCGGGCCGCAATCTCTCAGGTATCGAGGACAGAGGGGTGAACCGCAAGCCTTGCGATGCCGGGCATGCGATTCACCCGTATTCTCGAAACCGCATCAAAAGATGCTCGCAAGGGATTGATTATGCTAAAGACCACGGTACTCAATGCCGCCCACCGCAGCCTCGGTGCCCGGATGGTGGATTTCGGCGGCTGGGACATGCCCGTCCATTACGGCTCCCAGATCGAGGAACACCACGCCGTCCGCCGGGACTGCGGCATGTTCGATGTCTCCCACATGTGCGCCGTGGATGCCGTCGGCCCCGACGTGAAGCCCTTCCTGCTGCGCCTGATCGCCAACAACGTCGAAAAACTCAAGACCCCCGGCAAGGCCCTCTACAGCGCCATGCTGAACGAGGCCGGGGGCGTGGTGGATGATCTGATCGTCTATTACCTCTCCGACAGCCACTACCGCCTCGTCATCAACGCCGGAACCACCGACAAGGACCTGGACTGGATGGCCGCCCGCCTGGGCGACTGGCGGCTGGACGTGACCCTGACCCCCCTGCGCCTGGGCCCCAAGGCCGTGGGCATGATCGCCGTCCAGGGCCCCAAGGCCAAGGCCAGGGTCTGGGAGGTACTGCCGGAAGTGAAAAACGCCACCGAGCACCTGGGCCCCTTCTTCGGCGTCCAGGTGGGCCAGCTGTTCATCGCCACCACCGGCTACACCGGCGAGGACGGCTTCGAGATCACCATTCCCGCCGCCAAGGCCGAAGCCCTCTGGAACGCCCTGCTGGCAGCCGGCGTCAAGCCCTGCGGCCTGGGCGCCCGGGACACCCTGCGCCTGGAGGCCGGCATGAACCTCTACGGCCAGGACATGGACGAAACCGTCTCCCCCCTGGATGCCGGCCTGGCCTGGACCGTCGATCTCAAATCCGAGCGGGACTTCGTCGGCAAGGCCGCCCTGGTAGCCCACGGCCAGAAATGGCAGTTCCTGGGTCTGAAGCTGCTCGACAAGGGCGTGCTGCGCGCCCACCAGAAAGTCACGACCGCCCGGGGCGAAGGCGAGATCACCAGCGGCAGCTTCTCCCCCACCCTGGAAGTTTCCATCGCCCTGGCCCGACTGCCCCTGGGCGTCGCCATCGGCGATACCGTGCAGGTGGACATCCGCGGCAAGCGCTTGAACGCCCTGGTCACCCAACCCGTCTTTGTCCGTCACGGCAAAGGCCTGATTTAACCTTAAAACCTATGTTGAACCACAGAGACACTGAGACACCGAGGAAAAACAAAGACGTGCTCTGAAGTATCCTGTCCCCCTCCGGGTGAGCCCAGAAGGCCATGCAAGAAATTTTTTGAGAACCCCTCTGTGTCTTTGTGTCTCTGTGGTGGGGTTTTCAGGTTTAATTTTCCCCAGTTTTCAACATTCATCCATTAACGGAGTTTTCCATGAACATTCCTGCCGATCTGAAATACACATCCTCCCACGAATGGGTCCACATCGAAGCTGACGGCACCCTCACCGTGGGTATCACCGACCACGCCCAGGACCTGCTGGGCGACCTGGTGTTCGTGGAACTGCCCGAAGTGGGCAAGGACCTGGCCGCTGGCCAGGAAACCTGCGTGGTGGAATCGGTGAAAGCCGCCGCCGATGTCTACGCCCCCGTGGCCGGAACCGTCACCGCCGTCAATGAAGCCGTGGTGGATGCCCCCGAGAGCGTGAACCAGGACGCCTATGCCGCCTGGCTGTTCAAACTGGCCCCGGCCAACGCCGCCGACCTGGCCGGCCTGCTCGATGCTGCCGGCTACAAGGCCGCCGTGGACGCCGCCTGATTCAGGAAAAGCCAACGCAAAGCCGCACAGGCGGGCAGCCCAGCGAGGAAATGCTGCGCTTGTGCCCCGGCGCCTTTGCGCTGGGTCTTGCAAACCCATTCCGACGATTACGCCCATGCCCGCCTCCCTGCCCCTTTCCGCCCTCGAACAGCACGACGAATTCATCGCCCGCCACCTGGGCCCCTGCCCCGCCGAGCAGGCCGCCATGCTGGCCGCCATCGGCGCCGGCAGCCTGGAAGAACTGGTGGACCAGACCGTCCCCGCCGCCATCCGCCTGCCCGCCGACCTCAAGCTGCCGGCCCCGCGTCGGGAACACGAGGCCCTGGCCGACCTGAAGGCCCTGGCCCAGAAAAACGTGCTGAAGAAGAACCTGATCAGCCTGGGCTACCACGAGACCCTGACCCCCAAGGTGATCCTGAGAAACGTCATGGAGAACCCGGGCTGGTACACCGCCTACACCCCCTATCAGGCCGAAATCGCCCAGGGGCGCCTGGAGGCCCTGCTCAACTTCCAGCAGATGGTCATCGATCTGACCGGCCTGGAACTGGCCAACGCCTCCCTGCTCGACGAGGCCACCGCCGCCGCCGAGGCCATGACCATGGCCCGCCGGGTGAGCAAGTCCAAGTCCAACCGCTTCTTCGTCGATAGCGGCTGCTTCCCCCAGACCCTGGACGTGGTCAAGACCCGGGCCGAATACTTCGGCTTCGAACTGGTGTTCGGCAACGCCGACCAGGCCGCCGACCAGGACGTGTTCGGTGCCCTGCTGCAATACCCGAACGAAAAGGGTGAAGTGGTGGATCTCGGCGACAGCATCGCCGCCCTCAAGGCCGCCGGCGCCGTGGTCGCGGTCGCCACCGACCCCATGGCCCTGGTGCTGCTCAAGTCCCCCGGCGCCATGGGCGCCGACATCGCCCTGGGCTCCAGCCAGCGCTTCGGCATTCCCATGGGCTTCGGCGGCCCCCACGCCGCCTTCTTCGCCACCCGGGAAGCCTTCGTCCGCTCCATGCCCGGCCGCATCATCGGCGTCTCCAAGGACGCCCGCGGCAACCGGGCCCTGCGCATGACCCTGCAGACCCGGGAACAACACATCCGTCGGGAAAAGGCCAATTCCAACATCTGCACCTCCCAGGTGCTGCTCGCCAACATGGCCGGCATGTACGCGGTCTATCACGGGCCGGAAGGCCTGAAGACCATCGCCGGGCGCATCCATCGCCTAGCCGCCATCCTGGCCGAGGGCCTGAAGCGGGCCGGCCTGCCCCAGCTCAACGGCCACTACTTCGACACCCTGCGCCTGGACCTGGGCGCCAAGGCCCGCTCCGTGTACCAGGCGGCCCAGCAGGCCGGCTACAACCTGCGCCTGATGGAAGGCGGCCAGATCGGCATCGCCTTCAATGAAAAGACCACCCGGGAGGACGTGGCCGCCCTGTTCCAGCTGATCACCGGCGTCAAGCTCGATGTGGAGGCCCTGGATGCCCAGGTGGCCGCCGCCGATCCGGCCCTGCCCTCCAACCTGTTGCGCCAGGACGCCATCCTCACCCATCCCGTGTTCAACACCCACCACACCGAACACGAGATGCTGCGTTACCTGAAAAAACTGCAGAACAAGGACCTGGCCCTGGATCACGCCATGATCTCCCTGGGTTCTTGCACCATGAAGCTGAACGCCACCAGCGAGATGATCCCCGTCACCTGGCCCGAGTTCGGCGACATGCACCCCTTCGCCCCAGCAGACCAGGCCAGCGGCTACCTGCAGATGATCGATCAGCTTGCCGGCTGGCTACAGACCATTACCGGCTTCGACGCCATCTGCATGCAGCCCAACTCGGGCGCCCAGGGCGAATACGCCGGCCTGGTGGCCATCCGCCGCTACCACGCCAGCCGCGGCGAGGGCCAGCGGGACATCTGCCTGATTCCCAGATCCGCCCACGGCACCAACCCGGCCACCGCCCAGATGACCGGCTTGCAGGTGGTGGTGGTGGACTGTGACGAAAACGGCAACGTGGATGTGGCTGACCTGAAGGCCAAGGCCGAACAGCACGCCGACCGGCTCTCCTGCCTGATGCTCACCTACCCCTCCACCCACGGGGTGTTCGAGGAAGCGGTACGGGAAATCTGTGACATCGTGCACGCTCACGGCGGCCAGGTGTACATGGACGGCGCAAATCTCAACGCCCAGGTGGGCCTCACCGCCCCCGGCTTCATCGGCGCCGATGTCTCCCACATGAACCTGCACAAGACCTTCGCCATTCCCCACGGGGGCGGCGGCCCGGGCATGGGCCCCATCGGCCTGAAAGCCCATCTGGCCCCCTTCATGGCCGACCACGTGCTGCAAGCCACTGGCCCGGCAGGCCGGGTGAATGCGGGCCAAGGCGCGGTGTCCGCCGCCCCCTTCGGCTCCGCCTCCATCCTGCCCATCTCCTGGATGTACATCGCCATGCTGGGCGGTCGGGGCCTGAAACAGGCCACCCAGACCGCGATTTTGAACGCCAACTACGTAGCCCGCCGCCTCCAGGACCATTACCCGGTGCTGTACGTGGGCAAGAACGGCCGCGTCGCCCACGAGTGCATCCTGGACATCCGCCCCATCAAGGCAGCCACCGGCATCACCGAGATCGACATCGCCAAGCGCCTGATGGACTATGGCTTTCACGCCCCCACAGTGAGCTTCCCGGTGCCCGGCACCATCATGGTCGAGCCCACCGAGTCTGAATCCAAGGCCGAGCTGGACCGCTTCATCGACGCCCTGATCGCCATCCGCAACGAAATCCGCCGGATCGAGACCGGCACATGGCCAGCGGACGACAATCCGCTCAAAAATGCGCCGCACACCCAGCTGGATCTGGCCGAAGCCGAATGGAAGCGGCCCTACAGCCGCACCGAAGCCTGCTTCCCCCTGCCCTGGGTGGCCGACAACAAGTTCTGGCCGAGCGTAAACCGCATCGACGACGTGTACGGGGACCGCAACCTGGTCTGCGCCTGCCCGCCCCTGGCGGACTATCAGTGAGGCTGCGCCCGGGCTGCGGCCCGGGCCGCCCCCTCACCTGGCGCGCAGGGGGTCCAGCAAATGGGAGAGGCCGTTGTGGTCCAGCTCGTGCATCAGCGCCAGCAGACGCCCCAGCTCCCCGGGCGGAAAGCCCTCCCGGGCAAACCAGTTGAGGTAATGGCCGGGCAGGTCCGCCACCGCCCTGCCCTTGTATTTGCCATAGGGCATGACCGTGCTCAACAAGCGCTGCAGGACTTCGGTCTGCATGACGGGCGGCTCCGCCTCAGCGGATGAATTCCTTGAGCACGGCACGGAAGGCGGCGGTGTTGGCCTTCTCCAGCCATTCGAAGGCCACCATCTCCCGGGACACGATGTCGGCCCCATGCTGGCGCATCCGTTCGAGGGCCAGCTCCTTGTCCCGCGCCCGCCGGGAGCCGACCCCCTCCTCCACCACGAACACCCGCCGACCGGCGGCCAGCAGGTCCAGCACGGTCTGCTGCACGCACACATGGGTTTCGGTGCCGGTGACGATCCAGCGGTGACGGTCGCCCCCGGGCGCCTTCCAGAGCTGCCCTTCACCGACGGCGGAAAAATGCTCCTTCTCCACGATCATGCCCGGCTCGAGCAGGGTCCGCAGGGCAGGCAGGGTGCCGCCCAACCCCCGCGGATACTGCTCCGTGACCAGCACCGGCACCCCCAGAGCCCGGGCCACGCCCACCAGCCAGCACACGTTGTCCACCACCGCCTGGCCTTCGTGAATGGCCGGCAACAGCCGTTCCTGCACATCCACCACCAAGAGCACTGATTGTTTGGCACACATCCGCATTGCACGACTCCCGTTTGCAAGGATTGACGAGACAGGAGGGACGGCCGTCCCCAATCTTCAGTGAAGGCCCCCGCGGATCAGTCCCACCGCGATGCCCTCGATGGCGAAGTCCCCGGACCCGGGCCTGACCTGGATGGGCGCGAAATCGGGATTCTCGGCCACCAGCTCGATGCTGCCGCCACGGCGGCGCAGGCGCTTCACGGTGACTTCGTCGGCGAGCCGGGCCACGACGATCTGGCCGTCCCGGGCTTCGGACGTCTTGTGCACCACGAGCAGGTCGCCGTCGAAGATGCCCGCATCGATCATCGACAAACCGCGTACCCGCAGCAGGTAATCCGCCCTTGGGGTAAACAGGGAGGCATCGAGACAATAGCGGGCCTGGACATTCTCCACCGCCAGCAGGGGCGACCCTGCGGCCACGGAGCCGATCAAGGGCAAGCCCAGCTGCTCCACGAGGCGGATGCCCCGGGCCGAACCATGCTCCAGCACGATGACGCCCTTCTTGGCCAGGGCCTTGAGATGGTCTTCGGCCGCATTGGGGGAGGAAAAACCGAAGGCCCGGCAGATCTCGGCCCGGGTCGGCGGCGCCCCGAACACCTCGACGGTATTGCGGATGAAATCGACGATTTCCTGCTGGCGACTGGTCAGTTTGGTCATGGCATATCCTGAGGCTGTATTTTTTTACAGCAATCTACCAGAGGCCCGGAGAATTTGCAGCAAAAACGCGTACCCGGCCCCAGCCCGGGCCCGGATGGCATGTATTGCTTGCAGAAGGTGGATGCACCCACTTCAGAAGAGCGCTGCACCGGGCCGCACGTCGATGCGCCGGACCTCTCTTCAGTGGTTGTTAGGTCGGTGACTCAGGCGTAGAATCCTGCGCTCCATCAACTGCGGAGTTCCCAAGTGGGCACGTGTTCGAGTGACAGTAGTCAGCCGGTTTCAATGACCGGCACCCCCTCGGCAAGATAACGCGCAGATCTCCCTGCCGCTGTCTCGCCGAACGCGAGAGGCGGCAATCTCGTCGCAGCATTCGCTGCACGTCATTCCCCTCCCAGACAACTGATTGGCGGATCGCCTGATGGTGATCGGCTGTGAACAACGCTTGCCGCCATCGGCCAGCGGACTTGTCGTGTGCACAGCGGTGCTGCCACACGATAAGTCGTGCACGCGACAGGGCTTCGCCTCGACCTGAGAGGAGAACGCTGTGCGCATTGCTCGTTTTCAACATCCGTGCCGCTTCGCTGCGGCCTACCTGCCACGCCGGGCAGCCCTGCTATGTGCCATTCTGCTGCTAGCCAACACCGCCCATGCGGCGCGGCCCATGATCACCGACGATGCCCGCATCGTCGATGCCAAGGCATGCCAGCTTGAGAGCTGGATCAAGAAGAACCCGGACAGCACGGAAACCTGGGCGCTGCCAGCTTGCAACTTCACCGGCAATCTGGAGCTGAGCCTGGGTGGCGCGATGACGCGCGAAGCGGGCCGTACCCAAACCACGGATGTCGTCATGCAGGGCAAGACCCTGTTCAAGCCCCTCGAACCGAATGGCTGGGGCATCGGTCTGGCCGCAGGTACGGTTCGTCATCCGCTGGCAGACAGCCGCGACTGGTATGCCTATGTGCCCACCAGCTTTTCGTTCCGCAACGACGCGGTGGTTGTCCACACCAACCTCGGTTGGCTGCGCGAGGGCGAAACCCGGCGCCACCACCTGACCTGGGGCCTGGGCACCGAGGCGCAGCTTACCGAGCGCACCTGGCTGATCGCTGAGACCTTCGGCCAGAACCCGGGCAAACCTTTCCATCAACTCGGCCTGCGTCACTGGCTGGTGCCGGATCACATCCAGCTGGATGCGACCTATGGCAACCGCAACGGCGGCGCACACGGCGAGCGCTGGTTCTCCATCGGCTTGCGTCTGCTCTCCGTGCCGTTCCTGCCGTAACGCCAAAGCTGTAACAGGAATTTCGCAAACTATGCCAGACCCTGAACCCAAGCCGCCTGCCTGAGCAGGTTTTCACCAGCGTGAATCAGGCAGGCCATCAAGGAGAAAAACCATGAACATCACGCTGCTGAAAGAGTTTTTCGCAGGCTTCCTGCTCACCCGTCACCTCGCGCTCTTCATCAACGGCTTCACCAAGGGCGGCTGGATGGAGGCGCTGCTGTTCGCGCTATCCATCGCCGT
The DNA here is from genome assembly GCA_002340095.1 of Betaproteobacteria bacterium UBA2592. Classification (GTDB taxonomy): domain Bacteria; phylum Pseudomonadota; class Gammaproteobacteria; order Burkholderiales; family Rhodocyclaceae; genus Azovibrio. Next base: position 62,163 of record DDKS01000042.1, read on the forward strand.
CGGCCTGACACCCGAAATGCTGCCGATGATCCTGCTCGCCTACATGGGACTGACTCAAGCCATGAAGGGCATCTACTTCCGCCGCTACGGCTGGCAATAAGGAGGCGGGCATGGAGGCAATGCAAAATATCAACCTGACCTCCCTGCTCGACACCCTGATCAGCCTCGCCGCCGCCTTCGTGCTCGGCGGGCTGATTGGCTTCGAGCGGCAATACCGGCAACGCACGGCTGGCCTGCGCACCAACGTGCTGGTCGCCGTCGGGGCGGCGCTGTTCGTGGATATGGCCAACCGGCTCAACGGTCATGAAGGCGCGGCGCATGTCATGGCCTACGTGGTGTCCGGCATCGGTTTCCTGGGCGCGGGTGTGATCATGCGCGAAGAGGGCAATGTGCGCGGCCTGAACACGGCCGCCACGCTGTGGGGGTCGGCGGCCGTGGGCGCGGCAGCCGGGGCCGACCTGATCATCGAGGCCGTGCTGGGGGCCGTGTTCGTGCTCTCGGCCAACACCCTGCTGCGCCCCATCGTCAACACCATCAACCGCAAGCCGCTGGATGTCGAGTCGGTCGAGGTGACGAACACGGTCTATGTGATCGCCGAGCGCGCGCATCAGAAGATGGTGATGGCCCAACTCGAAGAAGAGCTGGAACGCAGCAACTACCCGACCCACGATCTGGATATTCACGCCTTTGGCGAGGAGGATGTCGAAATCGAGGCGACCTTGGCCGCCACCTCGGTCGATGGCGACGAGCTGGATGCCTTGGTGAGACGGCTTGCGGCGCTACCCGCCGTCCGGCAGGCGTTCTGGAGTCCGAGCACAACCGAATGATCTTGCATCACAGATACCGGTACGGCATTTATGGCGTCCTTCCATACCCCGCACCCCTGGTTGCGAATTGCCCCGTCGCCACCATGGCCAGCCGCAGCCTGGCGGCGGTCGTCCTGAAGGACCATCCACCTTCACGATCACCTGCCCGCGCCGCAGCTCACTTCCCTTAATATTCCTTTAATATGATTGCAAAAGAATCACGGACCTGCTGCCAACCCGTCTGCCGGCGTAGGCCGGAAGCCCGCCGTGGCGCCTCCGGCCTGCCCCGCATCCTGCCGAGACCCCGAACATGAACCGCCCCATCCATCATCGCCAGTATCCCTTCGAAAACTATCTGAACCGGGAACTGGGCCTTCTGGCTTTCAATCGCCGGGTCATGGCCCAGGCCCGGGATGAGCGCACCCCCCTGCTGGAACGGCTGCGCTTCCTCTGCATCGTCTCAAGCAACATGGACGAACTGTTCGAGATCCGCGTCAGCGGCCTCAAGGAGCAGATCCGTGCCAATGCTTCCACCCTCACCACCGACGGCAAGACCGCCCACGAAGTGTTTCGCATGGTCAGCGCCGCCGCCCATGCCCTGGTGGAGGAGCAGTATCAGATCTTCAATCAGGAGGTCACGCCCCAACTGGCCGCCGAAGGCATCCATTTCATCCGCCGCTCGGCCTGGACCGAAGCACAGCGGGCCTGGATCCGGGACTACTTCATCCGCGAGGTGATCCCGGTGCTGACCCCCATCGGTCTCGACCCCTCCCACCCCTTCCCCCGGGTGCTCAACAAGAGCCTCAACTTCGCCGTGGAACTGCAGGGCAAGGATGCCTTCGGCCGCAGTTCCGGTGCCGCCATCGTCCAGGCGCCGCGCATGCTGCCCCGGGTGGTGCAACTGCCCCCGGAACTGGCCGGCTGCCCCTACGGTTTCGTGTTCCTTTCCTCGATTCTGCACGAGTTCGTCGGCGAGCTGTTCTCGGGCATGACGGTGCTGGGCTGCTACCAGTTCCGCGTCACTCGCAATTCCGACCTGTTCGTGGACGAGGAGGAAATCACCAATCTGCGCACCAAGCTCCAGGGCGAGCTGCCCCACCGGCATTTCGGCGACGCGGTGCGCTTGGAAGTGGCGGACAACTGCTCGGAAGCCATGACCCAGTTCCTGCTCTCCCAGTTCGGTCTGGGCGAAGCCGACCTGTACCGGGTCCGGGGGCCGGTCAACCTGGTGCGCCTGATGCAGGTGCCCGACTGGGTGGACCGTCCCGACCTGAAATTTGCCCCCTACACCCCGGGGCTGCCCAAGGGGCTGGACAAGACCCCCAACATTTTCGCCACCATCCGCCAGGGCGACATCCTGCTGCACCACCCCTACCAGTCCTTTTCCCCGGTGATCGACCTGTTGCAGCAGGCCGCGACGGACCCGCAGGTGGCCGCCATCAAGATGACCGTGTACCGCACCGGCACTGACTCGGTGTTGATGCAGTCCCTGATCCGCGCCGCCCAGAACGGCAAGGAAGTGACGGTGGTGGTGGAACTGATGGCCCGCTTCGACGAGGAGGCCAACATCGGCTGGGCCACCAAGCTCGAAGAGGTCGGCGCCCACGTGGTCTATGGCGTGGTGGGCTACAAGGTGCACGCCAAGGCGCTCCTGATCGTGCGCCGGGAAGAAGGCCAGCTGCGCCGCTACGTGCATCTGGGCACCGGCAACTACCACCCGCGCACCGCCCGCCTGTACTCGGACTTTGGCCTGCTGACCGCCAACGAGGAAATCGGCCAGGATGTCTCCGAGGTGTTCAAGCAGCTCACCGGCCTGGGCAAGGCCCGCACCCTCAAGCACCTCTGGCAGGCACCCTTCACCCTGCAGCCCAACATCGTCGCCTGCATCCAGGCCGAGGCGGAACACGCCCGGGCCGGCAGAAAGGCCTCCATCGTCGCCAAGATGAACGCCCTGCTCGAACCGGAAACCATCAACGCGCTGTACGAAGCCTCCCAGGCCGGCGTGCAGATCGACCTGATCGTACGCGGCGTCTGCGCCCTGCGCCCGGGCGTGCCGGGCCTGTCGGACAACATCCGGGTGCGCTCCATCATCGGCCGTTTCCTCGAGCACCACCGGGTGTTCTACTTCCACGCCGACGGCGAGGAAAAGCTTTACCTCTCCAGCGCCGACTGGATGGAACGCAACTTCTTCCGCCGCATCGAACTGGCCTTCCCCGTGCTCGACCACCGCCTGAAGAAACGGGTCATGCTCGAAGGTCTGCGCCATTACCTGGCCGACAACCAGCTGGCCTGGGAAATGAACGGGGAAGGCAACTATGTCCGCAAGCGTGCCTCCCGCGCCAAGCCCAGGAACGCCCAGGCGGAACTCATGGCCTCCCTGGGCCGCTAAAACCCGTGGCCCCGAAAAACAGGAAAGCCCCGGAAAGACCGGGGCTTTTGTGCTTTTGCAGCGGCGCCAGGCGAGTCATCCCCGCCGTGCTGCCACCACCCCTTCGACTCCGTGGATCAGTTCCAGGGTGCGCTTGAGCTGCTGCAGGTTGTGCACCTCGACAGTGAAGCCCATGCGCGCCTTGCCTTGCCTGGACTGGGTATTGACCCCGATGACGTTGATCTTTTCCTTGGCGAAGATTTCCGACACGTCACGCAGCAGCCCCTGGCGGTCATGGGCGTCTACGACGATGTCGGTGGCAAAGACTTCCTGAGCTTCGGCCCCGCCCCAGTCGGTCTCGATCACCCGTTCCGGGTGCAGCGCCGCCAGATGCTGGAAATTGGGGCAGTCGACCCGGTGGATGGAGACCCCCTTGCCGCGGGTCACGAAGCCTTCGATGGGGTCAGGCGGGGCCGGCTTGCAGCAGCGTGCCAGCTGGGTGAGCAGCTTGTCCACTCCGACGATGAGGATGCCCTTGGGCCCCTCTGCCGGAGCCCGCAGGGCAAAGGCCGGCCGCTCCGTGGCCTCGCTCTCCGCTCCTAACTGGACATCCCCCCGGACCAGGGACTGGAACTGGCGCAGGTTCAACTCGCTGCGCGCCGCGGCGATGTACAGGTCTTCCGCCTTCGCCAGGCCCAGCCGGTGGGCCAGTTCCTCGATGTTGAGCCCCCCCTGGCCAAGGCGCTGAAGCTCCTTGGCAACGATGACCTTGCCATCGGCCAGGGTCTGCTCCAGAGCCAGGCTGGCAAACCACTGCCGCACCTTGGTCCGGGCCCCCTTGGTGTGAATGTAGCCCAGGGCGGGATTGAGCCAGTCCCGGGAGGGCCCCCCCTGCCTGACGGTGATGATCTCCACCCGCTGTCCGGTTTCCAGGGCGGTGTTCAGGGGCGCCAGCACGCCATCGATCTTGGCGCCCCGACAGCGGTGCCCCAGGTCCGTGTGCACCCGGTAGGCGAAATCCAGGGGCGTGGCCCCCCGGGGCAGGTCCACCACCTTGCCCTGGGGCGTCATCACATAGATGGTTTCGTCCAGGGCCGCCTGCTTGTAGTGGCGCACCCAGTCGGAACTGTCGGTCACCTCGTCCTTCCAGGTGAGCAACTGGCGCAGCCAGGCGATCTTCTCGTCGTACCGGTCTTCGTTGGCCGGTTTGCTGCCTTCCTTGTAGCGCCAGTGGGCCGCGACCCCCAGTTCCGCGTGGCGGTGCATCTCCCAGGTGCGGATCTGCACCTCCAGGGAACGGCCGTCGGGACAACGCACCGCCGTATGCAAGGAGCGGTAGTAGTTGCCTTTGGGATTGGAAATGTAGTCGTCGAATTCCTTCGGGATGGGCGTCCAGATGTTGTGCACGACGCCCAGGGCGGTGTAGCAGTCCTTGACGCTGTCTACGATGACCCGCAGGGCACGGATGTCGTAAACCTCGGAGAACTCCACCCCCTTCTTGCGCATCTTGTTCCAGATGCTGTAGATGTGCTTGGGCCGGCCATAGACCTCGGCGCTGATGCCGACTTCCGCCAGTTCTGCCTTGACCCGCTCGATGGCGCCGGCGATGAACTGCTCCCGCTCGATGCGTTTTTCATCGAGCATCCGGGCCACCTTTTTGTAGGTTTCCGGGTGCAGGAAGCGGAAAGACAGATCCTCCAGCTCCCACTTCAGCTCCCAGACGCCAAGACGGTTGGCCAGGGGGGAGTACAGCTCCAGGGTTTCCCGGGCCACCTGAACCCGCAGTTCATCGGGATTGGCGGCGTAGTAGCGCAGGGTCTGGGTACGGGAAGCCAGGCGCAGGAGCACCACGCGGATGTCTTCCACCATGGCCAGCAGCATCTTGCGCAGCACCTCCACCTGGGCACGGGTTTCCTGAGGGGTGCTGCTGCCATCCCGGTCGGCCGCCATGAACCCCCGGGTGATGGGCCGCAGGCGGTTGAGGCGGGAAATGCCTTGCACGAGCTGTGCCACGTCCTTGCCCAGACGGCTGGCGATCTTCTGCCCCCCATGCTCGTCGTAGGCCGGTACGGCAAACAGCAGGGCAGCCAGGCGGGAATCGACATCGAGCCGCAAACCGGCAACGATCAGAGCCATGCCCAGGGCGTGGGACCAGATACCCTCGCCGCTACCAAGACAAGCATCGCCATAGACTTCCCGGGCAAAAGCCAGGGCGGCGGCAATCCGCTCCGACTCCTCGGGGTTCAATCCTTCGGACAGGGTTTGCAGGGAATGCCGGTCATCGCTCTGGGCGGCGACGGAATGAACGACGGAAACCATGGCGTGATTATAAGGGCTGCGGCCGGTGGCAGGCCGGGAAGATCAACCGCCGCGCAGGTAATCGCCGGCCCAGAAACGATCCACATCCTGGATACCCCATTTGGCCGGTTCCTCCCGCCCCATGATCTTGTCGTGGCAGCCGGGGCGCGACAGGTCGACCACCTCGGGCGGGATGTAAGCCTGGGACCGGGTGGAGAAGAACACCTTGACCACGGGCTTGAGCAGGGACTTGGAACTCTGCTCCAGCACCACGCCAAGCCGTCCGGACGCCAGGGCGACGAAGGAGCCCACCGGGTAGATGCCCAGGCTCTTGACGAAGGCCTGGAACACCAGCGGATCGAAATGCCCCTGCCACTCGGCCATCCGCTTCAGGGATTCGGCCGGGTCCCAACCATTCTTGTAGGGCCGGTTCGAGGTGATGGCATCGTAAACATCGCAAACAGCTCCCATCCGGGCCAGGAGGCTGATCTGCTCGCCCTTGAGCCCCTTGGGATAACCGCTCCCATCCATCTTTTCATGATGATGCAGACAGACATCCAGGGCACTCTCCCCAACCCCGCTGCCTTCGAGCAGGAGTTTGTAGCCTTCTTCCGGATGCGTCTTGATGACCTCGAACTCGGCATCGGTCAGTTTTCCCGGTTTATTGAGGATTTCGTTGGGAATCATGGCCTTGCCCAGATCGTGCAGGAGCCCGGCCATGCCCGCCTCGCGGACCTGCTGCTCGTCCAGCTTCAACTGCCGCGCCAGGGCGATCATCAAGGCGCAGACGGCCACCGAATGCATATAGGTATAGTCATCCGCCGTCTTCAAGCGGGCCAGGCTGATCAGGGCGCCAGGATTACGGGAAACGGAGGAAGAAATCTCCTCCACCAGGGGCAGGGCCTGATCAGCATCGATGGCCTTGCCCATGCGCGCTTCCTGAAACATCGAGACCACGGCATCCTTGGCCTTGGCGCAGATACGTGCCGCCCGCTTCGCCTCCTCGGCCATGGAAGCCTGCTCCCGGGAGACTGCCAGGCGGATCTGGGTCTTCTGCTCTTCCTCGAGTGCCTGGGGTTCCGCCTCCGCCACCACCTGGTCCGACGCCACGTCGAGGCCTTTGGAAGCATCGATCCAGACCTCGCGGATCCGGCTCTCGCGGATCCTGACCAGGTCCTCGGGATCGGTAATGACAAAGCGGCTGCGCCAGAAGGGATGATCCAGCCAGGAGCCGCAGAATTGCTCCAGGTGCATGCCGACCCGGAGGTGTTCCACACTGATCTTTTTGAGCACGGGCTAAGTCTGCTTTCGGAGACCTTCCGAATATACCAGATACCACAAGGCCAGGGCTTCGGGCCGAGCCCGGAACGACCGCCGTGGCCCCCCGGAAAAAAAGGACCCCCGGCAAGCCGGGGGTCCTTCAGCCATCCGGCACGGCCCCGTGCGGGGCCGTCTGCCGCCAGGGCGGATCAGCTGGCCAGCAGGGCCTTGATCTGCTCCAGGGTGGAAGGATCGTCAATGGTGGTCAGGTCGCCGGGATCACGCCCTTCGGCCAGGGCCTGGAGGGAGCGGCGCAACATCTTGCCGGAACGGGTCTTGGGCAGACCGGTGACGAAGTGGACACGGCCGGGACGGGCGATGGCACCGAGAGAGTCATCCACCACCTTGAACACCTCCTTCTCCAGGGCGGCCCGCTGTTCGTTCGTGGCGATCCTGGAGGCATCCTTGACCACAGCGAAGGCGATGGGCACCTGGCCCTTGAGCTTGTCTTCGACCCCCACTACGGCCACTTCGGCAATGGCGCTATGCCCCTGGACGGCTTCCTCGATTTCGCGGGTGCCCAGGCGGTGACCGGCTACGTTGATCACGTCATCGGTACGACCCAGGATGAAGAAATAACCTTCCTCGTCCTTGATCGCCCAGTCATAGGAGGAATAGACCAGCGGCTCCTTGAACAAGGAGAAGTAGGTGCTGACGAAACGCTCGTCCTGCCCCCAGACGGTGGACAGGCAGCCAGGCGGCAGCGGCGGCACCACGGCGGCGATGCCCTTCTCGTTGGGCCCGCACTCGGAACCGTCCTCCCGGAAGATTTTCAGGTTGTAGCCGTACACGGGGAAGCTGGGGGAGCCGTATTTGAGCTTGGTCTTCTCCACACCATGCTGAGCGGAAAGCATGGGCCAGCCGGTTTCGGTCTGCCAGTAGTTGTCGATGACGGGAATGCCCAGCTCGCCCATGATCCACTCGTGGGTGGGCTGATCCAGAGGCTCGCCGGCCATGAAGAGGTGACGCAGGCTGGAGATGTCGTACTTGTGCATGTAGGCCGGATCCTGCTTCTTCAGCACCCGGGCGGCGGTGGGAGCGGAGAACATCACCGAAACCTTGTAGTCCTGGACGATCTTCCACCAGATGCCAGGATCGGGACGGAGCGGCGTGCCTTCGTACATGATCGTGGCCATGCCGGCAATCAGGGGGGCGTAGATGATGTAGGAGTGCCCCACCACCCAGCCGATGTCGGAAGTGGAGAAGAAGGTCTCACCTTCGTTGCCGCAGTAGATGTGCTTCATGGTGGAAGCCAGGGCCACGGCGTAACCGCCGGTATCCCGCTGCACGCCCTTGGGCTTGCCGGTGGTGCCGGATGTATAAAGGATGTAGGAAGGATCGGAGGACTCCATCCACTCGCAGGGCACCTGGGCATCCAGCACGGTCTCGCGCAGGGTGGCGTAATCCACGTCCCGGCCTTCCACCTTGTTGAAATCGGGGTCCAGGCCACGATTGACCATCAGAACCTTGGGAGGCTTATGCTCGGCGATTTCGATGGCTTCGTCGAGCAGGTGCTTGTAAGGCACCGCCTTGCCGCCGCGCATGCCGGCATCGGCGGAAACCACCAGCGCGGGCTTGGCATCGTCGATCCGGGTCGCCAGGGAGCCGGAGGCAAAGCCGCCGAACACCACGGAGTGGATGGCACCGATTCGCACACAGGCCAGCATGGCAAAGCAGGCCTGGGGAATCATGGGCATGTAGATCAGGACCCGGTCCCCCTTCTTGACACCCAGACTCTTGTAAATGGCGGCCATGCGTTCCACTTCGCGCTGCAGCTCGGCATAGGTATAAACCCGCTCCTCGTTCGTCTCGGTGGAGATGTAGACCAGGGCACGGGCGTCAGGACGCTTGGCTGCATGGCGATCGACGGCATTGTGGCAGAGATTGATCTTGCCGCCGACGAACCATTTCACGAAAGGCGGACGGGAATAGTCGCACACCTGGGTGAACGGCTCCTGCCAGTCCACAAGCTTGGCCTGCTCGCTCCAGAAGGCATCCCGGTTTTCGATGGAAAATTGATGAAATTCCTTATAAGTGGTCATAAGACTCCCTCTTCCTTGGTGTTTCCTGCAAAAAATAAAAAGGACTAGCCGGGTTGTTGCCGCTCCCGGTCTGCCAGACGCTTCTCCAGTTCTTCCAGGGGCAGCGTCACCCCCAGTTCCTGCTGCAGCAGGACCAGCATGGGCAGCAACTGCTGCCCCAGGCGCCCCAGCTGCCTGACGACGGCTTCGGGACGCTGATCCCGCAGCAATTCCAGGGCACGATTCACGGTCAGGGGCTGCTCTTGCACATGGGCGGCCAGGCCGCCGGACTCGGTCCGGTTCCCCCCCGCGCCCATGGCTGCTTCCATGCGGCTGGCAGCCAGGTCAAGCAGGCTGCTGGCCGAGATCACCCGGTCCTGGGGCACGCTCGCAACACCCGCACTCATGGTCAGAACCAGACGTTTGCCACCCGCCGAAACCACGGAATCGGCCACGGCCCGACGCACCCGATCGGCAAAAGCGATGCAGGCCGCCGCCGGCGTCCCCGGAGAAACGATGGCAAAGCGGCCCTCGCCAAAGTGCCCGAGACTATCTTCCCGGCGGATCTTGCCTGCCACGAGCCTGGCAAATTTCACGCCCATGTCGGCAGCCCTCGAACGCCCCACCTGCTCCACCAGCGCGTCATAACCATCGAAACCGATGACCATGACGCTGGCCTCGCCCTGATGGCGGAAGGCATGGGAAAGGGCCTGGGCCGCCTGCAGCTCCACATATTTGCGGGTGAACAGGCCGGTCACCGCATCCTGGACCTGCTGAGCCCGGGCCTCTTCCAGGCTCTGGCGGGTCTGGGCGAACTGCAACAGATGCCCGAGACGGGTCTTCAGCTCCACGGCGGTAACGCCCTTGGAGATGAAATCGGACACGCCAAGACGCTCGGCCCGCTCCAGCACCTCTTGATCTTCCTCGCCGGAAATCAGGATGAAGGGGATATCCCTGAGGCGGGACAGCTTGCAGGTACGCACCCGCTCCAGCAGGCCAAAGCCATCCAGCACCGGCATCTGGAGATCTGAAATGACGGCGGCGATAGTGTGATCCAGCACCAGTGTCTGCCAGGCAGCCTCCCCGTCCCCCTCCTCCTTCACCTCGTACACACCCTTGAGATGGCGCGCCAGGGATGCCCGCACCATGCGGGAGTCGTCGACGATGAGAAGGCGCGGCAAGTCAGACATGATCAACTCTCCCTTGCCCAATGGCGGGAAGGTCGCACCTGCTTGGGGAGCATCGGCTCAGAATTCATAATTACGAATTATAAACAGCAATTACGCCCAAGGTGCTATGCTCCTGAATAGTTTACAAAACATGGGGTTTGGCATAAATTGCGGCCCCATGTCGAAACTTCGCAAAGCCTTTCTCCTCGCCCTCCTTCTCGCCAGCGCCGGTGGCTACAGCCTCGCCGGGCATGCCGAGCCGGCCCGCAAGGCCGAAGAACCCTCGTTTTTCGAACGTTACTCCAATGCAGCCCAGGATGTCATCCTGAAGGGGCTGGAACTGGTGGGAATCAACTACCGCATGGGTGGCAACGATCCCAACAGCGGCCTTGACTGCAGCAGCTACGTGCAGACCGTGTACCGGGACGCCATCGGTCTGGTGCTGCCCCGTACGGCCAAGGAGCAATCCCTGCTGGGCGAGGAAGTGGACCGCAGCGAACTGAAGCCCGGTGATCTGGTGTTCTTCAACACCATGCGCCGGGCCTTTTCCCATGTGGGCATCTACCTGGGCGACAATTACTTCCTTCACGCGCCCCGGGCCGGCAGTGCCGTGCGGGTCGAGAGCATGCAGAGCAGCTACTGGGTGCAACGCTACAACGGTGCCCGCCGGGTCATCGACTGAAGCCGTCCCGGCTGCCGAAAAACCACCCTGCAGGGTGGTTTTTTTTCGCCGACGGCCTTCACAATTTGACAAGCGTTATCATTTACATCTCCAGCAGAGTTCTTTAGAATCGGTCCGGTTCCCATTCCAAACCTCACATGACGGAGTCTCTTCCATGAAGCTCAAGAACCCGCTGCTCTTTGCTGCCCTGCTGGCACTCTCCGCTTCTGCCGCTGCGGCCCAGGAAGCCGTGCTCAATCTCTATTCCGCCCGCCATTATCAAACCGACGAAGCCCTGTACAGCAATTTCACCAAGCAGACGGGTATCAAGATCAACCGGATCGAAGGCAAGGAGGATGAACTACTGGAACGCATCAAGAATGAAGGTGCCAATAGTCCGGCTGACGTGCTCCTGACCGTGGACGCCGCCCGTCTGGCCGCCGCGCATGAGCTGGGTCTGTTCGCCCCGGTCAAGTCGAAACTCCTGGAAAGCCGTATTCCCGCCTACCTGCGCACCGATGACTGGTTCTCCTTCTCCACCCGCGCCCGGGTCATCGTCTACAACAAGGCGGAAGTGCAGGCCGAACAGGTGCAGAACTACGAAGACCTGGCCAACCCCGCCCTGAAGGGTAAGCTCTGCTCCCGTTCCGGCTCCCACCCCTACAACCTCTCGCTGATGGCTTCCGTCATTGCGCACCAGGGCGAGCAAAAGGCAGAAGCCTGGGCCAAGGGGCTGGTCGCCAACTTCGCCCGCGCTCCCAAGGGAGGCGATACCGATCAGATCAAGGCCGTGGCCGCGGGTGAATGCGGAGTGGCGATCGCCAATTCCTACTATGTGGCCCGCCTGATGCGCTCTGACAAGCCTGCCGACAAGAAGGTGATGGAAAAGGTGGGGGTGGTCTGGCCCAATCAGAAGAGCACCGGCACCCACATCAACGTGTCTGGTGGCGGCATGCTCAAACATGCTCCTAACAAGGCCGCGGCAGTGAAGTTCCTGGAGTACCTGGCCAGCGACGAAGCCCAGCGCTACTTCGCCGACGGCAATAACGAATGGCCGGTGGTCACCAGCGTCAAGGTGAAAAACCCGGCCCTGGAAGCCCTGGGGCCCTTCAAGGTGGACACCCTGCCGGTAAGCTCTCTGGCCATGTACCGCGCCAAGGCTCAGGTGATCTTCGACCGGGTGGGTTTCCGCTGACCCGGCCTTGCCTTCCGGTTCCCTCTACCCCGCTGCGGCGGGGTTTTTGCTGTCCTGCCATCAAGGAAACCGGGAAGACTACTTGCGACTCCTGGCAATCTGGCGAGACAGGGCGATCAGGGGGAGCAGCCCCACGGCGACGATGGCCAGGGCAGCAGTGGAGGCTTCCGCCAGCCGCTCATCGGAGGCCAGGGTATAGGTCTGAGTTGCCAGGGTGTCGAAATTGAAGGGGCGCATCACCAAGGTGGCGGGCAATTCCTTCATCACATCCACGAACACCAGGAGGCCAGCCGTAAACAGGCTGCCCCGCAGAATGGGGGCATGAACCCGGCGCAGGGTGGCGAACTGGCCCAGCCCCAGGCTGCGGGATGCATCATCCATGTTCGGAGTGATCTTGCCCAGGCTGCTTTCCACCGTATGCAAGGCCACCGCCAGGAAGCGCACCAGGTAGGCGTAGACCAGGGCTGCCACCCCCCCGGTCAGGATAAGGCCGGGATTGACCCCGAAGGCGCTCTCCCAAACCGAGGCAAGCCAGGTATCCAGCCGGGTGACGGGAATCAGCACCCCCACGGCGATCACCGCCCCGGGCACCGCATAGCCAAGCCCTACGAGGCGATTCAAGCCCCGGGCCAGCAGGGTTTTCGAAAGACGCGCCCCATAGGCGAGCAAGAGTGCCAGCAACACGGCCAGCAGGGCCGTGACCCCGGCCAGGAAGAAACTGTTGCCCGCCAAGGTGAAGAAGCGGGGACCGAACTGGGCGTCCCCCTCGAGCAGGGCCATGCGTAGCAGCAGCAGAGCGGGCAGAAAAAAACCCAGGAACAGGGGAATACAGCAGACCAGCGCCGCCAGCAGGGCCCAGGGGCCGCGCAACCGCTGGCCAGGCATGGGACGGTTGCGCCCGGTGGTGTTATGGTAGCGGGCCCTGCCCCGGGAGGTGCGTTCCAGCAGGATCAACAGGATCACAAACCCCAGCAGGGTGGCAGAAAGCTGGGCGGCGGCAATACGATCTCCCAGGGAAAACCAGGCGCGGTAGATGCCGGTGGTGAAGGTATCGACCCCGAAATAGGCCACCGTGCCGTAATCGGCCAGGGTTTCCATCAGAGCCAGGGCCACCCCGGCAGCAATGGCAGGCCGGGCCAGGGGCAGGGAGACACGGAAGAAGGCGCGCCACGGCCCCACCCCCAGGGTGCGGGCCGCCTCCAGCATGCCGCTGGCCCGCTCCAGGAAGGCGTTGCGGGCCAGCAGGTAGACATAGGGATAAAGCACGAAGGCAAACATCCCGACTGCCCCTCCCAGGCTGCGCACATCGGGAAACCAGTAATCGCTGCGGCTCCAGCCGAAGGTTTCCCGGAGCCAGGTCTGCACCGGCCCGACGAACTGCAGCAGGTCGGTATACAGGTAGGCCATCACGTAGGCCGGCACGGCCATGGGCAGCACCAGGGCCCACTCGAAGATGCGCCGACCAGGAAACTCGTGCATGGCGGTAAGCCAGGCCGTGGACACTCCGAGGACCGCCACGCCCAGAGCCACCCCCAGACAGAGCAGCAGGGAATTGCGGATGTAGTCCCCCAGTACCGTATCGGCCAGATGGCGCCAGATCTCGCCGGTGCCGCCCGCCAGCAAATTGAGGCCGACGCTGGCCACAGGCAGGGCCGCCAGGGCCGCGATCAGCAGGGAAAAAATCAGCAGGGGAGAAAAATTGCGCATGAATGAGATCTCTTGGAGTTGCGAATTATAATCGACACATCTCCAGAGGACTCGCGCCCATGGCTCAGCTTGAAATTTCCCATCTCGTGCAGCGTTACGGCACCCACACGGTGGTGCAGGATGTCAGCTTTCAGGTGGGTGCCGGCCAGATCGCCTGCCTGCTCGGCCCCTCCGGCTGCGGCAAGACCACCTTGCTGCGCTGCATCGCCGGCTTCGAGGAAGTGGCGGGCGGCGAGATCCGCCTGCATGGGCAAGTCGTCAGCCGTCCGGGCTACCGCCAACCCCCGGAGCGACGCCAGATCGGCATGGTGTTCCAGGATTACGCCTTGTTCCCTCACCTGACGGTGCACCAGAACGTGGCCTTCGGCCTCGGCAGCGACAGCCCGGCAGTCCAGCACCAGCGGGTGGAGCATCTGCTGGCCCTGGTGGGCCTGTCCGGCCAGGGGCACAAATTTCCCCATGAACTCTCCGGCGGCCAGCAACAGCGCGTGGCCCTGGCCCGGGCCCTGGCTCCCAGGCCCCAGTTGATCCTGCTTGACGAGCCCTTCTCCAACCTCGATGTGGACCTGCGCGAGCGGCTCTCCCTGGAAGTGCGCGACATCCTTAAGGAAGAAGGCTCCACCGCCATCCTGGTCACTCACGACCAGCACGAACCCTTCGCCATGGCCGACGAGATCGGCATCGTCGCGGAAGGGCGCATCCAGCAATGGGACAGCCCCTACAACCTGTACCACCAGCCCGCCAACCGCTTCGTGGCCGACTTTATCGGCCAGGGCGTGCTGATTCCAGGCCGGGTCATCGGCGAACACCAGGTCCGCATCGAGCTGGGCGTACTCGATTCCGTCGCGCCGGTGGAGTGCAGCAAGGGATGCGGCACCTGCAACGGCAAGCGCCCCGACCACAGCTGCAACGTCGACGTACTGCTGCGTCCGGACGACGTGGTGCACGATGACACCAGCCCCACCCGCGCCCGGGTCCTGAACAAGGCCTTCCGAGGTGCCGACATCCTCTACACCCTGGAGCTGGAAAGCGGAACCCGGGTCTTGTCCCTGGTTCCCAGCCATCACAACCATGCGCTGGGAGAAGCCATCGGCATCCGGCTGGACGTGGATCATGTGGTCGCCTTCAAATCCCACCTGCCCCCCGACACCCCCGCAAACCAGGTTCCCAATCTGGCCCGCTGAGACCCCATGATTCCCTGGCTGGAGGGGGACGCCCCCTTCCCTCCCCTGGAACAGGCCCTCAAGGAGCCAAACGGCCTGCTTGCCGCCGGAGCCGACCTGTCCGTCCCCCGCCTTCTGGCCGCCTACCGGCAGGGCATCTTTCCCTGGTTCTCCCCAGGGGATCCCATCCTCTGGTGGAGCCCGGAGCCTCGCATGGTGCTGTTTCCCGAGGAATTCAGGCCTTCCCGCTCCCTTGCCCGGACCCTGCGCCGAGGCATCTTCGAGGTCCGTCTGGACAGTGCCTTTCATCAAGTCATCGCCGCCTGCGCCGAAACCCCGAGGCCCGGCCAGAGCGGCACCTGGATCACCAGGGAGATCCGCCAGGCCTACGGCGCCCTCCATGAACTCGGCCACGCCCACTCGGTCGAAACCTGGCTGGAAGGCAAACTGGTGGGCGGCCTCTACGGGGTTGCCCTGGGCCGGATGTTTTATGGAGAATCCATGTTCGCCTGGCACACGGACGCTTCCAAAGTGGCTTTCGCCCATCTGGTCCGCTACCTGAAGCAGGAGGGATTCGGCATGATCGACTGTCAGATGAAGACCCGGCACCTGGCCTCCCTGGGTGCCCGGGAAATTCCCCGGCGTGAATTTGCCGAGCGCCTGCACGAACTCATCGCCCTGCCCGCCCCCGTGGGCCTCTGGCCCGAAACGGGCGCCCAGTCCCCCTGGCGCAGCTGAACATATCCCCCCGTATGGATTCCCGCCTGCCTCTCTCCCTGCTGCAGTTCTATGCCACCTCCGGCTATCCCTGCAGCTACCTGCCCGACCAGGAGGCCCGCTCCCAGGTCGCCACCCCGGCCCACCTCATCGACACGACGGCCTACAGCCAGCTGATCCGGGTCGGTTTCCGGCGCAGCGGTGCATTCACCTACCGCCCCTGGTGCGACAACTGCAAGGCCTGCATCCCCGTCCGCCTGCCCGTCGAACGGCTGGACATGTCGCGCACCCAACGGCGTGCCCTGAAAAAGCATGGCAACCTCGTGGTCAGGGAGTTGCCCCTGGCACACCACGAAGCCCACTACGAGCTGTATGTCCGCTACCAGGCCAGCCGCCATCCCGGAGGCGGCATGGACGAGGACAGCCGCGACCAGTACGCCCAGTTCCTGCTCGAAAGCCAGGTGGATACCCGGCTCATGGAGTTTTCCGAAAACGGCCAACTGCGCATGGTCAGCATCATCGACGTACTCGAGGACGGCATCTCCTCCGTCTACACCTTTTTCGATCCGGACGTGCCCGGCGCCACCTTCGGCACCTACAACATCCTCTGGCAGGCCAGACTCTGCCAGCAGTTCGCACTCCCCTACCTGTACCTCGGCTACTGGATCCGGGCGAGCCGCAAAATGGCCTACAAGGCCAACTTCCGTCCCATCCAGGGCTACATCGGCGGCATGTGGCGGGAAATTTCGCCCCAGGAGCTGAATCTACCGCCCCGGGTCACACCCCCCTGAGCGGCCACAGGCATCCCCACCCCGAGGCAGACTCGCTTCCAGCCAAGCGCAGCCGTATTTGCGCCCACCCGCCCCGACCAGTATCCTTGCGCCCCTCGGCACTCCGCTCCCCTTGCCTTACCGAACATGACAGCCCCGGCATCCTTCAGCGTTCTGCACACCGAATCCTCTCCATCCCTGGGTGGCCAGGAGCTGCGCATCCTGCTGGAAATGGAACAGTTGAGCGGGCGTGGCATCCACTCCGTCCTTGCCGCCCGGCCCGGCACGCCCATCATCGAGGAAGCCCGGCGCCGGGGCCTGACCACCTATGCAGTGCCGCTGCGCTTCAACCTCGACCCTCTCAGCATGTGGCAGCTGGCCCGTATCATCAAACGGCACCGGATCCGGGTCGTCAATGCCCACAACTCGAAGGATGGCTGGAATGCCGCCCCCGTAGCCCGCCTGATGGGAGTGAAGGTCATCCGGGCTCGACACATTGCCAACCCCATCCGCGCTGGGCGCAGCAGCCGACTCATTTACGGCCCGCTCTGCGATGCCGTCATGACCACATCCGAAAGCATCAAGGCACACCTGGTCGAGCGGGGCATCCCGGCAGACAAGATCACCTCCGTCCCCACAGGCATCGACATCGCCAGATTCGAATCCGCCACACCGGGCAGCTTGCGCACAGACCTGGGCATCCCCGCCGGCGTCCCCCTGGTGGGCCAGGTCGCCGTGCTGCGGGGCGACAAGGGGCCGGAAAGCTTCGTCCGGGCCGCACAGCGGCTCATCGAGGCCGGCTCGGATGCCTGGTTCGTCCTGGTCGGTGAAGGCCCCTCGCGCAAGAAAGTCGAACGATTGCTGGCAGAACATGGCCATGCCGACCGGATCAAGCTGGCCGGATTCCGGCGCGACATCCCTGCCGTCCTGGCCGACCTGGACCTGTTCGTGCTGGCCGCCCACGCTTCCGAAGGCGTCCCCCAGGCGGTCCTCCAGGCGCACGCCGCTCGTCGTCCGGTGATTACCACGGACCGGGGCGGCATCACTGAAGTGGCCATCGACCGGAAAACAGCCCTGGTTGTCCCCCCCAGGAATCCGGCTGCCCTGGCCGATGCCATCCAGACGCTCCTGGCGTCCCCCCGAATGGCGGCAGACCTGGCGGCAGGAGGCCACGCACTGGTCCGGTCCCGCCATACCCTGGAACACATGCTCGACAAGATGGAAGCCATGTACCGGGGCCTGCTGGAACAGCATTGACGCCGACTGCCCAAGCATCCCTCCCGGCCCTGGCCCGGCGCATCCTCGCCCTGGCCTGGCCGGTCCTGGTAGCCCAGTTGGCCTCGATCGGCATGATGGTGGTGGATACCCTCGTGGTAGGCCGCCACTCCACGGCCGACCTGGCCGCCGTGGCCGTAGGCGCCGGTATCTACGTCACCCTGATGCTGGGGCTGGCCGGAGTGGTGCAGGCCCTGGGGCCGGTGATCGGACAACACTACGGCGCCCGACGTCGGGAGGCCATCGGCCCGGAACTGCGCCAGGGCCTGTGGCTGGTGCTCTACCTTTCCCTGGCCGGCATGCTGCTGCTGGCCTTCCCCCATGCCTTGCTCGCTCCGGCCCGGCTCACTCCCGAGGTGGAAGCCATAGCCGCCACCTACCTGCAGTTGCTGGCCCTGTCACTGCCTGCCTCCCTGGGCTACCGGGCCTTCCATGCCACCGCCAATGCTCTGGGCCATCCCCGCCCCCTGATGTACATCGCCATCGTTGAAACCCTGACCCACGCCCTGCTGGCCTGGGGTCTGGTGGGAGGGCGCCTGGGCCTGCCGCCGCTCGGCGCCGCTGGTGCCGCCCTCTCCCAGATTCTCGTCACCTGGGGCGCCATGCTCGCCGGCTTCTGGCTGCTGGCCCGGCATCCGGCCTTCTCCACCTACCAGGTGTTCGGCCATTTCGAAAAGCCCAGCTGGCCGGCCCAGAAGGAACTGCTGCGCCTGGGCATCCCCATGGGCTTCTCCTATCTGGTGGAAATCAGCGCCTTCACCCTGATGGCCATCTTCATCGCCCGCCTGGGCCCTGAAGTGGTGGGGGGGCACCGCATCGCCGCCAACCTCTCTGCCCTCACCTACATGCTGCCCCTCTCCCTGGCCCTGGCCACCGGGGCCCAGGTGGCCCAGGCCGCCGGCGCGGGACGGGAGGCCCTGGCCTGGGCCACGGCCAGGGCGGGCATGGTGCTGGCCTCTGGCCTCGCCCTGGGTGTGGCCCTGCTGCTCTGGGGACTGAAGGAACCCATCGCCCGCCTGGCCACGAGCGACCCCCGGGTGGCGGTCGTGGCCACCGGCTTGATCCTCTACATTGCCGTCTATCAGTTCTTCGATGCGGCCCAGACCATCGCCGGCTTTTCCCTGCGGGCCTACAAGGTGAGCTTCCTGCCGCTGCTCATCCACCTCACCTGCTTCTGGGGCCTTGGGCTCGGTCTGGGCTACTGGCTCGCCTTCCATGCGCCCGAACCCCAAGGCGCTGCCGGATTCTGGCAAGCCGCCGTGGTCTCCACCGTCACCGCCTCGGTACTCCTGAGCACGCTGCTGCTCTGGGTGGTGCGCCAGCGCCTGAAACCGGATTAAGGCTCCCCGGCACCCCCTCTCCGGCCGCCCCCAAGCCCGAATTTCCGCGCCCGTTCAGGCACATGACGAAGAAATCGAGCGGGAACAGATAACACAATATTTAGTCAACTCGTTGCAGCATACCACTATATGTAGTAGCTTTACGCCCCATCAAAAAAACAATCCACAAACAAACGAGACGACCAGGAGTGTTGAATGAGCCAGGCAGCCGAACAACTTTCCCTTGCTGAAATTCCCGCCGCCCCCGAATTTGCCCCCCTGCCCGAGCAGGAGATTTCGACCGAGGTGCTGCTCGAGAAATACGCCAAGGGCAAGGAAACCAACGTCCATGATGTACGCCGCCGGGTCGCCCATGCCTTGGCCGCCATCGAACAGGAAAAGGACAGGGCCCACTGGGAAGCCCGCTTCCTCTGGGCCCAGGAAAACGGCTTCGTGCCCGCTGGACGCATCAATTCCGCCGCCGGCACCGACCTGCAGGCCACGCTGATCAACTGCTTCGTGCAGCCGGTGGGCGACTCCATCGTCGAAACCACCGATGGCCGTCCCGGCATCTACACCGCGCTGGCCCAGGCCGCCGAAACCATGCGCCGCGGCGGTGGTGTCGGCTACGACTTCTCCTCGATCCGCCCGAGCGGCGCCCAGGTCAAGGGCACCCAGTCCCGCGCCTCCGGCCCCGTTTCCTACATGCGTGTATTCGACCGCTCCTGCGAGACCGTCGAATCCGCCGGTGCCCGCCGCGGCGCCCAGATGGGCGTGCTGCGCTGCGACCATCCCGACATCGAGGACTTCATCCACGCCAAGGATCAGGGCGACCTGACCAACTTCAACATCTCCATTGGCGTTACCGACGCCTTCATGCAGGCCGTCGAAGCCGACGGCATGGTGGAACTGGTACATCGCGCCGAACCCAACGCCGACATGCGCAGCGAAGGCGCCTACCAGCGCGAGGACGGCCTGTGGGTGTACCGCAAGGTGCGCGCCCGCGACCTGTGGGATCAAGTGATGAAATCCACCTACGACCACGCCGAGCCGGGCATCCTGTTCCTCGACCGGATGAACAAGGACAACAACCTGAACTACTGCGAAGTGATCGAGGCCACCAACCCCTGCGCCGAACAGCCCCTGCCTCCCTACGGCTGCTGCTGCCTGGGCTCCATCAACCTGACCCTGTTCGTGCGCCACCCCTTCTCCGACAAGGCCGACTTCGATTTCGAAGCCTTTGCCGAGGTGGTCCGGGTTTCCATCCGCATGCTCGACAACGTGCTGGACGCCACCCACTGGCCCCTGCCCCAGCAGAAGGAAGAAGCGGCCAACAAGCGCCGTGTCGGCCTGGGCTTCACCGGCCTGGGCGATGCCCTGGCCATGCTGCGCCTGCGCTACGACCGGCCCGAGGCACGCGCCATGGCCGCCCGCATCTCCGAATTCATGCGCGATACCGCCTACCTGCATTCGGTGGAACTCGCCAAGGAGCGCGGCGCCTTCCCGCTTTTCAACGCCGAACTCTATCTTTCCGGCGGCAATTTCGCCTCGCGCCTGCCCAACGAAATCAAGGCAGAAATCCGCAAGCATGGCCTCAGGAATTCCCACCTGCTGTCCATCGCGCCGACCGGCACCATTTCGCTCGCCTTCGCCGACAACGCCTCGAACGGCATCGAACCGCCCTTCTCCTGGACCTACAACCGCAAAAAACGCATGCCGGACGGCACCTTGAAGGAATACGCGGTCGAAGATTACGCCTGGCGTCTCTACAAACACCTGGGCGGCGATGTCGGCAAACTGCCCGACTATTTCGTCACCGCCCTGGAAATTTCCGCCAAGGCGCATGCCGACATGGTCGCCGCCGTGGCGCCCTACATCGACACCTCCATTTCCAAAACGGTGAATGTCCCGGCCGACTACCCTTACGAGGATTTCCAGGACCTCTACCTGCAAGCCTGGAAAGCCGGTTTGAAAGGGCTGGCCACCTATCGCCCGAACAGCGTGCTGGGGTCGGTGCTCTCCGTCGAGACCGCCAAAACCGAGAGCGCCGACGACGCCAAGTCGCCGCAGGATTTCGTCTCGGACGCCAACCGCCGCCTCTCCATCAAGCACCTGCCGGCCCCGGTGCTCTCCAGCCTGCGCTGGCCCGGCCGCCCCAACCTGCCGGAAGGCAACCTGTGCTGGACCTACATGGTGGATTCCCCGATCGGCAAGTTCGCCCTGTTCGTGGGCCATGTGGACTCCGAAGGCCGGGCCTGGCCCTTCGAAGTATGGGCCAACGGCCCCGCCGAACCCCGGGGCCTGGGCGCCGTCGCCAAGACCCTGTCCATGGACATGCGCGCCAACGACCACGGCTGGCTGCAGATGAAGCTCGAAGCCCTGGCCCGCACCCCCGGCGACTCCTTCGAAATGCCCATGCCGCCCCACGGCGAAAAGAAGCGCATGCCCTCCGTGGTCTCCGCCATGGCCCAGGTCATCCAGTGGCGTTGCGAACAACTGGGAGCCTTCCGGCATGAAGGCTCCACCCCGGTGAAGGACGCCCTGTTCAGCGCCAAGGAACCCAAGACCGGCACCGACGGCACCCTGTCCTGGACCGTGGATGTGAACAACCCCTCCACCGGCGAAGACTTCGTCCTGGGCCTCAAGGAAATCACCCTGCCCGACGGCGTCACCCGGCCCTATTCCATGTGGCTGGCCGGTAATTACCCGCGCGCCCTCGACGGCCTGTGCAAGCTGCTGTCCCTCGACATGCGCGTCATCGACCCGGCCTGGATCGGCATGAAGTTGCGCAAGCTGCTCGACTATTCCGAGCCCCTGGGCGACTTCATGGCCTTCGTGCCCGGCTCCCGCAAGCAGCAGACCTACCCCTCCACGGTGGCCTACATCGCCCAGCTGATCATCCATCGCTACGCCATGCTGGGCGTCCTGGACGAAGCCGGCTTCCCCCGGCAGCAGATGGGCATCCTCGAAGCCCCCGAGGACACCACCAGCAACAAGGTGCTGCCGACCCAGGGCAAGCTCTGCAGCGAATGCGGCAACCACACCATGATCAGGAAGGACGGCTGCGACTTCTGCACTGCCTGCGGCGCGGTAGGAACCTGCGGCTAAACGGCAGCCTGCCCCTGAGATCGGGATAGGGGCGGTCAGATTATCAGACCGATCCCTTCCCGCACCACCCGGCGTACGGGTCCGCGCCGGGCGGTGCGAGCAGTTGAGGTCATACAAGAAGAGGGTGCCCGTGCCGGGCGCACACAGGAAAGCCCCTGAAGCGATTCAGGGGCTTTTTCGCTGGCAAAGCGGGCCGCTTCGGCCAGGAGCCGTCAACGATCCAACTGCTGCAACCCGGCACAGCCCACGGGCGGCTTTGCCAGCCAGGGCACCAGAGCGCAGCGGGGGGCCAGGACATCGGCAACGCGGCGGATGAAGGGAATCTCGTAGGCGCCCCGGTGCGACAGCAGCGGGTCGCGGCTGCCGCTGGCCAGCAGGCTCTGTTCGATGACCCAGGCCCAGGGCCGGATGCCGGCGCGGGCCAGATCGCCCTGGAGGCGCTCGGCCTCGTGCACCGGCGTCGCCTCCGGCAGGGTGACGATCAGCACGTGGGTGAAGGCCGGGTCGCGCAGCCGGGGCAGGAGCTGGGTCACCGCCTCGGGCATTTCGCCCCGGGTGCGCAGCACTTCCCGGTGGTAGGCCTCAGCGGCATCCAGCAGCAGGATGGTGTGGCCGGTGGGGGCCGTGTCGAGCACGACGAAGCCGGCGCTGCCCCGGTCCACCTCCCGGGCGAAGGCGCGGAACACGGCGATTTCCTCGGTGCAGGGGGAGCGCAGGTCTTCCTCCAGCAAGGCCAGGGCGCCCGGGTCCAGGCTGTTCCGCGCCTTGGCCAGCACCTCTTCCGTATAGGCGGCCACTTCGGCAACCGGATCGATGCGGCTGACGGAAAGCCCCTCCAGGTCGCCATCCACCGTGGCCGCCACGTGGGCAGCCGGGTCGGTGGTGGACAAGTGTACCGGGTGGCCCCGGCGGGCCAGGGCCACGGCCACTGCCGCCGCCACCGTGGTCTTGCCGACGCCACCCTTGCCCATGGTCATCACCACACCACGGCCGGCGGCCGCCAGTTCATCGATCAAGCTGCCCAGCCCCGCAGGTAGGGGCGTGCTGACTTCGACGGGCTGGCTCGGCAGCCTGGCCGAGGCGGGATCCACGATGGCGCGCAGGGCGTCGAGCCCGACCGTGCCGCGCGGCAGAAAAGGCACCACATGGCGGGGCAGCCTTGCCAGACCGGCTGGCAAGGACTGGAGCGCGGCGCTGGCGCGCTCCTCCATCGCCCGGGCTACCGGATCATCGGAAGCCGCCGCGAACAAGCCGTTGATCACCAGGCGCAGGTTGCCCACGCCCAGTTCGGCCAGTTCGTGCCGGGTCCGTTCCGCCTCGCGCAGGGCGGCACCATCGGGCCGGGCCACGAGCACGACCGTGGTTTCCGCCGGATTCGAGAGGCGGGCCACGGTAGCCGCATACAGGGCCTTCTGCTTTTCCAGGCCCGCCAGGGGGCCCAGGCAGGAGGCGCCGCCATGGCTGCTGTCGATGTAACCGCCCCAGGCCGAAGGCAGGGTCAGCAGGCGCAGGGTGTGCCCCGTGGGGGCCGTGTCGAAGATCACATGATCGAAGGCAGCGGTGGTCTCGGGATCGCCCAGCAGCTTGGCGAACTCGTCGAAGGCAGCAATCTCCACCGTACAGGCGCCGGAAAACTGTTCTTCCATGCTCTGGATCGCCGCGGCTGGCAGGAGATTGCGGTAAGGCGCCACCATGCGCTCCCGGTAGGCGGCCGCAGCCGCTTCCGGGTCGATGTTCAGGGCCGCGAGGCCGGCAACGCCCCGCACCGGAGTCGGCACGCCCCCCAGGGGGGTTTCCAGCACTTCGTCCAGATTCGAGGCGGGATCAGTGCTGACGATCAGCACCTGCCGACCCGCTTCGGCCAGGGCCAGGCCGGTGGCGCAGGAAAGGGAGGTCTTGCCGACGCCCCCCTTGCCGGTGAAGAACAGGTAACGGGAGGCGGCAGAAGCTTCGATCACGGTAGCCCCCTCCTCAGCAGCAGCCAGATTTGGGGGAACAGCAGGATGGCTTCGGTGCGTCTTCGCCGCCGCTCAACGTCAGGCCGAGCTTCTGCGCCAGTTGGGCGCGCGACGGGTAGAGGCCGGTAGTGACGATCTGGCCGTCGATGGCGATGATCGGCAGGCGGTCCATGCCAGCTTCCATTTCCTTGACCACCGCCGGATTGGCGGCGAAGGCCTGCGGCTCCTGGCCCAGGTTGTAACGCTGCACGGCAACGCCCTGCTCGGCCACCCAGGCCAGGTCGGCGGCGAACTGGACGAGGACGGGATCGACATCGACGCCGCAGACGCCGGTCGAGCAGCACATGGCGGGATCGTAGATTTCGAGTTTCTTCATTTCAGTCTCCTGTATTCAAAGGGCTTTTTCGTACCAGGCCTTGGTCGAATTGACCATCTTCACCAGCCACAGCATCACCGGTACTTCGATCAGCACGCCGACCACGGTGGCCAGCGCGGCACCCGAGTCGAAACCGTAGAGAACGATGGCGACGGCCACGGCGAGTTCGAAGAAGTTCGACGCGCCGATCATTGTCGACGGGCCGGCCACATCGTGCTGGACACGGAACTTACGGTTCAGCCAGTAGCCCAGCGCCGCGATCAACAGCCCCTGGAGGAAGATCGGCACGGCCAGCATGCCGATGATCAGCGGCTGCTCGACGATGACCTCGCCCTGGAAGGCGAACAGCAGCACCAGCGTGGCCAGCAGCGCCATGATGGTAAACGGGCCGATGCGTTCCTGCGCCGCCTTGAGCGCCGCTTCGCCGCCGCGCAGGAAATGCTTGCGCAAGCCCTGGGCAATGGCTAGCGGAATGACGATGTACATCACCACCGACAGCAGCAGCGTGTCCCACGGCACCGGGATCGCCGACACGCCGAGCAGCAGCGCGACGATGGGGGCGAAGGCGAAGACCATGACCAAATCGTTCAGCGCCACTTGCGAGATGGTGAAGTTGGCGTTACCCCGGCACAGGTTGCTCCAGACGAAGACCATCGCCGTGCACGGGGCGGCGCCGAGCAGGATCAGGCCGGCGATGTAGCTGTCGAGCTGTTCGGCCGGCAGGTAAGGAGCGAAGACGTGACGGATGAACAGCCAGCCGAGCGCCGCCATGGTGAAGGGTTTGACTGCCCAGTTGACGAACAGCGTGATGCCGATGCCGGCCTTCTGCTCCTTCACTTCATGGATGGTCGAGAAGTCGATCTTCATCAGCATCGGCACGATCATCACCCAGATCAGCAGGCCGACCGGGATGTTGACCTGCGCCACTTCCATCCGGCCCAGCGCCTGAAAGGCTGCCGGGAACCTCTGGCCGAGCAGGATGCCGGCGACGATGCAGAGCACGACCCAGACGCTGAGGTAACGCTCGAAAAAGCCCATCGGGGCCCCGGCCGCCTGCTTGGCGACGACACCGCACTGGGCACTCATGCTTCGCTCTCCTGGTGAATCCGCCGGGCGGCCGCGGCGACTTCGGCGGCGTTCATGCTTTCCAGCGGCAAGGCGACGAAGGCCTCGATGCGTTGGTGGAGCTTGCGGTAGGCATCCTCGAAAGCGATGCGGCGAGCTTCCAGCGGCTCCACGTGGGCCGGATCATCGATGCCCCAGTGAGCGGTGATCGGGTGGCCGGGCCAGATCGGGCAGGCTTCACCGGCAGCCGAGGCACAGACGGTGAAGATGTAATCGATTTCCGGTGCGCCGGAGGCGGCGAATTCGTCCCACGACTTGCTGCGCGCTTCGGGCAGCGGAATGCCGTGCTTTTCCAGCGTTTCCAGGGCCACCGGGTTCACTTTCCCGGAAGGCTGGCTGCCGGCCGAGAAGGCGCGGATGCGGCCGGGCCGGGCCTGGTTGCCCAGATGGTTGAACAGGGCCTCGCCCAGGATGGAACGGGCGGAATTGCCGGTGCACAGCACCAGGATGTTGAAGGTCTTGTCAGACACGGGGTTCTCCTTCGCCGGCCGGACCGGCCGGATGGCAGCTCCGGTCCTGCCCCCCGCAGGACTGGCCGGCACAGCAGTGCTCGGTCAGGTAGGCCAGCAGGTCGTTCATGACCGGATAGTTGGCGGAATAGAAGATGAAGCGGCCCGACTGGGTGGCCGTCACCAGGCCCGCATGGGCCAGTTCCTTGAGATGAAAGCTCAGGCGGCCATTGGCCTGGGTGCCCAGCCGTTCGGCGATGCGCCCGACGGAAAGCCCCTCGGGGCCGGCCTGGACGAGCATGCGGAACACCAGCAGACGGGTTTCCTGGGACAGGGCGGAGAGAGCTTTCAGGGCGGCATCAATTTCCATTTTTCAATAATAATGGAAACATTGAACCCGACACAAGAAATTTCGGGGTCAAGCCAGGTGAAAGCGGGGCGGCCGGGGCCGGCAGGAAAAACCCCCGGCCCGGCAGGCGTGGCGGGGGCGGTGGATCAGGAGAACAGGGCGCCGAGGGCGGCGGTGTAACGGGGCAGCAGGTCTTCGGGGCAGTTTACGGTCATGCCCAGATCCCGCACCAGGCCGTCCTTGAGGCCATAGATCCAGCTGTGCACGGTGAGGGACTGCCCCCGTTTCCAGGCGTCCTGCACCACATAGGTCTGGCAGACATTGGTGGCCTGCTCCAGGGCGTTGAGTTCGCAGAGCCGGTCGTGGCGCTGTTCCGGCGGCAGGGCATCCACCGCCTGCAGGTGCTTCTGGTGCACGTCCTGCACATGGCGCAGCCAGATGTCCACCAGACCGGCCCGGTCCTTGTTGAGGGCCGCCTTGACCCCGCCGCAGCCGTAGTGGCCCACCACCATGATGTGCTTGACCTTGAGCACATCCACGGCGAACTGGATCACCGACAGGCAGTTCAGGTCCGTATGCACCACCACATTGGCCACGTTGCGATGCACGAAGACCTCGCCGGGCAGCAGGCCGACGATCTGGTTGGCCGGCACGCGGGAGTCGGAACAGCCGATCCACAGGTATTCCGGGTTCTGCAACTTGGCCAGCTTGTCGAAGTAGCCTGGATCCACGGTCTGCATCTGGCGCGACCAGGCCCGGTTGAAGTCGAACAGGTGGGACAGGTTTTCGTTGCGCATGTCCTCCTCGGACCAGTTTTCCAGGTCGAGGGAAAGGAACATGGTGCCCTCCACCGGGGAGTGGTAATAGGCCGGCGCCTCCTGGAAGCCCAGCTCCCGGTACAACTTCACGGCCATGCGCATGGAAGGCAGGGTGTCGAGCATGATGCGCCGGTAGCCCAGCTCCCGGGCGGCCCGGATGGCGGCCAGGGCCAGCCGGGTGCCGACGCCGTGGCCCCGCTCTTCCGGCGCCACATAAAGGCGCTTCATCTCGCACATGCCGTCGGACAGGGGGCGGATGCCGACGCAGCCGGCGGGCCTGCCCTCCACCTGGGCAAAGAACAGGCGGCCCAGGGGCGCGCTGTAGGCGCCGGGCAGCGACGCCATCTCCTGGTCGAAGTTCTGGTAAGAAAGATCGACACCGAGCCAGGCCGCGTAATTGCGGAAGAACTGGCGCACGTGTTCGATGGCCGGATCCTCTCCGGAGCTGATGATCTGCAGTTGGATGGTCATGCGGTTCCCCTCTGTTCTGGCCGGCCGGGAAAGACATTTCCGGCGCTCCATGGTTTTGTGATGATTTTTTTGCGCCCGCAAGGATACGTTGAACCCCGGGTTGTCTGCCAGCCTTTGCGTCATTCCTTTGCGTCATTCCTGTTGACCGGACGGATTGGCCGCCCCTGGTTTTCCCGGGCCGGAAACCGGCCTGTGGCAAAATGGGAACCCTTTCTCCCACCCCGTCTGCCCCCATGAAAAATGCCCTCACCGTCGTCGGCCTGGTGCTGCTGGCCCTGATCATCCCCTTCTTCCTGCCCGGCACACCGCCCGCCGGCATGGAGGACCCGAACCGCAACCTGCCCTGGCAGATCACGGTGGACGGCCAGGGCAACAGCGAGGTCTTCGGCCTGATGCCAGGCCGCAGCACCCTGGCCGATGTGCGCCAGCGCCTGGGCAACGACATGGAGCTTGCCATCATTGCCGCGCCGGACGAGGTGGGCGAACTGGAGGCCTACTACGGCCAGGTCGCCCTCGGCTTCGTTCTCGGCCGGCTGATTCTCACCCTCGATGCCACGCCCGAGACCCTGATCGCCATGCGCGAACGGGCCCTGAAGGCGGAGCACATGGAAAGCAGCACCAAAAAAATCACCCTGCACCCGGAAGACCTGGCCAGGGCCGAAACCCTGCCGGTCAGGGCCATGGGCCTGATCCCCAATGCCAATCTGGACGAAGCCACCGTGCTCCAGCGTTTTGGCCCCCCCGGGGAACGCATCCCGGTGGGAGAAACCCTGACCCATCTCCTCTACCCCCACCTGGGGCTAGACGTGGCCCTCGACACCAAGGGCAAGGAAATCCTCCAGTACGTGCCGCCCCGGGATTTCGAGGCCCGCATCCGCGCCCCGCTGCTGGCCGCCCGGACCAAGGCGGACGCCACTCCCCAGGCGGCTAAATAAGCCCCAGGCGCCAGAGGGAGGTCACCTCCGCCACCCGGGCCTGGTGCAGGGGATCGTCCGGGTCGCTGGCCTTGGGGTGGCGGGGGCGGATGTCGTGCTTTTCCAGCACCTGGAGGCCGGCGGCGGCGATCCAGCCCAGCAGTTCCTCCCGGCTGCGCAGGCCCAGGTGTTCGGCCAGATCGGAAATGATCAGCCAGCCCTCCCCGCCCGGCTCCAAATGCGCCGCCAGTCCGGCGAGAAAACCTTTCAACATGCGGCTGTCCGGGTCATAGACCGCGTGTTCGATGGGAGAACGGGGCCGGGCCGGCAGCCAGGGCGGGTTGCAAACGATCAGCCCGGCCTTGCCCGGGGGGAACAGGTCGGCTTTCAGCAATTCCACCCGTCCCGCCAGTTCCAGGCGCTCCAGATTCTCCCGGGCACAGGCCAGGGCCCGCTCGCTCATGTCCGTGGCCACCACCTTCGCCACGCCCCGCTGCGCCAGCAGCGCCGCCAGCACCCCGGTGCCGGTGCCGATGTCGAAGGCCACCCCACCCCCCGCCACGCACGCCGGTAGCGGCGCCGCCGCCACCAGATCCAGATACTCGCCCCGCACCGGGGAATAGACCCCGTAGTGGGGATGGATGCGGGCCCCGCCCAGGGCGGCCAGTTCCACCCCCTTCTTGCGCCACTCGTGGGCGCTGATCAGGCCCAGCAGCTCCCGCAGGGAAATCACGAAGGCGCCCCGCGCCGGGCCGAACACCTCGGCACAGGCGGCCGCCACCTCCGGCGCCCGGCGCAGGGGAATCCGGTAGCCGGACTGCACGGGGATCAGCAACATGCCCAAGAGACGGGCGCGCTGGGACTGGGTGAGGCGATGCCGGTTGAAGGCGTCCCGGGGCCCCAGTTCAGCTTCGGCCTGGCCGCCCGCTTTGTTCCCTGCCTTGCCTCCCGCTTTACCTCCCTTGCCGGATTTCTTCTCCAGCCGCCGCCCCAAAGCCAGGAGCAGTTGCCGGGCGTTGTGGAAATCCCCCCGCCAGAGCAGGGCCGTGCCCTGGGAGACGAGCCGGTAGGCCGCATCGGCACTCAGGGTATCGTCCGCCACCTGCACCTTTTTCGGCGGCGGCAGGCCAGCTTCGGACTGCCAGGGGGCGCTCAGGGTCTGGCCGGCTTCGAGCCAGGAAATCAGGGAGACATCATTCACGGGGGTAATTCCTCTTTGGCAATCCCTAGCAGGCCGGTTGGTGCCGTACGTTGAGATGGGCTAAGGTGAGCCAATAAGCACGGAGCGACAGCCTACGGGTTCTTCTTCCCCCATCACTTCCGCCCCTTCCCTCCCCCACCCCGGCGCACTCCCGCTGCCTTTGCCGCCCCTGAACGACTACCCGGCCGGGCATCCCCAGCCTTGGTTCCGGGCCGCCCCTTGTTCTGGTTGAGGGCAGGCGGCCGGATGCGGTGCACCAGGTCCCGCTCTTGCCCACGCTCCTGGCGCCCGCCCCGGGGTGCGCCCTTGGCACCGAAGCCGCCTTTCAGGCCGGTGCCGGCGGGCTGGAAGTTGGGGATCAGGTGTTTCTTGCCGTTGCCGATCAGGTCGGCGCGGCCCATTTCCTTGAGGACTTCGCGCAGCAGGGGCCAGTTTTCCGGGTCGTGGTAGCGCAGGAAGGCCTTGTGCACCCTGCGCTGGCGGCCGGCCCGGGCGGTTTCCACGATTTCCGTGTTGCGGCCCACCCGTTTCAGGGGGTTCTTGCGGCTGTGCCACATGGTGGTGGCCAGGGCCATGGGCGTGGGCAGGAAGGTCTGCACCTGGTCGAGGCGGAAGTTGTTGGCCTTCAGCCACAGGGCCAGATTGAGCATGTCCTCGTCGCGGGTGCCCGGGTGGGCGGCGATGAAGTAGGGAATCAGGTACTGCTCCTTGCCCGCCTCCCGGGAAAACTTCTCGAACATGCGCTTGAAGTGGTCGTAGGCGCCCATGCCCGGCTTCATCATCTTGGAAAGCGGCCCCTCCTCCGTGTGCTCGGGGGCGATCTTGAGGTAGCCGCCCACGTGGTGGGTCACCAGTTCCTTGACGTATTCCGGCGAGCGCACGGCCAGGTCGTAACGCAGGCCGGAGCCGATCAGCACCTTCTTGACGCCGGGAATGGCCCGGGCCTTGCGGTACAGGCTCACCAACGGCGCGTGGTCGGTGTCGAGGTTCTCGCAGATGCCCGGATAGACGCAGGAAAGCCGCCGGCACGAGGCCTCGATCTTCGGGTCCTTGCAGGCCAGCCGGTACATGTTGGCCGTGGGCCCGCCCAGGTCGGAGATGATGCCGGTAAAGCCCGGGGTCTTGTCGCGGATTTCCTCGATTTCCCTGAGGATGCTTTCTTCCGAACGGCTCTGGATGATGCGGCCCTCGTGCTCGGTAATGGAGCAGAAGGTGCAGCCGCCGAAACAGCCGCGCATGATGTTGATGGAGAAGCGGATCATCTCCCAGGCGGGAATCCTCGCATCGCCATAGGCCGGGTGCGGCGCCCGGGCATAGGGCAGGCCATAGACCCCGTCCATTTCCGCCGTGGAAAGCGGCAGGGGCGGCGGGTTGAGCCACACGTCCCGCTCCCCGTGCGCCTGGACCAGGGCCCGGGCATTGCCGGGGTTGGATTCCAGATGCAAGGTGCGGGAGGCGTGAGCATACAGCACCGGGTCGTCCTTGACCTGCTCATAGGAAGGCAGGCGCACCACGGTGCGGCTGCGACGCTCCTTGCGCAGGGCCACCCGCTGGGCGACCGGCATGAACTTCAGTTCCTGCACCCCGGCCCGGGTTTGCGGCGCCTGGGCCACGGGGCCGCTGTCGTTCATGGCATAGGGGTCGATGTGGGGCTCCACCTGGCCGGGCAGATCCACCTCGGTGGAATCCATTTCTTCCCAGTCATCGCCGGGTTTCCAGCCCCTGGGCACCATGAAGGCCGTGCCGCGCAGGTCGCGGATTTCCTGGATCTTCTCGCCCCTGGCAAGCCGGTGGGTGAGTTCCACCAACGCCCGTTCCGCATTGCCATAAATCAACATGTCGGCCTTGGAGTCGGGCAGCACCGAGCGGCGCACCTTGTCGCTCCAGTAATCGTAATGGGCGATGCGGCGCAGGCTGGCCTCGATGGAACCGATCACGACCGGACTGCCCGGATAGGCTTCCCGGGCACGCTGGGCATAGACCGTCACCGCCCGGTCCGGCCGTTTGTTGGGCTGGGCATTGGGCGTGTAGGCATCGTCGGAACGGATCTTCCGGTCCGAGGTGTAGCGGTTCACCATGGAATCCATGTTGCCCGCCGTGATGCCGAAATACAGATTGGGCCTGCCCAGGCGCTTGAAGTCCTCCGCCGAGTGCCAGTCCGGCTGGCTGATGATGCCGACCCGGAAGCCCTGGGCCTCCAGCAGCCGGCCGATCAGGGCCATGCCGAAGCTGGGATGGTCGATGTAGGCATCCCCGGTCACCAGGATCACGTCGCAGGAATCCCAGCCGAGTTGTTCCATCTCGGCGCGGGACATGGGCAGGAAGGGAGCCGGGCCCAAACGGTGGGCCCAGAACTTCTTGTAGGAAAAAAGCGGCTTGGCCGCGTTTTGGCTTGAAGTCATAGTCGGTATCCGGCGCGTATTCTACCCGAGCGGCTGCCGCCACCCGGCCTCATGGCATAATGCAGCCGGCAAGGAGATTTCTGATGGAACTGGAAGCAGGCATTCATCCCAAGGCAAACCTGGTCATGGTGCGCGGTCGTATTGACCACGGTTCCTCCATGACGTTCTCGGAATTGCTGCATCCGCACCTGGAAAAATGCAAAAAGGGGAACCCACCGCTGATCCTCGACTTTTCCGGGGTGGAATACGTCAGCAGTGCCGGCCTGCGCGCCCTCATGATCGCCACACGCTTCGCCAGGAACCAGGGCGGCCGTCTGGGCATCGCCGGATTCCAGCCCCTGGTGCGCGAAGTCTTCGGCATCAGCCGCTTCGACCTGGTGATTCCCTGCTTCGACACCCTGGAGGCCGCCGTGGGAGAACTGGCCTGATGCAGGTCCGGTTCTGGGGCACCCGCGGCTCCCTGCCCATCTCCCTCAACGCCGATCAGGTACGCCAGCGCCTGCTCTCGGTGCTGGAAATTGCCGCCCGGCTGCCAGCCGGGCAACTCGACACCGCCGCTGGCCGGGCCGAATTCGTGGATTCCCTGCCCTTCGCCCTGCGCGGCACCTACGGCGGCCAGACCTCCTGCGTCGAAATTCAGGGCAGCGGCCCCGAACACCTCATCTGCGACCTGGGCAGCGGCGCCCGCGACCTGGGCCATGCCAAGCTCGCCTGCTTCGGCCCCGGCGCCCCCCAGACCTACCACGTCTTCATCTCCCACCTGCACTGGGACCACCTGATGGGGCTGCCCTTCTTCAGCCCCCTCTACATTCCCGGCAACCGCCTGGTGATCCACGGTTGCCACGCGGAGCTGGAAGCCGCCGTGCGTCTGCAGATGTCCGCCCCGGGCTTTCCCGTGGATTTCTCCCTGGTGCAGGGCCAGGTGGAATTCCGCCTGCTGGAAACCGGACGCGCCTATGACATCGCCGGCTTCCGGGTTGAAGCCATGCTGCAGATCCACGGCGGCGACTCCTACGGCTACCGCTTCGAGCAGGACGGCAAAAGCTTCGTCTACGCCACCGACTCCGAACACAAGCTGGACCGGGAAGACCACTGGGCCGCCTGCATCGACTTCTTCCGGGGCGCCGACCTGATCGCCTTCGACGCCATGTACCCCCTGGCCGAAATGGTCTCGGTCAAGGCGGACTGGGGCCACTCCAGCAACATGATCGGCGTCGAACTCGCCCTGGCCGCCGGTGCCCGGCGCCTGGCCCTGTTCCACCACGACCCCCTCAATGACGATGCCAGCCTCGACCGGCTGCTGGCCGACAGCCGCCGCTTCGAAAGCCTGAGCCGGCAACGCCGCCCGCCCCTGGAAGTCATCTCCGCCTACGACGGCCTCACCGTCGAACTCTGATGCTGCGCCGCCTCTGGACCCTGGCTGTCGCCCCCCTGCGGGCCCACCGGGGCCGGCCCGCCGCCCTCCTCGCCCTGATGGTCGCCTGCACCGCCCTGGCCCTGATCGAACACACCCCCCTCACCCTGCTGCAAAACGCCCAGTTCGACCGGATGCAGCGCCTCTCCCCCCGGGACCGGAGCGACATGCCCGCCCTGGTGGTGGCCATCGACGAAAAAAGCCTCGCCGCCCTGGGCCAATGGCCCTGGCCCCGCCAAACCCTGGCCCGGCTGATCGAAACCATTGGCGCCGGCGAACCGCTCGCCATCGGCCTCGACATGATCTTCCCCGAACCGGACCGGCTCGGCGCGGCCAGCCTGAAACACCTCTACCCCCAGCTCGACTCCATCCCCCTGCCCGACCCGGATGCCGCCCTCGCCGCCGCCCTCGCCGCCACCCCCAGCGTGCTCGGCGTCGCCGCCACCCACGGCCTGCCCCCCGGCAGCCGCCCCGGATTCAAGACCGCCCCCGTCATCACCCGGGGCAACCCGGACACCGCTCCCCCCGCCTCCTTTGCCGGCGCCCTGGCCAGCCTGCCAGCGCTCGAAGCCGCCGCCCGGGGCCAGGCCCTGCTCAACGCTCCGGCAGACCCGGCCCTGCTCGACCCGGAACGCGGCATCCTGCGCCGGGTGCCCCTCATGGCCCGGGTGGCCGGGCTGCCCGTCGCATCCCTGGGGCCCGAAATGCTGCGGGTGGCCCTGAACGCCCCCGCCGTCCAGGCCGACATCCACAACGGCCGCATCACCCGGGTCGGCGTGGACGAATACACCCTGCCCACCCAGGCCGACGGCAACCTCATCCTGCACTTCGGCTCCTTCCAGCCCGACCGCTACCTCTCCGCCGTAGACGTGCTCGAAGGCCGCATCCCCCCGGAAAACTTCCGGCAACGCTTCGTGCTGCTCGGCTTTGACGGCACCGGCCTGCAGGACCGGGTCGTCACCCCCCTGGGTGAAAAAGTGCCCGGCGTGGACATCCACGCCCAAGTGCTCGAAAGCCTGCTCAGCGGCGCAGCCCTCACCCGCCCCCTCTGGCTGCGCCTGGCCGAAGGAGCACTGCTCGTCAGCCTCGGTCTGGGCCTGATCGCCGCCGTCCCCCGCCTGCGCCCCACCCTGGCCGTCAAACTCGGCCTCGGCTCCGCCATCCTGCTCCTCCTCATCGGCTACACCGCCTTCCACCTCGGTCGGCTGTTGTTCGACTCCGCCACCCTCATCGCCCTGCTCAACCCCATCTTCTTCATCCTCATCGGCAACACCCTCGTCGAAGCCGACCAGCAACGCCGCCTCGCCGAACAAGCCCTGCAAGCCAGCCGCGAAGCCGCCGCCCGGGTCGCCGGCGAACTCGACGCCGCCCGCCGCATCCAGATGGGCCTGCTGCCCGACCCCACCCAAGGCTTCGCCGGCGAAACCCGCTTTGCACTGGCCGCCCACCTGGAACCCGCCCGAGAAGTGGGAGGCGACTACTTCGACTGCTTCATGCTCGACCCGGACCACCTCTGCCTCGCCATCGGCGACGTCTCCGGCAAAGGCCTGCCCGCCAGCCTGTTCATGGCCATGTCCAAATCCGTGGCCGGCGCCCTGCTGCGCCAGCACCCGGACAACCTCGCCGCCGCCGTGGCCGAACTCGACGCCGCCCTCTCCCGCGACAACCGGGAAATGCTCTTCGTCACCAGCTTCATCGCCGTGGTGAATGTGGAAACCGGCATCATGGACTACGTCTGCGCCGGACACGACGCCCCCTGGCTGCTGCGCGGCCAGAGCGTGCAACGCATCCCCGTCGCCCAGACCAGCGGCCCGCCCCTGTGCGCCTGCGAAGGCTTTCCCTACGGCCACGCCCAACTCACCCTGGAACCCGGCGACCGGCTGCTACTGACCACCGACGGCGTCACCGAAGCCAGCAACGGCCATACCTGGTTTGGCAACGACCGATTGGAAAAACTGCTGCAGGAACCCCTCCCGGCCGGCACGCCCGCCGCCCTGGTGGAAAAGATCAGACATGCGGTACGGGATTTTGAAGCCGGCGCCCCACCCGCCGACGACCTGACCCTGCTCTGCCTGCAATGGCGGGGGCCAGAAACCGCCCTGCCACCCCCTCAAACAAACGCCCCGGCCTGAATCACAGGCCGTCCAGCGGGCTCACCACCCCACGCCCGCCCTTATTGAGCACATGGGTATAAATCATGGTCGTCGCCACATCCTTGTGGCCCAACAGCTCCTGCACGGTACGAATGTCGTAACCGCTTTCGAGCAGATGGGTGGCAAAAGAATGGCGCAAGGTGTGGGGCGTTGCCAGCTTGGCAATGCCCGCCGCCTGCACCGCCCGCTTCATGGCCCGCTGCAACAGCTTTTCATCCAGATGATGCCGCCTCTTTTGCCCACTGCGCGGGTCCACCGAATAACTGCCCGCCACAAAAATATACTGCCACCCCCATTCCGCCGCCGCATTCGGATACTTGCGCTCCAGCGCATCCGGCAGATAAACCGTGGCCATCCCCTGTTCACGATCCAGCTCATACACCCGCCGCCGCTTCTGCAAATGGGCCTGCAACAAGGGCACCAGGGAAAGCGGCAACATGGTCACCCGATCCTTCGCCCCCTTGCCATCCCGCACCAGAATCTCGCCCCGCTCGAAATCCACATCCTTCACCCGCAGTCGCACACACTCCATCAAGCGCATCCCCGTCCCATAGAGTAGCCGCGCCATCAGGCCATACACCCCATCCATGTGCTCCAACACCCGACCCACCTCCTGCCGGGAAAGCACCACCGGCAAACGGGCCGGCCGCTTCGCCCGCACCACCTGATCTAGCCAGGGCAAATCCTGGCCCAGCACCTCCCGGTACAGGAACAACAAAGCCGAAAGCGCCTGATTCTGGGTTGCAGCCGCCACCTGCCCCTGCACCGCCAAATGCGTCAAAAACGCCTCAACCTCCTTCGCCCCCATCTCCGCCGGATGCCTTTTGCCATGGAAAAGTATGAAACGCCGCACCCACTGGACATACTGATGCTCGGTCCTTATGCTGTAGTGCTTGAACCGAAGCCGCTCGCGCACCTGGTCCAGCAAGCGGGGAGGAGGCGGTGCATCTTGAGCCCCAATATCTGAATCGTTCATATGTTGAACAATGACTTATAAAGAAAACGCGGTTGTTATACACCTATCACAAACCGAGTATACACCTGCCAAGGTGTATACTGCACGTTAGAGATCATGAAACTCTCCGTATTACTCACCATTGTGCAAGCGTTGATGCTCTTGCTTGTCGGCGCCAGTTCATATGCTCACGATGATTCGGCTGGCCGCGAAAAGGAATACTGGTATGGGTACCGCGTTGGCTTTATAACTGCAGTTCGGGAATCGGCCGAGGGTGCTTCAATGTGTACCAAGAATGTTCCACTACTTGAAGTCATCCAAACAATTGGAACCTATAACAAGACAAAAGGCATTGCACCTGAAGCAGCGCTTACAGTTAAAAACATAACTGACGCCTTGTCAGCCAAGTATGTATGCCCGAAGAAATGACAATGATCTCTAACATTCCATTCAACCCGACCGCCAAAAAGCTGCGCTTTTTGGTTCCCTCCGCGCTTCGCGCTCCGGCGGCGGGTTAATTCAAACGTTAGAAGCCATGTGGCAGCTCGTTGAACTGGTAATCGGTGCAGTCCTGTTCTGGCGGATTGCAGTTCCTTTTTTCCTTTCCGTTGTGCTGGCCATCCTCCTCGCTCGCACCGTACCGTTCTTTGACGCCACTGCGGGCATTGCAACTGCCATTATTGGCCTGACCTTCGGCACCTACTGGCACGCTCGTAACGAAGAGGGTCTCGGACTAACTGAAAAAAGGCCAACAAAGGCTCAGCCTGTCAGTTGGCCAGTGGCCGCTCTTGGCCTGATGTTCATTGGTTTTGTTTGGGGTGGCCTTTTTACCGCCTTCACCGGTTCGTACTTGCGGTCCGCCGTTGGCCTGCTCCTCACGACCATTCCAGTGTTGGTCTGGAACAAAAAGGTGCTGCGCGCCGAGGTGCATGCAAAAACGCTGGTGTTTGCTTACGGTTTTTTGCTTGCCGGTCTTGCGCTTGGCGTTCTGTTCCACAGGGTGTCAAATGGCTTCTAACATTTCGGTCGAGAGGGACGCTCCGCAAGCGGGCTTCGCCCGCTCGCTCCGCGCCCCTCACCTTCAACGTTAGGAGATCGCATTGAGCGTTCTAGCACTCTCAATTGTCCTAGCTGTCTCGTTGTTGGGGCTTGCTCCTGCGATCTACGCTGCATACAAAAATCGCTGGGCAGAAATCGCTATTTGGGCCAGCGGCACACTCATAGCAGTTGTAAGTGCATACATGGTGCCAGTCGAGCTTTTTCGGGCTGCTATGTTCGCTGTCGTTGTGATGCTTGAACTTTGGCTTTGGCATGTAGCGGAACAACCAATGCACCCACTACAACCATCTCCTAACCCTGCGGTCCACCGGACGCTGCGCGATAAAGCCGCGCAGCGCCGGTGACCTCCACGTTAGGCATCTTACCCATATGCATCTGCCAACCTACCTCGTCCTGATGGTTGTGCAACCCCTTTTCTGTGAATTTTCGAGGCGGTGGTCATGACGT
>DDKS01000045.1 GCA_002340095.1 Betaproteobacteria bacterium UBA2592
TTCGTGCGATTGCCCTGGCTCATCTTCCAGCGCACTGTCTGGCTGCTCCTGTTGTGGTGGATCGTCAGCGAGAATCTGCCGGGTGGCAGCGGGCTTGGCCTCGTCGCCATCCTCGCGGCACTGACGGCCAGCCTCTACCTGCTGCCCCCGGGAACCGGCAGGATCCGCATTGGCCCGTTGCTCGGCTTCCTCCTGCATTTCGTCTGGAACTCCCTCCTGGCCGGGCTGCAAGTCACCCGTCTGGCCTTCCGGGGGCCGAAGTCCTTGAATCCGGCCATGCTCGATCTGGAACTTGCGCTGCCCGTCGGCCCCCCGGCGCTGCTTTTGGTCAATGCCATCGGTCTGATGCCTGGCACGCTCGGGGTATCGCTAACCGGCAATCGGTTGCGTTTGCACACCCTGGATGCGCGTTTGCCGGTGGAAGCGGAGATCCGCGCCCTGGAAGACCGTATCCGCCCGATTTTCGGAGTGCCGTCATGACCGGCTTCGAATTCCCCCTGGCCCTGTTCCTGCTCGCCAACCTGATGCCCGCCTTGTGGACCGTCCTGGGGCGCCCGAATCCTGCCGACCCGATGCTCGTGGCCCTCTTGTTCGGCAGTACGGGAGTCGGCATCCTGGTCCTGCTGGCATACAGTGGAGCGGGCCCCGCCCTGGTGGACATTGCCCTGGTGCTGGCGCTCCTGGCCGCGATCAGCGGAATTGCCTTCGCCCGCCGGGCCTGGAACAACCGGGAGGGCGACCATGATTGAAGCCTTGAGCACCCTGATGCTCTGTCTGGGCGCCTTCTTCTACTTTGCCGGCACCCTGGGCCTGCTGCGCTTTC
The DNA here is from genome assembly GCA_002340095.1 of Betaproteobacteria bacterium UBA2592. Lineage (GTDB taxonomy): Bacteria > Pseudomonadota > Gammaproteobacteria > Burkholderiales > Rhodocyclaceae > Azovibrio. Next base: position 824 of record DDKS01000045.1, read on the forward strand.
CCGACATCTACAGCCGTCTGCATGCCCTGGCCAAGGCGGACAATCTGGGCCTCGGCTGCATCCTGCTGGGCCTTTCGTTTCAGGCCGATACCTTGGCCAGTGCCTTGAAGCTATTGTTGATCTGGCCCCTGGCGCTGGCTGCCAGTGCCGGAGTCGGTTATGCCATCGCCCACCGGGCCGAGTCGCTTGGCATTCGGCCCTGGAAAAAGGAGGCGCCATGAGCGCCGCCCTGGCCTTCGATCTCCTGCTCGCCGCCGGCTTGCTCTGGAGTGCCTGGCAAAGCCTGAGTAGCGCGAGACTGGACCGGGCCATCCTCCTCTTCATCACCTTCGGTCTGCTACTCACCCTGGCCTGGGCACGGCTGTCCGCCCCCGACATCGGGCTGGCCGAGGCCGCCATCGGAGCCGGGCTCACCGGCGCCCTGCTCCTGGATGCCTACCGTGCCCTCAAACAGGGTAGCGATGCACAGGTGAATCGATGAAAAAAATCGCCATCCAGCTTGCCGCGCTGGTCTTCGCGCTGGTGCTGGGCAGCGCCATGCTCGACCTCGACCCCGCCCCGGTAGACCTGCGGCCGGCCGTGGCAGCCCATCTCGAGGCGAGCGGGGTTGCCCATCCCGTCACGGCGGTGCTGCTCAATTACCGGGGCTACGACACCCTGCTGGAGGTCGCGGTACTGCTCCTGGCGTTGTTCGCTATCCTGGCCGTAATCCCGGACAGCCAGACCGGCCGACCGACCCCGGCCGCCCCCGTGCTGCAAACCCTGGCCCGCCTGGCTGTGCCACTGATGCTGGTGACTGCCACCTTCCTGCTTTGGGCGGGCGCCTTTCGCCCCGGTGGCGCCTTTCAGGCCGGATCCGTCCTGGCAGCCGCCCTGGTTCTGCTGCACCTGACCGGCCTGTTGGCGGGCTGGCCCCAGCCCGGGGCTCGCCTGCGCTGGGGACTGGCCGCCGGCTTTCTGGTGTTCCTTGCTGTGGCAGCCGCCCTGCTGCTCCAGGGCCACCTGCTGCAATACCCGCCGGCCTGGGCGGGGCTGTTGATCCTGTGCATCGAATTTGCGCTGACCCTTTCCCTGGGTCTGCTCCTGGCCGGGCTGTTCCTGTTTCTCTCCCGCGACACGGAAGGCGCCCCATGAGTACCGGCCTGCTGTTCGCCCTGGTCGGAGCCGCCCTGTTCCCGATGGGGGTGGCGGGTTTGCTCGTGCAGCGGCACCTGCTGCGCCGCATCCTCGCCTTCAACCTGATGGGCAGCGGCGCTTTTTTGATTCTGGTAGGTCTGGCCCAGCGCCAGGATGTGGCCGACCCGGTGCCCCAGGCCATGGTGCTGACCGGCATCGTGGTGGCAGTGGCGGCCACGGCCCTGGCCCTGGCCCTGACCCGGCGCCTCTATGCCCTGACCGGCAGACTGGAACTGCCGGATGTCGAACATGACTGAGGCGCTTTTAGATCCCCTGCCCGGCCTGATCCTGCTGCCCCTGGCCTGGGGCATCGCCGCCTTTCTGCTCGGACCGGGCCGGGGCGCGGCTCCGGCCATCGTCACCCTGAGCCTGCAATTCCTGTTTTGCCTGCAACTCACCCACCAGGTGTTGGCGGATGGGCCAGCCACCCACCCGGTCGGCGGCTGGGGCGCACCGCTCGGCATCGACCTGATGGCCGATGGCCTGGCCACGGCAATGCTGCTGCTCACCCAGGCGGTGGCCCTGCCCCTGGCTGTTTATGCCCGCGCCTACTTCCGCCCCGGGGCGCCGGAAGCCCGGCATTTCTGGCCCCTGTTCGGCCTCTTGCTGGCTGGCCTGAACGGGCTGTTTCTCTCCGCCGACCTCTTCAATGTGTATGTGACCCTGGAGCTGGTAGGGCTCGCTGCCGTCGGGCTGGTGGCCATGGGCGGTGGTGCCGGGCAGATCGCGGCGGCGCTGCGCTACCTGTTCGCCACCTTGCTGGGCTCCGGGGCCTACCTGCTCGGGGTGGCGCTGATCTACGGCAGTTACGGCAGCGTCTCCATCACCACCCTGGAACCCCTGGTGGCCGCCCATGCCCCGACCCTGGTCGGGCTGGCCGGAGGATTGATGCTGCTTGGGCTGATGCTGAAAACCGCCCTGTTCCCCTTCCACTTCTGGCTGCCCCCGGCCCACGGCGGCGCTGCCGCCCCGGTGTCGGCCCTGCTCTCGGCCCTGGTGGTGAAGGCCTCCTTCTACCTGATCCTGCGTCTCTGGCTGGGCCCCCTGGCACCGCTCTCCGCCCTGCATCCCCTGCTGCCCTGGCTGCCGGCCCTGCTTGGTACGGCGGCCATCTTCTGGGGCTCCTGGAAGGCAATCCGGGCCCTGCGCCTGAAAATGATGATTGCCTATTCGACCGTCGCCCAACTGGGCTACCTGTTCCTGATCTTTCCCCTGCTCGGCGCCCTGGGCGGGCTTCAAGCCGGCATCATGCAAGCTTTTGCCCACGGCCTGGCCAAGGCCGCCATGTTCGCCGCCGCCGGGGTGCTGATCAAGGCCACCGGCCAGGACACCATTGCCGGGCTGGCCGGGGCCGCCCAGAAACTGCCTCTGACCCTGTTCGCTTTCGGCCTGGCCGGAGTGACCCTGATGGGCTTGCCCCCCTCGGCTGGGTTCCTGGCCAAATGGCAGCTGATCGAAGCCGCCCTGGGCCAGGACTGCTGGCTGATCGCCCTGGTGGCCCTGGCCGGGGGCTTGCTCGCCGCCGTATATGTGTTCCGGGTGCTGCGCCAGGCCTTCCTGCTCACGGCACCTGAAAGCAGCTTGCAGCCGGTGCCCCGCAGCCTGGAATGGGCGGCTTTCGCCCTGGCCAGCGCCAGCGTCCTGCTGGGTCTGCGCGGAGTGGAACTGATGCAGCTCCTGCATGTGGGGTGGGCCGGATGAGCACCAACGAAGCCCTGCTGCTGGCCGTGCTGGCCTCCTCCTTCCTGCCCGGCCTGGTGATCTTCATCCTGCCGGAACAGCAGGTGGCCCTGCGCACCACCTTGAATCTGCTCGGCGCCTTCTCCAAACTCGGGCTGGTAATCGTCCTCCTGGCCGGGGTATACCAGGACCAAACCTACACCTTCCGCCACGTGGTCCTGCCCGGCCTGGAACTGGCCCTGAAGGCAGACGCCCTGGGCCTCCTGTTCATCACCCTGTCGGCCATCCTCTGGCTGCTCACCACCCTCTACGCCATCGGCTACCTCGAAGGGGCGCCACACCGGAGCCGCTTCTTCGGCTTCTTCAGCCTGTGCGTCACGGCCACCATGGGCATCGCCATGGCCGGCAACCTGTTTACCTTCTTCATCTTCTATGAACTGCTGACCCTGTCCACCTTCCCCCTGGTGGTGCACCGGGGCACCGACAAGGCCATGCAGGGGGGCACGGTCTACCTGCGTTACACCCTCTTTGGCGGCGCCCTGCTCCTGGCCGGCATCGTCTGGCTGCATCACCTGCTGGGTCACACCGAGTTCGCCCACGCGGGCATCGTGGCCAGCCTGGGGGCGGAACACACGGGCTCGCTGAAGCTGATCTTCCTGCTCCTGATCGCCGGCATCGGCGTCAAGGCGGCCCTGGTGCCCCTGCATGGCTGGCTGCCCCAGGCCATGGTGGCCCCTGCCCCGGTCTCGGCCCTGCTGCATGCGGTGGCCGTGGTCAAGGCGGGCGCCTTCGGCATCGCCCGGGTGGTCTATGAAGTCTATGGGGTGGAGTTTGCCCAGTCCTTGAACCTGCTGCTGCCCCTGGCCCTGGTGGCGGCCATCACCATCCTCTGGGGCAGCCTGCGTGCCCTGTTCCAGGACGACCTGAAGAAGCGGCTGGCCTTTTCCACGGTCAGTCAGGTTGCCTACATCGCCCTGGGCCTGGCCCTGTTCGGTCCCGTTGCCACCGTGGGCGGGCTGGTGCACCAGGGCATCATGAAGATCACCCTGTTCTTCTGCGCCGGCAACTACGCGGAAACTCTGGGCATCCACAAGGTGAGCGAGATGAACGGGGCCGGACGGCGCATGCCGCTCACCACCCTGGCCTTTTCCATCGCCGCCCTGGGCATGATGGGCGCCCCTTTCACGGCCGGGGCCATCAGCAAGGCCTGGCTGATGGACGGGGCGGAAGCAGCCGGCAGCCCCTGGGCAGTCTGGGTGCTGTGGACCTCCAGCCTGCTCAATGCCGCTTACTTCCTGCCCATCCTCTGGCGTGCCTGGTTCAAAGAGGCAAAAACCTGGCCCCATGAACACATTCCCGCCCGGGGCTGGCGCGAAACCGGCTGGCTACTGCTCCTGCCACCGCTACTGACGGCAGTCGCCACCCTGGCGGCCGGCATCTTTGCCGATAGCAGCATCAGCCCCCTGGCCTGGGCCCAACTCATCACCGAACGGGAATATCTCACACGCCAGCCTTGACAGGACATGGGGGCCATGGGCTCAACGGTCGCAAGGAGGTTCGACCGTATCCCACAACTCCGGGGTTAGCCCTGCTTCGGGGCGCACTTGCCGTCCGCCACCTTCCAAGCCCAGGTGCCGGTAAATGGCGGGAGTGGCGATGCGACCACGCAGGGTGCGCTGCAGATAGCCTTGCTGGATAAGATAGGGTTCGAGTACGTCCTCGATGGTGTCTCGGGATTCGCCAATCGCGGCAGCGAGGTTGTCCACCCCCACCGGACCACCACCAAACTTGTCGATGATGGCCACAATGAGCTTCTTGTCCATCAGGTCGAGGCCGACGGGATCCACGTCGAGCAGGGTCAGGGCGGCATCGGCCGTGGCCCGGGTGATGCGGCCATCGGCCTTCACCTCGGCGTAGTCGCGCACCCGGCGCAGCAGCCGGTTGGCGATCCGGGGCGTGCCCCGGGAGCGACGCGCGATTTCCAGGGCCCCCTCCGGGTCCAGGGGGGCGTTGAGCAGGTGGGCCGAGCGGCTGACGATCTGCTGCAGTTCCGCCGGGGTGTAGAACTCCAGCCGGGCGACGATGCCGAAGCGGTCGCGCAGGGGGTTGGTGAGCATCCCGGCCCGGGTGGTGGCGCCCACCAGGGTGAAGGGCGGCAGGTCCAGCTTCACCGAGCGGGCCGCCGGGCCCTCGCCGATCATGATGTCGATCTGGTAATCCTCCATGGCCGGGTAGAGGATTTCCTCCACCACCGGGGAGAGGCGGTGGATTTCGTCGATGAACAGGATGTCGTGGGGTTCCAGGTTGGTGAGCAGGGCCGCCAGGTCCCCCGCCCGCTCCAGCACCGGACCCGAGGTCTGGCGCAGGTTCACCCCCATTTCCTGGGCCAGGATGTGGGCGAGCGTCGTCTTGCCCAGGCCCGGAGGTCCAAAGAGCAGCACGTGATCGAGGGATTCGCCCCGGTTCCGGGCTGCCTGGATGAAGATTTCCAGTTGTTCGCGGATCTTCTGCTGGCCCGTGTAGTCGGCCAGGCGCTTGGGACGCAGGGCCCGCTCCAGGGCTTCTTCCTGGGCGGATCTGGACTGGGGGGCAATGAGCCGGTCAGCGCCGGGCAAAGGGGTCAGATTGTCAGTTTCGATCATGGCAGGCTCAGGTGTTATCCCTCAGTTATCGTCCAGGTCCGGTTGATGCATCCAGCGCATGAACAACACATGGGCCAGGGCCAGCAAGGTAGGGCCGAGGAAGATGCCGATGAAGCCGAAGGCCAGGATGCCGCCGAAAACGCCCAGGGCAATCAGCAGGATGGGCAGACTGGCGCTGCGGGAAATGAGAATGGGCTTGACGAAATTATCCACGCTGCTGATCACCACCAGGCCGTAGATCGCCATGAAGATGGCCCAGCCCATTTCCCCTTGATCGTAAAGCCAGAAGGCGGCGCCACCCCAGATCAGCGGCGGCCCGACGGGTATCATCGACAAGAAGAAAGTCGCGGAAGCCAGCAGGATGGCACCGGGCACCCCGGCAATCCAGAAACCCAGCAGGGCCACCACGGCCTGGGCCATGGCTGTCCCCACGATGCCGATCATGACTCCGGTGACCGTGTTGCGCGACAACTGCAGCATCTCCACCCCCAGGTCGCCGCCCAGGCGCCGGGCCGCATCCCCCAGGCGATTGGCGATGGCCTCCCCATCCCGGTAGAGGAAGAAGCCGATGAAGATCACCAGCACCAGTTGCAGGATGCCATTGCCCACCAGACCAATACTGGAGAAGGCCATGGTCCGGACTGGCTCATAGGCCTGGCGCAGCAAGTTCATCAGTTCCTCGCGGCTCTCGGCGAGCCGGTGCCAGTACGCGACGATCTGTTCGCCCACCACCGGCAGGCCCACCAGCCAAGCCGGGGGCTCGCCGATGCCACCATGGAGCCAGGGCCGGATTTTTTCCACCAGCAGATGCACCGCATCCCCCAGGCCGGCCGCCAGGAAAATGGTCGGCACCACCATCCCCAGGATGAGCAGCACCGTCATCAGGGAAGCGGCCAGGATGTCACGCCCACCAAGCCGCCCATGGAGCCAGGCATAAGCAGGCCAGGTGGTGATGCAGACCACGGCAGCAAACAGGACGGCCGCCAGGAAGGGATAAAGCACGTACAGACACCCCAGGATGAGCAGGGCGATCAGACTGATGCGGGCCAGGGTCTTGGGGCTGTAATGCATGGTCTACCTCAGAACTTGGCCAGAATCTTCAGGGCCTGACGGATGCCGTCAGAGGTGGACAACCCGGCAGGCAGGGTCTTCAGGGCGGCCAGGGCTTCCTTCTCGTTGTAACCCAGGGCCAGCAGGGCATGGAGCACATCCTCCCCGTCCCCGGCCGGCACCACACCGGATGTAGCCACCCCGCCGCCCGGAGCGGTGGGCAGCTTGCCCTTGAGTTCGAGCAGCAGGCGCTCGGCGGTCTTCTTGCCGATGCCGGGCACCTTGGTAAGCCAGCCCGCCTCCTGGCGTGCCACGGCGCTGGCCAGATCGTTGACCGACAGACCGGAGAGCACCGCCAGGGCGATGCGGGCCCCCACTCCGGAAATCTTCAGCAACTGGCGGAAGGCCGCCCGCTCGTCCGCCGTGGCAAAACCGTAGAGGAAATGGCCGTCCTCCCGCACCACATGATGGATCAGCAGGGTCACGGTTTCCCCCAGGGGAGGCAGGTTGTAGAAAGTGCTCATGGGCACATCCACTTCGTATCCCACCCCCCCCACATCGATCAGGAGTTGAGGGGGGTTTTTTTCGGCCAGACGGCCGGAAAGACGTCCGATCATGGGGATTGCACCGAGAAGTAAAGACCGGCGGCAAGCAGGAGCCCGCTCAAGTTGGCGGCCAGAATGGAAAGCTTGATGGCCGGCACCAGGGCGGCGGGCTGGCTGGCATGGGCCAGCAGTTGCCGCGCCGCCTTGAAGGAAAGCGGCAGGGCAAACGCCCCCGCCGCCACATAAATGGGGAGCAGGCTTTTCACCACCAGGAACAGCAGCAGGCCGTAGGCCAGGGTGGCAATGGCCAGATAACCCCATCTGGCCTCCTCCGGTCCCAGACGCACCACCAGGGTGCGCTTGCCCGCCAGGGCATCGGCCTTGTGGTCGGGAAACTGGTTGATGAACAGGATGTTGGCCACCAGGAGCGCATAGGGCAACCCCACCAGCCAGGGCTGCAGGGCGAGGCTGCCGCGCTGGACCAGATCGGTGCCGGCCACCACCAGCAGCCAGCCCGCCACGATGGCCAGCTCTCCCAGTCCCCGGGACATGAGCTTCAAGGGTGGCGCCGAATAGGCCCAGCCCACCAGCAACCCCCCAAGGCCCACCCAGAACAGGTCGGGGCTGGAAACCTGCATCAGCCACAGGCCGGCGGGAATCACGGCCAACAGCAGGCCATAGCCAAACCAGGCCGTGGCCCGGGCGCTCAACACCCCGTTCTGGATGAAGCGGCTGCCGCCGGTGAAGGGAAACAGGCGTTCACTGTTGGCGGCATCGGAGCCGTTCAGCGCATCGTAGTAATCGTTGATTACGTTCACCCCGGCATGGGCCACCAGGGCGAAGAACAGGGTCAGCAGCCCCTTGTCGATGGCCACCGGGAAACCGCTGAAGCGGGCCGAGGCCAGGCCGATCAGGCAGGCCACCAGGGTGACGCTGAGAAAAGCGGGACGGGTCGCGGCGATGTACTTGGCGACGGGATTGGCAAAACTGCTCAGGGTAGGTTCGGCGGGTTGCATGGCATCATCCTATCAGGCGGCCGTTACGGACGCGATACGCGCTGCCGCCCCCGCGTCTTCCCAGACCGCCCAGGCCGCCGTGGGCGTGACAGATGGCGCAGGCCAGGGCATCCGCCGCATCCGCCGCCGGGGTGCCGGGCAGATTGAGGAGCCGCACCACCATGTGCTGCACCTGCTCCTTGGCCGCCTTGCCATGCCCCACCACCGCCTGCTTCACCTGCAGGGCCGTGTATTCCGCCACCGGCAGTCCCCCGTGCACCAAGGCCGACAGGGCGGCGCCGCGGGCTTGGCCAAGGAGCAGGGTGGACTGGGGATTGACGTTGACAAACACGATCTCCACTGCCGCCTCGTCGGGCCGGTAGGTGGCGACCACCTCGCTGATGCCCTTGAACAAGGTGGCAATGCGCTGGGGCAAGGTTTCCTGGTCGTTCGAGCGGATGCAGCCGCTCGCCACGTAATGGAGCTGGCTGCCTTCCTGCTCGATCACCCCGAAGCCGGTCACCCGCAAGCCCGGGTCGATGCCCAGAATCCTTGTCATGCCTTGCCCCTGGCCAGATAAACACCCGCTGCCGCCAGCCCCATGCCGGCCAGGGCCAGGGGCGGCAGGGTTTCGCCGAACAGGCCCCAGGCGATCAGGGCCGTGGTGGGCGGGGTCAGGTAGAAGAGCCGGGCCACATGCACGGCGCTGCCCTGGCGGATCAAGAGGTTGAGCAGACTGATGGCGCCGATGGAAAGCACCAGTACCAGCCACATGAGGGCAAAGACGAACTCGCCCTGCCAGTCCACCACCATGGTTTCAGTCGCCAGGGCCACCGGCAAGGTGCCCAGGGCCGCCGGCACGAACTGGATCACCGCGCCGGTGCGCAGATCGAAGCGGGCGCAGAAACGCTTCTGGTACAAGGTACCCAGCGTAATGCCGGCCAGGGCCACCAGGGCTGGCAGGAACATGCCCGTCACCGCCGCGCCGCCCGCGAGCTTGCCGGACACCACCAGGCCGACGCCGATGAAGCCCAGACCCAGCCCCAGCCACTGGCGGGGCAATACCCGCTCCCCCAGCCACCAGCCGGCCGCCAGGGCCGTGAGCAGAGGCTGCAGGCCCACCACCAGGGCCGTCAGTCCGGCCGGCAGACCGTGGTGAATGGCCATGAACACCCCACCCAGGTAAAAACCGTGGACCAGCACCCCGGTGACGCCGATGTGCAGCCACTGGCGCGGCGCTTGCGGCCAGGGGGCGCGGGTCAGGAACACGATCAGCAGCATCAGGACCACCACCAGCCCATAGCGCCAGAGCAGGAAGGTCAGCGGCTCGGCGTAGGGCAGACCGAACTTGGCGCCGATGAAACCGGTGCTCCAGAGAAAGACGAACAGCAGGGGTAGCAAGGGCTGCATCAGGCCAGGGCTCTCCAATCGAGTAGGGGACGGGGTCGC
>DDKS01000056.1 GCA_002340095.1 Betaproteobacteria bacterium UBA2592
GGGGGGGTACCGGGGCCATCGTCGGCGCCGGGGTGGGCGCGGGAGCCGGGGCTGCCCTGGGCGAGGCCGTGGGCAATTCCGGGGATGGCGGGTCCGGCCGCCAGTACCGTACCGGCGGCCGGCGCGGCGATTACCACGGCTACAACGACCACCCCAGCTGCAACGGCAAGAAGAAGGGGCACCACAAGCACGGCAAGTACAACAAGCACGGCTGCTGATCCGCCGGGCGGGCCGGTTGCCGCGGGAGCCGGCCCCGGGTCAGGGTTTGTGTTTCAGGGCCATTTCCTGGGCGGCCCGGATCACGTCGGCTTCCAGCACCTGGGTATCCAGGCCGCTGTAGCCGGATACCTGGATTTCCTCGTAGTTTTCGGCCTGGGTGGCCTCTTCCCGGGTCTTGGGCTGGCTGTAGCCGTTCCGGATGGCCTTGAGCTGGGCCATCATCACTTCGGGCCCGGTCAGGCCGGTCTCCATGCCGTCCGGCAGGTCGGCGCCCATCTCCAGCAGCAGTTGCACGGTCTGGGGTTTTTTCCCCTTGATCGCCATGGCGAGGGGTGAGGTGGGCTGGCGATTGTCCGGCCGGTTGACCCGGGCGCCCCGTTCGATCAATTCCCGGGCGATGTCGTTGAAGCCCATGAAGCAGGCCATGCCCAACGGCAGGCCCGGGTCGCCCTGGCCGTCATCGAATTCCGGCGGGGTGCCGGCCGCGAGCAGGGCGCGGACCTCTTCGAGCCGGCCGGCACGGATGGCCTTGAGAAGCGCGAGGGGGTTGGACATGGTGGCGGCTGACGAAAGTGATGGGTGCAAGTATAAAAGAGCCGTCCCGGATGCGCATGTACCGCTGCGCAGGCGGGCCGTTCCGGCATGGACAGATTTCATGCCGCGGTTTTATGATGCCCCCCTGCCCCGCCGGGGGCTTGCTGAAGGGGAAAAGCCATGGCGCTGATGGATTTCATCAAGAAACAGTTCATCGACATCATCCACTGGACCGAGGAGGATGGTGAAACCGTCGCCTGGCGCTATCCGATGCAGGATTTCGAAATCCAGTACGGGGCCAGCCTGACGGTGCGGGAATCCCAGCTGGCGGTGTTCGTGAACGAAGGCCAGGTGGCCGACGTGTTCGGCCCCGGCATGTACAAGCTCACCACCCAGACCCTGCCGGTGCTGACCTACCTGAAGAACTGGGACAAGCTGTTCGAGTCCCCCTTCAAGTCCGATGTCTATTTCTTCAGCACCCGCCAGCGGCTCGATCGCAAGTGGGGAACGCCCAACCCGATCACCCTCCGGGACAAGGAATTCGGTGCCGTGCGCCTCAGGGCCTTCGGTATCTATTCCTATCACCTGGTGGACCCGAAGCTGTTCCACAGCACCCTTTCCGGCACCCTGGAGCGCTACACCACCGAGCAGCTCGAAAGCCAGTTGAGGAATACCGTGGTGGGGCACATCGCCGACCTGTTCGGCGAATCCGGCGTGGCCTTCCTGGACATGGCCGCCAATCAGGAAGAGTTTGGCCTGGCCCTGCGCGAGAAGCTCAGTCCCCTGTTCGCAGGCTATGGCCTGGCCCTGGACAATCTGGTGGTGCAGAACATCTCCCTGCCCGAGGAAATCCAGAAAATGCTGGATACCCGCATCGGCATGAACGTGATCGGCGACATGGGTCGCTACACCCAGTTCCAGACCGCCAACGCCATTCCCCTGGCTGCCCAGAACGAGGGCGGCATGGCCGGCATCGGCGCCGGGCTGGGGGCGGGCATGAGCCTGGGCCAGGCCATGGGGCAGGCGATGATGACCGCCATGCAGCCCGGTGCGGCACCGGTCGCCGCCGCCAGCCCGGCGGCCCCGGCCGGTGCCACGGTGTCGGCCGACGAAGTGGTGGCCACCCTGGAAAAGCTGCATGTCCTGGTGGGCAAGGGCATCCTGAGCCAGGCCGAGTTCGATGCCAAGAAGGCCGAACTGCTGCAGAAACTGAGCTGATCCGCCCCCCTTCATGGCCCGTACCGCCCAGTGCCCCTCCTGCGGGGCCTCTGTTCCGTTTCGTTCCGCTGCTTCCATCCTGGCGGTCTGCGAGTATTGCCAGACCACTTTGCTGAATCTGGAGGGGAAGGTCGAGAACCTGGGCAAAATGGCCGCCCTGGTGGAGGACCGTTCGCCCCTGCAGCTCGGAGCCGAGGGCCGCCATCAGGGCGTGCATTTCGCCGTGGTTGGCCGCATTCAGTTGCAGTACGGGCAGGGGCGGTGGAACGAATGGCACCTGCTCTTCGACGACCAGCGCACCGGCTGGCTTTCCGAAGCGGCGGGCGAGTATGTCCTGTCCTTCCTGGAATGGGTGCCCGATCCGGTTCCACCCTTCGCCAGCCTCAAGCCCGGGGACGAGCTGGTGCTGGGCAACACCGCCTGGACCGTGACCAACCTGGAGCAGGCCGAGTGCGTGGCGGGGGAGGGGGAGCTGCCCTTCAAGGTGGGGCCCGGCTACCCGGCGCCGGTGGTGGACCTGCGCGCCGGCAAACGGCTGGCCACCATCGACTACAGCGAGGGGGATGCCTTTCCGCCCCTGGTGTTCTTTGGCGAGGTGGTGGATTTTGCCAGCCTGGCCTGGAACAACCTGCGCGAAGGCATGCCCATTCCCGACCGCCCGACCCTCCAGGCCCGCGCCCTGCGCTGTGTCAGTTGCGGTGCGTCGCTGGAGGTGCGGCACGAGGGCGTTTTGGCGGTGGGCTGCCGCCAGTGCGGTGCCGTTACCGATCCGGAAACGGAAAAACTGATCTCCCGCCTCCAGGCCGGCAGCACCCTCAACCAGCCCCGCATTCCGCTGGGTAGCATCGGTACCTTCCGGGGCGAGCCGCTCGAGGTCATGGGGTACATGCAGCGCTTCATGACCGCTGACGGGCGTCGCTACGCCTGGCGGGAGTATCTGCTGGCCCGGGTGGGCAAGCCCGGCTACCGTTGGCTGACGGAGTACGATGGCCACTGGAATGTGGCCGATGTGCTCGATGACATTCCTCCGGTGCTGCGCCAGAAGGGGCGCATCATTTCCGAATCCTCCTTTCCTTACCGGGAGCATCGTTTCGAGCACTTCCAGCGCTATCAGGCGGAAGTGGAATATGTGATCGGCGAATTCACCTGGCGCGTGCAGGTGGGGGAAGTGGCGCAGCTGGACGATTATGTGGCACCGCCCTACCTGCTCACCCGGGAGACGACGGACAAGGAGCTGAGCTGGAGCCTGTCCGAATACGTGCCACCCGAGGAGATTGAGCAGGCCTTCAAGCTGAAATCACTGCCCAAACCCCGGGGGGTCTATGCCAACCAGCCTTCCCCGGTGCGCGAACGGCACCGCCAGGTGTGCCGCAATTTCTGGATCTTCTTCCTGCTGGCCGTGTTGCTGCAGCTGGGCCTCTGGGCCATGGAGCAAGAAGATGTCTATGTGCGGGAAAGTCTGACGCTGCAGCAGCAGGCGGAGGAGCCGCTCCTGAGCAAGCCCTTCGTCATCCGGGAAACCCTGCCCACCCTGGTGGTGGAGAATCGGGCGGATATTTCCAATGACTGGGTGGCCCTCCATCTGGCCCTGGTGAATGAAAGTACCGGCGAGGTCCGGCATGGCAGTCAGGAGCTGAGTTATTACTGGGGCACCGACAGTGGCGAAAGCTGGAGCGAGGGGGCGCCGGAGGGGGAAATGGTTTTCCGGGAAGTTCCGCCAGGGACCTGGCGCCTGATGCTGGAGCACGAGATGGACGAGCGCCGTGACAGACCCATCCAGGACGTGCTGACCATCCGCAGGGGGGGGTCGAGCTGGAGCAACATCATCCTGCTGTTCCTCTTTCTGGCGGCCTTTCCCCTGTTTACCCGCTGGCGTGTGTTCGCCTTCGAGGTGGAGCGCTGGGCCGAAAGCGATCACCCCAAGGCGAGCGGGGGCGACGATGATGATTGATCTTCAGGGGGGCGCTCCGTGAGCCGCATCTACGCCTTCCTGGCCATCGTGGCCCTGGCCGGCTTCGGCTGGGCCCAGTACAACGGCTACAGCCTGTTCGACAATGTGGCCTCGGGCCGCGGCACGGGCGGTTCCGGCGTCCGCAGCATCCACCACAAATAAAGGAGGCTTTCCATGCCTGAACTCATCAACTTCAAGATGCTCTTCAATTCGCTGCTCTATTCGATCCTCGGGGTGGTGGTGTTCTGGGTGTCCTTCATCACCGTGGACAAGCTCACCCCCTACGAGTTGTGGCGGGAAATCGTCGAGCGCAAGAACCAGCCCCTGGCCATCGTCATTGCCGCCATGTGCCTGGGGATTGCCATCATCGTTGCTGCCGCCATTCATGGGTAAATTTTGACGGATACAGTCTTCACCCCGGAGGCGGAAGAGGTACGGCCGCCGGCCAGGATGCAGCACGCCCTGCTGGCCTCGGTCTTCATCATCGCCTCCTGCGGGCTGGCCTACGAACTGGTGGCGGCGGCCCTGGCCAGCTACCTGCTCGGGGATTCGGTCACCCAGTTCTCCACCATCATCGGCGCCTACCTGTTCGCCATGGGCGTGGGCTCCTGGCTGTCCCGCTACGTGGGGGGCAATCTGGTGCGCCGCTTCATCCAGATCGAAATGCTGGTGGGGGTGCTGGGCGGCTTTGCGGCGGTGGGCCTGTTCCTGGCCTTTGCCGCCCAGATGGGGCCGTTCCGGGTGCTGCTCTACCTCTCGGTGCTGGCGGTGGGCACCCTGGTGGGGCTGGAGATCCCCCTGGTGATGCGCATCCTGAAGCGGGAAGTGGCTTTCAAGGAGCTGGTGTCCCGGGTCCTGGCCGTGGATTACCTGGGGGCCCTGGCGGTTTCCGTACTGTTTCCCCTGTTGCTGGCACCGTATCTGGGGCTGATGCGCACGGGGCTCCTGTTCGGCCTCCTCAATGTGGGGGTGGCAGTCTGGGCCCTGTACCTGTTTCGGGCGCAGTTGCCCCGCTCCCGGGACCTGTATCTGGCTGCCGGGGCCAGCGTCGCCCTGCTCGCGGGCGGGCTTGCCGTGGCCGGTCAGGTGTCCGACACGGCCGAGAGCTGGCTCTACGCCGATGAAGTGATCCACATGGAAAGCTCGCCCTACCAGCGCATCGTGGTGACTCGCTGGCGGGATGACATCCGCCTGTTTCTCAACCAGAACCTGCAGTTTTCCTCCCGGGATGAATACCGTTACCACGAGGCCCTGGTACATCCGGGCCTGGCGGCCCTGCCCGGGGCGCGGCGCATTCTGGTGCTGGGGGGCGGCGACGGCTTCGCGGTGCGGGAAATCCTGCGCTATCCCCAGATCCAGTCCGTGACCCTGGTGGATCTGGACCCGGCCATGACCCGGCTGTTTGCCACGGCGCCCCTGCTCACCCAGTTGAACGGCAATGCCCTCAACGATTCCCGGGTCACGGTGGTCAATGCCGATGCGGCCATCTGGCTGGAAGAGAACGGCGAGGCCTTCGACTTCGTGGTGGTGGATTTCCCCGATCCCTCCAACTTCGCCCTGGGCAAGCTCTACTCCACCGGCTTTTACCGGCTGCTGGCGCGGCACCTGGCCCCGGGCGGCCGGATCGTGGTGCAGGCCACCTCGCCCTACTACGCCCGCCGCTCCTACTGGACCATCGTCGCCACCCTCGAAGCCGCCGGCTTCAGGACGGCCCCCTACCACGCCCTGGTGCCCAGTTTCGGCGAATGGGGCTACGTCCTGGCGGGCCGGGAGGCGCCGGGCCTGCCCACGGCCTACCCGGAAGGCTTGCGCTTTCTCACCGTGGCGGGCACGGCGGACCTGTTCCGCTTCCCCGCCGACATGGAGCGCCTGCCGGTGGAGCCGAACCGCCTCAACGAGCAGAGCCTGGTGCGCCTGTTCGAGCAGGAGTGGCATGGTGCGGCGCGCTGAGGCAGCAGGGCGGGGCAGTCCGGTGCGACGGGCCGGCTGATGCGGCGGCGGGAATTCCTCGGAGCGGCCGGCGCCCTGGCCCTGGCGGCCTGCGCCAAAGGCACGCGGTCCCTGCCGCCCGGCGAACTGCAGGGCGGCAACTTCGCCCTCGGGCACCGGCTCGGCCAGGGGGATTTTCCCGCCGCGGCGGAAATCCGGCCGGTGGAGGTGCTGATCGTCGGTGCCGGCATTGCCGGCCTGTCGGCCGCCTGGCGCCTGCAACGGGCCGGTTTCGAGGATTTTGCCCTGCTGGAGCTGGAGGCTTCCCCTGGGGGCAACTCCCGCTACGCCCGTAGCCCGGTCTGCGCCCATCCCCTGGGCGCCCATTATCTACCCCTGCCCAATCCGGAAGCCCGGGCGGTACGGGCCTTGCTCGCCGACCTGGGTGTGCTCAAGGGGGATCCATGGGCCCTCAAGCCCGAGTACGACGAGGCTTATCTGTGCCACAGCCCCCAGGAGCGCCTCTACCGCTTTGGCGTCTGGCAGGAAGGCCTGGTGCCCCACCTGGGCCTGGCGGCGGGCGAGCGCGAACAAATGGCCCGCTTCTTCGCCCGCATGGCCGACTTCAAGGCCCTGGGCGACAGCCGGGGCCGGACCTTTGCCCTACCCCTGGCCTATGCCCGCCCCGATGCCAGCACGGCCGCCCTGGACCGGCTCACCCTGTTCGACTGGCTCAAGGCGGAGGGCTTCGACAGTCCCTCCCTGCACTGGTACCTCAATTACGCCTGCCGGGACGATTACGGCACCGATTACCGCCAGGTATCCGCCTGGGCCGGCATCCACTACTTCGCCGGCCGCACCGGAGAGGGGGGGCTGGGGGCCGGGGACACGGTGCTCACCGCGCCGGAAGGCAATGGCTGGATCGTCCGGCGTCTGGCGGAGCGCCTGCCCGGGCGGCTGCACACGGGCCTGGCCGTTCATGGCCTGCGTCAGGAGGAGGGACGGGTGCATGTGGATGCCTGGAGCGAGAACGAGGGCCGGAGCCTGCGTTATCAGGCCCGCCAGGTCATCTGGGCGGCGCCCCTGTTCCTGCTGCCCCGGGTGGCGCCACAACTGCCGCCGGATCTGGCGGCCGCCATCGCGCCGCTGAGCCATGCCCCCTGGCTGGTGGCCAGCCTGCATCTGGCAGCGCCGCCCGAAGCAGGAGCCGGGACCCCCCTGGCCTGGGACAACGTGCTGTACGACAGTCCCGGCCTCGGTTATGTGGTGGCCACCCACCAGCAGATCCGCAGGGCGCCGCCCGGCCCCACGGTGCTCACCTATTACCGGCCCCTGTCCGGGGAAGACCCGCGCCTCGCCCGGCAACGCCTGCTGGATACGCCGCGGGAAATCTGGGCCGAGGCCATCCTCTCCGACCTGGGCCGGGCGCATCGGGACATCCGCAGCCTGACTACCCGGCTTGACGTGTTCCGCCACGGCCACGCCATGGCGCGGCCGCTGCCAGGCTTTCTGGATGGGGCGCGGCGGGCGCGCCTGGCCCGGGGTTGGGGCCGCGTGCGGCTGGCCCATGCGGACATGTCGGGCATGTCCTTGTTCGAGGAGGCCAACTACTGGGGCGTGCGGGCGGCGGAACAGTTGCTGCGTGAGGCGGGAGGCCGCCTGGCCGAGCGTCTGGCCTAGTCCGGCCCGCTGCCGGCGTGTGCTCCCAGGCGCAGGGAGAGGGCTTCGCCGGCCGCCTTCACCGCCACGGCGATGGGGCTGTCCCAGTCATTGTCGAAGTTGCCCACCGAGCCCAGGGTGGTGATGGCGGCCACCATGGCGCCGCTGTGGTCGTACACCGGGGCGCTGAAGCCGTTGATGCCCGGGGTCAGGCTGCCGCTGGCCCGGGAAATGCCGCGTCTGCGGATTTCGGCCAGGGTCTTTTCCAGCTGGGCGCGCAGGGTGCCCACGGCCACGTTGGCGGCCCTGGCGTTTTCCTGCAGTTCCTGCTGCAGCATCTGCTTGACGGCGGGGGCCTTGTGGAAGGCGGCGAAGGCTCGGCCCGTGGCGGAATTGGTCAGGGGCAGCACGGCGCCAGGACGCAGGTTGACGGTGATGGCTCCCCCCGCATCGGCCCAGCGCACGATGGTGGCCCCCCGGTTGCCCCACACGGCCAGGGCCACGGTTTCGTGGATCTGTTCGCACAGATCTTCCAGGATCGGCTCCGCCAGCCGCACCGGGTCGAGCCGGGCCAGCCCGGCCAGTCCCAGCTCCAGGCACCAGCCGCCCAGATCGTAACGGCCCGAGCGCCGGTCCTGCTCCACCAGGCCGATGCGCAGGAAGCTCACCAGGTAGCGGTGCGCCTTGGCCGGCGCCATGCCCGCCTGGGCGGCCAGGTCCTTGAGCATCATCGGCCGGCCATGCTGGGCCAGCACCTTGAGGATCCGGAAGCCCAGCTCGATGGACTGGATGCCGTGCCGTTCGTCAGGGGAACTGCGTTCCATCAAAACTCCTTACCTGGGGTCAATGCCGTCCGCCTATAATCAGCGGGTTCGCAAGTTTACCGACTATTGAAGGGAGTGAGGTCAATGCGTGCAGTCATGGTGGCAAACCCCAAGGGCGGGGCGGGCAAGACGACCCTGGCAACCAATCTGGCCGGGTATTTCGCCAATCAGAACCTCGACGTCAGCCTCTGCGACCTGGACCGGCAGCAATCCGCCCTGCGCTGGATGGCTTTCCGGGATCCGGCCCTGCCTTCCGTCACCGGTTATTTCGCCGGCAACCAGATGCTGGTCAACCTGCCCCAGGAGCACGACTGGGTAGTGCTCGACGCCCCGGCCGGCTTCCAGGGCTACAAGCTCAACGACTACCTGCGCATCGTGGATCGGGTGGTGATTCCCGTGGTGCCTTCCATCTTCGACATGGCGGCCACCGAGGATTTCATCAATTCCATCCGCCAGGAAATGCGGGGGAGGGCGGCACGGATCGGCATCGTCGCCATGCGCGTGGATCCGCGTACCCGGGCGGCTGTCATGCTGGAGGAGTTCCTGCGCCATTTCGACATTCCCATCCTGGCCTATCTGCGCAACACCCAGAACTACGTCAATGTGGCCGCCGCCGGACAGACCATCTTCGATCCTCCCCGTTCCAGGTTCAAACGTGACGCGGAACAGTGGAACGACCTGCTGGCCTGGCTTGAAGATTGACTCCCGAAATTGAGTACTGAAATCTGTTGACAGGCAGCTACCGGCTCCCTATAATTCTCTTCCTCTGACGGACGCGGGGTGGAGCAGTCTGGCAGCTCGTCGGGCTCATAACCCGAAGGTCGTAGGTTCAAATCCTACCCCCGCAACCAACATGCATCGCATGACATGTCAGAATCACAATTTGCCCGGTCGCGTTGCCGGGCTTTTTGTTGGTGTTTTTGTTGGTATTGCGCATCCGTTCCTCGATAGCTCAGTCGGTAGAGCGCCGGACTGTTAATCCGTAGGTCCCTGGTTCGAGCCCAGGTCGAGGAGCCAGCTTTCCGCTTTCCATCCTTCGCTGGGAAGCACAGGGAAAGCCCATGTGGCTCAGTGGTAGAGCACTCCCTTGGTAAGGGAGAGGTCGGCAGTTCGATCCTGCCCATGGGCACCATCCCCCCTTCGATCATTCCCGCTGCGTCGTCCACCCCGTTCCCGGGTATGGGGCTGTCGTGTCCATTTCAGCTCAGGGCGGTGTCCAGCACCATCATCACGGCGAAACCCAGCATCAGGCCCAGGGTGGCTGGTGTCTGGTGGCCGTTCCGGTGGGTTTCCGGGATCACTTCGTGGGAGACCACGAAGATCATGGCGCCGGCAGCCAGCCCCAGTCCCAGGGGATAGGCCAGGGCCATGCCGCTCGAGAGGCTGACCCCAAGCAGGGCGCCCAGCGGCTCGAGCATGCCGCTCAGGCCGGCCACGGCCACCGCCTTGAGCGGGGAAAAGCCGGCCGCCCGGATCGCCATGGCCACGGCCAGCCCCTCGGGAATGTCCTGCAGGGCGATGGCGGTGGTGAGGGGGATCCCTACGCCCAGGTCGCCACCGGCGAAGCTGACGCCGATGGCCATGCCCTCGGGCAGGTTGTGCAGGGCGATGGCGAATACGAACAGCCAGACCCGGTCGCAGCGTTCGTGGCCGGGGCCGCAGGGGCCGGTCTTGTCGTGCTCGTGGGGCGTGAATTCGTCCAGACCCAGCATCAGCAACACTCCCAGCCCCATGCCCAGCACCACCACGGCGGCTCCCAGCGGCTTGCTGCCCAGGATTGCTCCGCCGGCTTCGAGGCCCGGCAGGAGCAGGGAGAAGGCGCTGGCGGCCAGCATCATGCCGGCGGCCATGCCCAGCAGGCTGTCTTCGAGCTTCTGGGGGATGCGGCGCAGGAATAGGGCGGGCAGGGCGCCCAGGGTGGTGGTGGCGAAGCCGGCCAAGCCGCCCAGCAGGGCGTGGTGAAGCATGGGACTGGCTTCGCCGCTCGCTACCAGCAGCAGGCTTTGGGCCAGGAGCAGGAGCACGGCTAGCAGGGAAAGCCCCAGGCCGAGTGCTGCCAGGGGATGCTGGCGGGCGTGTCCGGCGAGGGTGCCGATCCAGCCAGGGGCGCTTGGGGCGGAGCGGGCGGCTTCCATGGGAACTCCTGTTTGGGTTTTCCGCCTATTTTCCATGGAAAACGGGGGGATGGGCCAGGCGGCCGGTCCCCCCGCCGGGTTGCCGGGCCCGTCTCAGGCCTGGGCGGAGCTGCGGATCAGGTAATCAAAGGCGGAGAGGCTGGCCTTGGCACCTTCGCCCATGGCGATGATGATCTGCTTGTAGGGTACGGTGGTGCAATCGCCGGCGGCAAACACGCCGGATACCGAGGTCTGGCCTTTGGCATCCACGACGATCTCTCCGAACCTGGAAAGTTCCACGGTGCCCTTGAGGAAGTCCGTATTGGGCAAGAGGCCGATCTGCACGAAGATGCCTTCGAGTTCGATCTGGTGCACCGTGCCGCTGGCCCGGTCCTGGTAGGTGAGGCCGGTGACTTTCTGGCCGTCGCCATTGATCTCGGTGGTCTGGGCTTCCTTGATGACCGTGACATTGGGCAGGCTGTAGAGCTTCTTTTGCAGCACGGCATCGGCCCGCAGCTCGGTGCCGAATTCCAGCAGGGTCACATGGGAGACGACGCCGGCCAGGTCGATGGCGGCTTCCACCCCGGAGTTGCCGCCGCCGATCACGGCGACGCGCTTGCCCTTGAACAGGGGGCCGTCGCAGTGGGGGCAGTAGGCCACGCCCCGGGCCCGATACTCGGCTTCGCCGGGGACGTTCATCTCGCGCCAGCGGGCGCCGGTGGCCAGGATCACCGTCTTGCCCTTGAGGACCGCGCCGGAAGCGAGTTTTACCTGGATGGGGCCACCGTTTTCACCGGGCACCAGGGCTTCGGCTTTCTGCAGGTTCATGATGTCCACCTCGTATTCCCGCACATGCTGCTCCAGGGCCATGGCGAGCTTGGGGCCTTCGGTCTCCTTGACGGAGATGAAGTTCTCGATGGCCAGGGTATCCAGCACCTGGCCGCCGAAACGTTCGGCCACCACCCCTGTGCGAATGCCCTTGCGGGCGGCGTAGATGGCGGCGGCAGCGCCGGCCGGGCCCCCGCCTACCACCAGCACGTCGAAGACTTCCTTCTGGCCGAGCTTCTCGGCTTCCCTCGCGGTGGCGCCGGTGTCGAGCCTGGCGAGGATTTCCTCGATGCTCATGCGGCCCTGACCGAACAGCTCGCCGTTCAGGTAGATGGCGGGCACCCCCATGATCTGGCGTTCCTCCACTTCCTGCTGGAACATGCCCCCGTCGATCATCACCGCCTCGAAGCCAGGGTTGAGCACGGCCATGGTGTTCAGGGCCTGCACCACGTCCGGGCAGTTGTGGCAGGTGAGGGAAATGAAGGTCTCGAAGCTGTATTTGCCGTCCAGGGCCCGGATCTGCTCGATCACGTCCGCTTCCAGCTTGGGCGGATGGCCGCCGCTCTGGAGCAGGGCCAGGATCAGGGAGGTGAATTCGTGGCCCATGGGCAGGCCGGCGAAGTGGATGCGCGGCGTCTGGCCCTGGCGGGCGATGCCGAAGGAGGGGCGACGCTTGTAATTGCCATCCAGGCGCAGGCTCACCTGTTCGGAAAGGCTGGCGATGTCTTCGAGCAGGGCGCGCATTTCGGCGGCCGTGGGGCTCTCGTCCAGGGAGGCCACCAGTTCGATGGGCTGGACGAGTTTGGTCAGGTAGGCCTGCAACTGGGTCTTGATGTTGGCGTCGAGCATGGTGTTCTCCCTTGGTTTGAGTTG
The DNA here is from genome assembly GCA_002340095.1 of Betaproteobacteria bacterium UBA2592. Lineage (GTDB taxonomy): Bacteria > Pseudomonadota > Gammaproteobacteria > Burkholderiales > Rhodocyclaceae > Azovibrio. The sequence continues at coordinate 12,150 of DDKS01000056.1, forward strand.
ATGCCAATGGAATCAGTGGCGGATCGCAACGCAAAGGCGCCAGGACAGGGGTGCACTGGCGCCTTTGCGTTGCAATCCGGACCGTCCCGGAGGACGGCCGGATGTTCGCGGCCCGAAGGCCTTAGATCTTGCCGACCAGATCGATGGAGGGAGCCAGGGTCTTGGCGCCTTCCTTCCACTTGGCGGGGCACACCTGGCCGGGGTTGGCGGCGGTGTACTGGGCGGCCTTCAACTTGCGCAGGGTTTCGGAAACGTCCCGGGCGATCTCGTTGGAGTGGATTTCCATGGTCTTGATGACGCCTTCGGGGTTGATGATGAAGGTGCCGCGCAGGGCCAGGCCTTCTTCGGGGATATGCACACCGAAGGCGTTGGTCAGCTGGTGGGTGGGATCACCGATCAGGGGGAACTTGGCCTTGCCCACGGCGGGGGAGGTTTCGTGCCACACCTTGTGGGAGAAGTGGGTATCGGTGGTGACGATGTACACCTCGGCGCCGGCCTTCTGGAATTCGGCGTAGTTGTCGGCGGCATCCTCGATTTCGGTGGGGCAGTTGAAGGTGAAGGCGGCGGGCATGAAGATCAGCACGGACCACTTGCCCTTCAGATCGGCATCGGTCACCTGGATGAATTCGCCCTTGCCACCGCGGTTGACGAAGGCATTGACTTTGAAGGGCTGGATCTGGGTGTTGATAAGGGTCATCGTTTATCTCCTTGGGTTATGGTCAATCGACAGGTCACATAGTAAAGAGTCATGGCTGATTGAGCCAATTGTTTGTGTTCATATTCGGAATAGTGTGATTCTATCGGGGGCCCGGGATGCCATCCTGCCTGTCCCGGCGTTTGCGGCAGAGCCTAAAATTTCCGTTTCCTTTTCTGACGGAGCGCCATGTTGCACCAACCTTCCCGCACTGAAAGCCTCACCATCCGCGGTCTGCGCTACCAGTTGCGTCACTGGGGCGAGCCGGGAGCCCCACGGGTCTTCTTTCTGCACGGCTGGATGGACTGCTCCCCCACCTTCCAGTTCGTGGTGGACGCCCTGGCCCGGGACTGGCACGTGATCGCCCCCGACTGGCGCGGCTATGGAGGTTCCGAATGGCTGGGACGGCCCTACTGGTTTCCCGATTATCACGCCGATCTGGATGCCCTGTTGGCCCTTTGCAGTCCTGGTGTTCCGGCCCGGCTGGTGGGGCACAGCATGGGCGGCAGCGTCGCCGCCACCTACGCCGGTCTCCGGCCGGACCGGGTGCGCCAGCTGGTGGTGCTCGACTTTCTCGGCCTCAAGCCGTCGCCGCCGGGCCAGGGGGCGGCGGATATCCTGGGGTCCTGGCTCGATGCCGTGGGTGAACCGCCCCGGCTGCGCGTTTACCGGGACACGACGCAACTGGCCCGGCGCCTGGTGGCGGTGAATCCCCGCCTCACACCCGAACGGGCCGCCTTCCTGGCCGCGCAGGTGAGCCGCCGCCGACCGGATGGGCAGGTGGAAATGGCCTGCGATCCCTGGCACAAGATACCCGCACCTTATCCCTACCGGATCGAGGACGCCATGGATTGCTGGCGCCGGGTGGAGGCTCCCGTGCTCCAGCTCGTGGCGGCACAGGGCTACGTGCGCCAGCGCTTCGGCGGCAACGATGCGCCCGAATTCCGTCGCCGCATCGGATGTTTCCGTCGGGTGCGGCTGGAGGAGGTGGCCGATGCCGGCCACAACCTGCAGCATGACCAGCCCGGGCAGGTGGCCCGTTTGCTGGAAGACTTCCTGGAACGGGACTGAGCCGCTCCTGTCGGGCAGGGAGATGCGCACCCAGGAAAAATACTGTATATTTGAACAGTATTGATGAATCGGGAGCGCAAATCATGATGCAGCAACTGCAAAGCCTGTTTGACCGCATGGTGGGGGTGGCCCAGTACGAGCGGGAACTGCACCGCCGGGCCTGGGAAATTTATCGTCCCCGGGAATTGCCCGCGCATATCCACCTGCCCGCCTGCTGGCGGCGCCAGCCCCGGGTGGGGCGGGGCGCCTGATGCTGCGCGGCGCGCGGAAGCCGGTTCCTCGTGCGGGGCATCCTGGGCCATTTGCGGCATTGCGACATTTCCCGGGATGATGGCGGCTAGCCGTTCCCGGGGCGGTCCATCCGCCAGACTTTCATGAGCCCATCCCCTTCCCCCTCCGACCCTGCAACGGTTGCCGCGAGCAAGCCCCGCTGGCGGCGCTGGATTGTCGAGATTGCCCTGTTCCTGCTCGCCCTGTTGGCGATCCAGTTCTGGCAGACCCGCCTGGTGCCCGAAGGGCCGGCGCCGGCCTTTACGGCCCGGCTGGTGGATGGCAGCACCATCACCCTGGACGCATGGCTGGGGCGTCACCCAGGCCAGCCCGTGGCTCTCTACTTCTGGGCCGACTGGTGTCCTGTCTGCAAGGTCCAGGAGGGCAGCATCGAATCCCTGCGTCAGGACTGGCCGGTCCTCACGGTGGCCATGCAGTCCGGTAACGCGGAGCAGGTGGCGCAACTCCTGCGGCAACGGCACCTGGCCTGGCCGACCGCGCTGGATGAACGGGGGGAACTGGCCCGGGCCTATGGGCTACAGGGCGTGCCAGCCCTGATCGTGGTGGACGCCCGGGGGCGGCTACGGAGCGCGGCCGTCGGCTACAGCACGGCCTGGGGCATGCGCCTGCGGCTCTGGTGGGCGGGGTTTGCCACCTAGCAGGCCGTTGAGAAAGGTAGCGAGGATGGCCAGATACAAGGCGCACGGAGCGCAGCGACTGCAGCCTATCAACTAGATAGGCGAGAAAGCGAGCACCGCGCAACGCCGCAGATGACCCACCGCAGTAGTTTTTCAACGGCCTGCTAGATCAGGGTTCCACGCCAGCGCCTGGGTTTTCTTGCTGAAGCGCTCCTGTCCCATGGGGAAAACCGCCCCGTTGGGGCCGCTGCCGGATGCACAAGGGGCACCGTACCCTCTGGGGTTGCGACTGCCCGGGTTGTGTGAATTCAGCCCAGGAAATCCGCCACCCGCCGGGTGATCCGTTCATTCAGGTCGCCGGCCAGGCAATCGAACACCTCGCCGGGAATGCTGTTGGTGAGCCAGGTGATCTGGCGCTTGGCCAGTTGCCGGGTGGCGAAGATACCCCGGTCCGTGAGTTCGGCGCGGGAATGACGGCCTTCCATCCACTCCCACACCTGGCGGTAGCCGACGCAGCGCATCGAAGGCAGCTCCGGCTTGAGGTCGTAGCGGCGGCGCAGCATCTCCACCTCTTCCACCAGTCCGCCCAGCAGCATCTCCTTGAAGCGGCGGGCGATGCGGTCGTGCAAGACGCTGCGGTCCGAGGGGAGCAGGGAGAGGGATAGGAAGCGATAGGGCGGGGCGCCGTCCTTGCCGGCGGCCAGCAGTTCGCTCATTGGGCGGCCGGTGAGCCGGTAGATTTCCAGGGCCCGCTGCAGGCGCTGGGAATCCGTGGGATGCAGACGGGCTGCCGTTTCCGGGTCGATCCGGGCCAGTTCGGCGTGCAGGGCGGGCCAACCCCGGGCGGCGGCCTCCGCGTCGAGCTGAGCGCGGATTTCCGGGCTGGCCTGGGGCAGGTCGGCCAGCCCTTCGAGCAGGGCCTTGTAATAGAGCATGGTGCCCCCCACCAGCAGGGGCACCCGGCCGGCGGCGCGAATCTCGGCCATGGCGGCGAGGGCCTCGCGCCGGAAGCGGGCGGCGGAGTAGGCTTCTTCGGGGCTGATGATATCCACCAGCCGGTGCGGAAATTCTGCCAGGGTGGCCTTGTCCGGCTTGGCGGTGCCGATGTCCATGTCCTTGAAAACCAGGGCGGAATCGACACTGATCAGCGCTACCGGGAAGCGCCGGGCCAGTTCCAGGGCCAGGGCTGTCTTGCCGCTGGCGGTGGGGCCCATCAGCAGGATGGCGGGGGGCAGGGCCACCCCACCGGGTGTTGCCGGATGGATCACAGGATCGGGGTTCCTTCCTTCTCGCCCCGTTCGTAGACCACGTTGGCGCGGCCCACCAGCAGGGGGTCCAGGGGACCGATGCGGTCCAGGTCCTTGTTGGTGTAAGGGAGCTTGTGCAGCACGTAACGCATGGCGTTCAGCCGCGCCCGCTTCTTGCAGTCGGACTTGACCACGGTCCAGGGCGAGTCGGCCGTGTCGGTGTAGAAGAACATGGCCTCCTTGGCCTTGGTGTAGTCATCCCATTTGTCGAGGGAGGCCACGTCGATGGGGGAGAGCTTCCACTGCTTGAGGGGGTGATTTTCCCGCTCCTTGAAGCGGCGGCGCTGCTCGCCCCGGCTCACGGAGAACCAGAACTTGATCAGGTGGATGCCGCTTCTGACCAGATTGCGCTCGAATTCGGGGCACTGGCGCATGAATTCGGCGTACTCGTCGGGCGTGCAAAAGCCCATGACCCGCTCCACCCCGGCGCGGTTGTACCAGGAGCGGTCGAACAGCACGATTTCGCCGGCGGTGGGCAGATGCTGGATGTAGCGCTGGAAATACCACTGGCCCCGTTCCACTTCCGAAGGCTTCTCCAGGGCGACCACTCGGGCGCCCCGCGGGTTCAGATGCTCCATGAAGCGTTTGATGGTGCCCCCCTTGCCGGCTGCGTCGCGGCCCTCGAACAGGATGACCACCCGCTGGCCGGTTTCCTTGACCCAGGCCTGCAGCTTCAGCAGTTCTACCTGCAGCCGGTACTTCTGTTTCTCGTAGTTCTTGCGGCACATCAGATTCTTGTAGGGATAGCCGCCGGTGCGCCAGTCGTCCGACAACTCGTCGTCGGGCTTGGCTGGCAGCTTGGTGGGTACCTCCTCGCCCTTGAGCAGGGTGTCGCGCAGCACTGCCACGTCGTCTGGGGAGGCGCCGGCGAGGATGGTCTCCAGGGTGCTGGCGACCGCCTTGATGTCTCCCTTGGAGGCGGACTGAAGGATGTCGGCCACGGCCACGGCCTTGGAAGTCTGGGCCGCTGCCACGGCCTGGCTCACTTCGAACTGCTCGATGCCGGCAGGACTGCTGGCGGTGGCGATGTCCCCGCTCCGGGTGCGGCGCGGCGCCCGGGGCGTGCGGGGGGCGGTGCGTTTGTGGGGCTGGGCGTTGGCGGCGGCGCGGGGTTTCCTGGCTGTGGTCATGGGCCTTCCTCGTAGAGAATGCAACAAACCTCAACTATACTTCGCCCCCCTGCATGGCTGCACGCTGCGCTGCGGCAGTCCGGGAAGCGGGGGCCGCAGCGGGCAGTGCCCTTCCTTTTTTGAACCCCGCCGCATCTCTGGCCGGCGGGCCACACTCCTGGAGCCCCGGCATGACCAGAAATTCCAGTTCCATGACCTATGCGCAGCCTCTGGACGACGATCCCGGCATTGGCATTCAGGCGCGGGCTGAGCAGGACGTGCACCAGGTGTTTTGCCTGTACCAGGAGAAGAAATGTTGATGTTCGCGCTTTCCGGGCCTGGGGGCCGCTCATGAACTGGGAGCGATCCCGGCCGGACAGCGTCACTCCCCGGGGGTTGCGCATCGCCCTGATTTTTGCCCTGGTGGGAGAGCGCCTGCGCGGTCATTACGAATACGGCCAGTGGCTCACCGAGGCCCAGGGGGCGCGGCTGGCAGCGGACTGGCTGGCCCGTTCCGGGCGGGCGCTGCCCCAGGCGGAAAGGCATCTCCTCTCGGCCCTGAGCGACCAGGTGGCCCGTGAGATTGCGGCCGGCGTTTCCCGCCAAGCGGGGCTGCGCATCCTGCATGAACTGGGGGAATCCCTGGATCCCGCTTTCGAGTCAGACATCGCCCGAGCGGTGATGGCCGAATGCGAACGGGTGTTCGATGCAGGACCAGGGGGCTGAGCTTCGGCTGGCCGGATCTATGCTCTTTCGCTCCGGCCCGGCGCCGCGGTGTCCCGGGGCGCCGTTTTCGCGTTTCCGCGAAGCCGTGTTATTCCATCGCCTCGTATAGCGGCAGGGTCAGGAACTCCGGGTAGTCCGGGGTCAGGCTCATGCGGTCGAAGATCTCGGCGGCCTGGTCGTAGGTGGCGGTGTCCTCGCCCTGGGCGCTGACCGTGGCCTTCACCTTGGCCAGTTCCTCGGCGATCATCGGGCGCACCATCTCGGCGGTGACCTTGCGGCCGTCATCGAGCACGCCCTTGGGGCTGACCACCCACTGCCAGACCTGCGAGCGGGAGATTTCCGCGGTGGCCGCGTCTTCCATCAGGTTGTGGATCGGCACGCAGCCGTTGCCGGCCAGCCAGGCGCCCAGGTAGTGGATGCCGACATTGATGTTGTTGCGCAAGCCCGCTTCGGTGATCGGCTGCTCGGGCTGGAAGTTGAGCCAGTCCTTGGGGCCGAACTGGCCCTCGACCTGCTTGTCCCACTGGTTGGGGCGGTCGCCCAGCACCTTGACGAACTCTTCCATCGCGATGGACACCAGGCCCGGGTGCGCCACCCAGCCGCCATCGAAACCGTCGTTGGCGTCGCGCCGCTTGTCGTGGCGGATGCCGGCGAGCGCCTTCTCGTTGGCCTCGGGGTCGTTCTTGATCGGGATCAGCGCGCTCATGCCGCCCATGGCGGGGGCGCCGCGCTTGTGACAGGCCTGCACCAGGGCGAGCGCGTAGGCGCGCATGAAGGGCACTTCCATGGTGATGGCGCCCCGGTTGGCCAGGCAGAAGTCCTTGTTCTTCTTGAACTTCTTGATGCAGGAGAAGATGTAGTCCCAGCGCCCGGCATTGAGCCCCGCCGAGTGTTCGCGCAGCTCAAACAGGATCTCTTCCATCTCGAAGGTGGCGAGGATGGTCTCGATCAGCACGGTGGCCTTGATGGTGCCGCGCGGCATCCCGATGTGATCCTGGGCCATCACGAAGATGTCGTTCCACAGGCGGGCTTCCAGGTGGCTTTCCATCTTCGGCAGGTAGTAGAAGGGACCCGCGCCGCGCGCCACTTGCTCCTTGGCGTTGTGGAAGAACACCAGGGCGAAGTCGAAGATGCCGCCGGAGACGCGCTGGCCGTCCACCAGCACGTGCTTTTCATCCAGATGCCAGCCGCGCGGGCGGATCTGCAGCGTGGCGATCTTGTCGTTGAGCTTGTATTCCTTGCCGGCCTCGTTCTTGAACGAGAGTTCGCGGCGAATCGCTTTGTACAGGTTCACCTGGCCCTGGATCTGGTTTTCCCACTTCGGGCTGTTGGAGTCCTCGAAGTCGGTCATGTAGGAATCCGCGCCCGAGTTGAAGGCGTTGATGATCATCTTGGCCTCGACCGGGCCGGTGATCTCGACCCGGCGGCATTCCAGGGCGCGGGGCAGGGGGGCGATCTTCCAGTCGCCCTCGCGGATGTGCTTGGTCTCGGGCAGGAAGTCGGGCATCTCGCCGGCGTCGATGCGGGCCTGGCGCTCGACGCGGGCCTTGAGCAGCTCCTGGCGGCGGGGCTCGAAGGCGCGGTGCAGCTTGGCGACGAATTCCAGGGCTTCGGGGGAGAGGATGAATTCCCATTCGGGCTTGACGGGGGCGGTGATCTGCATGCCGGCGGGCAGGGTGAGGCTCATGGCGGTCCTTTCTTGGATCAAAAGAATTTATCGGGATGTCTGGGACGGAAGCAGTCTATTGAACTCACGCGGGAAAATAAATACGCTATTTTGGCAATTTATCTTTTACATGCGGTAAAAAATAACCCGTGGATCATCTCAAGCAAATCGAAGCTTTCGTGGCGGTGGCTACCCGGGGCAGCCTTTCTGCTGCCGCCCGGGCCGAAGGGGTGACGCCGGCCATCATCGGCCGGCGTCTGGACGCCCTCGAGGCCCGCCTGGGGGTCAAGCTGCTGGTGCGCACCACCCGGCGCCTGTCCATCACCTTCGAGGGCGAGGCCTTCCTCGAGGACTGCCAGCGCATCCTCACCGACCTGGCCAATGCCGAGGCCAGTGTGTCCGCAGGGGGGGTCAAGGCCAGCGGCCACCTGAAGCTCTCCGCCCCCGCCGGGTTCGGCCGCCGCCACGTGGCGCCGCTGGTCATGCGCTTTCTGGAGGAAAACCCGGAAGTCACGGCCCAGATCAACCTGTCCGACCGGCTGGTGGATCTGGTCAACGAGGGCATCGACTGCGCCGTGCGCATCGGCGAGATGCCCGATTCCAGTCTGGTGAGCGTGCGCCTGGGGGAAATGCGGCGCATGGTGGTGGCCAGTCCCGCCTATCTGGAGCGGCGCGGCCGGCCCGAGACCCTCGAGGATCTGGCCCGGCACAACTGCCTGTCCCTGGGGCAGCAGCGGGGCTGGGTGTTCCGGGACCCGGAGGACACGGAAAGGACCTTGGTCCTCAAGGTGGGCGGCAGCCTGGAGTGCAATGACGGTGCCGTGCTGCACGAATGGGCCCTGGCCGGCCAGGGCCTGTCCTGGCGCTCCCAGTGGGAGGTGGGCGAGGACCTGCGGGCCGGCCGGCTGGTGAGCGTGCTCGACCACCTGGCGGCGCCGCCCGTCGGCATATTCGCCGTCTTTCCCGAGCGGCGTCACCTGCCGGTGCGGGTGCGCCTCTTTATCGACCTCCTCAAGAGCACCTACTCCCGCCCCGGCTACTGGGATTGAGAGGCGGGGCAGGAGCGGGCACATGTTTCTCGGCGATAATTTCCGCCTCTCCTGCCTGGAAGCGCATCCATGAGTGGCCCCTGCACCGCCTCCTTTTCCCTTGCCCCCCTCGGGGCCGTGATCCTCGCCGCCCAGGCCATCCAGGAAGCCCAGGCCATGGGGGCCGAATACGAAGCGGTGCTGGCCCAGGCCCGGGAACGGGAGCAGCAGCGCCAGGCCCGGCGCCAGGAGCAGCGGGCAGCCCAGGCTGGTCGGCTCGCCGCCCTGCGGGCCCGGGTCGAGAGCCTGGAGCGGCGGGTGCTGCGCCTCTCCGGCTTCCTGGAACAGCCCCCCGATCTACCCCTGACCCCCCGGGGGGGCGAAATGGAGGCCTGGGCTGCCCATGTGCAGCAACTGGAAAGCCTGTTGCAAGGTCTGGAAGCCCGGGTGGCGGCCAGCGCCGGTCAGGCCGTGCGCCAGGCCCTGGAGGCGGTGGGCGACAGCCCTGACCTGGACGGCATCCTGGCCCTGTACCTGGCCCGGCGTCAGGAGGAACGGGGCGAGGCGGAGCAGGTGGCCTGGCGGGCCACGGTGGAGCGGGTGCTGGCCCGATTGGCGCTGCCGGAAGGCGAAACCCTGCCGGCCCGGCTCGAAGCCCTGGCTCGGGAGGTGATCCTGGCCGAAACCCCTGCCCGGGCCGAACTGCTGGCCAACGAACTGCGGCTGCAGGTGCATCTGCTCGCCCGGGATCAGGCCGCCGCCCGTCAGGAGGCCGAGATGGCCGCCCGCTGGCTGGCGCAGTTGCCGGAAGAGATCCTGCCCCCAAGCCTGCGTGCCCTGCTGGCCGAGGTGGCGGCGGGTCTGGGGCGGCTCGACGGGGAGACCCGTAACGAGGTGGAGGCCCTGGTCCGGGCCTGGGAGGCGGAACAGGCCCGGCAGGAAGCCGAGGCCGCCGCCCTGGTCCTGGAACAATCCCTGAAGGACCTGGGCTATCAGGTGGACGAAGTGAGCGAGACCCTGTTCGTGGAGGGGGGCATGTTGCACTTCCAGCGTCCGGGCTGGGAGGGCTACTACGTCCGCCTGCGCGCCAATGTCAGGGAAAAGACCTTCAATTTCAATGTGGTGCGGGCCCGTCAGGAAAGTTCCGTCGAGGAAGACAGCGCGCTCAGGAAGCGCCTCGACTTCATGGCCGAAGAGCGCTGGTGCGCCGAATTCCCCAGGCTGATGGCCACCCTGGCGGCCCGGGGCCTGAGGCTGGACGTGACCCGCCGCCTGGAGGCGGGCGAGCTGCCCGTCCAGGCCGTGGCCCCGGAAAGCCTGCCCTGCTTTGAGGCAGGAGAGCGGGCCCAGCCCCGGACTGTCCCGAGAACCATGGACCTGCCCCGTAAATCATGAGCACCGATTCCACAACCGCCCGCACGCCCCGCTGGATCCGCGACCTGGAGCGGCTGCTGCCGATCCGTTCCCAGTTCATCGTGGCGGGCAACATCCGTGACCATTTCCTCGCTCCCCTGGGCAATGGCGGCCTGACCCCGGTGCCCCTGGTGCGCTGTCTGTGGTCGGCCCTGCAACGCCAGGACTTTCGCTTCCTGCTGATCTACGACCCGGTGGGCGGACTGCGCCCCTATCCCAACGAGCCGGAGGCGGTGGAACTGGCCACCCGGCTCTTCGACCTGAAGCTCCAGGACGGGGCCATGCCCATGAGCCTGGACAGCCTCTCCGGCCTGATGCAGCGCCTGACCCGGATGCGCGAGGCCCGCTGTGCCCTGCTGGTGGATTTTGCCTCCCGTCTGGTACGTCACCCGGACCAGCTCGATGCGGGCGAGCACCGTTTCTTCCTCGCCGCCGAACGGCTGGCGGTGCAGGCGGTGCCGGTCATCGCCAAGGCGCCCGGGCCCCTGGCCGACAACAAACCCCGCTTCAATCCGGTGCTGTGGCTTTTGAACCGGCCCCAGGACCTGCCTTCCTGGTTCGCCCTGGACAATGCCCGGGTGGAAACCCTCCACGTGGGTTTGCCGGATTTCGAGACCCGGGAGGCGGCAGCCCGGAGCTACTTCACCTTGTTTCACCAGATGGACGAGGCCGGCCCCGACGAGCGGGAAAAATTCGCCCGGGACTTCGCTTGCGCCACCGAGGGACTGCCCCTGGTGGCGCTCTCCGACACGGCCCAGCTGGCGGAGCGGCAGGGGATTTCCTTCCGGGACGTGGATGACGCGGTGCAGTGCTACAAAGTGGGGGTCCTGGACAACCCCTGGAAGAAGCCCTACCTGCGCCAGCGCATCGCCGGAGCGGCGGACTTCATCGAAGGCCGGGTCAAGGGCCAGGAACAGGCGGTCACCAAGACCGTGGACATCCTCATGCGTTCGGTGATGGGGCTTACCGGTGCCCAGGCCAGAAGCGGCGGCAACCGGCCCCGGGGGGTGCTGTTCTTCGCCGGACCCACCGGGGTGGGCAAGACCGAACTGGCCAAGACCCTGACCCAGCTGGTGTTCGGCGACGAGCGGGCCTACATCCGCTTCGACATGAGCGAATTCGCCGAGGAGCACACGGGGGCGCGGCTCCTGGGGGCGCCGCCGGGCTACGTGGGCTTCGAGGCCGGCGGCGAACTCACCAACGCGGTGCGCGACAAGCCTTTCTCGGTGGTGCTCTTCGACGAGGTGGAAAAGGCCCACCCGCGCATCCTCGACAAATTCCTGCAGATCCTCGAAGACGGGCGCCTCACGGATGGCCGCGGCGACACCGCCTATTTCTCCGAAACCATCCTGGTATTCACCTCCAATCTGGGCATTTACGTGGAGGACGAGCAGGGTCGGCGCATCCAGAACGTGCAGCCGGGGGACAGCTACGAAACCGTGGAAAGCCGGGTCAAGGGCGCCATTGCCGATTACTTCAAGTACCGCCTGTCCCGGCCGGAAATTCTCAACCGCATCGGCGACAACATCGTGGTGTTCAACTTCATCACTCCCCCCGTGGCCGAGCGCATCTTCGCCGGCATGCTCGCCAACGTGGTAAACCGGGTGCGGGAGGAACACAAGCTGGAGCTGGAACTGGAGCCCGCCGTGCGCCAGGACCTGATGGCCCGCTGCGTCCGGGATCTTTCCAACGGTGGCCGGGGCATCGGCAACCAGCTCGAATCCGTGTTCATCAACCCACTGGCCCGGGCCCTGTTCGCCCTGGACCTGGAGGGGCGGCAACAGCAGGGTGGAAAACTGCGGGTGGTGGAACTGCGGGAGAGCGAAGAAAAGATCATCACCCTGCGGCTGGAGTGAGGGTGGCCCGGCCTCCCCGCACCCCCCTGCTGCTGCGCCTCAACAAGGCCCACTACCCGGTCACGGTGTTGGGGCACGGGCGGCGCATCGGCATCTGGTTCCAGGGCTGCAGCATCCACTGCAAAGGCTGTGTTTCCCGGGACACCTGGGACCCGGCCGGAGGCGGCAGCCTGAGCGTGCCGGAACTGCTGGCCTGGTGCCGGGAAAAAGCCAAAGGGGGCGTAGACGGCGTCACCCTGAGTGGCGGCGAGCCCTTCGACCAGCCCCAGGCCCTGGGGGCGCTCCTGGATGGCCTGGGGCGCTGGCGCCGGCACGCGGGGCTGGAACTGGACCTGCTCTGCTACAGCGGCTATCCCCTGAAAACCCTGGAAGCCCGCCACGGTGCCCTGCTGAACAAGCTCGATGCCTTGATCCCCGAGCCCTATGTCGAAGCCCTGCCCGAAGGCGGGCTCTGGCGCGGTTCCGCCAACCAGCCCCTGGTGCCCCTGTCGCCCCTGGGCGAGGCCCGCTACGGCCACCGCCGCGAGGAGCGGGCTCAGGGCAAGACCCTCCAGGTGAGCGTCGAAGGCGGGCGCATCTGGATGATAGGCATCCCGGCTCGGGGCGACATGGCCGCCCTGGAAACCCTGTGCGCCGAACGGGGGCTGGGTCTGGATCAGGTATCCTGGCGGCGATGAATCGCTACATCCGCATCTGCCCCGTCTGCGACACCGAAAACCCGCCCGACCGGGTGCATTGCAGCGTCTGCGCCACCCTGCTGGCGGGGGTGGATTTTTCCCTGCCTCGGGAAGCCCCGGGGGCCGGGGCGTCTGCCTCGCGGGAGGCTGAAGTCCTTCCCGTCCCGGTTGCGCCATCCCTGGTGGCCAGTCCGCAGCGCTGCCCGGACCCGGACTGCGGCCAGCCCAACCCCCCGGGCACAGTCCGCTGCCTGTACTGCAACACCTCCTTGCCGCAGTCGGCGGCTCCTGTCTTGGTCGAGCCGCTTGTTGCCCGGGCGGCTTCCCCGTCCGGTTTCGAACTGGCACCTCCCGCCCTGGACCCCGTGCCCGGCCCCAGTCTGGCACCCATCGTCTCCCGTCCCACCTTGCGCACCAATCTGCCCGGGGAGCTGGCGGCCCGCTACCGGGTGGTGGATGAGCTCCAGGCGGCCGGCAGCGAGGCGGACCTGCTCATCGTCGAACCCCTGGCGGGAGGCGAGGCCCTGGTGGCCAAGCTCTACCGGCGCGGCATCCAGCCCGACAGCGCCCTGCTGGCCCGGGTTTCCGCCGCCGGTTCCCATGTGGTCAGAATCATCGCTCACGGGGTCGCCGATGGCGTGGCCTGGGAGCTGATGGAGTACTGTCGGGCTGGCAGCCTGCGGGATGTGATCCGGGGAGGGCTCCTGAGCCGGGATACGCTCTACCGCCTGGTGCAGGAACTGGCGGCGGGGCTCATGGAGATCCATGCCCAGCGCATCCTGCACCGGGACCTGAAGCCGGAAAACGTGCTGGTGCGGCGCCGGGAGCCCCTCTCCCTGGCCCTCACGGATTTCGGCATTGCCTCCCTTGCCGAGGGCACCCGCCACTTCACCGACGGGGCCCGCACCGTCAAGTACGCGGCCCCCGAGGCTCTGACCGGGCTGATCGACGCCAAGGCGGACTGGTGGTCCGTGGGCATGATGCTGCTGGAGGCCGCCTCCGGCCGTCATCCCTTCGAGGGCCTCTCGGAGCAGGTGATCAACCATCACCTGGCCACCCGGCCCGTGGACATCACCGGCGTTGCCGATGAAGACCTGGCCCGGCTCTGTCGGGGCCTGCTGCTGCGGGACCCCTCCCGGCGCTGGGGTGCGCCCGAGGTGGAGCGCTGGCTGGCGGGGGACCCGACCCTGGCCCTGCCGGTGGAAACCGGCGCGGCTACGGTACGGCCCTATCACGTGGGCGAGCACGAGGCCCGGAGCGGCGAGGAACTGGCGCTCGCCCTGGCGGCCCACTGGTCCGAAGGGGTGCAGGACCTGAAGCGGGGGTTGATTCGGGACTGGCTCAAGGAGGAACTGCACGATTTCAACCTGACCCGGCGCCTGGCGGACATCATGGAGGCCCGGGGCGAGAGTGACGACCGGCGCCTGCTGCGCTTCCTGCTGGCGGCCGCGCCCCGGTTGCCCCCGGTCTGGCAGGGGCGGCCCGCCCACCGGGAAGCCCTGCTCGCTGCCGCCCGCCAGGTCCAGGCAGGCGGTGAAGCTGCGGACGAGGCCAGACGCTGGCTCGACAGCTTGTTTGAGGACGGGGTGCTGGCCCTGTTCGCCCGCCAGGGGGAGGAGGAGCTGGAAGCCCTGGACCGGGCCTGGCGCCAGGGGCTGGAGGATTTGCGCCGGGCCTGGGAGCAGGCCCGGGAGGCCTACCGGAGCTGGCGCCACCGGCCCCGGGCGGTGGCCGGCAACGACCAGGCCCGGGTGGTCGATTTCGATGCCGTGGTCTATGGCCGGGACGAGGGCTTCCAGTTCCCTCTCCGGGGGGACTGGCATCCTGTGCTGCTCCTGGCCCTCGGGCATTCCGGCTATCTATCCGCGTTGGGCCAGGAACTGGAGCAGGCGGCAGCGGAACTGGCGGAAGACAGTCCCTGGTTCCTGCCCCTGGTTCGCCAGGCCCGGGAGGGGGGGGCCGCCGGGCGACTGACGGCCACACTCCTGGCCTGGCGCCTCATCCCGGTTGCCCGGGCGGCGGCGGGGGCGGAACAGCAGCAGCGGGCCGCAGCCCTGGCTGCCCGGGCGGCAGCCATCCGCGATCTGCGCCAGGAGCTGGGGCGTTGCTTGACTCCCCTGTTGCTCATTCCCGAATGTCCGGACGAGTTCGCCCGGCGCGATTTGCGCGGTGCGATGGCCCGTTTCCAGGAGCTGGCGAACCGCATTGGCAGCCTGGATTACGCGGAAGAAAACTTCATCCGGCTGCTGCGCCAGGTTTCGGCCCTGCAGCGCATCGGCTTCAATCTGGATGTCTGCCTGGATCGGCTCGACGAGGTGGAGGCGGGGCACCGCATCCTGTTGCAGCAGAACCGTCTGGGTCTGGCCGGCGGGATCGTGGTGATGCTGCTGGTGCTGGGGCCGCCCTGGTTGCCGGTTCTGGCCCTGGCGGGGCTCACAGCCTTTGCCGGCTGGCGCTTCCGGATCCGCCGCCAGGCGCGCCGGGAAGTGGCGGTGCAGATGCAGTTGTTCCAGCGCCAGGCGGCGCTGGCGGTCCGGGGAGACGGGCCGGAGGACGAGGCACCGCTGGCGTGGCAGCAGGATGGCCATGCCCGGAAATGGCCGATCTGATCAGAAGGCCCAGCCTATTCTGATCCCCACGCCAAGGACGTGGTTGTCGTCCCCCATGCGGGCTTGCTCGACCCCCGGCGTGCTGGTGGCAAGCCGGGCGTTGCCCAGCCTGACATAGCTGATGCCGGCGGTGATCCGGTAGTTGTCGCGGGAGTGGATGGCGGCCAGGGTGACGCCCTTTTTGCCGCTGCTGGGGGAAAGGGGGGAATGAATGGGGCGGGTGTGTCCTTCGTAGTCCACGGAGACGGACCCGGCCCAGGTGGGGGTCAGCTGCCGGACGAGGCCCAGGGTCCAGATCCGGGTGTTCCGCTGATTGACCAGCCCCTGGCCCGTGAGCCCTTCGAACAGGAGCGGATCGACCCGGAACTCCGACCATTTCACCCAGCGCAGCCGGCCAAACAGCAGGGTGTCCGGATCGATGCCGGTCTGGAAATCCACGTTGATGGCCCGGGGCGTCGTGACTTCGGTGCTGGAGCTTCCGTTCAGGGGAGGCAGGGGGGCCGATTCCCGGGTCTTGAAGCGGTGCCGGATGGCGTCGTGATAGGTGGCCGCCAGCCGCAGGGCGATGGCCGGGTATTCAAAGGCCGCGCCAACCACCGGGGCCGAGGCCGTGTCCGGATCGAGGCGCAATTGGTAGCCATCGACCGGGCCGTAGGCCAGGCCCTTGAGGTGGACGCGGGCCGAAGAGCGCTGGATGCGCATACCGCCATGCACGCTGAAGTACTCGTTGAAGCGGTAGCGGGCCAGACCCAGAAGGGCGTGGGAGGCGGTGTCCACCAGGGTGCCGGCCAGCAAGGGGGTGCCGTTGCCGTAGAGCAGGTCGCCCCCGTAGGGCTGGTCCAGCACGAAACCGAAAGACAGCCGGTCGCTGGCGTCCAGCTTGAGGCTGAGGCTGGACAGGTTGTAATCCCCGGCCACGTCGCCGGTGTGACCGCCGCTCATGTCGCGCCCCCGCACTTCCGGGATGATCCGGTTGATCGAGACTTCCAGGTAGTTTCCGGGTTCGAACAGGGCGCCGAGGCCCTGGCCCGAGCGGTCGATGCCGCTGGCCCAGGCGGATGTCATGCCCAGCAGTAGGGTGGAGGCGAGCAGGTGGGATTTCATCGTGTCTTGGTTTCCGGGTTCAGGCGTGGCGAAATCAGCGCCGCAATATTGACAACGGTCACGACCAGCAGGGTTTCAGATCAAGGGGCATCATGGTCCGGGCGTTTGGTTTGCGGGCATCAGCTTAGTGCGAGCGGCCGCAGCATGCTTGCCTTTTGGCGCGAGGCCGGCCGGCGAAAACAGAAGAGGCCAGCCCCTTGCGGGGCTGGCCTCCAGGGAGAATGCCGCACGGTCATGCGGTATTCTGCATCGGGCAGGTTCTCAGTGGAACTGTTCTTCCTCGGTGGAGCCGGCCAGCGCCTTCACGGAGGAGGAACCGCCCTGGATCACGGTGGTCACGTCGTCGAAGTAACCGGCGCCGACTTCCTGCTGGTGCGACACGAAGGTGTAGCCCAGTTCGCGCGCGGCGAATTCGGGCTCCTGCACCATTTCCACGTAATGCTTCATGCCTTCGCCGCGTGCGTAGTTGTACGCGAACTTGAAGGTGTTGAACCAGTTGACGTGGATGCCGGCCAGGGTGATGAACTGGTACTTGTAGCCCAGGGCGGACAGCTCGTCCTGGAAGCGGGCGATGGTCTTGTCGTCCAGGTTCTTCTTCCAGTTGAACGACGGCGAGCAGTTGTAGGACAGCAGCTTGCCCGGGCAGGCGGCATGCACGGCCTGGGCGAACTCGCGGGCGAAGCCCAGATCCGGGGTGCCGGTCTCGCACCACACCAGGTCGGCATAGGGCGCGTAGGAGACGCCACGGCTGATGGCCTGCTCCAGACCGTTCTTGACCCGGTAGAAGCCTTCCTGGGTGCGCTCACCGGTGAGGAAAGGCTTGTCGCGGCTGTCGTGGTCGGAGGTGAGCAGGTTGGCGGCTTCCGCGTCGGTACGGGCCAGGATCAGGGTGGGCACGCCCATCACGTCGGCGGCGAAGCGGGCGGCGATCAGCTTCTCGATCGCTTCCTGGGTCGGCACCAGCACCTTGCCGCCCATGTGGCCACACTTCTTCACAGCGGCCAGCTGGTCCTCGAAGTGCACGCCCGCAGCACCGGCGGCGATCATGTTCTTCATCAGCTCAAAGGCGTTCAGCACGCCGCCGAAACCGGCTTCGGCATCGGCCACGATGGGCAGGAAGTAATCGATGAATTCCTTGTCGCCGGGGTTGATGCCACGGCTCCACTGGATTTCGTCGGCGCGCTTGAAGGTGTTGTTGATGCGGCGCACCATGGTGGGGACGGAGTCGTAGGCGTAGAGCGACTGGTCCGGATACATGGTCTCCGAGGTGTTGCCGTCGGCGGCCACCTGCCAGCCGGACAGATACACGGCTTCCAGGCCGGCCTTGGCCTGTTGCATGGCTTGACCGGCGGTGATGGCGCCAAAGGCATTCACATAGCCCTTCTTGGCAGCGCCGTTGACCAGGTTCCACAGCTTTTCGGCGCCGCGCTTGGCCAGGGTGTATTCGATCTGCAGGGAACCGCGCAGACGGACCACATCGGCAGCGGAGTAACCACGCTTGATGCCCTTCCAGCGGGGGCTTTCAGCCCATTCTTTTTCCAGTGCGGCGATTTGCTGTTCGCGAGTGCTCATGTTCAGTCCTCAATGTGGATGTTGTGCGGAATATCCGGAGCCTGGGGGAGGTTGCCCTTTCCAGCCGGGCTCCGATGGGATGGATTATAGCGGTTTTTTTGCGGAGCAACACATATCTTATATAAGACACAAGACAAAATTTAATCTATAAGTATCAATGTGTTGTGGTTTGTTTTTCTTATTGTGAAAGGCGGTTTATGGGAGTGAAATGGAGGCCGGTGCTGGCGGCAAGGGGCTGGATGGGCGGGGAGGTGGCTCCCCGCAGCAGATCAGATCAGGGGCTGGCTTGAGACCAGGATGCCGTCCGGGTCGGCGTAGAGCCATTCGTCCGGATTGAAGGTGACCCCCCCGAAGGTCACGGCGAGGTTCCGCTCGCCCACGCCGCGCTTGACGCTTTTCTGCGGGTGAGTGTTCAGAGCCCGGACACCGATGTCGAGCTGGTTGATGGCTTCGGAATCGCGGATGCAACCATAAACCACGATGCCCTCCCAGCCGTTCTTTTGGGCCAGGATGCCGAGCTGGTCGCCCACCAGGGCGCAGCGCAGGCTGCCGCCCCCGTCCACCACCAGCACCTTGCCCTGGCCCGGCTCGCCCAGCACTTCCCGCACCAGAGTGTTGTCCTCGAAAATCTTCAGGGTGACGATCTGGCCGCAAAAGCCGGGACGGGCCCCGTAACGCTGGAACATCGGGGCGACGACCCGCAGGGTCTTGCCCAGTTGGGATTCGTTGGCATCGCAAAGATCGGGGGTCTTGAACGACATGGCAGGGGTTCCTCCTGATGGCAGATATGAAAAAGCCATGCGCAAGGCATGGCTTGGGGAGCGGGGATGAAGATCAGGCCGGGATGGCTTCTTCTTCCTCGAATTCCAGGATCACCTGGCCATCCTTGTCCAGATTCACCGTCACCCGGCCACCGTTGGTGAGGCGGCCAAACAGCAGTTCATCGGCCAGGGCGGCGCGGATGGTGTCCTGGATCAGGCGGGCCATGGGGCGGGCTCCCATGAGGGGGTCGAAGCCTTTGGCCGCCAGCATTTCCTTGAGGGCAGGGGTGAAGTGGGCTTCCACCTTCTTCTCGTGCAGTTGTTCTTCGAGCTGCATGAGGAACTTGTCCACCACCCGCAGGATGATGTCGTGGTCGAGGGGCTTGAAGGAAACCGTGGCATCCAGGCGGTTGCGGAACTCCGGCGTGAACAGGCGCTTGATTTCCAGCATCTCGTCCCCGGCCTCCCTGGCCGAGGTGAAGCCCATGCCCGACTTCTGCAGGTCGGCGGCGCCGGCATTGGTGGTCATGATGATGATCACGTTGCGGAAATCCGCCTTGCGGCCGTTGTTGTCGGTGAGCGTGCCGTGGTCCATCACCTGCAGCAGGATGTTGAAGATGTCCGGGTGGGCCTTCTCGATCTCGTCAAGCAGCAGCACGCAGTAAGGCTTCTTGGTGATGGCTTCGGTGAGCAGGCCGCCCTGCTCGAAGCCGACGTAGCCCGGGGGGGCACCAATCAGCCGGGAGACGGCATGGCGTTCCATGTACTCGCTCATGTCGAAGCGCACCAACTCGATACCCAGGCTGTAGGCCAGCTGCTTGGCCACCTCGGTCTTGCCCACCCCGGTGGGGCCGGAGAACAGGTAGGCACCGATGGGCTTGCCCGGGTTGCCGAGGCCGGAGCGTGCCATCTTGATGGCCTTGGCCAGCACCTCGATGGCCTTGTCCTGGCCGAACACGACGGCCTTCAGGTCCCGCTCCAGATTCTTCAGGGCACTCTTGTCGTCGGCACTCACATGCTGGGAGGGAATGCGGGCGATCTTGGCGACGATCTCCTCGATGTCGGTCTTTCCGATCAGCTTCTTCTGCCGGGATTTGGGCAGGATGCGCTGGGCGGCACCCGCCTCGTCGATGATGTCGATAGCCTTGTCGGGCAGGTGCCGGTCGGTGATGTAGCGGGCCGACAGTTCCACGGCGGAGGAGAGGGCCGCAGCCGAGTACTTGATGCCGTGATGGGCCTCGAAGCGGGTCTTGAGGCCCTTGAGGATTTCCAGGGCTTCGGCCTGGGAAGGTTCATTGACATCAACCTTCTGGAAACGCCGGGAAAGGGCGTGATCCTTTTCGAAAATGCCCCGGTATTCGGTGTAGGTGGTGGCGCCGATGCACTTCAACTGGCCGCTGGAAAGCGCCGGCTTCAACAGGTTGGATGCATCCAGCGTGCCGCCCGAGGCGGCGCCGGCACCGATCAGCGTGTGGATTTCATCGATGAACAGGATGGCATCGGGATTTTCCTTGAGTTGCTTGAGCACGCTCTTCAGACGCTGTTCGAAGTCACCCCGGTACTTGGTGCCGGCCAGAAGGGCGCCCATGTCCAGAGCGTAGACCGTGGCCCGAGCCAGGACATCGGGCACCTCGTGTTCCACGATCCGGCGCGCCAGGCCTTCGGCGATGGCAGTCTTGCCCACGCCGGCTTCTCCCACCAGCAGGGGATTGTTCTTCCGCCGCCGGCACAGGGTCTGGATTACCCGCTCCAGTTCCTGCTCCCGGCCGATCAGGGGGTCGATGCGGCCTTGCACGGCGAGTTGGTTGAGGTTGATGGTGTAGTTTTCCAGGGGGCCGGCCTGGGTCTGGTCCGTCTCGCTTTCCTGTTCACCTTCCGCATGGGCTTTGGGCTGGGGAATCTTGCTGATGCCGTGGGAGATGTAATTGACCACGTCGAGCCGGGTGATGCCCTGTTTCTGCAGGTAATAAACCGCGTGGGAGTCCTTTTCGCCGAAGATGGCCACCAGCACGTTCGCGCCATTGACTTCCTTCTTGCCGGAGGACTGCACGTGCAGGATGGCGCGCTGAATGACCCGCTGGAAACCGAGGGTGGGCTGGGTGTCGATCTCGTTGCTGCCGGGCACCGTGGGTGTGTGCTCGCCGATGAACTGGTTCAGGTCCTTGCGCAGTTGTTCCATGTTGGCGCCGCAGGCGCGTAGGGCCTCGGCCGCCGTCGGATTGTCCAGCAGGGCCAGGAGCAGATGCTCGACGGTGATGAATTCATGACGCTTTTGTCGGGCTTCGACAAAGGCAATGTGCAGACTGACTTCCAGTTCCTGGGCGATCATCAGTTTTCCTCCATGACGCAGGCAAGCGGGTGCTGGTGTTGCTGGGCGAAGGCACTTACCTGTTCCACCTTGGTGGCGGCGATGTCGCGCGGGTAAACCCCGCACAGACCGCGGCCTTCGTTGTGGACTTTGAGCATGATCTGGGTGGCGCGTTCTGGATCCATGGAAAAAAAACGTTGCAGGACATGCACGACGAAATCCATGGGGGTGAAATCATCGTTCAACAGCAATACCTTGTAGAGCCGGGGCGGTTCCACCCGGGTGCGTTCTGCTTCCAGCAGGGCCTGGCTGTTGTCTTTCGTGGGCATTGCCTGATTCTATACAGTCTCGAACAGAGTGCAACAGGGGGTGATCCGCGCCTTGGCAACAGGGCGGCAGGGATTTGCGAATCGCCCGCGAAAGTGCTTGACGCCCGGATATTCGTCGCGTAAAACTGCCAAGTGTTTGGATTCAAGACGTATCGCAAGGCCACTGGCACCGGTCGCTGGAGTCAAAACAAGCAGTCGGGGTGACCCCGTTTTAGTGTTTTTTTGTAGGAAGTAGCAATTATGGCAACTGGTACCGTCAAGTGGTTCAATGATTCCAAGGGTTTCGGCTTCATCACTCCCGATGATGGCAGCGAAGACCTCTTCGCACATTTCTCCGCCATCGCCATGAGCGGTTTCAAGACCCTCAAGGAAGGCGAAAAGGTCTCTTTCGATGTGGTGCAGGGCCCCAAGGGCAAGCAGGCTGCCAACATCCAGCGTGCTTGATTCCTCCTGGAGTCCAGGATCCAGAACCCGCTCCGGCGGGTTTTTTTACGTCCGGAGGCGGGCTGTCAGTCCCTCCCTCATGGGGCTTCCGCACACCAGTGCCCCGACTTGCCTCCGAGTTTTTCCAGCAGGCGGACCTGTTCGATCACCATGCCCCGGTCCCGGGCCTTGCACATGTCGTAGATGGTGAGCAGGGCGGCGCTGGCGGCGGTCAGCGCTTCCATCTCCACCCCGGTCCGGCCTACGCATTCACTGGTGGCAAGGACGTGCACCCGGCTGCCGGCTTCGTCCAGCTCGAATTCGACGGCGACCCGGGTGAGGGCGATGGGATGGCAGAGGGGGATCAGGTCGGCGGTGCGCTTTGCCCCCTGTATGCCGGCGATCCGGGCGATGCCCAGCACATCGCCCTTGGCGGCACTGCTTGTCCGGATCAGGGCCAGGGTGTCCGGAGCCATGCGGATGCTGCCGGCAGCCCGGGCGATCCGCCGCGTTTCGGGTTTGTTGCCTACGTCCACCATGTGCGCCTGGCCGGCAGCGTCGAAATGGGTGAGGGAGGTCTCGCTGGGAGGTTCCGGGGCGGACACGGGATTACTTTCCGTTACGGTTTGTGGGAAAAGGGGGGATGAGGGCTGCGCTATGATAGCACCCATGGGAAAAGCCAACCGTATTGCCGCTCTGACCTTGTCCCTGCCGCTGCTGCTGGGGAGTGTTCCCCTGCAGGCCCAGTCGGACCTGCCCGAACTCGGGGATGCTGCGGGGGCCGAGTTGAGCTTCAGGACCGAAAGCCGTATCGGCCAGGAAATCATGAACGAGATTCGCCTGCGGGAACCCAGCTACCTGGATGATCCCGAGGTCGAGGCCTATCTCAACCAGTTGGGGGGGAGGCTGGTGGCGGCGAGCCCGGATCCGGGCATGAGCTTTTACTTCTTTCCTCTGCAGGATCCGATGATCAACGCCTTTGCCATGTTCGGCGGCTACATCGGCGTCAACACAGGGCTGATCCTGGCGGTGCAGAACGAATCGGAGCTGGCCGGGGTGCTGGCCCACGAAATCGCTCATGTGACGCAGCGGCACCTGGCGCGCATCATCGAAAAACAGAAACAGATTTCGACGGCCAGCTTGTTGGCCATGGCCGCCGCCTTGCTGGCGGCCCGTTCCAACGCCGATGTGGCCGGTGCGGCCGTGGCTGGGGCCTCGGCCGGTGCGGCCCAGGCGCAGCTGGGCTTCTCCCGGGATTTCGAGCGGGAGGCCGACCGGATCGGGTTCCAGATCCTGGAGAAGGCGGGTTTTGACGTGCGCGGTATGTCGGCCTTCTTCGAACGCCTGCAACGGGCTACCCGCAGCTACGAGAACAATGCCCCGGTGTACCTGCGTACCCACCCCCTCAACATCGAGCGGATTTCCGACATGCAGAACCGGGAGCTTGCCCTGCCATATCGCCAGGTGCCTGACAGCATGGATTTCCATCTGGTACGGGCGAGGCTGCAGGCCATGCGGGGGACACCGGCCGAGGCGGAAGGCCATTTCCGCACCCTGTTGCAGGAGCAGCGGGTGGCCCATGTGCAGGCTGCACGTTATGGCCTGGCCGTTGCCCTGGCGCGCCAGAAGAACTGGCGGGAAGCCGAGCAGATCCTGGCCGGGGTACGGGGGCAACCCGCTTCGGCGCCGATGATCGAGCGCCTCTATGCCGAGGCACGGGTGAGTCGGGGCGATGTGGCGGGCGGGCTGGCGGTGCTCAAGGAAGCCCAGGGACGTTTCCCCAATGCCCTACCCCTGGTCTATAGCTATGCCGAGCTGCTGCTCCAGAGCGGGCGTCATGAAGAGGCCCAGCGTTTCCTCGATCTCCAGGTCCAGCGTCACGCCCAGGATGTCCGGTTGTACCTGCTCCAGGCCCGGGCCTATGCAGCGCGGGGGCGGCTGGCCCAGCAGCACCGCGCCCTGGCTGAAGCCTATCTGCTCCGGGGGCAGCTCCCGGCAGCCATCGAGCAGCTGGAGATCGCCCAGAAGGCAAAAGGCTCGGATTTCTACGAGCTGTCCGCCATCGATGCCCGCTTGCGGCAGCTCAAGCGCCGTCAGCAGGAGGAGGCAAACCGGAAATAAGGCGTAGAATGCGGCTTTTAACGCATGTCTTGATCTCCTGACCATCATGGATTTCGATCGCGAACTCGACGTCAAGGGCCTCAACTGCCCACTGCCCATTCTGCGTACCAAGAAGACCCTGGCGGAAATGACCTCCGGCCAGGTACTCAAGGTCATGGCCACCGATCCGGGCTCTGTCAAGGATTTCCAGGCCTTTGCCCGCCAGACGGGCAATGAGCTCCTCGCCTACGAGGAGAAGGATAAGGTCTTCGAGTACCTGATCAAGCGCAAGTAAATTCCGGCGGCCGTCCGGCTCCGGTTCGATTCAGACCAGCTTTGCTTGAATTCGCCCTGTTCGAGGACCGCCTGGCTGCCCCCGGGCAGCCGGCGGCCTGGCTGTTCGAAGCGCCTGCCGCATGTCGGGAGATTCACGATTGCGC
Source organism: Betaproteobacteria bacterium UBA2592 (assembly GCA_002340095.1). Lineage (GTDB taxonomy): Bacteria > Pseudomonadota > Gammaproteobacteria > Burkholderiales > Rhodocyclaceae > Azovibrio. The sequence continues at coordinate 36,251 of DDKS01000056.1, forward strand.
CCAGTTGCAGGCGGCTTTGCAGGAGATTGCCGCCCAAGGCCTCTGGTCGGTCTGGGTGCTGGACTATGAGCTGGGCTACCTGCTGGAGCCCAAGGCCCAGGGAGCGGGGCAGATCGATGTTGCCCCGGCGCGTCCGTTTGCCCGCCTGATTGCCTACGCCCGGGCCAGGTCCCTGGATCAATCGGAGCTCGATGCCTGGTGGGCGGCCCAGCCGCCCTTCGAAGCGGCCGGTGTCGGCGGGTTAAAGGCTGGTCTGGATGAGGCCGCCTATCAAGCTGCGGTGGCGAGGATTCAGGCCTATATCCGGGCCGGCGACTGCTACCAGGTCAATTTTACCTTTCCCCTGCATTTCCAGGCCTACGGCCGCCCCCTGGATCTCTACCGGAGGCTGCGCCAGAGCCAGCCGGTACGCTATGGCGGCTTCGTCCAGTCGGCTTCCGGCACCCTGATTTCCCTTTCCCCCGAACTGTTCCTGACCCGCCAGGGCCAGCGCCTGCTGACCCGGCCCATGAAGGGGACGGCCGCCCGGGCCGAAGCCGCGGCAGCGGATGCGCAGGCCGCCGCCGATCTGGCGAATTCCGCCAAGAACCGGGCCGAGAACCTGATGATCGTCGATCTGCTGCGCAACGATCTTGGCCGACTGGCCCTGCCGGGCTCGGTGCAGGTAAGCCAGTTGTTCCAGGTGGAGAGCTACCCCACCGTGCACCAGATGGTCTCCCAGGTGGAGGCCCGGGTGGCGGATCCGGATGATTTCCGCCTGCTAGAGGCCCTGTTTCCCTGCGGCTCGATTACCGGCGCGCCCAAGGTACGGGCCATGCAGATCATCCACGAACTGGAGGCAGGGCCCCGGGGGCTCTATACCGGGGCCCTGGGCTGGCGTTCTCCCGAGGGGGAATTGCGACTCAATGTGGCCATCCGCACCCTGGAACTGGATGCGGCAGGCCGTGGGCGGATGGGGCTGGGCAGCGGCATCGTGGCGGACTCCGTGGCGGCGGATGAATGGCGGGAATGCCTGCTCAAGGGCCGTTTTCTCACTGCCCTGGACCCCGGCCTGGAGCTGATCGAGACCCTGCGTCTGGAAGTGGCGGCGGGGCGGCCTTGCTTTCCCCGGCTGGAAGGGCATTGCCGGCGCATGGCCGAGTCGGCCACCTGGCTGGGCTTCCCCTGGTCCCGGGAGACCACGCTGGCCACCCTGGAGGCCCAGGCCGAAGGCCTTGGCGACGGGGTGTATCGCCTGCGTCTGACGCTCAACAAGGCCGGTGTTCTGGATGTGCGTTGCGTGCCTTTGACGCCCGAACCGGAGGGAGAGCGCCTGTTGCTGCTGGCGGATGCCGTGATCCAGTCCCGGGATCCGTTGCGGCGCCACAAGACCACGTCCCGCAGCCTGTACGACCAGGCCCTGGCCCGGGTGGCGGAGCGCCCGGAGGTGTTCGACGTGCTGTTCCTGAACGAACAGGGCCGGGTGGCCGAAGGGGCGCGCAGCAACGTCTTTGCCCGTATCGACGGCGAGTGGCTGACGCCGCCCCTGGCATCGGGCGCCTTGCCCGGGGTATTCCGGGCGGAAATGCTGGCCGCAGGCTTGGCTCGGGAGGCTGATTTGAACCTGGCCGACCTGCGTCGGGCGGAGGAAATACGCTGCGGCAATGCCCTGCGGGGCTGGGTGCCGGTGACTCTGGTGGAAGCAGCGCCTTGAGAAGTTAGCGCCCGGAGGGAACGGTAAAAGAAACGGGCCGCGCTCCCCAGCGGGAGGCGGCCCGTTTTGCCGGGACGGAAAATCAACCCAGCAGCTTGGCGAGCCGGGGCTTGAGCTTGTCCAGGGTAGCCAGGGCGGCTTCCATGCGTTCCTTTTCCTGGGCCACCACGGCGGCGGGGGCGCGGGCCACGAAGCTTTCGTTGTCCAGCTTGCCCTTGGCCAGGGCCACCTGCTTTTCCAGCTTCTCGATTTCCTTGGTCAGGCGTTCCTTCTCGGCGGCCACGTCGATCTCCACCACCAGCATCAGCCGCGTTTCGCCCACCACGGCCACGGGGGCCAGGGCGTCGGTGGGAATCTCGTCCACGAAGCTGATCTCGGAGAGCTTGGCCAGCGCCTGCAGGATGGGGGCGAACTCCTTCAGCTCGCCGGTGTCGCCTGCCACGATCATGGGCGTGCGCACCGAGGGGGAGATGCTCATCTCGCCGCGCAGGTTGCGGCAGGCGGAGACGTAGGTCTTCAGTCGCTCCATCTTGGCTTCGGACTCCTCGTCCACCTTCTTCGGGTCGGCGGCCGGGTAGGGGGCGAGCATGATGGAGTCGCAGGTCTTCTTGCCGGCGATCGGGGCAACCGTTTGCCACAGCTCTTCGGTGATGAACGGGATCAGCGGGTGGGCCAGGCGCAGCAGGGCTTCGAGGGTGCGCACCAGGGTGCGGCGGGCGCCCCGGGCTGCGGCCTCGTCGGACCCGGCCATTTCCACCTTCGCCACCTCCAGGTACCAGTCGCAGAACTCGTCCCAGATGAAGTGGTAGAGGGCCTGGGAGAGGAGGTCGAAGCGGTATTCGGTGAAGTGCTGGGCCACTTCGGCTTCCAGTTTCTGCAGGCGGCTGACGATCCAGCGGTCGGCGAAGCTGAACTTGAGGGGGGCGGCGCCCGGGGTGGCGGGACAGGAACCATCGGCGGCCTGGACGTGTTCCAGGGCCAGGTCGTGGCCTTCCACGTTCATCAGCACGAAGCGGGTGGCGTTCCACAGCTTGTTGCAGAAATTGCGGTAGCCCTCGCAGCGGGAGAGGTCGAACTTGATGTCGCGGCCGGGTGAGGCGAGGGAGGCGAAGGTGAAGCGCAGCGCATCGGTACCGAAGGCCGGGATGCCTTCCGGGAATTCCTTCCGGGTCTTCTTCTCGATCTGGGCCGCCTGCTTGGGGTTCATCAGACCGGTGGTGCGCTTTTGCACCAGGGCTTCGATATCGATGCCGTCGATCAGGTCGATGGGATCGAGCACGTTGCCCTTGGATTTGGACATCTTCTGGCCTTCGCCGTCGCGGATCAGGCCATGCACGTAAACATGCTTGAACGGAATCTTGCCGGTGATGTGCTTGGTCATCATGACCATGCGCGCCACCCAGAAGAAGATGATGTCGAAGCCGGTGACCAGCACGGACGACGGCAGGTACTGTTGCAGCATCGGGTTGGCTGCGTCGGCCGCTGCGTCGCCGGTCCAGTCCAGCGTCGAGAACGGCCACAGGGCGGACGAATACCAGGTGTCCAGCACATCCGGGTCGCGCGTCAGCACGCCGGCGTAACCGGCCTTGTCGGCCTGTTTGCGGGCTTCTTCCTCGTTCCGGGCGACGAAGACTTCGCCATTGACCCCGTACCAGGCCGGAATCTGGTGGCCCCACCAGAGCTGGCGGGAGATGCACCAGTCCTGGATGTTGTTCAGCCACTGGTTGTAGGTGTTGACCCAGTTTTCGGGGTAGAACTTGACTTCGCCGGAGCGCACGACGTCCAGCGCCTTCTCGGTGATCGACTTGCCGTCGGCGCCCGGCTTGGACATGGCGACAAACCACTGGTCGGTCAGCATCGGCTCGATGACGACGCCAGTGCGGTCGCCGCGCGGCACCTTGAGCTTGTGCTTGTCGACCTTGACCAGGATGCCTTCGGCTTCGAGGTCGGCAACCACCGCCTTGCGGGCGTCGAAGCGGTCGAGGCCGCGGTATTTTTCCGGCGCGTTGTCGTTGATCCTGGCGTCCAGCGTCAGGATCGAGATCATCGGCAGGCCGTGGCGCTGGCCGACCGCGTAGTCGTTGAAGTCGTGCGCCGGCGTGACCTTGACGCAGCCGGTGCCGAATTCGAGATCGACATAGCTGTCGGCGATGATCGGGATTTCGCGATCGGTCAGCGGCAGCTTCACCGTCTTGCCGATCATGTGCTTGTAGCGCTCGTCTTCCGGGTGAACCATGACGGCGGTGTCGCCGAGCATGGTTTCCGGACGTGTCGTGGCGACCACCAGGCTACCCGAGCCGTCGGCCAGCGGATAGCGGATGTGCCACATGAAGCCGTCTTCTTCCTCCTGGACGACCTCGAGGTCGGAGACGGCGGTGTGCAGCTTCGGGTCCCAGTTCACCAGGCGCTTGCCACGGTAGATCAGACCCTCGTTGTAGAGGCGGACGAAGGTTTCGGTGACGACCTTGTTGAGGCCGGCATCCATCGTGAAGCGCTCGCGCGTCCAGTCCGGGCTGGTGCCCATGCGGCGCATCTGGCGGGTGATCGTGCCGCCGGAGTATTCCTTCCATTCCCAGACCTTTTCCAGGAACTTCTCGCGGCCAAGGTCATGGCGGCTGATGCCTTGGGCATCCAGCTGGCGCTCGACGACGATCTGCGTGGCGATGCCGGCGTGGTCGGTACCCGGTTGCCACAGCGTGTTGTGCCCCTTCATCCGGTAATAGCGGGTCAGCGCGTCCATGATCGTCTGGTTGAAGCCGTGGCCCATGTGCAGCGTGCCGGTGACATTCGGCGGCGGCAGCAGGATGCAGAAGGATTCGTCAGCGGGCTTGGAGGTGTCCAGGCCGGCGGCGAAGTAATTACGGGATTCCCACTCGGGGTACCAGCGGCGCTCGATGTCCGCAGGTTCAAAGCTCTTGGCGAGTTCCATGGGTCTGGTGATGGCAGGCAGAAAACCGGTAATTATACCGGTTGTGCCGTTCCGGGCTCCGCCCGGTGGCGGCTTCTCTCCTCAGGTTACGAATTCCGGGGGCTGGCGAGGAAGTCGGCGATGGCTTTGCGGCTGATCTCTTCGACCCCTTGGCGGATGTCCCAGGCAATGCTGGCGGCTGCCGCCTGCATGCTTGCTTCCACCAGCGTCGGGATTTCGGCCGCCAGCTGCCTGCTGATGGCCTCGGCCAGGGCCTGGCCCAGGGCTTCCAGGTCGGGAGCGGGAGACGGGGAGGGGGCTGGAGACACCACATCCGTGAGCAGGGGTAGATCGTCCAGCTCCGCCGGCCAGGGGGCAGTGGGACGCTGCCGGTTCATGAAGGCGTCCGCACGGGACACGATGTCGTCGCTGTTCTGGAAGTCGGGATCGCTCATGGTTCAACGGTCCGCCATGTCCACGGAAACGATTTCGCAACCCCGGGCCTTGTAGTCCTTGAAGCGCTGTCGCGCCTGCAGCCGGTCCGTTTCGGCCTGGCTCACCACCTCGATGACGCTGGCGAAGCGGTCGAAGCCCAGGGGGATGTGATCGTCCAGATTCAACAGGCGCTGCGTCTGGAGCGGCGCCTGCAGATCCTGGGCGAGCAGGATCGGGGTTTCTGCCGCCAGGGGGGAGCAGGCCTGGCAGTGGGGTAGGAAGCTCAGGGGGGACTGGGTCCACAGCAGACGGTCCAGCATCTGGCTGCGTTCGGGGGAGGGAACGAAAACCGTGCAATCCTTCTTCTGGGAGCAGAGCTTGGCCAGCAGGCTGCAGGCTGCTCCCAGACGGTCCTGCACGTTGTGATAGAAGAATACCTTGGTCACTGGGCGCCCGGTCTTTCGCAGCGCTTGAGCAGGAAATGGGTGAGCAGGGACACCGGCCGGCCGGTGGCTCCCTTGTCGGTACCGGATTTCCAGGCCGTGCCGGCGATGTCCAGGTGGGCCCACTCGTACTTTTTCGTGAAGCGGGACAAAAAACAGGCTGCCGTGATGGCGCCGCCCCAGCGGCCGCCGATGTTGGCCATGTCGGCGAAGGGGCTCTTGAGCAGGTCCTGGTAGTCATCCCAGAGGGGCATCTGCCAGGCCCGGTCGTGGGCTTCCTCTCCGGCCTGGAGCAGTTCCCGGGCCAGGCTGTCCTCGTTGGCGAACAGGCCGGTGGCCACGTGACCCAGGGCGACCACGCAGGCGCCGGTGAGGGTGGCCACATCGATCACGGCTTCCGGGTCGAAGCGTTCGGCGTAGGTCAGGGCGTCGCACAGGATGAGGCGGCCTTCCGCGTCGGTGTTGAGGATCTCGATGGTCTGGCCGGACATGGAGGTGACGATGTCCCCGGGACGGGTGGCATTGCCGCCCGGCATGTTCTCGCAGGTCGGGATCAGGGCCACGAGGTTGAGGGGCAGCCCCATCCGCCCGGCAGCCTGCAGGGTGCCCAGCACGGCCGCGGCGCCGCACATGTCGTATTTCATCTCGTCCATTTCGGCGGCTGGCTTGAGAGAAATGCCGCCCGTGTCGAAGGTGATGCCCTTGCCCACCAGTACCAGGGGCTTCTCGCCGGCCTTGCCCCCCTTGTGCTGCAGGACGATGAACTTCGGGGCCTCCCGGGAGCCCCGGGCGACGGCCAGCAGGGAATGCATGCCCAGCTGTTCCATCGCCTCCCGTTCCAGCACCTGGCACTCCATGCCCAGTTCCCGGGCCATCTCCAGGGCCTGCTCGGCCAGGTAGGAGGGCGTGCAGACATTGCCCGGCTGGTTGCCCAGGTTGCGGGCCAGGGCGATCCCTTCGGAAATGGCCACCCCCTGGTTCAGGGCCGTCTCGGCGGCCTGAAGCTCGTTGCGGCGCTCCACCGCGAAGGTCAGCTTGCGCAGGGGGCGGCGGATTTCGGCTTTCTTGCTCTTGTACTGGTCGAAGCGGTACACCGCTTCCTGGGCCACCATGGCGGCCTGGCGCACGCGCCAGGCAACGCTGCGGCGCCTGGGGCCGGTTTCGGTGAGGAACAGCGTGCCGTCGAAGGCGCCGGTCTCGTTCAGGGTTTTGACGGCGGTGCGGATGGCATCGCAGTATTCCTTTTCCCGGAACTCCTTTTCCTTGCCCAGGCCCACGAGCAGGATGCGGTCGCACAGGGTGCCCGGCACGTTGTGCAGCAGCAGGGTGGAGCCGGCCTTGCCCTCCATGTCGCCCCGCCGGATGATGTCGGAAATGTAGCCCTTGGCGGCCTTGTCCAGAAGTTCCGCCGGCAGGGTGGGCTTGCGGGGTTCGAAAACGCCCACGACCACGCAGGCGCTGCGTTGTTTTTCCGGGCTACCGCTTTTTATGCTAAATTCCACTCGCCGCTCCTTATCTCAAGTTTTTCGACGACCGCGGCGATTATCCCTGCATTTTTTCACCGAAGTCAAAACCATGATCTTCGAGCGCGCCGCGCGGCGCGAATTCGCCCAGGTTGCGGTGGGTGTCTTTGTCGCACTTTTTGCCATTCTCGTTTCCACCCAGCTGATACGTCTCCTCAACGATGCGGCCGGAGGGCGTCTGGCCCCCGAGGCCGTGGTGGCCCTGCTGGGCTTTGCCGCCCTCAATTACCTCCCGACCCTGCTTTCCATCTCCCTGTTCATGGCCATCCTCCTGCCCCTCTCCAGGGCTTACAAGGATTCCGAGATGGTCGTATGGTTTTCCTCGGGACTCTCCCTGGTGGCCTGGGTGCGTCCGGTCCTGCGTTTCGCCCTGCCCCTCGTGGTCACCATTGCGCTGCTGTCCCTGTTCCTTTCTCCCTGGGCCCAGGGCAAGAGTGTGGAGTACCGGCAGAAACTCGATGCCCGTAGCGACGCCTCCCAGGTTTCCCCCGGGGCGTTCCAGGAGGTCAGTTCCGGAGAGCGGGTCGTGTTCGTGGAGAAGGCCTCCGGGGATGCCGGCTTCGTCCGCAATGTGTTCGTCACGACAGTGATGGAGGGGCGGCTCGGTGTGGTGATGGCCGAGACCGGCCGGCAGGAGACCCTGGCCAACGGGGACCGCTTCCTGATGCTCCGCAACGGATACCGCTACGAGGTGGAACCCGGTTCTCCGGAACTGCGGATGATGGAATTCGAGCAGTACGGGGTGCGCATCCACGACGCAGAGGTGCGGGCGGCGGACAGATCGCCCCGGCACATGAGTACCTGGGAACTGCTGCAGGGAGATTCGGCACGGGAGCGGGGGGAACTGCTGTGGCGTCTGGGGGTGCCGGCTTCGGCGCTCCTGCTGGCCGTGCTGGCCATCCCCCTGGCCTTCGTCAATCCCCGCGCCGGCCGCTCCTTCAACATGCTTCTTGCGATCGTCATCTTCACCCTGTACAGCAATCTGCTGTCAATCAGCCAGGCCTGGGTGGCCCGGGAGCTGGTGCCTTTCGCCCTGGCCATGCCGGCGCCCCATCTGTTCATGGGGCTGGTGCTGGCCATCCTCTTCCACCGCCGTCTGGTGGTCTTTGCTTTCTGGCAGCGCAGGGCAGGATGAAACTCTACGAACGCTACATCGCCCGCGAACTGTTCGCGGCCATTTCCCTGGTGTTGCTGGCCTTGCTCGCCCTGTACGGCTTCTTCGACGTGATCGAAAGCCTGAAGGATGTGGGGCGGGGCGACTTCGGCGTGGGGCACGCCTTCAGTTACGTGTTGTTGCGCCTGCCCGGCCGGATTTACGAACTGATGCCCATCGCCGCCCTGATCGGCGCCCTGTACGCGCTTTCCGCCCTGGCCAGGCATTCGGAGATCACCGTCCTGCGGGCTTCCGGCATGACCACGCGCCAGTTGCTCTTTCTGCTCTTCAAGGTGGCCGGCATCTTTGCCCTGGCGGCCCTGGTGCTGGGCGAGACGGTGGTGCCCACGACCGAGCGCACGGCTCAGGACATGCGGCTCCAGGCCATCCGCAAGGTGGTGGCCCAGGAATTCCGTTCCGGCCTGTGGGTGAAGGACGGGCGTTCCTTTGTCAACATCCGCTCCGCCGCACCGGATGCGACCCTGGAGCAGGTGCGGGTCTACCAGTTCGACGAGGGCAACCGCCTCCAGTACGTCATGGAGGCCCGGGAGGGGCGTTATCTGGCGCCCGGCCAGTGGCGGCTGGAAAATGTGGAGCGCACGGTGCTGGGCAGGGAGCGCGTCAGCGTGGAACGGCAGTCCAGCCTCGACTGGTCCTCGGGGCTGACGCCGGACATCATCGCGGTGCTGATGGTGCCGCCGGAGCGCATGTCCCTGGTCAACCTCGTGGTTTACCTGCGCCACCTGTGGGTCAACCACCAGAAAACCGAGCGTTACGAGATCGCCCTGTGGAAGAAGTTCTTCTATCCCCTCGCGGCCCTGGTCATGGTGGCCCTGGCCCTGCCGTTCGGCTACACCCACAGCCGCATGGGCGGCGTGAACCTGCAGATTTTCGTGGGGGTCATGGTGGGGGTGCTGTTCCACATGCTCAACGGACTTTTTTCCAGCCTCGGCATCATCCATTCCTGGCCGCCCCTGGCCAGTGCCGTGGCTCCGTCCGCCCTGTTCCTGGTGGCGGCCCTGGGGATGCTCTGGTGGGTGGAGCGGCGCTGATCAGCCCCGGGGGGGCGGGACCAGGATGATTCGGGTGTCGGCGATGCGGTCGTGCAGGAATTGTTTGTCCTTGTCGAACAGGGCCCAGAGGATGCCGACGCCGAAGAAGAGCAGGCTTGGCCAGGCAGCCAGGTAGCGCAGCACGGCCTGGAGCGGACGCAGGGGGCGGCCAGAGCGGTCCACCAGCTTCATCTTCCAGGTTTTCATGGCCAGGGTCTGGCCGCCGTGGAGCCAGAACCAGACGCTGTAGACCATCAGGAGCAGCAGGAAGTGGAGGCGCAGCACCCAGGCTGGAGTGTTGACCTGGGCCAGGGCACCGATCAGGGTGTAGGGCAGGAGGAAGCCGACACAGATGACGGCAAAAAGCAGCAGTCCTTCATAAACCATGGCCGCCAGACGGCGGCCAATGCTGGGATATTCGTGGGCTTGAATCATGGCCTCGGTTGCAGGTTGCGCTCGGAAGGAGCGGATTTTGCCTCCGATTTCTGTTTCAGGCGCAACTTTTCTTCTTCCGGCAACTGGTTGTAGCGCTCCCACTGGGCCTTGACCTCCTGCTTCTTTTCAGGGGGCAGCTGCTTGAATTCCCGGTACTGGTTGCGCGCCCTTTCCTTGTCTTCCGGCGGCATGGCGTGCCAGCTTTGCATGCGGCGCTGCATTCTGGCCTGCTCTTCGGGGCTGAGTCTGGGATAGCGCCGGGCGATGTCGAGCCACTTCTGGCGCCGGTGATGTTCCATGCCGTTCCACTCTTCGGCCAGCGGCGCGAGGATGCGCTTCTGCTCAGGGTTGAGCTGGGACCAGCTGGGCTGGGGCGGGGTGATCCGGCTCTTGCCGGCATCCGCCCACAGGGGGCCTGCCGCCAGGAGCAGGAGGAGAGTCAGCCCTCGGAGGATTCTTCCAGCCATGCGCGGAATCCCGGGTCAGTAAAAGCCTTGGGGGGGAGGTCGTCTACCAGGAGGTCGGCATCCAGGGCGGCCATGGCGCTGATTTCTTGCTGGTCTTGCATGTACACGGTCATCAGGCCGATTCCGGCTGCCAGGGCGAGCGTGGCCAGGGCCGGCCGCAGCCAGCCCGCATGGGCCGGACGTATGGGGTTGCGCGCCTGTCCGGCAAGGGCTTGCTGGCGAGCATGGCGGAGGCGCTCCAGGGTGGCGTCCGACAGTTGTGCCGCTCCCTGGTCCAGATGCCGGCGCAGGCTGGCGATCAGTTGTGTTTCGTTCATGGCTTGATCCCCTTCTTTTCCAGTGCTGCGGCCAGGGTGTGAGTGGCGCGCGAGCAGTGGGTCTTGACGCTCCCTTCGGAACAGCCCATGGCAGCAGCTGTCTCGGCGACGTTCATGTCTTCCCAGTAACGCATGAGGAAGGCTTCCCGTTGACGTGGCGGTAGTTTGGAAATTTCGGCTTCGATGATTTTCAGGGTCTGGTGCTGGTCCAGCTGATCTTCCGGCGTCTTGGCCCAGTAGCCCGGGCGGTCGTCTCCGACGTTTTCGAGCGGGTCATGATCGTCGTCTTCCCTTGGGCCGAAGGCGGACAGCAGGGTGCTCCACAGGTTGCGGATCTTGCTGCGCCGGAAGTGATCCCGGATGCAGTTCTGCAGGATGCGCTGGAACAGCAGGGGGAGCTCTTCTTCTGGTCGGTCGCCATAGCGGGCTACCAGTTTCATCATGCTGTCCTGGACAATGTCGAGGGCCGCTTCCTCGTCACGGCTGGCAAACAGGGCCTGTTTGTAGGCGCGCCTCTCGATGCTGACAAGGAAGTCGGAGAGCTGCTTTGTCGTGGCCAGGGGGAACCTCTTGAAAGCCTTGTTGTTATTGGGGGTTTGGGGGTGGCGCCTTGACCAAACGAGGGCGGTCGATTAACGTTGCGGGTTTTCAAGCAACCAGCTGAATGGGCCTAGCGATGATGATTACCGGCGCAGAAATTGTAATCAGGTGCCTGCAGGAAGAAAAGGTCGAACATGTCTTCGGGTATCCCGGCGGTTCCGTCCTGCACATCTATGATGAACTGTTCAAGCAGGATCAGATCAAGCATATCCTGGTACGTCACGAGCAGGCGGCGGTACACGCGGCGGACGCCTATTCCCGCTCCTCCCGCAAGGTGGGGGTGGCGCTGGTAACTTCGGGTCCCGGTGTCACCAATGCCGTCACGGGCATTGCCACGGCCTACATGGATTCGGTTCCCCTGGTGGTGCTGTGCGGCCAGGTGCCGACCTTCTACATCGGTCAGGATGCCTTCCAGGAGTGCGACACGGTCGGCATCACCCGTCCCTGCGTCAAGCACAATTTCCTGGTGAAGGACGTCAAGGATCTTGCCCTGACGCTGAAAAAGGCTTTCCACATTGCCACCACTGGCCGTCCCGGGCCTGTGGTCGTGGATATTCCCAAGGACGTCACTGCCCTCAAGTGCGAATTCGAATATCCGAAGACGGTGCAGATGCGTTCCTACAACCCGGTGGTCAAGGGGCACCTGGGGCAGATCAAGAAAGCCGTGCAGTTGCTGGCCGAGGCCAAGCGCCCGGTCATCTACACCGGCGGCGGCGTGATCCTCTCCGATGCGGCCGAAAAGCTGACCCAGCTGGCCCGCAAACTGGGCTTTCCCGTCACCAACACCCTGATGGGTCTGGGTGGCTTTCCCGCCACCGACAAGCAGAATGTGGGCATGCTGGGCATGCATGGCAGTTACGAAGCCAACATGACCATGCACTACGCCGACCTGATCCTGGCGGTGGGCGCCCGCTTCGATGACCGGGTGATCGGCAACCCAGAGCATTTCGGCAAGGAGCAGCGCAAGATCATTCACGTGGATATCGATCCCTCCTCCATTTCCAAGCGGGTCAAGGTGGATGTGCCCATCGTCGGCAATGTGCCCGACGTGCTCGAAGAGATGATCAAGCTGCTGGACGACGGTTTCCAGGCCGATCCGGCGGTGGCCGACTGGTGGCGCCAGATCGAGGAGTGGCGCGGCCGGGACAGCCTGCGCTACAAGCAGGGGCAATACATCATGCCCCAGTATGTGGTCGAGAAGCTCTACGAAGTGACCGGAGGCGATGCCTTCATCACCTCCGACGTGGGCCAGCACCAGATGTTTGCCGCCCAGTACTACAAGTTCGACAAGCCGCGCCGCTGGATCAACTCCGGCGGTCTGGGCACCATGGGCGTCGGTCTGCCCTACGCCATGGGGGTACGCTTTGCCAATCCGGACATGCCTGTCGCCTGCATCACCGGTGAAGGCTCGATCCAGATGTGCATCCAGGAATTGTCCACCTGCAAGCAGTTCGAGCTGCCCATCAAGATCATCAACCTCAACAATGGCATGCTGGGCATGGTGCGCCAGTGGCAGGAGATGTTTTACTCCAAACGCTACTCCCAGTCCTACGTCACCTCGCTGCCCGACTTCGTCAGGCTGGCCGAATCCTACGGCCACGTGGGCATGAAGATCGAGCGGCCCGAGGATGTGGAGCCCGCCTTGCGCAAGGCTTTCACCGAGCACAAGAACGATCTGGTGTTCATGGACTTCATCATCGACCCCACGGCCAACGTCTTCCCCATGGTGGCGGCCGGCAAGGGCCTGACCGAAATGATCCTGGCCGAAGACCTGTAAGGGAAGGAAGACAACATGCGACACATCATTTCCATCCTGCTGGAAAACGAAGCCGGGGCCCTGTCCCGGGTGGCCGGGCTGTTCTCCGCCCGGGGCTACAATATCGAGACCCTGACCGTGGCGCCCACCGAGGATGCCTCCCTGTCCCGCATGACCATCGTCACCTGGGGTTCTGACGATGTGCTGGAGCAGATCACCAAGCAGCTCAACAAGCTGGTGGACGTGGTCAAGGTGGTGGATCTCTCCGAGGCCGCCCATGTGGAGCGGGAGTTGATGCTCATCAAGGTGCGCGCCACCGGTAAGGACCGGGAGGAGATGAAGCGGATGGCGGATATCTTCCGTGGCCGTATCATTGACGTGACCGACTCCACCTATGTGATCGAATTGACGGGAACCAGTGCCAAACTGGATTCCTTCATCAATGCCCTGGATGCCGGGCTGATCCTGGAAACCGTGCGCACCGGGGTTTCCGGCATCGGCCGCGGCGACCGCATTCTCAAAGTCTGACTATCTGCATAAAAGAGGATTCTCATGAAAGTTTATTACGACAAGGACGCCGACCTTTCCCTGATCAAGGGCAAGAAGGTCACCATCGTGGGCTATGGTTCCCAGGGTCATGCCCATGCCCAGAACCTGAAGGATTCCGGCGTCAAGGTCACCGTCGGTCTGCGCAAGGATGGCGCTTCCTGGAAGAAGGCCGAAGCGGCCGGTCTCAAAGTGGAAGAGATCGCCAAGGCCGTCAAGGGCGCCGACGTGGTCATGATCCTCCTGCCCGACGAGAACATCCCCCAGGTCTACAAGGAGGAAGTGGAGCCCAACCTGAAGAAGGGTGCCGCTCTGGCCTTTGCCCATGGTTTCAATGTCCACTACAACCAGGTGGTGCCCCGCGAGGATGTGGACGTCATCATGATTGCCCCCAAGGGGCCCGGCCATACCGTCCGTTCCGAGTACCTGAAAGGCGGTGGCGTGCCTTCCCTGATCGCGGTGTACCAGGACAAGTCCGGCAAGGCCCGTGACATCGCCCTGTCCTACGCTGCCGCCAACGGCGGCACCAAGGGGGGGGTGATCGAAACCAGCTTCCGTGAAGAGACCGAAACCGACCTCTTCGGCGAACAGGCCGTGCTTTGCGGCGGTGCCGTGGAACTGGTGAAGATGGGCTTCGAGACCCTGGTGGAAGCCGGCTACGCTCCCGAGATGGCCTACTTCGAGTGCCTGCACGAACTGAAGCTGATCGTGGACCTGATGTACGAAGGCGGCATCGCCAACATGAATTACTCCATCTCCAACAACGCGGAGTATGGCGAGTACGTGACCGGCCCCGAAGTCATCAATGCCCAGTCCCGCGAAGCCATGCGCAACGCCTTGAAGCGCATCCAGACCGGTGAGTACGCCAAGATGTTCATCCAGGAAGGCCGTCTCAACTATCCCTCCATGACCGCCCGCCGCCGTCTCAATGCCGAACATCCCATCGAGAAGGTCGGTGGCCAGCTGCGCGACATGATGCCCTGGATCAAGAAGAACAAGCTGGTGGACCAGTCCAAGAACTGATTTCCTCCTTGCAGGGGCCGGGTCGCATCGCGTTTCCCGGCCTGATCCAGCGTCGCCCGGCCCGTGCCGGGCGAGTTTCATCTTTGTTTCGGGTTCTTCATGAATAATTACCCCCATCCCATCATTGCCAAGGAAGGCTGGCCTTTCCTGATCCTGCTGTCCGTCGGCGCGGTGGCGGTCCATTTCCTGCTCGGCTTCTGGGTGGCGCTGCCCTGGTGGCTGGGGCTGTTGTTCGTGCTCCAGTTCTTTCGCGACCCGGCCCGGCCCATTGCCGGCAGCGGTCCCAAGAGCGTGGTTTCTCCCGCCGATGGCCGCATCGTGGCCGTGGAGGAGACCGAGGATGCCTATCTGAACCGCCGGGCCATCAAGGTCAGCGTGTTCATGAACGTTTTCAATGTCCATTCCAACCGCTCTCCGGTGGATGGCACGGTGCAGCAGGTCTGGTATAGCCCCGGCAAGTTCATCAATGCCGACCTGGCCAAGGCTTCCACCGAGAACGAGCGATGTGCCATGCACCTGAAGACACCGGATGGCCAGGATGTGACCTGTGTCCAGGTGGCCGGCCTGATTGCCCGGCGCATCCTCAACTACCAGGATGCAGGGATGAAGCTCGCCCGCGGCCAGCGTTACGGTTTCATCCGCTTCGGTTCCCGGGTGGATGTGTATCTTCCCCTGGATGCCAGGGTAAAAGTGGTGATCGGCGAAAAAGTGTATGCTTCGAGCACCCTGCTTGCCGAACTTGCCTGATTGCCTCCCGCCATGCCGGACCTGAAACCCAGAAAAGCCTTGTTCAATCCCGAGCTGCAGCGCCGGGGCATTTACCTGCTGCCCAATCTCTTCACCACGGCGGCCTTGTTCTTCGGCTTCTTTGCCATTGTCCAGGCCATGCAGGGCAATTTCGAACGGGCGGCAGTGGCCATCTTCATCGCCATGGTGCTGGATGGGCTTGACGGCCGGGTGGCCCGGATGACCCGTACCCAGTCTGCCTTCGGCGCCGAATACGATTCCCTGTCCGATATGGTCAGCTTCGGTGTGGCGCCGGCCCTGGTCATCTATGAATGGGCCTTGAGCGGCATGGGGCGTCTGGGCTGGATCGCCGCCTTCATCTACTGCGCCTGCGCCGCCCTGCGCCTGGCCCGCTTCAACACCACCCTGGAAGTGATGGACAAGCGCTTCTTCCAGGGGCTGCCCAGCCCGGCCGCCGCCGCCCTGGTGGCCGGCTTCGTCTGGGTGATGATGGATTTCGGCTTTGCCGGCAATGAACTGCGCTGGCCGGCAGCCTTCGTCACCGTGTTTGCCGGAGTCACCATGGTGACCAGCTTCCGCTTCTACAGTTTCAAGGACATCAACCTCAAGAAGAGCGTGCCCTTCATCGTGGTGGCGGCGCTGGTGCTGGTGTTCGTGCTGGTTTCCAGCTATCCCCCCGGCGTGTTGTTCGGGCTGTTCTGCATCTATTCCCTGTCCGGCTATGTGCTGTCCCTGGTTCAGGCCTTGCGCAAGAAGCCTGCCGGTCGCTGATGGAGTGAATTCCCGCCCTTCCCGTAGCCTTGTTCCGGGGATGGCGTTGTTTATCGGGAGCAAGACATGAAAGATCGTTTGGTGATTTTCGACACCACCCTGAGGGATGGTGAGCAGAGCCCGGGCGCCTCCATGACCAAGGAGGAGAAGATCCGCGTGGCCCGGCAGCTGGAAAAGATGCGGGTGGATGTGATCGAGGCCGGCTTTGCCGCTGCCTCCCCCGGGGATTTCGAGGCGATCCGCGCCATTGCCGAAACCATCAAGGAATCCACGGTCTGCTCCCTGGCCCGGGCCAACGAGAAGGACATCCAGCGGGCCGGCGAGGCCATCCAGCCGGCGGCCAAAAAGCGCATCCACACCTTCATCGCCACCAGCCCGATCCATATGGAGAAGAAGCTGCGCATGACGCCCGACCAGGTGGTCGAGCAGGCGGTCAAGGCCATCGGCTGGGCCCGGCAATACACCGACGACGTGGAATTCTCTGCCGAGGATGCCGGTCGTTCCGAGCTGGATTTCCTCTGCCGCATCTTCGAGGCAGTGATCAAGGCCGGCGCCACCACCATCAACGTGCCCGATACCGTGGGCTACAACTTCCCCAGCCAGTTTGCCGAGACCATCCGCCAGCTGATCGAGCGGGTGCCCAATTCCGACAAGGTGGTGTGGTCCGTCCATTGCCACAACGACCTGGGCCTGGCCGTGGCCAACTCCCTGTCGGCCGTGCTGGCCGGCGCCCGCCAGGTGGAATGCACCATCAACGGCCTGGGTGAGCGGGCCGGCAATGCTTCCCTGGAGGAAGTGGTGATGGCCGTGCGTACCCGGCCCGACATCTTCCCGGTGGAAACCCGCATCGAGACCACCCAGATCGTGCCGGCCTCCAAGCTGGTGTCCCAGATCACCGGCTATCCGGTGCAGCCCAACAAGGCCATCGTCGGTGCCAATGCCTTCGCCCACGAATCCGGCATCCACCAGGACGGGGTCCTCAAGCACCGGGAAACCTACGAGATCATGCGCGCCGAGGACGTGGGCTGGACCCAGAACAAGCTGGTGCTGGGCAAGCACTCGGGCCGCAACGCCTTCAAGAGCCGCCTGGCCGAACTGGGCATCGTGCTGGAGAGCGAGGAGGCCCTGAATTCCGCCTTCGCCCGCTTCAAGGAACTGGCCGACAAGAAGCACGAGATCTTCGACGAAGACCTGCACGCCCTGATCTCCGACGAGGCCGTGACCCCGGCCCAGGAGCATTACAAGCTCAACTACTCCCAGGTCTGCTCCGAGACCGGCGAGGTGCCCCATTCCAGGGTCATCCTGAGCGTCGGTGGCCAGGAGCTGAAGGCCGAGTCCGACGGTTCCGGCCCCGTCGATGCCACCTTCAAGGCCATCGAGCAGGTGGTCCGGAGCGGCAGCGAACTGCTGCTGTACTCGGTCAATGCCATCACCACCGGCACCGATGCCCAGGGCGAAGTCACCGTACGGCTGTCCAAGGGCGGCCGGGTGGTCAATGGTCAGGGCGCCGATACCGACATCGTCGTGGCCTCCGCCAAGGCTTACCTGAACGCCCTGAACAAGCTGCACTCCTGCCAGGGCAAGGTGAATCCCCAGGGGGATGTCTAAGGGCCGGGCCGTGTCCCATCGCAGCCATGAACCTAAAAACCTCACCACAGAGA
>DDKS01000015.1 GCA_002340095.1 Betaproteobacteria bacterium UBA2592
GACCTTTCATGCGATTGCCCTGTCCGGAATATATCGCTGCGCAACTGCAGCAGTTCAACAAGCGGGAGCGGACCAATGACAATGCGGTGATGCACGCCATCGCATCCCGACTGACCGAACTGGAGATCAAGGCGGTGGCCGAGTATATCGGCAGTCTCGAGTAGGGCTGACCGATCCTCCCATGCAAAAGGCCGCGCATTGCGCGGCCTTTTGCATGGTGGGGACAGGGCTGTGGCCCTGCCCCGAAGAAGCGCCCGTCAGGCCAGCATGTCAGCCCAGATGTTCTGGGCCCAGCCAAGGGCGGCCTTGCCTTCCAGCTCGTTGCGGGCGGCGGAGACGCCACCGGCACCCTGGACGGGCTGCACGGTTTTGGTGGCTGCATCGTACTGGTGGACCGAGGCCACGTGGATCGCATTCTTGCCATCGACGAAGCTGTAGCAGGTGTTCATGACCACGGGTGTGGAGCTGGGCTCTTGTCCCGCCAACAGGTTGAGGATGGCAGCGGCGGCCAGCTTGCCGTGTTGGTTGGCCATGTGGCCGGACTTGGGCATGGTGGGTGCCGGAAAGATGGCGTCGCCCAGCACGTGCACGCCGGGGGTGCTGGTGGACTCCATGGATAGCCAGTTGACATCCACCCAGCGGTTGTTGATCAGCTTCAGTCCGGTACTGGCGGCAATGTTGCCGGCCCGGTGGGGCGGGATGACGTTGAGCACGTCGGCCTTGACCAGGTCGAATTCCAGCACGGCGGCCTTCCCGGTCACATCCACGTCCTTCAGCTCGCTGTTGGGGCGGTATTCGATGATGTCTTTGTACAGATCGGCCCAGGCCTTCATGAACAGCCCCTTCTTGGATTGCACATCCTCGTTGGCATCCAGGATCAGCACTTTGGACTTGGGCTTGGCGGTTTTGAAATAATTGGCCACCAGGCAGGCGCGCTCGTAGGGGCCGGGAGGGCAACGGTAAGGTGCTTTGGGGATCGTGATGGCATAAACGCCGCCATCCTTCATGTCTTCCAGTTGTTTCCTGAGCGCCACGGTCTGCGGGCCAGCTTTCCAGGCGTGCAGGATCTTCGCCTGGGCGTCGGCGGATTTGAGGGCGGGCACCTGGTCCCACATGAAGTCGATGCCGGGGGAGAGCACCAGGCGGTCGTAGGACAGTTCGCCGCCCTTTTCCAGCTTCACCTTGCGGGTGGTGGCATCGATGCCGGTCACTTCGTCCTGGATGAGCCGCACGCCCCATTTGTTCTTCAAATTGTCGTAGCTGACGGTGATGTCAGCCATGGTTTTGGTGCCGCCGATGACCAGGTTGGAAATGGGGCAGGAGACGAACTGGGGATTGCGTTCCACCAGGGTGACCTGGACATTGCCCTGGCTCCACATGCGCAGGTACTTGGCTACGGTGGCGCCACCATAGCCGCCGCCCACGACAACCACATGGCCGGATGCCTTACTGCCGGCGGTGCAGCCCTGGAGCGCGGCCACGGCTGCGGCGCCGGCGCTGGCTTTCAGAAAATCGCGACGATTGATGATCATGGTCTCCTCC
Source organism: Betaproteobacteria bacterium UBA2592 (assembly GCA_002340095.1). GTDB lineage: Bacteria > Pseudomonadota > Gammaproteobacteria > Burkholderiales > Rhodocyclaceae > Azovibrio. The sequence goes on from DDKS01000015.1 coordinate 1,543, forward strand.
CTCTCATTTCTGGGCCGCGTAATAGGCGGCAATCAGGTCCAGTTGCGCATCGGTATAGCCCTTCGAGATCTGGTGCATGATGGTGGCGGGTTTCGCACCGGACTTGAAGTCCTTGAGCTTCTGGAGGAGCTTTTCCTTCTCCATGCCGGCCAGGGCGTCCATGCCGGCGCCGGAGACGGCCTTGCCGTTGGTGCCGTGGCAGTTGGCGCAGGTGGCGGCCAGGTTGCGGCCAAGATTGGGGTCGGCCGCCGAGGCTGAAACGGCAGCCCCTGCCAGGCAGATTGCAGTAGCGAGGTGGAACAACTTCATCATCGAGTCTCCTGTTCTTGTAAAGACGCGCTCAGCTGTTGCAGCGGGGGCGTCAGGGATCGTGCGGGAAGGTTTCTGATTGCGGGTTTTGTTCATCCCGTAGGGCGAAGAGTAAAACGTCAAATCCCGATGGGCAAATGTTAAGGTATATCAGGCCATTCTAATTCTTGATCTCCCGGTTTCATGGCGTAAATATTAGAACTTGACGATATAACTCTTTGATAATAACTTGGCGGGAACCAAGGCACACCGCATCCGACGAGGAGGAGACGGCCTGATCGCTGTGCGGCGCATCTGGTTACTTTTAAGAACTTCACGCCAAGACACGGGGGAGTAGTTTCAATGACGGATCAACGACAAAAAACCGGGCGGCTCAGGCTCGCACCGGAAAATTTTCTCAGCGAGGAGGAGGTGGCGGCAGTGGCCAGCCAGGGGGCTAGCGGCCGCCGCGATTTCCTGCGCAAGAGCTTCATGGCTGCCGCCAGCGCCATGGCGGCGCCGGTGGTGGCCCATGCCGCCGACGGGGATCCCAACATCCTCGGCAATCCTCCCTGGACCACCAGTCTCGGCCTGCCGGTGGCGGCTAATCCTTATGGCATGCCTTCCAAGTATGAGCGTAATCTGGTGCGACGCGAATCCCCGGGTCTCACCCGGGTGTCGGCGGCCTCGGTGGCTTTCACGCCCCTACAGGGCCTGTTCGGCATCATCACCCCTTCCGGACTCCATTTCGAGCGCCACCACCAGGGGTGGCATGACGTGGACCCCTCCAAGCACCGCTTGATGATCAATGGTTCCGAGCCTGGCTTTCTGAAGCAGGCCAAGGTGTACACCATGGATGACATCATGCGCTTGCCGTCGGTGTCCCGCATCCATTTCATCGAGTGTGGCGCCAACACCGGCATGGAGTGGGGCAACGTGGCCGTGCCCACGGTTCAGTACTCTCACGGCATGCTGTCCTGTTCCGAATTCACCGGCGTGCCCTTGCGCCTGATCCTCGAGGATTGCGGCGTGGACTTCAAGAAGTGCCGCTACATCCTGGCTGAAGGAGCGGATGGCTCGTCCATGACCCGCACCATCCCCATGGAAATGGTCGAGTCCGGCGAGGTCTTGGTAGCCTACGGCATGAACGGCGAGATGCTGCGTCCGGAAAACGGGTATCCGCTGCGGCTGGTGGTGCCAGGTGTCCAGGGAGTTTCCTGGGTGAAGTGGTTGCGCCGCATCGAAGTGGGCGACAAGCCCTACGCCACCAAGGATGAGGCGGTGCACTACATCGATTTGATGCCTGACGGCCTGCATCGGCAGTACACCTCGATCCAGGAGTGCAAGTCCGTCATCACCACGCCTTCGGGCGGGCAGATGCTGCTTGACACCGGCTTTTACAACGTCACCGGCCTGGCTTGGTCGGGGCGGGGCAAAATCACCCGGGTGGATGTTTCCTTCGATGGCGGCATCAACTGGAAGACGGCGCGGCTGGAGACGCCCGTGCTATCCAAGGCACTGACCCGCTTCAACATCGACTGGATTTGGGATGGCAAGCCTGCCATCCTGCAATCCCGGGCCATCGACGAGACCGGGTACGTGCAGCCTACTTACGGACAGCTTCGAGCGGTGCGCGGCACCAAGTCCATTTACCACAACAATGCCATCCAGTCCTGGAAGGTTTCTGAAACCGGGGAGGTCAGCAATGTCCAGGTTCTCTAAACCCCTGATCATCCTGGTCCTGGCCGGTCTGGCGGGGTCCGCTCTGGCCTTCGACAACTTCAAGGGCTTGGGGCGTCCGGCCACGCCAGCGGAAATCAAGGCCTGGGATATTGACGTGCGTCCCGATTTCAAGGGGCTGCCCAAGGGCGCCGGGAACGTGGATCTGGGCGCCGAGGTGTTCGAAGCACGCTGCGCGAGCTGCCATGGTTCCTTCGGTGAATCCAATGAAGTGTTCACCCCGCTGGTGGGGGGGACCACCAAGGACGACATCAAGACCGGCCGCGTGAAATCCCTCCAGGATGGTTCCGCCCCCCAGCGCACGACGCTGATGAAGGTGGCGACCATTTCCACCCTGTTCGACTACATCAACCGGGCCATGCCCTGGACCGAACCCAAGTCCCTGAAGCCGGACGAGGTCTATGGCATTCTTGCCTACCTGCTCAACCTGGCGGAGATCGTTCCGGCGGATTTTGAACTTTCCGACCGGAATATCGCCGAAGTCCAGCAGCGGATGCCCAACCGCAACGGCATGACGACCGATCACGGCATGTGGCCGGGCAAGGGGATCGGCAATGGTGGCAGGCCGGATGTGAGGAACACCGCCTGCATGCACAACTGCAAGAAGGAGGTGCAACTGGTTTCGACTCTGCCGGACTACGCTGCCGATGCCCATGGTAATCTGGCCGAGCAGAACCGTGAGGTGGGGCAGGCCCGGGGCAAGGTGACAGGGGCTCCCGCCGAGAAGGCGGCAACTGAGCCGCTTTCCGAAAATGCCCGGGTCAGTCAACTGGCCAGTGCGACCGGTTGCATGGCCTGTCATGGTGTCAACAACAAGATCGTCGGTCCCGGCTACAACGAAGTGATTGCCAAGTACAAGGGCCAGGCTGACGCTGAAGCCCGATTGACCCAAAAGGTCAAGGCGGGTGGGGCGGGCGTGTGGGGTTCCGTGCCCATGCCACCTCATCCGCAGCTCTCTGAGAGGGTGTTTACAAAATAAATTACAATTTGCCTATCGCAATCGAGAGGAGAGGACGCGATGGGTCAACAGGGACGCCCGGCCAAGCTCAAGCCAGAGGATCGGATGGTCTTGCGGCGCTTGGCGCTGTCGCACCCG
>DDKS01000030.1 GCA_002340095.1 Betaproteobacteria bacterium UBA2592
CGGCCGACCCGCCCCCGGCGGCCGCCCCCCTGAAGCTGACGCCCCTCGAGGAAGCCGCGCCCGCATCCCCGCCCGCCACCGGCCTGCCCAACCTGGCCCAGCACCTGGATGCCGTGAACGCCGACCTGGCCGCCAGCCTGCCGGCACCGCCCCCGCGCCGGGAACAGGAACAGGCCCGGGAAGCCTTCGCCGCCCGCGCCCCGGCACCGCCCGCCCCGGAAAGCCATCCCCTGCGCTGGTTAGGCCTCGCCGGCTTCATCCTGCTGCTGCTCGTGGGCGCCTATTTCGCCTGGCAGTGGCGGACCCTCAATGCCACCGGGGCGAAACCCGCTCCACCGAGCGTGCCGCCCGCCTCCCTGGCTGTCGCCCCCCCGCCCCCGGCGGTCCCTCCGGCCCAGGCCGGGGCGGGCCGGCCGCCCGAAGGGGTCAATGCCCAGGACATCCGCCGCAGCATGCAGAACCAGCGGCTCACCCATGCCGCCCCCGAACCCGCTCCCTCCTCGGCCACGCCCCCCTCCGACCTGCCCGTCCTGCGCCTCCAGCGTGGCGCTCCGCCCCTCGACCCGGCCCTGGCCCGCGGCCATGCGGCCCTGGAACAAGGCAGGGTGGCCCAGGCCCGCCTGGATTTCGAACAAGCCCTGCAGCACGACCCCCACAATCTGGATGCCCTGCTCAGCCTGGCCGCCATCGCCCTGCGGGAAGGGCGTCAGCCCGTGGCCCTGCAGCTCTACCAGGCCGCCCTGACCGCCCATCCCCGGGATGCCCGGGCCCTGGCCGGCTACCTCGGCCTCAACGGCCTGCGGGACCCGGACGGCACCGAAAGCCGCCTGAAGACCCTGCTGCAGGAGCAGCCGGACGCCCCGGCCCTGCACTTCGCCCTGGGCAACCTGCTCGCCGGCCAGGGCCGCTGGCACGAGGCCCAGGCCGCCTATTTCCAGGCCTGGACCCTGGACAGCAGCAACCCGGACTACCGCTTCAACCTGGCCGTGAGCCTGGACCAGCTGCGCCAGGCGCGCCCGGCGGCGGACCATTACCGCCAGGCCCTGGAGGCCGCCCGGCAACGGCCCGCCACCTTCGACCCGGAACAGGTCAGGGCGCGGCTGCGGCAGCTGGAAGGGAGCAGCACGCCATGAACGCCCCCGCCAGCCTGCGCCGCCGCCCCCTGGGCCAGATCCTTCTGGATCAGGGCATCCTCTCCGAGGACCAGTTGCGCATCGCGCTGCTCGAGCAGATGAAATCCAACCTGCCCATCGGCAAGCTGCTGGTGAGCCTGGGCTTCGTCTCGGAAACCACCCTGCGCGATGCCCTCTCGGAAAACCTGGGCAAGGAATGCATCGACCTGTCCCGGGCCGTGGTGGACCCCATGGCCCTGAGACTGGTGCCCCGCCAGATCGCCAAGCGGCACCACATCCTGCCGCTGGATTACGACCCGGAGCGGCAGCAGATCACCCTGGCCGTGGCGGATAGCAACGACCTGGTGGGCCTCGACCGGGTGCGCAGCCTGGTGGGGGAGCAGGTGCACATGGACACCCTGCTGGCCGCCGAATCGGAGATCGACCGGGCCATCGACCAGTATTACGGCCACGAGCTTTCCATCGACGGCATTCTCAAGGAGATCGAAACCGGGGAAATCGACTGGCACAGCCTGCAGACCGTCGACAACGAATACAGCCAGCCGGTGGTGCGGCTCATCGATGCCATTCTCACCGACGCGGTGAAGCGGGAAGCCTCGGACATCCACTTCGAGCCGGAGAGCAGCTTCCTGCGCATCCGCTACCGCCAGGACGGCATCCTCCGGCAGATCCGCGCCCTGCACAAATCCTACTGGCCGGCCATGGCGGTGCGCATCAAGGTGATGAGCGGCATGAACATCGCCGAAACCCGGGCACCCCAGGACGGCCACATCGCCCTGTCGGTATCGGGCCGGCCGGTGGACTTCCGGGTCGCCAGCCAGCCCACCATCCATGGGGAGAACATCGTGCTACGGGTGCTGGACCGGCAGAAGGGCATCGTCCCCCTCGAACACCTGGGCCTGAGCGACGACAACCTGGGCCTGCTGAAACTGATGATCGCCCGCCCCGAGGGCATCATCCTGGTCACGGGCCCCACGGGCAGCGGCAAGACCACCACCCTCTATTCGGTGCTCAACCACATCAACTCCGAGCGCATCCACATCATGACCCTGGAGGACCCGGTGGAGTACCCGATGCCCCTGGTGCGCCAGACCGCCGTGGCCGAGGCCGCCAAACTGGATTTCGCCAACGGCATCCGCTCGATGATGCGCCAGGACCCGGACGTGATCCTGGTGGGCGAGATCCGCGACACCCCCACTGCCGAGATGGCCTTCCGTGCCGCCATGACCGGCCACCAGGTGTTCGCCACCCTGCACACCAACTCCGCCGTGGGCGCCATTCCCCGGCTGCTGGACATCGGCGTGACGCCGGACATCCTCTCCGGCAACATCATCGGCATCATCGCCCAGCGCCTGGTGCGCCGACTCTGTCCCCACTGCAAGACCGCCGCCCCGGCCGACCCGCAGGAATGCCGGCTGCTGGGCCTGCCCGCCGGCAGCCCGCCGCCGCAGATCCACCGGGCGGCGGGCTGCGAGCAGTGCAACTTCCTCGGCTACAAGGGACGCCTGGCCCTGATGGAACTGCTGCGCATCGATCAGGAACTGGATGACCTGATCGCCTGCCAGGCCACCCGCAGCGACATGCTCAGGCACGCCCGCACCCGGGGCTTCCGCCCCCTGGCCGAAGACGGCATGGAACGGGTGCTGGCCGGCGTCACCTCCCTGGAAGAGCTGGGCCGGGTGGTGGACCTGACCAGCAGGATGTAGCCATGCTCTACCACTATTCCGCCGTAGATCCCGATGGCCGCCGGGTACAGGGGCGGATGGAGGCCATGAATCCGGTGGACCTGGAAATGCGCCTCAAGCACATGGGCCTTGACCTGGTACGAGGCAAGCCGCTCAGCCAGCGGCCCCTGCTGGGAGGCTCCGGCGTGCCCCGCCAGGAACTGATCAATTTCTGCTTCCAGCTGCAGCAGCTGACCCGGGCCGGCGTGCCCTTGCTCGAGGCCCTCACCGACCTGCGCGACTCCCTCGAACACCCGCGCCTCCGGGAAATCACCGCCAACCTGGTGGAAAACATCGAAGGAGGCCAGACCTTGTCCCAGGCCATGGCGGCCCACCCGGCCCTGTTCAACCGGGTGTTCATCAGCCTGATCCGGGCCGGCGAAACCTCGGGCGACCTGCCCACGGTGCTGGACAAGCTCACCAGCTCCCTGAAGTGGGAGGACGAACTCATCTCCCACACCCAGCGCCTGCTGATCTACCCGGCCTTCGTCGGCACCATCGTCTTGGCCGCCACCGTGTTCCTGATGGTGTACATGGTGCCGCAACTGAAAATGTTCGTGAAAAACATGGGTCACGCCCTGCCCGCCCACACCCAGGCCCTGTTCTTCATCTCGGACCTGCTGGTGAATTACTGGTACATCCCGGTGCTGGGCACCCTCGGCAGCATCGGCATCCTGGTTTTCCTGCTGCGCACCAACCCCCTGGCCCGGCGCCGCTGCGACGGGCTGAAACTGCGCCTGCCCCTGGTGGGCGACATCCTCAAGAAGATCATCCTGTCCCGCTTTGCCGGCACCTTCGCCATGCTCTACGCCGCCGGCATTCCCGTGCTGGAATCCCTGCGCACCACCCAGGACGTGGTCGGCAACCGCATCGTGCGCCGCGCCCTGGAAGAAGCCGAGCAAGCCATCCGCGAAGGGCGCAACATGGCCGCCGCCTTTCAGGACACGGGGCTGTTCCCGCCCCTGGTGGTGCGCATGGTACGGGTCGGGGAAAGCACCGGCGCCCTGGATACGGCGCTCCTCAACGTCAGCTATTTCTACAACCGGGACGTGCAGGAATCCGTGGGCCGGGCCCAGGCCATGATCGAGCCGCTCCTGACCCTGGTGCTCGGGGCCCTGCTCGGCTGGATCATGCTCTCGGTGATCGGCCCCATCTACGACGTCATCAGCCAGCTCAAGGTCTGAACATGACAACCCGCCACCTGCTCCTCCTGGATGCCCACCAGCTCGCGCTCCACGTCTGGCATCAGTCCCGCCTGGAGGAAGCGCAGCGCTTCAGCCTGGACACGGACGGCCAGGCGGCCTTCCAGCGCTGGCTGGCGGCCCATCCGGAGACGGAACTGAGCCTGCTCGCCAACCTGGCCGAAGAAGGTTTTCAGGTGGAGACCCTGCCCTATCTGCGCGGCCGCGACCGACAGGCTGTACTGGAGCGCAGGCTGGCCCAGCACTTCTTCAGCACCCCCCTGACCCTGGTCCAGTCCCTCGGGCATCTGCATAGCCACCGCAAGGAAGAGCGGGTGCTGCTCGCCGCCCTGACCCAGCCAGCCCTGGTGGAGCCCTGGCTGCAGGCCATCCGCACCGCCCGGGTGCCCTGTGCCGGCCTCTACGGAATTCCCCAGCTCACCGGCAGCCTCTGCCGCCTGCTGGGACTGCCCCGGGAGCGTTGCCTGATCCTCACGATCCACCCCCACGGCCTCAGGGAAAGCCTGGTGATGGGGGGCGAGGCCGTGTTCTCCCGCCTCACGCCGCTGCCCGACAGCAGCATCGCCGGCATGGCCACCAGCATCGCCAGCGAGGCCCACAAGCTGCACCAGTACCTGAGCAGCCAGCGCATCATCGGCCGCGACGAGAGCCTGAGCGTCTGCCCCCTGGTCCATCCCCGGGCGCTGGAGGCGGTGCAGTCCGCCTGCCCCGACCTGGGGGCCCTGCGCTTCCAGGTGCAGGATCTGCATGCGGCCGCCGCGAAGCTGGGGCTGCATTCCCCGCCGGCGGGGAATCACGCCGACCCCCTGTTCCTGCACCTGCTGGCCACCCACCGCCCCCGCCAGCAGTTCGCGCCGGCAGAACTGCGCCACGACTACATGGTGGCCCGCATCCGCTCCGGGCTGGTAGCCGGCAGCATCGTCATTCTCCTGGCCGGCCTGCTGTGGATGAGCAAGGAACTGGTCATCGCCCATCAACTGCAGGGCGAAACCGCACACATGGAATCCGAGACAGCAAGCCAGCAGGCCGAGTACGCACAGCTGGCCGGTCAGGTGACCGGCCCGGCCCTGGACCCGGAAAGCCTGCGCCTGCTGCTCACCCGCTACGACGAACTGGTGCAGCAGCAGGATTCGCCTTGCCGGGCCATGCGCGAACTGAGCCACGCCCTGGACGCCGCGCCCGCCGTCCGGCTGGAAAAGCTGCGCTGGGAATGCGACCGGGTGCGCAGCACCCTGGCCGTGGAGGGCAGCCTGCCCGCCACCGAACCCCGCCTGCTGGTCAACCACTTCGAGCAGTTGCTGCGAGCCCTGAACGACCGGGGCATCCGCACCGACATCCTCACCCATCCGGTGGACATCGCGCCGGACAAACCCCTGCGGGGCGGAGACCTGGGCCAGGACAACGCCCCCCCACCAATCTTCAGGCTGCGCCTGCACTGGGAGGCGCAACCATGAAGTTGCAAGCCCGAGACCTTTCCCGCCTCTGGCCCGCCCTGGGGCTCGCCCTGCTGCTGAGTGCCCTGGGCGCGGCCAGCGCCTGGTGGGGAACCCGGCAAGCCATCGAGGCCCGCCAGGCCCGGCAACAAAGCGCCGAACAATTGCAGCAGATCCAGTCCCGCCTGCGCCAGGCCCGGGACGAAGCCGCCGAGCTGCACCAATCCGGCCTGCGCTTCCAGGCGCTCGTGCAACAGGGCTTCTTCGCCCCCGCCAACCGGCTCGAATGGGTCGAGCAACTGCGCCAGGTGCGCCAGGCCCTGGCGATTCCCGCCATGCATTACGAATTCCAGCCCCAGCGCCCCCTGGAAAACGGCCACGGCCATTTCCTGGTCAGCACCATGGACCTGTTCCTGGGCCTGAACCACGAAATGGAACTGGAACCCTTCCTGGCACAGCTTTCGGGCCGCAGCAACGCCCTGATCCTGGCCCGGGAGTGCGATTTCAGCCGGGCCGCCGGCAACGACCCGGTGTTGCGCCCGGGCCCCAACATCCAGGTCCACTGCCGGCTGGACTGGATCACCGGCCAGCCGTCCGAAGGGAAGACACCATGAACCTAAAAACCTCACCACAGAGACACAAAGACACAGAGAGCTTCAAAAAAACAGTGGCTTGCATTTTCTTCCACGCACACCCAGAAAGTGACCAGGCCCTCCAGGACAAGTCTTTGTTTTTCCTCGGCGTCTCTGTGCCTCTGTGGTTTAACTGAGGTTT
>DDKS01000058.1 GCA_002340095.1 Betaproteobacteria bacterium UBA2592
TGAATTTGTAAACACCCTCTGAGAATGTTCGAGATGCTGAGCAGGATGGTGGCGGAGTCGTCCACTAGGAAGATGGTTTTCATGGAATTCTTGCTGTTCTGAAAAGATTGTAAGTGGAAGTTATCAGTTAAGTGCGGTGACGGCAATCGTGGCGGCATGACAGCGGGACGCCGTTTGCCGCGGGGCGAGGGGCAGGGCTCCGGGGCTCCATAATTATGAATTTTACGCCCCATTGGCCATGCGGCTTTGTGATAACATCGACGGTCGACATCACACCTTCGACAGACGGGTGGAGGTCAGCGGCAATGGCCGGGCGTTTCCTGTCCTGGCGGTTGCCCTGGGAAAGGGTGGGAGATTGGCTGGAGGCTCCGGGGCATGTACCCGGTCCAATGGCGGTGATGGTCTCGCCTGGTTGCTCGCAAATCCAAATCAAGCAAGGAAACCGCATGAAGATCCATGAATATCAGGGCAAGGAAATCCTGAGGAAGTTCGGTGTGAATGTGCCGCGCGGCGTGTTCTGCCCGACCGCCGCCGAAGCGGTGGCCGCAGCGCAATCCCTGGGCGGCAGTGTCTGGGTGGTGAAGGCCCAGATCCACGCCGGCGGCCGTGGCAAGGGCGGTGGCGTCAAGGTCGCCAAGTCCCTCGATGAAGTGAAACAGTACGCCGAGCAGATTTACGGCATGCAGCTGGTGACTCACCAGACCGGCCCGGAAGGCCAGAAGGTGCGTCGTCTGCTGATCGAGGAAGGCGCCGACATCAAGAAGGAATACTATGTCGCTGCGCTCACCGACCGTGCGACCCAGAAGGTGGCCATGATGGCTTCCTCCGAAGGGGGCATGGATATCGAGGAGGTGGCGCACAAGACGCCCGAGAAGATCATCAAGGTCTTCGTCGATCCGCTGGTCGGCCTGACCGACGCCCAGGCCAAGGAGTTGGCCGTGGGTATTGGCGTGCCGGAAGCCTCCCAGGCCCAGGCCATCGACACCTTCAAGAAGCTCTACACCTGCTACATGGAAACCGATGCCTCCCTGGCGGAAATCAACCCGCTGATTCTGGAGGGCAACGGCAACATCAAGGCCCTGGATGCCAAGTTCAACTTCGACTCCAACGCCCTGTATCGCCAGCCGGAAATCGTGGCGATGCGCGACCTGGATGAAGAAGACCCGGATGAAATCGAAGCTTCCAAGTTCGACCTGGCCTACATCTCCCTGGACGGCAACATCGGCTGTCTGGTCAATGGCGCCGGCCTGGCCATGGCCACCATGGACACCATCAAGCTCTTTGGTGCGGAGCCGGCCAACTTCCTCGACGTGGGCGGTGGCGCCACCACCGAGAAAGTCACCGAAGCCTTCAAGATCATGCTCAAGAACCCCAAGGTCAAGGGCATCCTGGTCAACATCTTCGGCGGCATCATGCGCTGCGACACCATTGCCACCGGCGTTGTCGCTGCGGCCAAGGAGGTCAAGCTGTCCGTGCCCCTGGTCGTCCGCATGAAGGGCACCAACGAAGAACTGGGCAAGAAGATCCTCGCCGAATCCGGTTTGCCGATCATTGCCGCCGACACCATGGCCGAAGCCGCCACCAAGATCGTTGCTGCGGTCAAGTAAGGAGAGTTTGAATGTCCATCCTGATCAACAAAGACACCAAGGTCATCACCCAGGGCATCACCGGCAAGACCGGCCAATTCCACACCGAAAAGTGCATCGAGTACGCCAACGGCAAGAACTGCTTCGTGGCCGGCGTGAACCCCAAGAAGGCCGGCGAGAAGATTTTCGATGTGCCCATCTACGCTTCCGTGAAGGAAGCCAAGGAAGCCACCGGCGCCACCGTCTCGGTCATCTACGTGCCGCCGGCCGGTGCCGCCGAGGCCATCTGGGAAGCCTGCGAGGCCGACCTGGATCTGGCCATCTGCATCACCGAGGGCATTCCGGTGCGCGACATGCTGATCGTGCGCAACAAGATGAAGCAGAAGGTGGCCAACGGCGGCAAGGAGACCCTGCTGCTCGGTCCCAACTGCCCCGGCCTCATCACCCCCGATGAAATCAAGATCGGCATCATGCCCGGCCATATTCACAAGAAGGGCCGCATTGGCGTGGTGTCCCGCTCCGGCACCCTGACCTATGAAGCCGTGGCGCAACTCACCGAGCTGGGCCTGGGCCAGTCTTCCGCCGTCGGTATCGGGGGCGACCCGATCAATGGTCTCAAGCACATCGACGTCATGAAGATGTTCAACGACGACCCGGATACCGACGCGGTCATCATGATCGGCGAGATCGGCGGCCCGGATGAGGCCGAAGCGGCCCGCTGGTGCAAGGACAACATGAAAAAACCCATCGTCGGCTTCATCGCCGGCGTCACCGCGCCTCCGGGCAAGCGCATGGGCCATGCCGGCGCGCTGATCTCGGGTGGGGCCGACACGGCGGACGCCAAGCTCGCCATCATGGAAGAGTGCGGCTTCAAGGTGACGCGTAACCCGTCCGAGATGGGCAAGCTGCTCAAATCCCTGCTGTAACCGGCAGGCTGCTTGGGCAAGCAAGGGGTGGTCGCGCAGACCACCCCTTTTTTGTGGCGTTCCGCAGAGCGTGGACAGGCGGGGGTTCAGCCTTTAGAGTGCTTTGCATCGTGATCATGAAAAAGACCGGCCTGAGGCCGGGGCGCGTCAAGGGGGTGGCATGAAGCGGGGGTCGTTCTGGCGCAGTGATGCCTTTCTCGGTCTGGTGGTTTCCCTGCTCGTTTTTCTGGCCAGTGGCACCCAGCTCATCCAGGGGCTGGAACGGGCGGCCTACGACCTGGCGGTCCGGGCAGCCGAGCGTCCGCCCCTGGAGCGGGTGGCGGTGATTGCCGTGGACGAGCAGAGCATCGCCAACCTGGGGCGCTGGCCCTGGTCGCGGGATGTGCATGCGCGGATGGCCGACTTGCTGGCCGGCGCCGGGGCCAAGGTCATCGGCAACACCATTTTCTTTTCCGAACCCGAACGTCCTCCGGGCTATGACTACATCCGCAAGATGCAGGACCTGGTGGACCAGGCCAGGGTGGAGGGCGAGGTGCCGGAGCCACTGCAGCCCTTCCAGGCGCTCCTGGGCGAGGCCGAATCCGCCCTGGCCACCGACCGGCGTCTGGCGGCCAGCTATCAGGCGGCGGGGCGGGTGGCCCTGCCCTTCCTGTTCCAGCTCGGCGAGCCCCAGGGCCGGCCCGACCAGGTGCTGCCCGAGTTCGTGAGCCGCAACCGCATCAGCCAGGTGCTGCCCGGACAGGGGCGCGCCCTGCCGGCGGCGGACATCCAGATTCCCATCGACATCCTGGGCCGCGAGGCGGTGGTGATGGGACACCTCAACTACACGCCGGATGTGGATGGCAGCATCCGCTCCGAGCCCCTGGTGATCGACTACCACGGCCAGTACTATCCCTCCCTGGCGCTCATGCTGGCGGCCCGCAGTCTCAATCTCGGGGTCGACGACATCCAGGTGAGCCTGGGGGAGGCGGTTCGTCTGGGCCGGCTGCAGATCGCCACCGACACCGACACCCAGATGCACCCCTTCTTCTACGGCAGCCGGGACGGCCGGCCGGCCTTTGCGGTGGATTCCTTCTACGATGTGCTGGCCGGCAAGATTCCGGCCGCCAAGTACGCCGACAAGATCGTCCTGATCGGGGCCACTGCCCCCGGCGTGGGGGCTGCCCAGGTCACTCCGGTTTCCCCCGCCATGGCACCCGTGCTGACCCTGGCCCATTCCGTGTCGAGCATCCTGCAGGCGCATTTCTTCGTGCTGCCCACCTGGGGGCTTTGGGTGGAACTGGGCAGCCTGATTTTGGTGGCCCTCTACCTGATCCTGCTCCTGCCGCGCCTGTCCGCCGGCATGGGGGCGCTGCTCACCGGCCTGCTGCTGGCTGTCCTGGTGGGCAGCCATTTCGGACTGATGCTCGGTGCCGGGCTCTGGCTGCAACTGATGGGCGCCGCCACCCTGCTGCTGGTGGGGCATCTGGTGCTGACCACCAAGCGTTTCCTGGCCACCGAACGGGGCAAGGAACGCTCCGAGCAGGAGTCGGCCGAATCCAACCGTATGCTCGGTCTGGCCTTCCAGGGCCAGGGCCAGTTGGACATGGCTTTCGACAAGTTCCGCAAGTGTCCCCTGGACGAAGGGCTGATGGAAAACCTCTACAACCTGGCCCTGGATTACGAGCGCAAGCGTCAGTTCAACAAGGCCGAAGCGGTGTTCCGCTACATGGCCGACTACAACCCGGATTTCCGCGACCTGATGCAGCGCCTGGCGCGGGCCCGACAGATGTCGGAAACGGTGCTGCTCGCCGGGGCCCGGGGGCAGACCAGCAACGGCACCCTGATCCTCGGGGATGGCCAGGTGGAAAAGCCCATGCTCGGTCGCTATCAGGTGGAAAAGGAGCTGGGCAAGGGCGCCATGGGCGTGGTCTACCAGGGGCGGGATCCCAAGATCAACCGGGTGGTGGCCATCAAAACCATGGCCCTGTCTCAGGAATTCGACCCGGAGGAGCTGGAGGAGGTGAAGGCCCGCTTCTTCCGCGAGGCGGAAACCGCCGGCCGCCTCAACCACCCGAACATCGTCACCATCTTCGACGCAGGCGAGGAGCACGACCTGGCCTACATCGCCATGGAGTTCCTCAAGGGGCGCGACCTCCTGCCCTACACCAAGCCCGACCAGCTGCTGCCCCTGTCCAAGGTCATGGACGTGGGGGCCCGGGTGGCCGAAGCCCTGGATTATGCCCACCGCAACCAGGTGGTGCACCGCGACGTGAAGCCGGCCAACATCATGTACGAGCCGGTCACCGACCAGGTCAAGGTCACCGATTTCGGCATTGCCCGCATCACCGATTCCTCCCGCACCAAGACGGGCATGGTGCTGGGCACGCCATCCTACATGTCGCCCGAGCAACTGGCCGGAAAGAAGATCGATGGCCGTTCCGACCTCTATTCCCTGGGGGTCACTCTCTATCAGCTCAGTTGCGGCCGCCTGCCCTTCGTGGGGGATTCCATGGCCCAGCTGATGTACAAGATCGCCAATGAGGCGGCACCGCCGGTGCGCGAGTTGAATCCCGCCATCCCCGGCTGTCTGGCGGCCATCATCGACAAGGCCATGCACAAGGATGTGGCCCAGCGTTACCAGCATGGCCAGGAGATGGCCCTTGCCCTGCGCGCCTGCATGGCGGCAGGAGTACGGAACGATCAGTGAGGAAGGTTCATGGATCCGAGTGACGCCCTCGAGATTTTTGCCCTGACCGATCCGGGGCAGGTCCGCAGCCACAATGAGGATGCGGTCTTTGCCAACCCAGGTCAGGGGCTGGTCATCCTGGCCGATGGCATGGGCGGCTACAACGCCGGGGAGGTGGCTTCGGGCATGACCGTCACCCTGCTGGCGGACAGCCTGGGGCGGCAGGATCTGCGGTGCATGTCCGGTGCGGCGCTGGAGCAGTTGCTGCGCACGGAAATCCAAGCGGTGAACCAGGCCATCCACCAGGCCGCCGACAGCCAGCCGCAATATGCGGGCATGGGCACGACCCTGGTGATGGGGGTGTTCCACGCCGATCGTCTGCTCGTCGGCCACGTGGGGGATTCCCGCTGTTACCGCTGGCGCCAGGGCAATCTGGCGTGCCTCACCCGTGACCACTCCCTGCTGCAGGAACAGATCGACAGCGGCCTGTTGAGTCCGGCGGAGGCCCGTTATTCCCAGAACCGGAATCTGGTCACCCGGGCCCTGGGGGTGGAGTCCGTGGTGGAGGTCGAGCTCACTGGATATGATGTGGCGGTGGGCGACATCTACCTCTTTTGTTCCGACGGTCTCAACGACATGGTGGAGGACGAAGACATCGCCCTGACCCTGCAGACCCTGGCGGCCAACCTTCCCCTGGCCGGCGGCCAGCTGGTGCAACTGGCCAACGACAACGGCGGGCGTGACAATGTTTCGGTTATTCTGGTCAAGGTCAAAGCCAGCTTCAAGGAGTCAGGCTCCTGGTGGCGGCAGTGGCTGGCCTGGTTAAAGTGAGACGCAAAATGGCAAAACTGATACTTTCCATGGATGGTCTGGTGCTCAAGGAAATCAACCTCGAGAAGGAGCGCATCACCATTGGCCGCAAGCCCCACAACGACATCCAGATCGACAATCTGGCCATTTCCGGCGAGCACGCCGCCGTGGTCACCATCCTCAACGACTCCTTTCTCGAAGACCTGAACAGCACCAACGGCACCCTGGTCAACGGCCAGCCCATCAAGAAGCATTTCCTGCGGCACAACGACGTGATCGAGCTGGGCAAGTACAAGCTCAAGTACCTCAATGACACCGCCGCCCCCGTGGCCGACGACTACCAGAAAACCATGGTCATCCGTCCCGGCGGCATCCGGCCCGAACCACCAGCCCCGGCTGCGCCGGCCCCTGCGGCAGCCCAGGGGCCCCACTCGGTCGCCCCTCCCTCCCCGGCACCGGGAACGGCGGCCCAGGGCGTTCCAGCCGCGGCCATCCAGATCCTCAACGGCGCCAATGCCGGCAAGGAACTGCCGCTCGTCAAGACCCTCACCTCCCTGGGCAAGCCCGGCGTCCAGGTGGCCGTCATCGCCCGGCGGCCCCAGGGCTATTTCATCACCCATGTGGAAGGGGCCCATTTCCCCGTCGTCAATGGCCAGACCCTGGATGCCCAGGCCCACCCCCTCAAGGATCATGACGTGATCGAGATCGCCGGGGTGAAGATGGAATTCTTCCTCAAGCCCTGAAAGCCATGCCATGAGGGGCATCCAGGCCAGGCTGAGCCGCTATCTGCTGGGAGGGGCGCTGATACTCCTCTTCCTCGGGCATGGGTTGCAGCTCTGGCGCATTCCCCTGCTCGATGTCCTCGATGCCTATTCCTATGATGTCCGGGTGCGCCTTTTGGCGCCGGGCGGGGTGGACGAGCGCGTGGTCATCATCGACCTGGACGAAAAGAGCCTTGCGGCAGAAGGCCGCTGGCCCTGGAGCCGGGACAAGGTGGCCGAACTGGTGCGGCGCCTGGTGGACGAGCAGGGGGTCGCGGTACTCGGTTTCGATGTGGTCTTTGCCGAAGCCGACGAAAGCTCCGGCATCCGGGTTCTGGATGCCCTGGCCCGGGAACGGCTGCGGGACAACCGGCCCTTCCGGGACAGCCTTAAGGCCTTGCGGCCCCAGCTGGATTACGACGGGCGCCTGGCCGCCGCCTTCCAGGGGCGGCCGGTGGTGCTGGGCTTCTACTTTTCCAATCAGGAGGGGCTGGCGCCGACCGGGGCCCTGCCTCCTCCGGCCTTTCCCCCCGGCAGTTTTGCCGGTGTCGGCACCCGCTTCGTCCGCTGGAGCAGTTATGGCGCCAATCTGCCCGTGCTGCAGGGCGCCGCTGCCGGCGCCGGGCATTTCAATCCCCTCGTGGATTTCGACGGCGTGACCCGCCGGGTTCCCCTGCTGGTGGAATACCAGGGGGCCTACTACGAAGCCCTGGCGCTTGCCATGCTGCGCCGCTATTTCGGCGAGTTGCGCCTGGTGCCGGGCATTCCCGCGGCCGAAGCCGGCATGGAATGGCTGGATCTGGCCACGCCGGCCGGTCAGACCTACCGGGTGCCCGTGGATGTCAGGGCGGCGGCCCTGATTCCCTACCGGGGCGGGCGTGGCAGTTTCACCTACATTTCCGCCACCGACATCCTCCAGGGCAGGCTGGCGCCGGACGCCCTGCGCGGCCGCATCGCCCTCGTGGGCACCTCGGCCCCGGGGCTGATGGACCTGCGTGTGACCCCCGTGGGTAGTGCCTATCCCGGAGTGGAAGTACACGCCAATCTGATCACCGGCATCCTCGATGGCCAGGTCCGGGAGCGTCCTCCCTACGTGATGGGGGCCGAAGTCTTGCTGCTGCTGCTCGCCGGTGCGGCCCTGGTGTGGCTGCTGCCGCGCCTCTCCCCACTGCGGGCCAGCCTGTTTACCTTCGCCCTGCTGGGTGCGGTGCTGCTCCTGGACTACGTCCTGTGGACCGGGGCCAACCTGGTGCTGTCCCTGGCGCCGACCTGCATCATGATCCTGCTGCTTTATGCCGCTCACATGGCCTGGGGTTATTTCGTCGAGGCGCGCAGCAAGCGGCGGTTCGCCGAGCTGTTCGGCCAGTATGTGCCGCCCGAGCTGGTGGACGAAATGGCCAGGAACCCCGAGGACTACAACATGGAAGGGCGCAACGAGAACCTGACCGTGCTGTTCTCCGACGTTCGCAATTTCACCCGGCTCTCCGAGGGCATGAACCCACGGGAACTGGCCGCCCTCATGAACGAGTACCTGGGGGCCATGACCGAAATCATCCGGCGGCATCGGGGCACCCTGGACAAGTACATCGGCGACGCCATCATGGCCTTCTGGGGCGCCCCGGTGGCGGACCCGGAGCACGCCCGCCACGCGGTGCAGGCCGCCCTGGAAATGCAGGCTGCCCTCTGCCGGCTGGCTGCCCCCTTCAAGGCCCGGGGCTGGCCGCCGCTGGCCATCGGAATCGGCATCAATACCGGAGTGATGACGGTGGGCGACATGGGCTCTCCGGTGCGCAAGGCCTATACCGTCATGGGAGATGCGGTGAATCTGGCCTCCCGCCTGGAGGGGCTCACCAAGACTTACGGTGCCGGCATCATCGTCGGCGAGGCCACCCGGGAGCGTTTGCCGGATCTGGTGTTCCGGGAACTGGACCGGGTGCGGGTCAAAGGCAAGGAACAGGGGATCGGCATCCACGAGCCCCTGGGCAGCCGGGAAACGCTGTCGGCCGAGGCGCTGGCGCACCTGCAACGATGGCAGCAGGCCCTGGGCTATTACCGGGAACAGGCCTGGGATCAGGCCGAACTGCAGCTCATCCAGTTGGAGGCGCAGGCGCCGGACTACGCCAGCCTGGTCCGCCTGTACCGGGAGCGCATCGCCCGCCTGCGCCAGCAGCCCCCCGGTCCCGGATGGGACGGGGTGACAAGCTTCGAGAGCAAGTGACCATCATGAGACTACGCATCCTCGGTTGCAGCGGCGGCATCGGCGGACGGCACCTGCGCACCACCTCCATGCTGGTGGATCACGACGTGCTGATCGATGCCGGCACCGGGGTCATGGATCTGTCCATTGCCGAGCTGGCGGCCATCGACCATGTGTTCCTCACGCATACCCACCTGGATCACATCGCGGCCCTGCCACTCATGGTGGACACGGTCGGGGAGATGCGCAGCCGGCCCCTGACTGTCCATGCCAGCGAGGCGGCCCTGGCGATCCTGCGACATCACATCTTCAACTGGTCCATCTGGCCAGACTTCTCCGAGATCCCCAGCCCGGAACGTCCCTTCCTGCAATTCCAGCCCTTCGAATCGGGCCAGGTGCGCGACCTGGGCCAGGGCCGGCGGATTACTCCGCTGCCGGTTAGCCATACCGTGCCGGCCACGGGCTACCTGCTCGAATCCGGCCGGAGCAGCCTGGCCTTCAGCGGCGACACCGGCAGCTGCCCTGCCTTCTGGCAGGCCCTCAATGCCCGTTCCGATCTCAAGGCCCTGATCATCGAGTGTGCCTTTTCCAATCGGGAGCGGCACCTGGCCGAACGATCCGGGCACCTCTGCCCCAGCATCCTGGCGGCGGAGCTGGAGCAGTTCGCCCATGCCGACCATTGCGACATCTACATCACCCACCTGAAGCCCGGGCAGATCGAACTCACCCTGGAGGAGATCGAAACCTGCCTGGGCGATTTCCGGCCCCGGATGCTACAGAGCAACCAGGTCATCGAAATCTAGGCTGAACCAGCCCCCGACCCGTCGCGCCAGCTTTCGTCACCGAGTAAGACCATGAACACCACTGCTTTCCCGGACAACGCCATCGGCAGCAACCTCACCCGGCGCCTGATGTTCCTCAAGGACCTCCAGAACGTCACCAACCGCATCCATGCCACCCACAACGTGGATGAACTGATGTTGGAGCTTTCCCAGGACATCTGCAAACTCTTCAACGCCGACCGCCTCACCCTCTATGTGACCGCCGACGAGGGGCAGACCATCGTCTCCCGGGTCAAGACCGGGCTCAACACCGCCGCCGAACTCAAGCTGCCCGTGGGGGACCAGAGTGTGGCCGGCTATGTGGCTGCCAACCGCAAGGCAGTCAATATCCGCGACGTCTATGACGAAGTGGAGCTGAGCCAGTACAGTCCCCACATGCGTTTCCTCAAGGAAGTGGATCGCCGCACCGGTTATCGTTCCAAGCAGATGCTAGTAAGCCCCATCCTCGATGGCAACGGCGAACTGCTGGGCGTGGTGCAGCTCATCAACAGCAAGGACGACCAAGCCTTTTTCCGAGTTGGCCGAAGAAGGGGTGCAGGATCTTTGTGCCACCCTGGCGGTGGCCCTCACCCAGCGCCAGCGCAGGCCGCAGGTACCCCGTTCCCGCTATGACGGCCTGGTGAGCGCCGGCGTGCTGACCGGATCGGAACTGGAGGAGGCGCACCGCTATGCCCGGGAGCACGAGCTGGATCTGGAAACGGCCCTCGTCAAGCACTTCAAGGTCAAGCTGCCGGCCATCGGCAATTCCCTGGCCGAATTCTTCGGGGTGCCCTATGAAGCCTTCCGGGCCGAGCGCATCAAGCCCGTAGAGCTGCTGAAGAACCTGAAGCGGGACTATCTGGAGGAAAGCGCCTGGCTGCCGGTGGAGGAAACGGCCGAAGGCATCCTCATCCTCACGCCCGACCCGGAGCGGGTGCGCAACGCCAAGGTGGTCAACAACGTCTTCCCCCGCAAGAAGCTCGCCTACCGGGTCACCACCGCCCTGGAGTTCCGCCAGACCATGGACCAGTTCTTCGGGGCCCTGGCGGAACTGGGCAGCGTCGGCGAACTGCTCTCGGACCTGGGCGATGACGAAGGCGGGGGCGAGACCGCCGGCGACGACATCTCCGCCGCCGCCGACAACGAACTGGTGCGGCTGGTAAACAAGATCATTGTCGATGCTTACCAGCAGGGGGCCTCCGACATCCACATCGAGCCGCGCCCGGGCAAGGAGAAGACCCAGATCCGCTTTCGCAAGGACGGCTCCCTGGTCCCTTACATCGAGATTCCCGCTGCCTTCCGCGCCCCCCTGATCACCCGTCTCAAGATCATGTGCGACCTGGACATCTCGGAAAAGCGCAAGCCCCAGGATGGCAAGATCAAGTTCAAGAAATACGGTCCCCTGGACATCGAACTGCGGGTGGCCACCCTGCCCACGGCCGGCGGGCTGGAAGACGTGGTCATGCGCATCCTCGCGGCCGGCGAGCCCATTCCCCTGGACCAGCTCGGCCTCTCCCGCAACAACTACCAGAACCTCATCCGCTGCATCGAGAAACCCTACGGCCTGTTTTTCGTCTGCGGTCCGACCGGTTCCGGCAAGACCACCACCCTGCACTCGGTCCTGGGCCACCTGAACAAACCCGACACCAAGATCTGGACGGCGGAGGACCCGGTGGAAATCACCCAGAAAGGCCTGCGCCAGGTACAGATCAACAAGAAGGCCGGTCTGGATTTCGCCACGGTCATGCGCGCCTTCCTGCGTGCCGACCCGGACATCATCATGGTGGGCGAGATGCGTGACGCCGAAACCACGGGCATCGGCATCGAGGCTTCCCTCACCGGCCATCTGGTGTTCGCCACCCTGCACACCAACTCCGCGCCCGAATCCATCATCCGGCTCTTGGACATGGGCATGGACCCCTTCAATTTCGCCGATGCCCTCCTGGGCATCCTGGCCCAGCGGCTGGGCAAGCGCCTGTGCAAGGAGTGCAAGACCGCCTACCACCCGGATCAGGCCGAGATCGAACACCTGCTCGACGAATACTGCGACGAACTGCGCAACACCGACAGCTGGCGCCAGGATCCCCGGGCTGCACGCGAGGCGATCCGGCAGGAGTGGCTGCAGAACTGGGCCGGGGATGGCCGGTTCACCCTCTACAAAGCCAAGGGCTGCCCCACCTGCAACGACACCGGCTACAAGGGCCGGGTGGGCCTGCACGAACTGCTGGTGGGCACCGATCCGGTCAAGAAGCTGATCCAGGAAAAGGCGAGGGTGGCCGATGTGCTGGCCTGTGCCCTGAACGAAGGCATGCGCACCCTGAAAATGGACGGGATCGAGAAGGTGCTGCAGGGCATCACCGACCTGGCCCAGGTGCGGGCCGTGTGCATCAAGTAAGCAGGAGGCGAGCGCCATGGATACCCCCGACGACCTGTTCCGCCGCCTGGAACAACTCAACGACATCGGCGCTTCCCTCTCCAGCGAACGCAACCTGGAGCGCCTGCTGGAGAAGATCCTGCTGGCCGCCAAGACCATCACCCGCGCTGACGGGGGAACCCTCTACCGGATCAGCGAAGACCGGCAAAGGCTCGAATTTGCCATCGTCCGCAACGACAGCCTCGGCATCGCCTTCGGCGGTGCCAGCGGCCAGCCGCTGCCGGACACCTTCCGGGATCTGCCGCTCTACACCCCCGGGGGCGCCGCCAACAACAGCATGGTGGCCGCCTATGCCACCCTGCATGTCCGCACGGTCAACATCGCCGACGCCTACGATGCCGACGGTTTCGACTTTTCCGGCACCCGCGCCTTTGACGCCCGCACCGGCTACCGTTCCCGCTCCTTCCTCACCGTGCCCATGAAGAACCATGAAGGGGAAGTGATCGCCGTGCTGCAACTCATCAATGCCATGAACGGCGAGGGCGGGCAGGTGGGCGTTTTCACCGCCGCAGATCAGCGCCTGGCCGAGTCCCTCGCCTCCCAGGCCGCCGTGGCGCTCACCAACCGGCAACTGGTGCAGCAGCTCGAAACCCTGTTCGAAGCCTTCATTCACCTCATCAACATCGCCATCGACGAAAAATCCCCCTACACCGGAGGTCATTGCCAGCGGGTGCCCGAACTCACCATGATGCTCGCCGAGGCGGCGGATCAGGCGACGGAGGGACCCCTCAAGGACTTCCACCTCACCGACCAGGACCGCTACGAGCTCAAGATCGCCGCCCTGCTGCACGATTGCGGCAAAGTCACCACCCCTGTCCATGTGGTGGACAAGGCCACCAAGCTGCAGACCCTGTTCGACCGCATCCACCTCATCGACACCCGCTTCGAAGTCCTGCGCCGGGATGCCGAAATCGCCATGCTGCGGGCCATCCAGGCGGGGGAAGATGCCCGCGAGGCCGAGGCGCGTTTCGCCGAGCAGAGCCGCCAGCTGGAGGCGGACCGGGACTTCCTGCGCCACGCCAACATCGGTGGAGAGCGCATGAGCGACGAGGACATCGCCCGGGTCGGGCGCATTGCCCGTCAATACCGCTGGAAAAACCCGGCCGGGCAAGAGGAGCCCTTCCTTTCCGCCAATGAACTCGAAAACCTCACCATCCGTGCCGGCACCCTCACCCCGGCCGAGCGCGAGATCATCAACTATCACATCGTCGCCACCATCAGGATGCTGGAGGCGCTGCCCTGGCCCAAGCACCTCAAACGGGTGCCCGAATACGCCGGCGGCCACCATGAGCGCATGGATGGCAAGGGCTACCCCAAGGGGCTGAAGCGGGAAGACATGAGCTGGCAGGCCCGCATGATGGGCATCGCCGACATCTTCGAGGCGCTGACCGCCGGCGACCGCCCCTACAAGCCCGCCATGAAGCTCTCCCAGGCGCTGGAGATCATGCGGAACTTCCGCGACAACGGCCATATCGACCCGGACCTGTACCAGGTCTTCCTGGAGGCAGGGGTGCCCCAGCGCTACGGCAGGGCCTTCCTGCAGGCGGGGCAGGTGGATGTGTAGCCGGTGCCGGTTTTTCTGCCGGGTGCGCTCCATCGGGGGTGAGCCCCGCAAGGCGGAGCAAGGGCCCCTCATAACGCTAAACGGCAGTCGGGCTGACAAAAAACGGCACATGGGGCGTAGGGGAGGCGACCATCGCCCGGGTTTATCGGGGGTTTTGATGTGGCACGAAGTCTGCTTTTGGCTTGCCAGCGGTTTCCGCTTTTTTCTAAAGGAGATTTGACATGAAAAAAATTCAACAAGGCTTTACCCTGATCGAACTGATGATCGTCGTGGCCATCATCGGCATTCTGGCTGCCGTGGCCTTGCCGGCGTATTCCGACTATCAGGCCAGAGCTAAGGTCGCTGCTGGCTTGGCCGAAATTTCGGCAGGCAAGACCGCATTCGAAGAGGTTGTGAACAATGGTGGGACCGTTGCTGCCGTAACTGATATTGGCTTGCAGGCTACTACGGGCAACTGCGCCATTTCTGTGTCGGGCACTACTATTGTCTGTACCTTGGCTAACGCACCGTCTCAAGTCAATGGCAAGACGATTACCTGGACTCGTGATGCAACTACCGGTGCTTGGTCCTGTGCTACCAATGCGGCCAACAAGTATGCTCCCAAGACTTGTCCTGGTGCCTAATGCATCGTCCTAGGGTTGGCATGAGATAACAAGGAACCGCATCGGTTTGCATCGATATCTCGCCACCCTGGCCCCGGCGCATTGCGCTGGGGCTTTTCATGGCTATTGAAATGTCGAAGTTCGAAGGTGGGTTTACGCTGGTCGAACTCATGGTGGTCGTTGCTGTGATCGGTGTGATCACAGCGATTGGGATTCCCTTCTACGGGGAGTATCAGGCTCGTGCCAAGGTGGCGGCAGGTTTTGCCGAGATTTCGGCGGGCAGAGCAGCTTTTGATGTGCGCTTGTCAAATGGAGAAAACATTACTGGGCCACAAGATATTGGCCTCTGGGATAGTACGGAGCACTGTACGATCAATGTAAGTAACACAGAAATCCGCTGTACTTTGATCAATGCGCCGAGTAGCGTGGCTGGCGCAACGATCACATTGAGTCGATCCATTGAGGGGGGGTGGGAGTGCTCCTCGAATCTGACTAACAAATTGAAGTTCGCTCCCAAAGCTTGTCAGTCATGAGTGACGAGTAAAGCGTTAAGGTGGATGGTCTCTGATTACCGGGCTTTCTGCCGCCAAACCCCAGTCTTCCCAGCTGGGGTTTTTGCTTTCCAGCGAGGCAGATGGATCCGCATCCTGGCAATCGGGGGGGGGCGTCGTGGCGCTCTGCCACCCAGCCGCTCTGCGGCCGATTCAGTGGCTCAGGTCGGCGGGGATGACGGCGCGCAGCACGGTCTGGGTTTCGCCCTGGCGCACCCGGTTCGTGAACCACCACAGGGCGCCTTTCTTGATGGTCCAGTCGGCTTCGGCGCCAGACAGCAGCAGGGCGGCCATCTGGCCCAGGGCGGGTTGGTGGCCGACGATCAGGGTGGCACCCGGGGCGTCGGGCCAGCCGGCGGCGGCAATGAGGTCGGCGGCGCCGGCATCGGGCCCCAGGCGGCGGTGGGTTTCGAAGGGAAGGTCGAGGGCGGCAGCGGTCTGCTGGGTGCGGACAGCGGGGCTGACCAGAATGCGCAGTTGCTTGGGCATGTGCTGATGCAGCCAGTGCGCCAGCTGGCGGGCCTGTTTTTCGCCGCGCTGGGTGAGGCGGCGCTGCATGTCGAGGGGGCCTTCTTCGGCTTCGGCGTGACGCCAGAGCAGTAAATCCATGTCTTCTCCTGTTGAGGATGCCGAATCCTAACCAGAGAACATGACAGCTAGCTTACAGGCCGTTGAGCAGGGCAAAGCCGCGCGCGGCCTTGCTGGGGGTGAGGGGGGCCAGGGACAGGGTCTGCTGCAGCCGGGTGGCGAGGCTGGCCAGGCCGCTTTCCGGACCATCGAGGAGTTCCAGTTCCACTTCGTGGATGGGGGCGCGGCGGTTCCGGGTGCGGATGTAGCCCTGGTCCAGGGCGAGTTCGATATGGGCGCCATCATGGCGGATGGCCCAGGCCGTGCGGACGAAGTCGGTGCGGAAGGCCAGTTGCAGTTGCGGGGCGAGGGTTTCGAGCAGGGTGCGGAGGGGGGCGGAGTCGATGGGGGTGAAGTCGAGCCGGTCGGGGGACTGGGGGTATTCCCATTCCTGGCGGCGGGAGAGCCCGGCTTCGGCGTTGCCGGACGTCTTGACGGTGAGCAGCCAGGTAGGGCCCAGCTGCCGGCGGCGCAGGGCGATCCGGTGCTGGCGTAGCTGCTGGTCAGGGGTGTCCAGGTAGATGTTGCGGATGCAGCGCTTTACGGGCTGGCTGCCGGCCAGCAGCGGGTGCTGGCGCAGGCAGGGGGCCTGGCGCACGGGGAGCGCGAGCTTGAGTTCGATTTCCTGGGCCATGGGGGGTCTCCGGGCGATGGGTGGGAGGGCGGATGCAATGGGGGCTTGCAGGGGGCGGGAATCATCGCATGTGCGAGGGGGGTAAATGAGTTTGACACGGGCTTGATTTTTCCACTAGAATCGCGCCTCTTTGAAATTCTTGTTGGCAAAGGAACGCCGTCGATGAAAACTTTTTCCGCCAAACCACATGAGGTGAAGCGCGAGTGGTTTGTGGTGGATGCCGCAGACAAGGTGCTCGGCCGCCTCGCCACCGAAATTGCGCGCCGCCTGCGTGGCAAGCACAAGGCTATCTACACGCCCCACGTTGATACCGGCGATTTTATCGTGGTCACCAATGTGGACAAGATTCGTGTGACCGGCAACAAGGCTGAAGACAAGAAGTATTACCGTCATTCCGGTTATCCGGGCGGTATCTACGAAACCAATTTCAAGAAGATGCAGCAGCGCTTCCCTGGTCGTGCCCTCGAAAAGGCCGTCAAGGGCATGCTTCCCAAGGGTCCGCTCGGCTACGCCATGCTCAAGAAGCTGAAGTGCTACGCCGGTGACCAGCATCCGCATTCTGCCCAGCAGCCCAAGCCGCTGGAAATCTGAGGGGTATCTCATGGCCGTCAGCTATTACTACGGTACGGGTCGTCGCAAGAGCGCCGTTGCCCGTGTGTTCATGAAGCGTGGTTCCGGTGCCATTGTCGTCAATGGCAAGCCCGTGGATGTCTTTTTCTCCCGCGAAACCGGTCGCATGGTTGTGCGCCAGCCCCTGGAGCTGGTCAATCAGCTCGAAAACTTCGACATCAAGGTGAATGTCACGGGCGGTGGTGAGTCCGGCCAGGCCGGTGCCGTGCGCCATGGCATCACCCGTGCCCTGATCGAGTACGATGCAAGCCTGAAAAGCGCCCTGTCCCGCGCCGGCTTCGTCACGCGTGACGCCCGGGAAGTGGAGCGCAAGAAGGTCGGTCTGCACAAGGCCCGTCGTCGCAAGCAGTTCTCCAAGCGCTGATCTGCGCTGCCCCCGAGAAAGCCGCCAATCATCCTGGCGGCTTTTTTGTTTTTTGCCTTTAGCGGGTATCATGCGCCGTTGTTCGTGAGCGGCCGCAGCCTGTTTCCGGGAAGGGGCGATGGGAGTTTGATGACGTCTGATTCGAGAAAGGGATGGTCCTCATGCCGGTAGATGCGGCACGCCAGCGGCTCAAGCGTTTCCGGCACCATTTCGGCATTCGTGCCCAGCGCCTGGAGGTGCGCCCGCGTCTGGCCTGGTATGCCTATGCGCTGGGGGGGGCTCTTGGGGCGCTGGCGCTGGTGGGCTTGCTGTTCTTCATGAGCCATGTCTTTCGCTCGCCCGAAGCCCGGGATGTGGAGAACCTGCGTAAGCGCCTGGCACAGCTGGAGTCCCAGGTGCTGCAGAGCGGCGGCGCCCTGACCAGTCTGGAGATGACGAGCAGCGCCAACCGTCAGTTGAGCGATGAATTGCGGGCCCTTTCGGATGACCACGCCGTGCTCAAGGATGATCTCGCCTATTTCCTGCGGCTGGTGCCGGCCGGGGCCCGGGACGGGGAGGTGCGTCTTGACCGGCTGATGCTGCGGCCTGATCCGGCCGTGCCCCATCGCTACCGCTATTCGGTGTATGTGGGCTACCAGTCGGGACGCCAGCCCCAGGAGTTTTCCGGCACCCTGCAGTTCGTTCTGACGGTGGTGCGGGATGGCAGGGAGATGCAGTTGCAGTGGCCGCCGCAGCGTGCCGGCGTCGACATGTCAGTGAAGACGCGCCACTGGTTGCGCAAGGACGGTGTCCTGGAGATTGCGCCGGGTGACCGCCTGAAGCGGGTGGATTTGCGGCTGCTGCAGGGCAAGGCGGTGCGTGTGACCACGTCTGTGAATTTTTAGGAGGCAGGATGTTCGCCAGGAAAAGCAATGGAGGGGCTGCCGCCAGCCAGATCGACAGCCTGATCGGCAGGGGAACCCGGATCGAAGGGAATGTGGTGTTCACCGGCGGCTTGCGGGTGGATGGGGAAATCGTGGGGCGGGTCGTGGCCGAGCCGGGCGCGCCTTCGACGCTGGTGTTGAGTGAACATGCCCGTATCGATGGGGAAGTGGCGGTCAGTCATCTGATCGTCAATGGCGCCATCAACGGCCCCGTGCAGGTGAGCGAGTTCCTGGAGATGCAGCCCAAGGCGAGGATAAGCGGCGATGTGAGCTATGCCATGATCGAGATACAGCAGGGGGCGGTGGTGGAGGGGCGGCTGTTGTTGAACCCGAAGGCGGCCGGGAAGGAACCAAGTCAGGAAAAAAGCGACTAATCCGCTTGACCCCCTTTGTGCCGGATTTGATAATCCCTCCACTTTTTAGGAGTTGCAAAATGAGCGAAGAAACGAACATGCCCCTGATCTTTACCGACAGTGCTGCTGGCAAGGTGCGGGAACTGATCGAGGAAGAGGGGAATCCGGAACTCAAGCTGCGGGTCTTCGTGACCGGCGGTGGCTGCTCCGGTTTCCAGTATGGCTTCACCTTCGATGAGGTGGCCAGCGAGGACGATACCCAACTGGAAAAGGGCGGGGTGACTCTGTTGATCGATCCCATGAGCTACCAGTACCTGGTCGGGGCCGAAATCGATTACACCGAAGGTCTGGAAGGCTCCCAGTTCGTGATCCGCAATCCCAACGCCACTTCCACCTGCGGCTGCGGTTCTTCCTTCTCGGTCTGAGTCCTGGCTCCGGCCCAAGCAAAACGGCACCCGCGGGTGCCGTTTTGCTTGGGCGCTGATCCGGGATCAGGCAGTCAACAGGCCGCGCATCTTTTGCAGGGCCTTGGTCTCGATCTGGCGGATGCGTTCGGCGGATACCTGGAACTCGGAAGCCAGTTCGTGCAGGGTCGCTGCTTCGTCTCCGGCCAGCCAGCGGGCCTCGATGATGCGGCGGCTGCGGGGGTCGAGTCCTTCCAGGGCCTGACGCAGGCCTTCATCCTGGAGCCGGGCGTAGTCCCGGGCTTCGATCACCTGGGTGGGCTCGTAATGGGAGTCGGCCAGGTAGTCGATCGGGGCAAAAGCCTCCTCGCCCTCGTCCGGGCTGCCTTCCAGGGCCATGTCGCGGCCGCTCATGCGGGTTTCCATTTCCCCCACTTCTTCGGGTTTGACGCCCAGCCGGGCGGCGATCTCGGCCGTCTGTTCCGGTGTCAGGCTGTGCTCGCCCTCGAAACTGTTCTTCAGGCTGCGCAGGTTGAAGAACAGCTTGCGCTGGGCCTTGGTGGTGGCCACCTTGACCAGGCGCCAGTTTTTCAGGATGTATTCATGAATCTCGGCCTTGATCCAGTGGATGGCGAAGGAAACCAGCCGCACCCCGCGGTTCGGGTCGAAACGCTTGACGGCCTTCATCAGGCCGATATTGCCTTCCTGGATCAGGTCTGCATGGGGCAGACCATAGCCCAGGTAGCCACGGGCGATGGAGATCACCAGGCGAAGATGGGAGAGGACCAGCTGCCGGGCAGCTTCCACGTCGCCTTCCTCGTGGAAGCGCCGCGCCAGCCGGTTTTCCTCGGCCTCGGACAGCATGGGCATGCGATTGGCGGCCTGGATGTAGGCATCAATGCTGCCTGCGGTCGAGGGAATGGGGAAAGCCAGGGCTTGGGTCATGGTTTTCTGTCCTCCTGATTGGATAGGCATAGTTTAGCACTCGCTGCATGAGAGTGCTAAGAGGCCGGAAAGTTCGGGGGCAGGGCTCGTGGAGCTGCTCAAGGGGGAGTCGAGGGGCGGTGCTGCAACGGGAGGACTGGGGCAGACAGTTGCAGCAGGATGCGGGCCGTTGAGGCAGGCTTCACTCCATCTGGCGCAGGGCCATGCTGACGGAGAGCTGGGCGCCGAGCCAGCCGAGGCTGGCACCGATGCCGGTGAGCAGGGCCAGCAGCAGGGGCGATAGACCTTGCAGGGTGAAGGTGCTCCCGTAGAGGCTGGCCAGTTCGGCCACGGGGGCGGCCAGGGCTTCTAGGCCGAGGGTGATGATGAGGCCGGCGGCCAGCCCCCCCAGGGCGCCTTGCAAGGCGCCGGAGTAGTAGAAGGGGCGGCGGATGAAGGCATCGGTGGCGCCGATCAGCCGGGCCACCTGGATTTCCTCGGCCTGGGCCAACACCTGCAGGCGGATGGTGTTGAAGGTGACGGCGATGAGGCCCACGGCGAACACGGCGGCGAGCAGGCTGACCGTGAGCTTGCCGAGCCGCAGGAAGGCGTCGAAACGTTTGATCCAGGCGGAATCCAGTTGCACGTGGGTAACCCCGGGCAGGGCGGAAAAATCGGCGCGCAGGGCTTCGAGGGTTTCCGGAGCGGCGTCCCGGGGCTCGATGATGAAGGCGTCGGGCAGGGGGTTCCTGGGCAGGCTGGCGACGATCTCGGCCATGCCTTCGGTGGCCTTGAGGCGGTTCAGGGCGGTTTCCCGGGGCACGAAATGCCACTGGCCGGGCACGTTTGCCTCCAGGTGGGCTTCCACGCCCTGCACCAGCTCCCGGCCGGCGCCGGCCTGCATGAAGATGCTGATCTGCTGCACGCCCGCGGCGCTCTTGCCCAGGGCCTTGAGGTTGTCAAGCAGCACATAGCCGGCTGCGGGCAGGGTCATGGCGATGCCGATCACCAGGAGCGACAGCAGGGTGTTCAGGGGGGCGGCCCAGAGGCGGCGCAGGGCGCGGCGCAGGGCGGCCAGATGCTGGCGCAGCCAGGTCTTCATGGGGCGAGCCTCCCGTGGTCGAGGGTGATCAGCCGGGGCTTGCGGCCTGGCACTCCGTGGGGGGCGTGGGTGGCGATGATGACGGTGACCCGCACCTGGTTGAAGGCGCTGAACAGGTCGAACACCTGCCGGGCGGAATCCGGGTCCAGGTTGGCCGTGGGTTCGTCGGCCAGCAGGATGGTGGGACGGTTAACCACCGCCCGGGCGATGGCCAGACGCTGCTGTTCGCCACCGGAGAGGGCGATGGGATTGGCCTTTTCCCGGTCCAGGAGGCCCACCTTGTCGAGGGCGGCCCGGGCGCGGCGCTGGGCCTCCCTGGGTGGCAGGCCGATGATTTCCAGGGGCAGCAACACGTTGTCCAGGGCAGAGCGGTCGAAGAGCAGCTTCTGGTCCTGGAAGATCAGGCCCAGGTTGCGGCGCAGGTAAGGCAGGGCGGCGCGGCGCAGGGCAGCGAGATTCTGGCCGTTGACGATCAGGCTGCCGGCGGTGGGACGTTCGATGGCCGAGAGCAGCTTCAGGAGGGTGGTCTTGCCGGCCCCCGAGTGGCCGGTGATGAACACCATGTCGCCCCCGGCGATCTCGAAACTGAGATCCTTGATGGCTTCGTAGCCACCCGGATAGCGCTTGGTCAGGCCGCTGCAGACGATCATGCGAAGATGGCGTCTACGAAGTCCCGGGCCACGAAGGGGCGCAGGTCGTCGATGCCTTCGCCCACGCCGATGAAGCGGATGGGCTTCGGGCACTGGCGGGCGATGGCGGCGATGACGCCACCCTTGGCGGTGCCGTCCAGCTTGGTGAGCACCAGGCCGGAGACCTGGATGGCCTTGTCGAAGGCCTTGACCTGGGCCAGGGCGTTCTGGCCGATGTTGGCATCCAGCACCAGCAGCACCTCGTGCGGGCCGCTGGGATCGGCCTTCTGGATGACCCGGCGCACCTTGGCGATCTCTTCCATCAGGTGCAATTGGGTGGGCAGGCGGCCGGCGGTGTCGGCCAGGACGATGTCGATCTGGCGGGCCCGGGCGGCGGCAATGGCGTCGAAGACCACGGCGGCCGGGTCGCCGCTTTCCTGGGCGATCACGGTGACGTTGTTGCGCTCGCCCCAGGTCATCAGCTGCTCCCGGGCGGCGGCGCGGAAGGTGTCGCCGGCGGCCAGGAGCACGCTCTTGCCCTGGGACTGAAAATACCGGGCCAGCTTGCCGATGGAGGTGGTCTTGCCGGCGCCATTGACGCCCGCAATCATGATCACGTAGGGCTTGTGGGCTTCCACGCTGAGGGGTTGCTCCAGGGGGGTGAGCAGTTCCACCAGGGCGTCGGAAAGGGCGGCCTGGATGGATTCGGGAGTTTCCAGTTTGTCTTTTCTGGCCCGGGCCTTGAGGGCATCGAGCAGGTGCTGGGTGGCTTCCAGGCCCACGTCGGAGGTGAGCAGCAGGGTTTCCAGTTCTTCCAGCAGCTCATCGTCCACCTTGCCCCGGGAGAAGATGGACTTCAGCTTGCCGCCCAGCTGGGCGCGGGTCCGGGCCAGGCCACCGAACAGGCGCTCACGCCAGGAGGGGGCGGCGCCTGCGCTGGCCTGGAGAGCGGATTCAGTGGAGGGGGATTCGGCGGCTGCATCGCCGCCCTTCTTCTTCAGGAAACCGAACATGGAACGTCGTCTTTGCTGGTGGTGTCTGAGGTAAGCTGCCGCCCCTGGGCTGACAGCCAGGCGACTTGCCATTAAGATGCCGCCGGAGCCCGGAATTCTAGCAGAAAGCCCTGATTTACCATGCGAAAACACGGAATGATCCTGTTGCTGGCCGGCCTGGCCCTGTCCCTGCCGGCCCTGGCCAATCCCTTCGAGATGGTTCTCGACAATGGCATGAAGGTGGTGGTCAAGGAGGACCGCCGCGCCCCGGTGGTGGCCCACATGGTCTGGTACCGGGTGGGCAGCATGGATGAGGTGGATGGCACTTCCGGTGTTGCCCATCTGCTCGAGCACATGATGTTCAAGGGCACCCCCAAGGTGGGGCCGGGCGAGTTCAGCAAGCGGGTGGCCGCCGCTGGCGGGCGCGACAACGCTTTCACCAGCCGGGATTACACCGCCTACTTCCAGCAGGTGCCCAAGGAAAAACTGGCCGAGATGATGGCCCTGGAGGCGGACCGGATGCGCCACCTGAACGTGGACCCCAAGGAGTTTGCCCAGGAAATCAAGGTAGTGATGGAAGAGCGTCGCTTGCGCACCGAGGACGATCCCCAGGCCCTGCTGTTCGAGCAGGCCAATGCGGTGGCTTTCCAGGCCCATCCCTATCGACGCCCGGTGATCGGCTGGATGAACGATCTGGAAAACATGACGGCCGCCGATGCCAAGGCCTGGTATGACCGCTGGTACGTGCCCAACAATGCGATTCTGGTGGTCAGCGGCGACGTGGATCACCAACAGGTCTTCAAGCTG
Organism: Betaproteobacteria bacterium UBA2592; assembly: GCA_002340095.1. Taxonomy (GTDB): domain Bacteria; phylum Pseudomonadota; class Gammaproteobacteria; order Burkholderiales; family Rhodocyclaceae; genus Azovibrio. Next base: position 23,310 of record DDKS01000058.1, read on the forward strand.
GCCCGCCAGCACTATGGCCCGATCAAGGCACGTGCCCTGCCGGTCCGGAAACCCCAGCTGGAGCCGCCCCAGAAGGGCCTGCGCCGGCTCACCGTGAAGGGGCCGGCCGAACTGCCGGTCCTGCTCCTGGGCTGGAAGGCCCCCAAGGTGGAGCAGGTGGAGGGGCCGGTGGAACCCTTCGCCCTGCAAATGCTGGCTGCCATTCTCGATGGTCACGACGCCGCCCGCCTGGGCCGCTCCCTGGTGCGGGAGCAGCGTCTGGCCACCAGCGTCGGTGCCTCCTACGATGCCATGAGCCGGGGGCCGGCCATGTTCTATCTGTACGGTAGCCCAGCTCCGGGTCAGACCCCGGAGGCCCTGGAAAAGGCCCTGCGCGCCGAAGTGGAACGCATCGCCCGGGAAGGCGTGGACGAGGCCGAGCTGAAGCGGGCCAAGGCCCAGCTGATTGCCGGGCAGATCTACAAGCTGGATTCCGTCTTCGGTCAGGCCATGGAGATCGGCTCCATGGAGGTGATGGGTTTCCGCCATCAGGACATCGCCGCCCTGCAGGCACGGCTCGAGGCTGTGACTGCCGAGCAGGTTCAGGCTGTCGCCCGCGGTGCGTTCGATGAGGACAAGCTCACCATCGGCCTGCTCGAGCCACTGCCTGCCGCTGCCAAGCCCCCGCTGGCCGCCCCTGGTGCGGCCCGCCATCATTGAGGATCAAGCCATGCTCAAGCGTATTTTTTTTCTGGCTCTGTGGGTTCTGGCCGGCGCCGCTCAGGCCGGCGTCACCATCGAGCACTGGCAGAGCCCGGCCGGCACCCGGGTCTACTTCGTGCATAGCCCCGCCTTGCCGATTCTGGATGTGCAGGTGGATTTCGCGGCGGGCAGCATGTTCGATCCGGTCGGCAAGGAAGGGCTGGCGGGGCTTACCCATGCCCTGCTCGACCTGGGCGCGGGGGAGCTGGACGAAACCGCCATCAGTAATCGCATGGCCGATGTGGGGGCCAGCCTGGGCGGCAGCCTGGATAGGGACCGGGCCAGCCTCACCCTGCGCACCTTGTCCCAGCCCGAGAAGCGGGAAGCGGCCCTGGCCGTGCTGGAGCAGGTGCTGCGCCAGCCCCGCTTCGATGGAGCGATCCTGGCCCGGGAGCAGACCCGCAGCATCGCCGCCCTGAAGGATGCCTTGACCCGGCCCGATACCCAGGCCAGCCGCGCTTTCTGGGCCACTCTGTACCCCGGTCATCCCTATGGCCGCCTGAGCACGCCGGAGTCCCTGGCCGCCATCGGCCAGCCCGAGCTGCGCGAATTCTGGCGCAAGCACTACAACGCGGCCAACGCCACCCTGACCCTGGTGGGAGACATTTCCCGGGCCGAGGCCGAGGCCCTGGCCCAGCGGCTCACCGCCGCCTTGCCGCCCGGCGAGCCGGTGAGCTTGCCTGCCGCTCCCGTCGTGGCAACGGGGCAAACGGTGGCGCTTTCCTACCCGGCCAGCCAGGCGCACCTCTTCGTGGGGATGCCCAGCGTGGCCCGGGGCGACCCCGATTTTTTCCCGCTGCTGGTGGGCAACTACACCCTGGGCGGCGGCGGTTTCGTTTCCCGCCTGATGCAGGAAGTGCGCGAGAAGCGGGGCTTCGCCTACAGCGTCTATAGCTACTTTGCCCCGATGCGCCAGGCCGGCCCCTTCCAGATCGGCCTGCAGACCAAGAAGGCGCAGGCCGGCGAAGCCCTGGGTGTGGTATCCCGGGTGCTGGCCGATTTCCTGGCCAAGGGGCCGACCCCGGCCGAACTCAGGGCCGCCCAGGCCAACCTGATCGGCAGCTTTCCCCTGCGCCTGGACAGCAACCGCAAAATACTTGAGCACGTGGCCATGATCGGCTTCTACGGTTTGCCCCTTGACTATCTCGACACCTACCGGGACCGGGTCCGGGCCGTCAGCGTCGAGGATGTCCGCCGTGCCTTTGCCCGCCATGTGCAGCCGGAAAAGCTGGTGACGATCACGGTGGCGGACGAGTGAATCAGGTCCGGATCATCGGTGGCCAGTGGCGCCGCCAGTTGCTGCGCTTTCCCGATAGCGAGGCCCTGCGACCGACGCCGGACCGGGTGCGGGAAACCTTGTTCAACTGGCTGGGGCAGGATCTGAGCGGCCAGCGCTGTCTCGATTTGTTCGCCGGCAGCGGTGCCCTGGGCTTCGAGGCTGCTTCCCGGGGAGCGGCGCAGGTGGTGCTGGTGGAGCGGGCTCCCCGCGTGTTGGCCGCGCTGAAAGATAACGCCCGGCGCCTCAAATGCGGCACGGCGGTGGAGATCGTGGGCGCGGATGCGTTAAAATTCGCCGCTTCTTGCCGACAGCCCTTTGACGTGCTGTTTGCCGACCCGCCCTACCGTCAGGGCTGGCTGGATCGGCTGGAACCCCTGTTGCCCGACCTGCTGGCCGCGGACGGTGCCTTGTACCTGGAGGCGGAAATGCCGGTGCAGGCCCTGGGGGCCTGGAAAACCGTGCGTCAGGGCCAGGCCGGACAGGTTTATTTTCATTTGCTGCGGCAGGAGCCGAAAGCGTGACGACACAGGATTACCGCATCGCCATCTATCCGGGCACCTTCGATCCCATGACCCGGGGCCACGAGGATCTGGTGCGTCGGGCCGCTCGCCTGTTCGAGCAGGTGGTGTTGGCGGTGGCCGAAAGCCCCTCCAAGAAGCCGTTTTTCACCCTGGCGGAGCGGGTGGAGATGGCCCGGGAGATTCTTGCCGACCTGCCCAACGTGGAAGTCTGCGGCTTCAACACCTTGCTCATGGATTTCGTCCATGCCCGGGGTGCCCGGGTGATCGTGCGGGGGCTCAGGGCCGTGTCCGATTTCGAATACGAATTTCAGATGGCGGGGATGAACCGCCAGCTCCATCCCCAGGTCGAAACCGTGTTTCTGACGCCGGGAGAGCAATACATGTTTGTTTCGGCGACAATGGTGCGAGAGATCGCACGGCTGGGCGGTGATGTCAGCAAGTTTGTTCAGCCCGCCGTTGCAAGGCGACTGGCCGCCCACAAAGCCAGCTAACTTGACTTGAGACGAGAGGAACAGCTGCCATGGCTCTGATGATTACCGATGAATGCATCAACTGCGACGTTTGCGAGCCCGAGTGCCCCAACGAAGCCATTTCCCAGGGGGAGGAGATCTATGTGATCGACCCCAGCAAGTGCACCGAGTGCGTCGGCCACTATGACGAGCCCCAGTGCGTTCAGGTCTGCCCTGTGGATTGCATTCCCAAGGACCCCTCCCACGAGGAGAGCGAGGACCAGCTCTGGGCAAAGTACGAGAAGTTGACCGGCAACAAGCGTCCCGTCTGAACGCTGTCCCGCCCCGCAAAAAGCCCCGCCGGTCGAGCGGGGCTTTTTGCGGGGGCAACGGTTTCTGCCCGGAGCGCAGCCCGGGCGTCCCATCCTAAGGCTTGCCGGCCGAGGCTCCCTTCTCGCTGCGGATCTTCTCGATGTTGGCCGAGAGCAGCTTGTGCAGTTCGCTGCCCGGCTCCACCTGGGGCAGCACCTTTTCCCAGTAGTCGGCGGCCTGCTGGCGCTTGCCGGCTTCCATGGCGGCAGCGCCGGCCAGGAACAGGGCATGGCCGTGCCCCGGGTCGAGCTTGAGGGCTTGGTCCACCAGTGCTGCCGGCTTGCCCTTCATGCCGCTGCCCGAGGACATGGCCAGGGCTTCGGCGTAGTCGGCCAGCAAGGAGGGGTCGGTGCCCACCAGTTTCTCGGCCCGGGCATAGGCCCTGGCTGCGTCTTCCAGGCGGCCCATGACCTTGTAGGAGCGGGCCAGCATCACCCAGCCTTGCTCGTCATCGGGGTTTTCCTCCATGCGGGCGGCCAGCTGGTTCACCATTTCCGCAATCTGTTCCGGGCTCATCGCCTGGGCGTCCGGACGGGCCTGCACCTGTTCCGGATTGAGGGCCAGGGGAGTGCCGAGCCAGGCATAACCCAGGGAGCCGGACAGGGCCAGCAGCACGAGGAGGCCGATGGCCAGGGACCTGCTCGGGCGCTGGTCGCCCTCGGCGCCGGCTGCCGCAGTGGCGGCTGCGCTTTCTTCGAGGATGCGGCGCTGCAATTCTTCCCGGGCCTGCTGGAAATCCTCGGGCTGAATTTGTCCTTGCTGCTGTTCGCTCTCCAGTTCGGCCAACTGGGTCCGCAGGATTGCCAGATTGGCCTCCTGCTGTTCATTGAGGCTGGCCTGGGTCGAGGTGTTGCGCTCGCGGCTGCGCAGCAGCGGGGGCAGGAGCAGGAAGGCGGTGACCGCCAGCAGGGCCAGGGCGGCGAGGATGAAGGTGATCATGGGGTTTCCTGGCGGTTCTCGGGTTTGCCCAGCAGGGCTTCGGCCTGGCGGGCCTCTTCTTCGGTCAGGGGGCGGGTTTCCTGGATGACCCTGTTGCGCCGGCGCAGATAGAGCTGCAGGGCAATGATGCCGACTCCCAGGAACAGCAGGGGGCCGACCCAGAGCAGTATGGTGGTGCCCTTGAGGGGCGGGCGGTAAAGGACGAAGTCGCCGTAGCGGCTCACCATGAAATCGAGAATCTGCTGGTCTGACTGGCCGGCCTGGATCATGGTGCGGATTTCCCGGCGCAGGTCCTTGGCCAGATCGGCATTGGAGCCGGCGATGGTTTCGTTCTGGCACACCAGACAGCGCAGTTCGGCGGAAATGGCCTGCAGGCGCTTTTCGGCCACCGGGTCGTCGGCCAGGGGCCGGGCTTCCTCGGCATACCCCAGCTGGCAGGCCAGGGCCAGGCCCAGGACGGCCAAGAGGCGGGGGAAGGTCAGGCGGCGGCTCATTTGTTCAGCTCCGCGATCAGGGGGATGATCTTCTTTTCCAGCACCTCGGGGGTGACGGGGCCGATCTGCTTGAAGCGGATGATGCCGGCCTTGTCGATCACGTAGGTTTCCGGCACGCCGTAGACCCCGTAGTCGATCCCCACCCGGCCGTCGAGATCGAGCACCGAAAGGGTGTAGGGGTCGCCGTGGTCCTGCAGCCATCTGGCGGCCCGTTCCCGGGCCAGGGCGTTTTCCTGTTCCAGGGGCATCTTGCGGGTGTCGATGCCGCCGTCGCCGCGCACTTCCTTGTAGTTCAGGCCAACGATGGGCACGATCCGCTGCTTGCCCAACTGCACCAGGAGCGGGTGTTCCTGGCGGCAGGAGACGCACCAGGAGGCCCAGACGTTGAGCATCCATACCTGGCCGCGCATCTCCTCGGGGCCGAAGGTCTGGCCCTCGGCGCCCAGTCTGGGCAGATGGAAAGCCGGGGCCGGCTTGCCCACCAGGGGCGAGGGAACTTCGCGGGGGTTGAGGGTCAGGCCCACGGCCAGCAGGACCACCAGGGCAGCGAAGGCCACCAGGATCCAGACAAACTTGTTTTTCATCATGCGCTTGCTCCAGCGGGGCCGGTGCCGGCGGCCTGACGCCGGCGGACATTGCGGTAACGGCGGTCGAGCATGGCGATCAGCCCGCCCAGGGACATGATCACGCAGCCGCCCCAGATCCAGACCACGAAGGGCTTGTAGTAGACCCGCACGGCCCATTCGCCCTCGGGTTGGTCCCGGTCGATGGGTTCGCCCAGGGAGACATAGACATCCCGCACCAGATCGGTGTCGATGGCGGCTTCGGTCATGGGCATGGCCGAAGAGAAGTAGTTGCGCTTTTCCGGGTGCAGCAGCCGTTTATGCTGGCCGTCCTCGATCAGCTCCACCTCGCCGCGCATGGCCAGGTAATTGGGCCCCTGGACCTGCTTCACCCCGAGGAAGCGGAAGGTGTAGCCAGCCACACTCACCGTGTCGCCCGGGCCCATCTTCACGTCCTTCTCCTCCTCGTAGCCGCCGACCATGGTGACGCCCACCACGAACACCGCCACGCCCAGGTGGGCCAGGTGCATGCCCCAGAAATGGCGGGGTTGCTTGAAGGCGGCGCTCAGGAAACCCTTGCTTCCCCGGGTGGCCTGCACCCGCTGGGCGAAGTGCATGCAGGCGGTCAGGGCGATCCAGGCCGCCAGCAACAGGCCGAGACCGACCAGGGGGCTCCAGCCGCCGTAGAGGAAGGGCAGGGTCACTGCCACCACGCCAGCCACGGCCAGGGCCCATTTCAGCAGGCGGGCGATTTCGGCGATCGAGGCCTGTTTCCAGCGCGCGAAGGGGCCGACCCCGATGAGGAACAGCAGCGGTGCCATGATGGGCACGAACACCGCGTTGAAGTAGGGCGGGCCGACGGAAATCTTGCCCAGGGCCAGGGCATCGATCAGGAGGGGGTAGAGGGTGCCCAGCAGTACCGTGCCGGTGGCCACGGCCAGCAGCACGTTATTGGTGAGCAGCAGGGATTCCCGGGAGAAGAGGCCGAAGCGTCCGCCCAGGCCGACCGCCGGGGCGCGCCAGACGAACAGGGCGAGGGAGGCGCCGATCACCACCACCAGGAAGGCCAGGATGAACACGCCCCGGGTGGGGTCGGTGGCAAAGGCATGGACCGAGGTGAGCACGCCGGAGCGAACCAGGAAGGTGCCCAGCAGTGACAGGGAGAAGGCGGAAATGGCCAGCAGTACCGTCCAGTTCTTGAAGCTGCCGCGCTTCTCGGTCACGGCCAGGGAGTGCAGCAGGGCCGTGCCCACCAGCCAGGGCATGAAGGAGGCGTTTTCCACCGGGTCCCAGAACCACCAGCCGCCCCAGCCCAGTTCGTAGTAGGCCCACCAGGAGCCCATGGCGATGCCCAGGGTCAGGAAGATCCAGGCCACCACGGTCCAGGGCCGCGACCAGCGTGCCCAGGCGGCATCGAGCTGGCCGGAAAGGAGCGCAGCCACGGCGAAGGCGTAGGCCACGGAGAAACCGACGTAGCCCATGTAGAGCAAGGGGGGGTGGATGATCAGGCCCGGGTCCTGGAGCAGGGGGTTGAGGTCCTTGCCTTCGGCCACGGCGGGCAGGATGCGCTCGAAGGGGTTGGAGGTCAGCAGGATGAAGAGCAGAAAGCCGAAGGACACCAGGCACAAGGTGCCCAGGACGCGGGCCACCATGGAGGCCGGCAGGTTGCGGGAGAACCATGTGACCAGCAGGGCCCACCAGGCCAGCATCAACATCCACAGCAGGAGCGAGCCCTCATGGCCGCCCCAGACCCCGGCGATGCGGTATTGCAGGGGCAGCAGGGAGTTGGAATGCTGGGCCACGTAGATGACCGAGAAGTCGTTCTGCACGAAGGCCCAGGTCAGGCACAGGTAGGAGACGCTCACCAACAGGGCCAGGGCTTGGGTGCCGGGCTTGGCCAGGGCGATCCAGGGCGTGCGGTTGCGGTGGGCGCCCAGGAGGGCCAGGACGCCGACGGCGAGGGAAACGGGCAGGGCGAGGATGAGGGCGAAGTGGCCGAGTTCGGGAATCATGGGGGTTTCCGGTTACTTGCCGTAAGGGGCGGGGGGCGGGGAAGCGTTGTCGGCCGGGGTGGCGGGAATCACCGTCCTGGCGTCGGGGTTGCCGGTGCCGGCCTTGTGGGCTTTTTCCAGGGCGGCGGCGGCTTCGGGTGGCATGTAGTTTTCATCGTGCTTGGCCAGCACCTCGCTGGCGGTGAAGATGCCGTCCCCGCCCAGCTTGCCCTGGGCCACCACCCCCTTGCCCTCCTGGAACAGGTCGGGAAGGATGCCCTTGTAGTTCACGGGAATCCGGTGCGCGGTGTCGGTGACCACGAAACGGATGGTGACGCCATCGCCCTGGCGCTGTACCGAACCCGTTTCCACCAGGCCGCCGATGCGGAACATCTTGTTCTGGGGCGCCTTGCCCTCCTTCACGTCCGTGGGCGAGTAGAAGAAGGCCAGGTTGTCGTTCAGGGCATTGAGCACGAAGGCCGTGATCAGGCCGAGGGCGGCAAGGCCGCCGACGATCAGGGCAATGCGCTTGTGGCGGGCTTTCATGGGGTTTGCTCCAGCTTGGCTTCGGCCCGCAACTGGCGGGCCAGTCGTTGTTGGGTGAGGCGATGCCGGCGGCGCACGAGCCAGGGCTCGAGGATCATGACCAGCGCGGTGACGCCAAAGGAGCCCCAGACGTAGAGGCCATAGCCGCCCATGGCGATGAAGTCGGAAAAGCTGTTCCAGTGCATAGTGGTCTTGCCGTTCTAGGTCCGTATCTGGCCGACTGGGGCCGGGGCATTATCCCCGCTGGCCGCCGGGTGCTGTGTAACAAAGCTTGATGGCGGGCGCTCAACGGCTGGCCAGCAGTTCCCGGACCCAGTCCGTGTGCCGCTCCCGCTCCAGGATGATGGAGCGCACCCGCATCAGGGCCACGGCGATGGTGTACATCCACATGGCGATGGCGCAGATCAACATGCCCCAGAGCATGATGGCAGCCATGCTGGGCGCCTTGGTCAGGGAGACGGAGGCCCCCTGGTGCAGGGTGTTCCACCACTTCACCGAGAAATAGATGATGGGGATGTTCACCACCCCCACCAGGGCCAGGATGGCGCCGGCCTTGTCGGCCCGGCGGGTGTCGTCGATGGCATGGGTCAGGGCGATGAAGCCCATGTAGAGGAACAGCAGGATCAGTTCGGACGTGAGCCGGGCATCCCATACCCACCAGGTGCCCCACATGGGCTTGCCCCACAGGGCGCCGGTCCACAGGGAGAGGAAGGCGAACAGGGCGCCGGTGGGCGCCAGCGCCTGGGCCATCATGCCCGACAGGCGGGTATTGAAGGCCAGCCCCATGCCGGCCCAGAAGGCCATGACCAGGTAGATGAACATGGACATCCACGAGGCGCCCACATGCACGAAGATGATGCGGTAGCCCTCGCCTTGCTGGAAATCCGTGGGGGCGACGAAGAAACCGATCCACAGGCCCGCCAGGGCGGTGATGGCGAACAGGCCCCAGAACCAGGGAATCAGCCTGCCGGCCAGGGGGTAGAAGGTGGAAGGGGCGGAGTACTTGAACCAGTGAATCTGTTGCTTGCTCATGGTTTCATTCCAGGGCGATCTTGAGGGCCACGGCGGCGGCCCAGGGAGCGAAGGCGACGCCGCCCACGGTGAGGGCGGCCAGGAGCGACAGGTGGGCGCCGGGACCCAGGCCGCTGACGGTGGCATCCACGGCGCCGGCGCCGAAAATCAGCACCGGAATATACAGGGGCAGCACCAGCAGGGAAAGCAGCACCCCGCCGCCGCGCAGGCCCAGGGTCAGGCCCGCGCCGATGGCGCCGATGCCGGACAGGGCCGGAGTGCCCAGCAGGATCGACAGGGTCAGTACCCACAGGGCGTCCGGGGCCAGATCGAACTGCAGGCCCAGCACCGGGGCCAGCAGGGCCAGGGGCAGGCCGGACACCAGCCAGTGGGCGATCACCTTGCCCAGCACCATCAGGCCGAGCGGGTTGGGGGAGAGCGCCAGCTGTTCCAGGGTGCCGTCCCGGTGGTCGTCGGCGAACAGGCGCGGCAGGGAAAGCATGGTGGCGAGCAGGGCACCCACCCACAGCACCCCCGGTGCCAGCTGGCGCAGCAGTTCCAGCTCCGGGCCGATGCCCAGGGGAAACAGGCTGGCGACGATGATGAAGAAGAACAGCACCGAGGCCAGATCGGCGGGGCGGCGCAGGGCCAGGCGCAGGTCCCGGGCGATGGTGTGGGTGACGATGCCGAGCATGGTCTCAGGTCCCCAGGCGCAGTTGCCGCACGCAGCCGGCGGGAATGTCCACCGGCTGGTGGGTGGTCAGCACGGCCAGACCGCCGCGTTGCAGATGGGCGCCGATGATGCCGGCCAGCCAGGCCACGGCATTCACGTCCAGGGCCACGAAGGGCTCATCGAGAATCCACAGGGGGCGGCGCTCCTTCACCAGGCGGGCCAGGGCGACGCGGCGCTTCTGACCCTGGGAGAGATAGCGGCAGGCCAAGTCCTCCCGGCCCAGCAGACCCACCTGTTCCAGGGCGTCGAGGGCGTCGTCCTCGCTCAGGGACTCCCCGGCCAGCCGGGCCGAGGCCAGCAGGTTTTCCAGGGGCGTGAGTTCTTCCTTGATGGCGTTCAGGTGGCCCAGATAGCAAAGATCGGCGCGGAAATCGTCGGACAGCCTGCGGATCGACTCGCCCTTCCAGCGGATCTCGCCGGATTCAGGTTGGGAGAGGCCGCACAACATGCGCAGCAGGCTGGTCTTGCCGGCCCCGTTCCTGCCCTGGAGGAACAGCAGTTCCCCTGCGTCAAGACGGAATCCGACCCCGTGAAACAGGCGGCGATCACCGCGTATGCATTCCAGGTCTTGGGCTTCCAGCATGGGGGGAGATGCGTTCAGGAGATCGGCCGGGAAAGGTGGAGGCGAGAGTGTAGCGGCTCTTGGACGGGAAGCAAAACGCCGGGGAACCGCGTGCCCGACCCAGGCCGGATAGCCGCGCGGCCAGGATCGCGCGGGGGGCGCAGGGGCCGTAGCCCCTGCGCGTCACCCGGGGCTTATTTGCCGAAAGGAGTCGGGCGCGGCGTCTTGTCGGAGGAGGGGGGCAGGATGGGCAGCAGGAACTTGGGCTGTTCGCCGGTCAGGGTCTTGAGGAAGGCGACGATCCTGGCGTTCTCCTCTTTGGTGAATTTCTTGCCCAGTTGCAGGCGTCCCATGACATCCACTGCTTCGGTCAGGGTCCAGTAGGCGCCGTCATGGAAGTAGGGGTAGGTCATTTCCACGTTGCGCAGGGTGGGGACCTTGTAATTGAAGCGGTCCGCGTCGTTGCCGGTTACAGCAGCCCGGCCATCGGAGGTGTTGCCCTTGTAGGGCTCGACGATGCCCATTTTCTGGAAGGAGTTGCCACCCACCCCTTCACCATTGTGGCAGGCGACACAGCCGCTGTCCTTGAAGAGCTTGTAACCCTCCAGTTCATCCTTGGTGAGGGCATCCTTCTTGCCCAGCAGCCACTGGTCGAAGCGGGAGTTGGGTGTTACCAGGGTCTTCTCGAACTCGGCGATGGCGGTGGTGACCTGATCGATATCAATCTTGTCCGTCCCGAACACCTGCTTGAATTCGCGTACATAACCGGGGATGGATTGCAGCACGTCGATGGCCAGGGTGTGGGTGAAGGCCATTTCACCAGGGTTGGCGATGGGGCCGCCCGCCTGCTCCTTCAGATCGGCGGCGCGACCGTCCCAGAATTGGGCCACGTTGAGGCTGGAATTCAGCACCGTGGGGGCGTTGATGGGGCCTTGCTGCCATTTGTCGCCAATCGAGGTCGGAATGTTGTCGGTGCCCCCCATGGACAAGTTGTGGCAGGAGTTGCAGGAAATGAAACCGGACTTGGACAGGCGGGGGTCGAAGTAGAGTTTCTTGCCCAGTTCCACCATGCCCAGGTTGACATTGGCCGGTGGCTTGATGGGTTGGATGGGTTCCGTGTCGGCAGCCTGAATCACGGCCGTGCCGAGGAGGGCCGTAACGGCCAGGGCGATGCGGGTCAGTTTGGTTTTCATCGTGAGTCACTCCCCTTGTTTGGTTTGTATAAAAGAATCCGAGAGGCCATTGTCCCCTCGGGAGGGAGGGGGTTTTTGACTTAAGTCAAT
>DDKS01000057.1 GCA_002340095.1 Betaproteobacteria bacterium UBA2592
TTTTGTAAACACCCTCTCAGCACGCCTTCGGTCAGTTCCAGCTCCAGCCACTCGGGTGCGAGGCCGCTTTCCTTGAGGGTGTTGGCCACCAGGGTGGGCAGGGTGGGGTGGCGGAACTGGGCGCCGGAAATGTTCACCGCCATGACCATGGGGGGCAGGCCGGCATCCTGCAGGGCCCGGGCCTGGGCACAGGCGGCCTTGAGGACGAAGTTGCCCAGGGGGCTGATGAGGCCCGAGTCTTCGGCCACGGGGATGAAGACTCCCGGGGGCACCTGGCCCAGCACCGGGTTGTTCCAGCGCACCAGGGCCTCCAGACCGACGATGCGGCCGGTGCGCACGGAAACCTGGGGCTGGAAGTGCAGGAAGAATTCCCCCTTGTTCAGCCCCTCGCGCATGGCGCTTTCCAGTTCCAGGCGCTGGCAGACCATCTCGTTCATTTCCGGGGTGAAGAAGCGGAAATGGTTGCGGCCTTCTTCCTTGGCCCGGTACATGGCGATGTCCGCATGGCGCAGCAGGGTCTCGAAATCGCTGGCGTCATCGGGGAAGATGCTGATGCCGATGCTGGGGGTGATGGTGAGCTGGCGCTCTTCCACCTGGTAGGGTTTACCCCCCTCGCGCAGGATGCGGCGGGCGAGGTCGGCCGCCAGTTCCGGGTTGGCGTGGGGTAGGACCACCACGAATTCATCGCCGCCGAGGCGGCTCACCAGGCCCTTTTCCCCCGCCAGGCGGGAGAGCCGCTGGGCGACGGCCTGGAGCACCAGGTCGCCGGTGAAGTGGCCGAGGGAGTCGTTGATGTTCTTGAAGTGATCCAGGTCCACGAACAACAGGGCGAGCTGGGTACGCTGCTCCTTCACGGCCTGCATGCTCGTTTCCGTGCGCTCCGCCAGCAGGCTGCGGTTGGGCAGGCCGGTCAGGGCATCGTAGAAGGCCATGACCCGGATGCGTTCCTCGTTGTGCTTCTGCACGGTGATGTCGGAGAACGAGCCCACCATGCGCAGGGCACGGCCATCCGGGGCGCGCTCCACCACCCGGCCTCGCTCCAGCACCCAGATGATCCGGCCGTCGGTGCGGCGCAGCCGGTGTTCCGAGTGGTACATGTCGGTCTTGCCCTTGAGGCAGTCGATGATGGCGCGGCGCACCGAGGACCGTTCCTCGTCGAGCAGGTGGGTGGAGATCTGGGCCGGCGTGGTGGCCACCGGCCCCTGTTTTTCCAGACCCAGCATCTGGGCCAGGGCCTGGTTGCCGAGGAAGTCGTTGTGGGCCAGGTCCCAGTCCCAGATGCCGTCGCTGGCGGTTTCGAGCACGAGGGAAAGGCGTTGCTCATGGACCCGGATGTGATGCTCGGCGGTTTCGATCCGCGCCATGAAGTCGTTGAAGGTGTGGGCCAGCTCCTGGATTTCGGTGCTGCCTGCGGCTTCGACACGGCCGGGTTTGTGTTGCTGGGCCAGATGGCGGATCTGCCGGGTGAGCTCTTCCAGGGGGCGGAGGAAGCGCTGGGCCAGCAGCCAGACCAGGGGAATGGCGAGCAGGCTCATGACCATGGCGATGCTCAGGGTGTTCCGGGTGATGTCCTTGACCGGGCTGAAGGCCTCCTCCGCCGGATAGACGGCGGTGAGCAGCCAGGGTGTGCTTTGCATCGGGTAGCGGGCGACGAGGGCGGTAGGGCGGTCAAGCAGGCTGATTTCCTGGACCCGGGTGTCCGGATGGGCGCCGGCGGGGGGCAGCAGCGCGGCATCCGCTGCGGGCAGAGGCTGCAGGATGCGTTCCGGCTCCGGGTGCATGATGACCTGGCCGCCGGGGTGGGTGAGCATGAAATAGCCGGTGCTGCCGATGCGCACGTCCCGGAGTTCTCCGAGGATGTTGGGTTTGAACAGGTTGATGACGCCGGCCATGATGCCCGCCAGTTCGCCCTGGTCATCGAGGATGGGGGTGGAGAGGATGATCAGGGGCTGCTGGGTGATGCGCCCCAGGATGGGTTCGGAGACGTGGGAGCGGCGCTCGGCCACCACCTGGCGGATGTACTCCCGTTCCGCCATGTTCAGGCCCCGGCGGCCTGGCACCCGGGGCCAATCGGCGAGCAACAGGCCGTGGGGATCGAACAGATAGAGGTCGTCGAACAAGGAGAGCAGGGCATTGCGTTCGCGCAGTTGGGCTTCCAGTTGGGCTTCCCTGGTGGGGCTGAGGGCGGCGACGGGAAAGTGCTGGGCCGAGCGTTCCAGGGCCAGCATCCGGGCGGAAATCTTTTCGTCCAGGCTGCGTCCGGTCTGTTCCACCAGGGTGCGGATCTGGGATTCCACCAGCAGTTGGTGCGCCGGGCGCAGCAGGACGATTTGCGCCAGGGCCTGGAGCCCGAGCAGGAACAGGGCCATGAGCCCCACCGCCAGGGCGATTTTGACCTTGAGACTGGAGGGAGGCGGGGTGGGGCTGGCAGTCAAGATGGAGAGGCGCTGGATGAAAAGGGCAGATTGTACGGGGTGCGGGCATCGGCCGAAAGTATGAGAAGCGGGACGGTTGCCCCGCAGCGGTGCGATAATCCCGCCATTCCAGAACCGGCAGATCCGATACATGCCCATACAATGGTTCCCCGGCCACATGGCTTCGGCGCGCAAGAAGGCCGCCGAGACCCTGGCCAAGACCGATGTGGTGATCGAAGTGCTCGATGCCCGCATTCCCGAGGCCAGTTGCAATCCCATGATCCGCCAGCTCCGGGATTTTCGGCAGCGGCCCTGTCTCAAGGTGCTCAACAAGTCCGATCTGGCCGACCCTGCGGTCACGGCCGCCTGGCTTGATTTCTACAACCGCCAGCCCGGGGTCAAGGCGGTGGCCCTGTCCTGCAAGAACCCCGCCGAGCCGGGGCGCATTCCCGGTTTGTGCCGCAGCCTGGCGCCGCACCGTAACGACCTGACCAAGCCCCTGCGCATGATCATCATGGGCATCCCCAATGTGGGCAAATCCACCCTGATGAATGCCCTGCTGAAGAAGCGGGTGGCCAAGGTAGGGGATGAGCCCGCCGTCACCAAGTCCCAGCAGACCCTGGACCTGGGCAAGGGCATGACCCTGACCGATACCCCGGGCCTCATGTGGCCCCGGATCGAGCACGATTCCGACGGCTACATGCTGGCGGCCAGCCACGCCATCGGCACCAATGCGGTGATCGAGGAGGAAGTGGCCACCTTTCTGGCCCAGGTGCTGCTGCAGCGTTACGGGGATCTGCTGGCCGCCCGTTACAAATGCCCGGTGGCCGGGCTCGACGGCGCCGGCCTGATCGAAGCCGTTGCCGCACGGCGCGGCTGCCGGCTCAAGGGAGGCGGACTGGACCTCGAAAAAGCCTCCCTGATCCTGCTCACCGACTACCGCAGCGGGGCCATCGGCCGCATCAGTCTGGAGACCCCGGAAACCCGGGCGGCGATGCTGGCTGCTGCCCGGGAGCAGGTGGCGACCCGGGGCGAGGAGATGGACGCAGGGGCAGCCGAGGACTGAGTCCGCACAAGCAAAACGCCCCGGCCGGGGCCGGGGCGCGCGCGGGAGCGGGCCTGTCGTCAGGCGAAGTTCTTGGCGGCGAAGTCCCAGTTCACCAGGGCGTTCAGGAAGGTCTCCACGAACTTGGGCCGCAGGTTGCGATAGTCGATGTAGTAGGCGTGCTCCCACACGTCGATGCAAAGCAGGGCCTTGTCGCCAGTGGTGAGCGGCGTGCCGGCGGCGCCCATGTTGACGATGTCCACGGAGCCGTCGGCCTTCTTCACCAGCCAGGTCCAGCCGGAACCGAAGTTGCCCACGGCGGAGGCTTGGAAGGCCTTCTTGAATTCATCGTAAGAGCCCCACTTCTTGTTGATGGCCTCGGCCAGGGCGCCGGTGGGTTCACCGCCGCCGTTGGGTTTCATGCAGTTCCAGAAGAAGGTGTGGTTCCAGACCTGGGCCGCGTTGTTGTAGATGCCGCCGGCGGGGGCTTTCTTGATGATGGCTTCCAGGTCGAGGTTTTCGTATTCGGTGCCCTTGATCAGGTTGTTCAGGTTCACCACATAGGCATTGTGGTGCTTGCCGTAGTGGTATTCGATGGTTTCCTGGGAGATGTGCGGTGCCAGGGCGTCCTGGGCGTAGGGCAGGGCGGGCAGTTGATGTTCCATCTTGTGTTTCTCCGTTATCAGGGTTGTAAGCCAGAGGATTCTATTGGGCTTCCCGGGGTGGGGCAACCTGGGTCACCTGGACCTGGGCCTCGCCCCGGGCGAGGATGAGTTGGAGGGAATCTCCGCGCTGGAGTTCCCGGGCATCCTGAATCAGTTGTCCGTCCGGGCCGCGCACCAGGGCATAGCCCCGGGACAGCACCGCGTGGGGATCCAGTTGGCGCAGTCCCTGGGCGGCCCTTGCCAACCGGGCGTCCTGCTGTTCGAGCTGGCGGTTCCAGGCGTGCCGGAGCCGCAGGCCCAGCACTTGCAGGCGTTCCCGGCTGCCGGACAGGGCCGGCTGCCGGGCCCCCAGCCGGCCGGCCAGTTTTTCCAGCTGGCGCCGGCGCTGCTCCTGCTGCTGGTACAGACCGTGGCCGAGCCGGGCGCACAGGGTTTCCAGCCGCTCCCGGCGGGTACGCAGCTGCCGTTCCGGCGAAGGCAGGCGGGCGGCAAGGCTGTCGAGGCCCTGGGCCCATTGCGCCAGGCGGTGCGCCTGGCTTCGTTCCAGGCGCCTGGCCAGGGCCGCCAGGCGTTCGAGCAGGACGGTCCGCTCCGGGCAGGCCATTTCCGCAGCCGCGGTAGGGGTTGGGGCGCGCAGGTCGGCGGCGAAGTCGGCAATGGTGAAGTCGGTTTCATGGCCGACGCCGCTGATGACCGGCAGACCGCAGGCGCGGATGGCGCGGGCCACCACCTCCTCGTTGAAGGCCCAGAGGTCTTCGAGGCTGCCGCCCCCCCGGCAGAGGATGATCAGATCGTTTTCCGAGCGGCCCGCCGCATCCAGGGCGGCGGCGATCTGGTGTGCGGCGCCTTCGCCCTGGACGGGAACGGGGAAGAGAGTGAGGCGGATCTGGGGGGCCCGGCGCGCCAGGGTGCTGAGCACGTCACGCCAGGCGGCCGCCTGGAGGCTGGTGACGATGGCGATATGTCGGGGAAAGGCCGGGAGGGGGCGCCGGGTCTCGCTGCGGAACAGTCCTTCCCTTTCCAGGCGCGCCTTGAGCTCCAGGAAGCGTTCGAAGAGCTGGCCCTGGCCGTTGCGGCGCAGGGTTTCCACATTCAGCTGGTAGTCTCCCCGGGCTTCATACAGGGTGGCGAGCACCCGGGCCTCCACCCTTTGTCCGTTTTCCGGGCGAAAACCCAGCAGCTGCGCCTTGTTGCGCCACAGGGTGCAGCGCACCTGGGCATCCGCATCCTTCAGGGTGAAGTAGAGGTGCCCCGAACCGGCCTGGGTCAGGTTGGAGATTTCGCCGCTGACCCACACCAGGGGAATGGACTGCTCCAGCAGGGAACGGACCATCCGGTTGAGTTCGCTGACGCTGAGGACGGCCGGGGGCGGGCAGGCAAGACGGTTGGCGGACATGGGGGCGAGTTTACTCCACAATCCCGGCAACGCCCGCTGCTGTCCGTTCGGGTCTGGATGAGGCTGCCGGGGCGGTGCGGGCGTGCGTTTTCAAGTCATTGATGTAAAAGAGTTTGTTGGGGTTGCCTCGTTTCTGGGCAGGGCAAGCGGAAGCCTTGTCGGAACAGGGGGCAGGCCCGGGGGATGGCCTTCTGTCCACAAAGTTATCCCCAGTTTTTGTGGATAAGCCAGCTGCCGGGTCTGGGGACCGTCCAGGCGTGGCTGGTCATGCTGATGGCAACGATTTTCCATGCGGGCTCTTGTCCTGACCCGGGGCTGAGGGCAGAATAGCCGGCTACTGGAAACCAGCGGAGGTTGTGTGTTTGCTATCGTTCAGGCCGCAGGCTGGCCCATCTGGCCCTTGCTTTTTGCATCGGTGATTGCGGTTGCCCTCATCATCGAGCGTTCCGTTGCCCTCCGGCGGGCCCGGGTGGTTCCGGCCGGATTGCTGCAGCGGGTGGTGGCTGAATTCCGCCGTGGCGGCGCCAATGATCAACTGATCGGCGAGCTGGAGCGCCATTCTCCCCTGGGGCAGGTCCTGGCGGCCGGGTTGCGCAACCGCAATGCCTCCAGGGAGGTGATGAAGGAGTCCATCGAGGAAGTGGGGCGGGCCGTGACCCATCAGCTGGAGCGCTACCTGACCACCCTCGGGACCATTGCCTCCATCAGCCCCCTGATGGGCCTGTTCGGCACCGTGGTGGGCATGATCGAGATGTTCAGCGCCCAGACCCCGGGCAGTGCCGATCCCCATCAGCTCGCCCACGGCATTTCCATCGCCCTCTACAATACCGGCTTTGGCATCCTCATCGCCATTCCCAGCATGATTTTCTGGCGTCACTTCCGTGCCCTGGTCGATGGTTTTGTGGTGGACATGGAGCAGCAGGCCGTGCGTCTGGTCGAAGTGATCCATGGCGAACGTCAGTAAGCTGGAGTCCGCCCGATGAATTTCCACCGCGGTCGTGGCCGGGAAGAGCCGGAAATCAACCTGATCCCCCTGATCGATGTGCTGCTGGTGGTCATCATTTTCCTGATGCTGACCACCACTTACGCACGTTTTTCCGGTCTGGAGATCAATCTGCCCACGGCCGATGCCGCCGAGCGGGCCGAGGTGCCCAATGAGATCGAGGTGGCCGTGTCCGCCACCGGCCAGGTGGCGGTCAACCAGCAGCCCCTGCAAAACACCGAGGTTCGCTTCATCAGTGAAGCCCTGACCCGCGCCGCGCAAGGGCGTGCCGATCCGCTCATCATCATCAGCGCCGATGCCAAGGCCACCCATCAGAGCGTGGTGGATGTGATGCAGGCCGCCCAGGCGGCGGGCTATCCCCGCATCTCGTTCATGACCCAGACTCAGTCGCACTGATGTCGTTCGGGGGTTGGCTGCAGGAGCGGTGGTATCGCCGGCGACTGGTCCCGGCGCTCTGGCTTCTGGCGCCCCTGTCCTTGCTTTTCCGCCTCGTTTCTGCCCTGCGCCGGTTTGCCTACCGCTGCGGCTGGCTGCCGGTCCTGCGGTTGCCGGTGCCCGTGGTGGTGGTGGGCAATCTCACTGCCGGGGGGGCCGGCAAGACCCCCCTGGTGCTCTGGCTGGCCGGGGCATTGCAGCGGGCGGGCTGGCGTCCCGGAATCGTCAGCCGCGGTTACGGGGCTGCGGAGCCGGGACCCTTTGCCGTGACGCCCGATGCCGCGCCTGCCCGGGTGGGCGATGAACCGCTGCTCCTGGCCCGGCGCAGCGGTCTGCCCGTGTGGATCGGCCGGGACCGGGGGGCGGCGGCCCAGGCCTTGCTGGCCCGGCATCCGGAAGTGAATCTGCTGCTGTGTGACGACGGCTTGCAGCACTACCGACTCGCACGGGATGTGGAGATTGCCGTGTTCGACGGGCGCGGTGCCGGCAATGGCTGGCCCCTGCCCCTGGGGCCCCTGCGGGAGCCCCTCGACCGCCTGCGCCGGGTGCATGCCCTGGTATTCAATGGCGCGCCGGACCACCGGGTGCTGAAGGCCGCGCCTCATCTGCCCGATTTCGCCATGAGCCTGGAGCCCGGGGAGTTCTACCGCCTCGACGATCCAACGCAGCGCTGCACGGCGGCGCAGCTGGCCGGAAGACGCCTGCATGCGGTGGCCGGCATTGGCGATCCTGCGCGTTTCTTCCGCACTCTGGCGCAGTTGGGCCTGGAGTTTACGCCGCATCCCTTCCCCGATCATTATGCTTACAAAGCCGACGACCTCCGCTTTGCCGAGGGTGAGGTGGTGCTGATGACCGAAAAGGATGGAGTAAAATGCGCCTCCTTCGACCTGGGCGAAGCCTGGGTCTTGCCGGTGGAGGCCCGCCTGCCGCCGGAATTGATCCATGTCCTGCTGGAGACACTGAATGGACCCAAGGCTCCTTGATATTCTCGTCTGCCCCGTCTGCAAGGGGGAGTTGATCTACAAGAAGGTGGAGCAGGAACTGGTCTGCAAGCCCTGCCGGCTGGCTTACCCGGTGCGGGATGGCATTCCCGTGATGCTGGAGGCCGAGGCGCGCCAGATCCAGGAAGGTGAGGCTTGAGCCCTGTGACCCCTTTCAAGGTGGTGATTCCGGCCCGCTATGCTTCGAGTCGGTTGCCGGCCAAACCTCTGCTGGATCTGGGGGGCAAGCCCATGGTGGTGCGGGTGGCCGAGCGGGCCCTGGCTTCCGGGGCGGAAGAGGTGCTGGTGGCCACCGACCACGCCGAGATCGCGGCCGCAGTCCGGGCGCACGGCCTGTCGGTGGTTATGACCCGGGAGGATCATCCCAGCGGCACCGACCGGCTTGCAGAGGTGGTCCGGCAGCGGGGCTGGGGGGGGGATGAACTGGTGGTCAACGTCCAGGGCGACGAACCCCTGATCGAGCCCGGAGTCATCCGCCATACGGCAGCCTGCCTGGCCGGGAGCGGCGCTGCCATCGCTACCGTGGCGCACCCGATTGTGGATGCCACCGATTTCTTCAATCCCAATGTGGTGAAGGTGGTGTGTCGGGCGGACGGGGATGCCCTGTATTTTTCCCGGGCGCCGATTCCCTATGCCCGGGATGCCTTTGCCTGTAGTCGCGAGGTCCTGCCCGATGCCCTGCCGGCCTGTCGCCACGTGGGGCTTTATGCCTATCGTGCGGCCTTCCTGCTGGCCTATGCCGGGCTGGCGCCTTCGCCCCTCGAACAGTTCGAATCCCTCGAACAGTTGCGCGCCCTGTGGCATGGCTACCGCATCCGGGTGGCCCTGATCGACGCTGCGCCGGCGCCAGGGGTGGATACCCCCGAGGATGCCGAGCGGATGCGCAAACTGTTTGACCGGCCTGGCGAATGCGGGTAATTTTGCCCGTGCAGGTGGGCGCAAGGCTCCCCGCATACACAATAAGCATACGAGACAAATTCACCGCAGTTCCATCATCACCCGAGCTTCATCCCATTCAACACGAGGACTACACATGCGACTGATTCTGTTGGGCGCTCCCGGCGCCGGCAAGGGGACCCAGGCCAAGTTCATCACCGAAAAATATGGCATTCCCCAGATTTCCACCGGCGACATGCTGCGCGCCCAGGTCAAGGCTGGCACGCCCCTGGGGCTGGAAGCCAAGAAGCACATGGATTCCGGCGGCCTGGTGCCCGATGCCGTGATCATCGGCATGGTCAAGGAGCGTCTGGCCCAGGACGATTGCAGGAACGGTTACCTGTTCGATGGCTTCCCCCGCACCATTCCCCAGGCAGAGGCCATGAAGGAAGCCGGTGTGGCCCTGGACTTCGTGCTGGAAGTGGATGTGCCCGATGAAGACATCATCACCCGCATGGCGGGCCGCCGGGTGCACCTGGCTTCCGGCCGCACCTACCATGTCAAGTTCAACCCGCCCAAGGTGGAAGGCAAGGACGACGAGACCGGCGAGGACCTGATCCAGCGCGATGACGACAAGGAAGAAACCGTGAGGAAGCGTCTGGAAATCTATCATTCCCAGACCAAGCCCCTGGTGAGTTTCTACAGCAACTGGGCCGCCACTGGCGATGTCAAGGCGCCCAAGGTGAAGAAGATCGTCGGCGTGGGCAGCGTGGAAGAAATCACCGCCCGTGTCTTTGACGCCCTGAAATAAGGAGCTTCCCATGACGGCAAGAAACGCCTTCTACGCCCAGTCCGGGGGCGTGACGGCCGTCATCAACGCCACCGCCTGCGGCCTCATCGAGACCGCCAGGCGGCATCCGGACCGGATCGGCAAGGTGCTCGCCGGCCGGGACGGCATCCTCGGCGCCCTGACCGAGGATCTGATCGACACTTCCCTGGAGTCCGATGCAGATATCGCCCGCCTCAAGCACACCCCCGGCGGTGCTTTCGGTTCCTGTCGCTACAAGCTCAAGTCCCTCGACGAACACCGGGCCCAGTACGAGCGCCTGATCCAGGTGTTCCGGGCCCACGACATCGGCTATTTCTTTTATAACGGCGGCAACGATTCCATGGATACGGCCTGGAAGGTGTCGCAACTGGCCGAAACCATGGGTTTCCCCCTGGTCTGTGTCGGCATACCCAAGACCGTGGACAACGACCTGGCCGTGACTGACAACTGCCCGGGCTTCGGCTCCGTCGCCAAGTACGTGGCCACTTCCATGCGCGAGGCGGGTTACGACGTGGCCTCCATGGCCCGTACCTCCACCAAGATTTTCGTCCTCGAGGTCATGGGTCGCCATGCGGGCTGGATCACCGCTGCCTGCGGCCTGGCCGCCGAGGCCGAGGGGGAGCCGCCCCACATCCTGTTATTCCCTGAGATTCCCTTCGACCCCGAGACTTTTCTCGCCCGGGTGCAGGACTGTGTCTCTCGCTACGGCTACTGCACCATCGCCGTTTCCGAAGGGCTCCACGATGCCGATGGCCGCCTGATTGCCGACATGGGCAGCAAGGATGCTTTCGGTCACCCCCAGTTGGGCGGGGTGGGGCAGATCGTCGCCCAGTTGATCAAGGATCGGCTCGGCTACAAATATCACTGGGCCCTGGCCGATTATCTGCAGCGTTCCGCCCGGCACATCGCTTCCCGCACCGATCTGGAGCAGGCGTATGCTGTCGGTGTGAAGGCGGTGGAATTGGCCCTGGCGGGTCGCAATGGGGTGATGCCCGCCATCCAGCGCCTGGCTGATGTTCCCTATGCCTGGGAGATTGCCGTGGCCGAACTGAGCCAGGTGGCCAATGTGGAAAAGAAGATGCCCCGGGAGTTCATCAGCCCGGACGGTTTTCACATCACCCCTGCCTGCCGTCGCTATTTGCAGCCCCTGATCGAGGGCGAGGCCTTTCCTCCCTTCCGCAGCGGGTTGCCGGATTACGTCCGGCTGCAGAATCAGCCGGTGGAAAAAAAGCTGGAGGCTTTCTCCGTGTAGTTTCCGGCGGATGGCCTTCTGACAGGAATTCAAGGTTGGGGCGCGCCCGGGGCCGGGTGAAAAAGCCCTGACCGGTTCTGGGAAGGGAGGTCGTCATGTCCTCGGGTCTCGCACTGGTGCTCCTCTGCGCCGTCATTGCGGTGCTTTACGGCGCCGTTTCCAGCAAGTGGATCTTGTCCCTGCCGGCCGGCAATGCCCGCATGCAGGAGATTGCCCTGGCCATCCAGCAGGGAGCTTCCGCCTATCTCAATCGCCAGTACGCCACAATCGCCGGGGTTGGAGTGGTGCTGTGCCTCCTGATCGGTGCCGCCCTGGGCTGGCGAGTGGCGATCGGTTTCCTGATCGGGGCGGTGCTGTCCGGGGCGGCGGGCTATATCGGCATGAATGTGTCGGTGCGGGCCAATGTGCGCACGGCGGAGGCCGCCCGGCAGGGGCTGGCGCCGGCCCTGACCGTGGCTTTCCGGGGCGGAGCCATCACCGGCATGCTGGTGGTGGGGCTGGGGCTCCTTGGGGTGGCGGGTTATTACGCCTTCCTCAAAATCGGTGCGGCGCCGGGAGCGGATGCGCACCATCTGGTCGAGCCCCTGATCGGACTGGCCTTTGGCGGTTCCCTGATTTCCATCTTTGCCCGTCTTGGTGGGGGCATCTTCACCAAGGGAGCCGATGTGGGCGCCGATCTGGTGGGCAAGGTGGAAGCCGGCATTCCCGAGGATGATCCGCGCAATCCGGCGGTGATTGCGGACAATGTGGGCGACAACGTGGGCGATTGTGCCGGGATGGCGGCAGACCTGTTCGAGACCTATGCCGTGACCGTGGTGGCCACCATGGTGCTGGGTGCCCTGATGCTGAAGGGAATGCCCGGGGTGGGGGATGCCCTGGTGGTTTATCCCCTGGTGCTGGGCGGGGTCGCCCTCATCGCTTCCATCGTCGGCTGCTTTTTCGTCAAGGTTGGCCCGGACGGCAAGGTCATGGCGGCTCTCTACCGGGGGCTGGGGGTGGCGGGTGGCCTGGCCCTGCTGGGCTTCTACCCGGTCACCACCTGGATGCTGGGGGATGGCATTTCCCTGCCCGAGGGCGGGGTCATCAGCTCCGCCGCCATCTTTGGCGCGGCGGTGGTCGGTCTGGTGCTGACGGCGGCCCTGGTGTGGATCACCGAGTACTACACCAGCACCCATTACGGCCCGGTCCGGCATGTGGCCTCGGCCTCCCAGACCGGCCACGCCACCAACATCATCGCCGGGCTCGGGGTTTCCATGAAATCCACCGCCATGCCAGTGCTCTCTGTTTGCCTGGCGATTCTGCTGGCCCACGATCTGGCCGGCCTGTACGGCATCGCCATTGCGGCCACGGCCATGCTTTCCATGACCGGCATCGTGGTGGCCCTGGATGCCTACGGCCCCATCACCGACAACGCCGGGGGCATCGCCGAGATGGCCGACCTGCCCGAATCCGTGCGGGCCGTGACGGACCCCCTGGATGCGGTGGGCAATACCACCAAGGCCGTGACCAAGGGTTACGCCATTGGTTCTGCCGGCCTTGCGGCCCTGGTGCTGTTCGCCGACTACACCCACGCCCTGGAGAGCGGCGGCATGAAGCTGGCCTTCGATCTGTCCGACCACAGGGTGATCATCGGGCTTTTCATCGGCGGTCTGATTCCCTACCTGTTCGGCGCCATGGCCATGGAGGCTGTCGGCCGGGCGGCCGGTTCGGTGGTGGAGGAAGTGCGCCGCCAGTTCCGGGAAGTGCCCGGCATCATGGACGGTACGGCCAGGCCGGATTATTCCCGGGCGGTGGACATGCTGACCCAGTCGGCCATCAAGGAAATGGTGCTGCCTTCCCTGTTGCCGGTCTTGGTGCCGGTTCTGGTGGGGATGTTGCTGGGGCCCAAGGCCCTGGGCGGGGTGCTGATGGGCACCATCGTCACCGGGCTGTTTGTCGCCATCTCCATGACCACAGGGGGCGGCGCCTGGGACAACGCCAAGAAGCACATCGAGGAAGGGCACCACGGCGGCAAGGGGTCCGAATCCCACAAGGCCGCCGTCACCGGCGACACGGTGGGGGACCCCTACAAGGACACGGCGGGGCCGGCGGTGAATCCGCTCATCAAGATCATCAACATCGTGGCCCTGATGATCGTGCCGTTGATGCTGTAACAGCCCGTTGTTTCATGCGACGGCGGGATTGAGGCTGTAGGTTCCCGTCAGGCTGGCCTGGGCGAGGATGTGGCCGGCGATGGCCTGGCGCACGGCGGGGCCGGTGAAGCGTCCGTCGAGGGGCAGGCGTGCCACATCCAGGGCGTACAGGGTGAAGACGTAGTGGTGGATGATGCTGTCGTTCCACGGGGGGCAGGGGCCGTCGTAGCCGTAATAATCACCGCGCATGTCGTTGTCGCCGGCAAACCAGTCGGTGTAGTCGTTGATGCCCTGGCGGCTGCCGTGGGGTGCCTGGGGGCCAGCCTTGCCCTTGGGGACCACTTCCCGGGAGAACTCGCCCGGGGCGATTTCCCGCAGGGAGGCGGGCAGATCCACCAGCACCCAGTGGAAGAAATCCACCCGGGGCAGGTCGGCCGGGACGGTGCGGCCTTCCTGATTCACGTCGTCGCCCCGGCTGGGAACATCCGGGTCGTGGCAGATCAGGGCGAAGCTACGGGTGCCTTCGGGGACATCGCTCCAGGCCAGGTGGGGATTCAGGTTCCGCCCCAGGCAGACCCGGTGGGCCGGGTCGGGGATGCAGAAGGCGAATTCACCGGGAATCGCCGCGCCATCGGCAAAGCTGCTGCTGCTCAGTCTCATGTGCTCCTCCAGTGTTTTATCCTGCGGAACGACGTTTGAAATCCCGAAGCCGGAATCCGCAGGCCCATAGTGTAGCGAAATAAATCGCGATTCCGGCAAGCACCAGCAGGGTGAGGCGGGCCATGCGCTCCAGGGGGCCATAGGCAAGCCATGCCGCCTCGGGACCCATGAGGAACCAGAGGGCGCTGCCCAGCACGCCGAGGGCGGCCAGCAGCTTGAGCAGGAACAGGCCCCAGCCAGCCTGGGGGGCATAGACGCCGTGGCGGCGCAGGCCCAGGTACAGCAGGAGGGCGTTGAGGCAGGCCGCAAGGCCGATGGAGAGCGCCAGGCCGGCGTGGCCAAGATCCAGGCCGAACACGAACAGCAGGTTCATGGCCTGGGTGGCGGCCAGGGCGAGCAGGGCGATCTTCACCGGCGTCCTGATGTTCTGCCGGGCATAGAACCCGGGGGCCAGCACCTTGACCAGGATCATCCCCGTGAGCCCCAGGCTGTAGGCCACCAGGGCGCGCCGCGTCTCCTCCACGTCCTGGGCGGTGAAGGCGCCGTGGTGGAACAAGGTGGCGATCAGGGGAGTGGCAAGCAGGGCCAGGCCCAGGGCGGCGGGCAGGGCCAGCAGCAGGGTGAGGCGCAGGCCCCAGTCTAGGAGCCGTCCGTATTCTTCCGTGTTGGCGCTGGCGTGATACTTGGACAGGGAGGGTAACAGGATGGTGCCCAGGGCCACCCCCAACATGCCGGCGGGGAATTCCATGAGCCGGTCGGCGTAGTAGAGCCAGGAGACGCTGCCGCTGGTCAGGAAGGAAGCGAAGATGGTGTTGATCAGCAGACTGACCTGGGACACGGAAACTCCCAGGGTGGCCGGGGCCATGAGCCGGAGGATGCGCCGCACCCCCTCGTCCTGCCAGGCGCGGCGCAGATTGAGCGAGAGGCGCGGCAGCATGCCGATCCGGGAGAGCGCCGGCAACTGCAGCGCCAGTTGCAGCAAGCCGCCGAGGAAGACGGCCCAGCCCAGGGCCAGGATGGGCGGGTCGAACCAGGGGGCGGCGAACAGGGACATGCCGATGAAGCTCAGGTTGAGCAGCACCGGGGTGAAGGCGGGCAGGGCGAAGCGGCTCCAGGTGTTGAGGATGCCTGCCGCCATGGCGACCAGGGACATGAAGAGGATGTAGGGAAAGGTGATGCGGGTCAGTTCCACGGTGATGGCGAACTTGTCCGCATCGGCGGCGAAGCCGGGGGCGGAAACCCAGACCAGCCAGGGGGCGCAGATGACGCCGGCGAGCGTGACCAGGAGCAGCACGAAGGAGAGAACCGTGGCGGTATTGTCGATCAGGGTGCGGGTGTGCGCTTCTCCTTGCTGATTCCGGTATTCCCCGAGAATCGGCACGAAGGCCTGGGAAAAGGCGCCCTCGGCGAACAGGCGGCGCAGCAGGTTGGGCAGCTTGAAGGCGACGAAGAAGGCATCGGTGAGCATGCCGGCACCGAAGGTGCGGGCGATGACGAAATCCCGCACGAAGCCCAGGATGCGGGAGAGCAGGGTCATACCGCTGACGGTGACGAGGGCGCGGAGCAGGTTCATGAAGGTGCTGTGCCCGTTGCCTGGGCCGGGTGGAAAAGCCTATAATTATAGGCCTTGCCGGATTAGCTCAGTTGGTAGAGCAGCTCATTCGTAATGAGAAGGTCGGGGGTTCGACTCCTCTATCCGGCACCAGAAACAAGCAAAAGCCCCGCCCGCAAGGCGGGGCTTTTGCTTTTGTCGGGATGTCGGCGCGGGATTTTGGGCGGAACCGGGCGCAAGCCGGTTTATACTCGCCACCTCCTCTAGCGGTGGCCCTGGGGCCTGGTTCGAGATGTCCATGCCAGAAATGAATGCGGAATTGACGGCCGATGCCAAGTTTGGCGCGGCAGCGGATGCCGGCGCGGATCAGGCCCGGTGCTATCACTGCGGTTTGCCCATGCCCGAAGATGCGGATTTTCCGGTCGAGATCCGCGGGGTGCGGCGGGAAATGTGCTGTGTGGGGTGCCAGGCCGTGGCGCAGGCCATCGTGGAAAATGGCCTGGAGGATTACTACACGAGCCGCGACGCGATGCCGGAATCTCCCCGGGAGGCGGTGCCGGCCGTTCTAGAGCAGTTACAACTGTTCGATCATGCGGAGTTCCAGAAGAGCTTCGTGCGGGAGCTTGACGAGCACGAGCGGGAGGCTTCCCTGATGCTCGAGGGCATCACCTGCGCAGCCTGTGTCTGGCTCAATGAGCGCCATGTCGGCCAGCTGCCCGGCGTGACCGGCATCGACGTGAATTACGCCAACCGGCGTGCCAGGGTGCGCTGGGACAACTCCCGCATCCGGCTTTCCGACATCCTGTCGGCCATTTCTGCCATCGGTTACCGGGCCTATCCCTACGATGCCACCCGGCACGAGGAACTGGCCAGGAAGGAGCGGCGGGATGCCCTGTGGCGGGTCTGGGTGGCCGGTTTCGGCATGATGCAGGTGATGATGTATGCGATCCCCGTCTACATCGCCGGTGAGGGCGAGATGCCCGTGGACATCGAAACCCTGATCCGCTGGGCCAGTCTGTTCCTGACCCTGCCCGTGGTGTTCTATTCCTCCTCTCCTTTCTTCAAGGGGGCCTGGCGCGACATGAAGCTGCGCCGGGTGGGCATGGACGTGCCCGTCGCCCTGGGCATCGGTGTGGCGTTCATCGCCAGCGTCTGGGCCACCCTGACCCAGTCGGGGGAGGTGTATTTCGATTCGGTCGCCATGTTCGTCTTCTTCCTGCTGGGGGGGCGTTATCTCGAGATGACGGCCCGCCAGAAGGCCGTGAGCGTGTCCGAGGCGCTGGCCAAGCTCCTGCCCGCTTTCTGCCTGCGCCTGCCTGGCTTTCCGGCGAACCGGGAACCGGAGCAGGTGGTGGTGTCCGACCTCCGGCCTGGCGACGTGGTGCTGGTGCGGCCGGGGGATACTATTCCGGCCGATGGGCGGGTGCTCGAAGGACAGGGCAACGCCAACGAGGCCTTGCTGACCGGCGAGAGCCGCCCGGTGGCGAAGCAGACGGGTGACAGCGTCACCGGCGGCTCCCTCAACATGGAAAGCCCCTTGTTCATCCAGGTGGAGAAGGTGGGCGAGGAAACCCGGCTGTCCGCCATCATCCGCCTGATGGAGCGCGCCGCCGCGGAGAAGCCGCGCGTGGTGGAAATGGCGGACCGCATCGCCCAGTGGTTCGTGGCCTGCCTGCTGTTCTTTTCCGTCCTGGTCGCTCTTGGCTGGTATGTGGTCGACCCCGCCCGGGCCCTGTGGATCACCGTTTCGGTGCTGGTGGTCACCTGTCCGTGCGCCCTGGCCCTGGCAACGCCCATTTCCCTGACCGTGGCGGCTGGGGCCCTGGCCCGGGACGGGGTGCTGGTCACCCGTGGGCATGCGGTCGAAACCCTGGCCCGGGCGACCCATTTCGTGTTTGACAAGACCGGCACCCTGACCCGTGGGGAAATGTCCCTCCTCGATGTGGCGGTGCTGCGGGGCAACCGGGCCGAGGCGCTGGCCCTGGCCGCAGCCCTGGAGGGGGCTTCCGAACATCCGCTGGCCCTGGCCATCCGGCGTGCTGCGGGGGAGGGGGAGCGGCCGCTGGTCGAGCACTTGCGGGCCGAGGCGGGCATGGGGCTCGAGGGCGTGGTCGCCGGGCGGCGCCTGCGCATCGGCCGGCCGGATTATGTGGCGGCCCTGGCGCCCGAGGCTTTCTGGCACTGGCCCGAGGGCTGGCGGGATTCCGGCGACACCATCGTGCTCCTGGGGGACGAGCGTGGGGGAGTGGCCTTCTTCCGTATTGGAGACGAAGTGCGGCCGGAGGCCGGGGAACTGGTGGCCGATCTGCAGGCCGCCGGCTGTCAGGTGGTGCTGATGTCGGGCGATGCCGAGCCCGTGGCCCTGCGCGTCGGCCGGGCCCTGGGCATTGCCGACGTGCGGGCGGCCATGTCGCCCCAGGCGAAGCGGGATGCCGTGCAAGCCCTGCAGGAGGCAGGCGCGGTGGTGGCCATGGTGGGCGACGGGGTCAACGATGCGCCTGTGCTGGCCCAGGCCCAGGTTTCGGTGGCCATGGGTACCGGTGCGGAACTGGCCCGGACCCAGGCAGATCTGTTGCTGCTTTCCGAGAACCTCCGGCACCTGCGCCGGGGGGTGCGGCGTTGCCGTTTCGCCATGCGGGTGATCCGTCAGAACCTGCTCTGGTCCTTCTCCTACAATTTCCTGGCGCTGCCCCTGGCCGCCCTGGGGCATGTGACTCCCTGGGCGGCCGGGATTGGCATGTCGGCCAGCTCCCTGTTGGTGGTGATGAACGCGCTGCGAATCCAGCGGAAGGATGTCTGATGGAAAGCCTGTATCTTTTGATTCCCCTCTCGGTGGTGCTGGTCTTCGTGATCGCCGTGGTGTTCTGGAAGTCCGTCCGGGGGGGGCAGTTCGATGACCTGGAGGGGCCCGGTTTCAGGGTTCTCATGGATGATGACCGGCCCAAGGGCGAGCCGCCCCCGGCGAATCGGGAGGAAAAAAAGCCGGGGCTTTGATTTGGGTCAAATCTCCCCGGGGGGGCTGTCGCATAATCGCCGCACTCCGCCGCCAGGCGGAAGCTTGCTTCGAGAGAGGCTCGATTGTTTCTCTGTTGGGGTTGGGGTGCGTTACGGCGCACCCTTTTTTTGTGCGCAGTACACGGCCCGGAGCCGCCGGACTGGCCGGAAATCCTGTTCCAGGGCCGTTTTCCGGGTTTTGGGGGAGTCCCTTGATCTATGTCAAATGTCCATCTCCCCGGCTAAAATAGCATCCCGATCCATGCGCCGCTTTGGGTTTTGGGGGGCGGCGTACAGTTTCTTTTCATTAACGAGAGGTGGGTCCATGTCGGAAACGCAAACCACATACAACTATAAGGTCGTACGGCAATTTGCCGTGATGACCGTCATCTGGGGCATCGTCGGCATGCTGGTCGGTGTCATCATCGCCGCCCAGCTGGTCTGGCCGGAGATGTTCAGCAGGCTGTTGCCTGATCTCGCGCCGTATCTGTCCTATGGCCGGCTGCGTCCGCTGCATACCAATGCGGTGATCTTTGCCTTCGGCGGCTGCGCCCTGTTCGCCACGTCGTACTACTGTGTGCAGCGCACCTGCCACACCCGCATCTTCTGCGACAAACTGGCTGCCTTCACCTTCTGGGGCTGGCAGTTGGTGATCTTGCTCGCCGCCATCACTCTGCCGCTGGGTATCACCGCCGGCAAGGAGTATGCCGAGCTGGAGTGGCCGATCGACATCCTGATCACCCTGGTCTGGGTGGCCTACGCCATCGTGTTCTTCGGGACCATTGCCAAGCGCAAGGTCTCCCATATTTACGTGGCCAACTGGTTCTTCGGCTCCATGATCCTGGCTGTTGCCCTGCTGCACCTGGTGAATAGTGCCGCCATCCCCGTCTCCCTCCTGAAGTCTTACTCCGTTTATGCCGGTGTTCAGGATGCGATGGTTCAGTGGTGGTACGGCCACAACGCCGTGGGCTTCTTCCTGACTGCGGGCTTCCTGGGCATGATGTACTACTTCGTTCCCAAGCAGGCCGGTCGTCCGGTGTATTCCTACCGTCTGTCCGTGGTGCATTTCTGGGCCCTGATCTTCACCTACATGTGGGCAGGCCCGCACCACCTGCACTACACCGCCCTGCCTGACTGGACCCAGTCCGTGGGCATGCTGTTCTCCCTGATCCTGCTGGCTCCCTCCTGGGGGGGCATGATCAACGGCATCATGACCCTGTCTGGCGCCTGGCACAAGCTGCGGGATGATCCCATCCTGAAGTTCCTGATCACATCCTTGTCCTTCTACGGCATGTCCACCTTCGAAGGTCCGATGATGTCCGTGAAGACCGTGAATGCCCTGTCCCACTACACCGACTGGACCGTGGGGCACGTGCACTCCGGCGCCCTGGGCTGGGTGGCCATGGTGTCCATCGGTTCCCTGTACTACCTGCTGCCCCGCGTTTTCGGTCGTCAGGAAATGTACAGCGTCAAGCTGATGACCGTGCATTTCTGGGTCGCCACCATCGGTGTCGTGCTCTACATCGCCTCCATGTGGATCGCCGGTGTGATGCAGGGTCTGATGTGGCGTGCCGTGAATGCTGACGGTACCCTCACCTACAGCTTCGTGGAATCCGTCAAGGGCTCCTATCCCTTCTGGACGATCCGTTTCATCGGTGGTGCCTTGTTCCTGAGTGGCATGTTGATCATGGCCTACAACATGTTCAAGACCATTGCCGCCGGCAAGTCTGAAGATGCGCCCGTGCTGGCACCTGCTGCTCATCACGCCTAAGAGTGAGGTCACTGATAATGAATCAGGAAAAAATTGAAAAGAACGTAGGTCTTCTGATCATCTTCACTTTGTTGGTGATCATCTGGGGTGGTCTGCTGGAAATCGTTCCCCTGTTCTTCCAGAAGTCCACCACCCAGCCGGTCGAAGGCCTGAAGCCTTACAGCGCCGTTGCCCTGGCCGGGCGCGACGTGTACATCCGTGAGGGTTGCTACAACTGCCACTCGCAGATGATCCGTCCCTTCCGTGCCGAGACCGAGCGCTATGGCCACTACTCCGTGGCTGGGGAATTCGTCTATGATCATCCCTTCCAGTGGGGTTCCAAGCGTACTGGTCCGGATTTGCACCGGGTGGGCGGCCGCTACTCCGACGAGTGGCATCGGGTGCACCTGCGCAATCCCCGTGACGTAGTGCCCGAGTCGAACATGCCTGCCTACTTCTGGCTGGCCAAGACCAAGGCCCTGGATACGGTGGGTAAGGACATCGACGCCAAGATGGGTGCCCTGCGCAAGGTCGGCGTGCCCTATACCGATGAGGAAATCGCAGGTGCCAAGAAGGCGCTGGAGGGCATGACCGAAGAGGACGTGCTCATTGCCTACCTCCAAGGTCTTGGCACGACCCTGTCCAACTTCAAGTAAGGTCATGGACATCAACGATTTCCGCTCCATCGTCACGGTCCTGGGGTTGCTCTGCTTCCTCGGGATCGCGGGATGGGCCTACAGCAGGGGCAGCAAGCAAGGCTTCGAGGAGGCTGCCAATCTGCCGTTTGCGGATGATGATGATTCGGTTCCGGGGCCGCAGTCCCGGTCCCGCTGATCAAAGGAAAACGATATGAGCGATTTCGTTAGCGAATTCTGGAACTTCTATGTGGCCGGCATCGTCCTGGTGAGCATCATTGCCTGCGCGATCCTGCTCTGGAGTCAAGGTTCCGCCACCTATACCGTGGGCAAGACCACTGGTCATTCCTGGGATGAAAGCCTTGAGGAGTACAACAACCCCCTGCCCAAGTGGTGGAGCTGGCTGTTCTATCTCACCGTGGTTTTCGCCCTGGTGTACCTGGCACTTTATCCCGGTCTGGGTTCTTACAAGGGCATGCTGGGCTGGACCTCCACCGGCCAGCACAAGGCTGAGGTGGCCAAGGCCGAAGCAGCCCTCAAGCCCGTGTTCGACAAGTACCTGGGCATGGACATCCAGGCCGTGGCTGCCGACAAACAGGCCATGGAAACCGGCAAGCGCCTGTACCTGACCTACTGCATGCAGTGTCACGGTGCCGATGCCCGTGGATCCAAGGGTTTCCCCAACCTGACCGACGGTGACTGGCTCTATGGCGGCGAACCCGACAAGATCGTGGAAACCATTTCCAACGGCCGTCTTGGGGTGATGCCTCCCCATGCTCATCTGGGTGCCGATACTGTCAAGGATCTGGCCAATTATGTGCGCTCCCTCTCCGGGCTCCCCGCCGATTCCGTGCGTGCCGCCAAGGGCCAGGAGGCTTTCATGACCGCAGGCTGTGCCGGCTGTCATGGCATGGATGCCAAGGGGATGCATGCCCTCGGTGCTCCCAACCTGACCGACAACGTCTGGCTGTATGGCAGTTCCGAAGCCGTGATCACCGAGACCATCATGAATGGCCGTCAGAACAAGATGCCGGCCTGGAAGGAGTTCCTTGGTGATGCCAAGGTGCACCTGCTGGCTGCCTACGTGTACAGCCTGAGCAACGCCAAGTAATCCGGCGAAGCATGAACGGGGCGGGCAACCGCCCCGTTTTGCTTGAGCTGACGCATTAGCAAATACTGATCTGCATCAAAATTGGATGAGGTTCTCTGGCGCACAATGGCACCTCGTACAATTCTGATACGGTACAAAAATGAACGATAAAGTCGAGAACAGCCAGCCGGCCCAGGAGCCGGCGAAAGAGCAGAAGATTTCGCTCTACGAGAAGCACAGGAAGATCTATGTCCGTGCCGTGAGCGGCTGGTGGGCCACATGGCGCTGGGTGTTCGTCTGGGGAACCCAGATCATCTTCTATGGCCTGCCTTGGTTGCAGTGGAACGACCGGCAGGCCGTGCTCTTTCACCTGGTGGAGCGCAAGTTCTACCTGTTCGGTCTCGTGCTCTGGCCCCAGGACGTATTCTATCTGGCGGTCCTGCTGATCATTTCCGCTTATGCCCTGTTCCTGTTTACGGCGGTGGCAGGGCGGTTGTTCTGTGGCTATGCCTGCCCCCAGACGGTCTACACGGAAATCTTCATGTGGATCGAGAACAAGGTGGAAGGCGACCGTTCCGCACGCATGAAGCTGGACAAGGGACCCATGGACGGGCGCAAGCTGCGCCTCAAGGCCACCAAGCACGTGCTCTGGTTGCTCTTCTCCTTGTGGACCGGCTTCACGCTCGTGGGTTATTTCACGCCCATGGAAGAGCTGGTCGCCAGCGTTCCCACCCTCGATTTCGGCGGCTGGGAGATTTTCTGGATCCTGTTCTACGGTGGTTTTACCTACCTGATGGCGGGTTTCATGCGGGAGCAGGTCTGCAAGTACATGTGTCCCTATGCCCGTTTTCAGTCAGTGATGTTCGATCCGGATACCCTGGTGATCACCTATGACAACGAACGTGGCGAACCTCGTGGAGCCCGCAAGAAGAATGTCGACACATCGGCACTGGGTGATTGCGTCGACTGCGGCATCTGTGTCCAGGTCTGTCCCACGGGCATCGATATCCGCAATGGCCTCCAGTACGAATGCATCGGTTGTGGTGCCTGCATCGATGGGTGCGACGAGGTGATGGACAAGGTAGGGAAACCCCGGGGCCTGATCCGCTACACTTCCGAAAACGCGATGGCGAAGAAGTTCGACCGGACTGGCCTGATAAGTCACATCATCCGTCCCCGTATCGTCTTGTACACGGTGATCCTGGCCCTGATCTGCCTCGCTTCAGCCTGGTCCATCGCTACTCGGGTTCCCTTGCGGGCCGATGTGATCCGGGACCGCGCCACCCTGGCCCGGGAAGTGGAGGGGGGCAAGATCGAGAACGTCTACACCATGAAGGTGATGAATGTTTCCGAGACGCCTCGGGCCTACCGGATCAGCGTGTCGGGTATCGCGGGCATCGAACTGGCCTCCGAGACCCGGGTCGAGGCCGGCCCTGCGGAGAATCTCGAAGTGACTGTCAACGTCCGTGTGCCGCCTGAGGCTGTACCCCAGGGGTCGCATCCGATCTACTTTGACGTGGTGGCTGAAGATGATCCGAAGGTGGCAGTCCATGAAAAAACAACTTTCCTGATGCCGTGAGAGAGTCGACGATGAATGTAAAAACCTTGCCGCAACCCTGGTACAAAGAGCCTTGGCCATGGATCATCATGGCCGGACCTGTCACCGTCATCATTGCCGGCGTGATCACGATCTGGTTGGCGATGACATCCTTCGATGGCATGGTCGAGGATGACTATTACAAACAGGGGCTCGCCGTGAATCAGCGCATTCATCGTGACCGCATGGCTGAACAACTGGGACTGCGAGCGGAGGTCATGCGCAGTGGCAATCTGCTGCGGGTCATGCTCAGTTCGCAGGCCCAGATGCCCTTTCCTGATCAGATTAACTTTCGCTTCAGCCATCCCACGCGAGGTGGCATGGATCATACGGTGGTCCTCAGTCACGAGGGGCAGGGTTTCTATCGCGGAGTCCTTGGTTCCGATGTAGCGGGGCGCTGGCACGTCTTTCTCGAAGACCAGGAACTGACCTGGCGATTGCTCGGGGATTGGCAACTCAATGCCGATGACCGTTTGCAACTCAAACCACTGCACTGATTTTCGTTGTCAATTGACGTTACTGGGAGGTGACATATGGCTTGGAAAGAACTCTTTGGAACCGATATCGGTCTCCTCA
Organism: Betaproteobacteria bacterium UBA2592; assembly: GCA_002340095.1. GTDB lineage: Bacteria > Pseudomonadota > Gammaproteobacteria > Burkholderiales > Rhodocyclaceae > Azovibrio. The sequence goes on from DDKS01000057.1 coordinate 23,903, forward strand.
GCGTGTTTACCATCGGCTTCGTGATCGTGATGGCCGCTTATTTCATCCGCTATTTCACCAGAAAGATGGATGATGATGCCGGGAATCAGCAGGGTAACTGACTGACCGAGCACGCAGTCGATCCGGTTCTGCCGGATCAGGCAAAGGCCTTCAGGGGAAACTCTGGAGGCTTTTTTCGTCGGCCTGTTGCGGATGTGCTGTGCGGGGCGACACAAACGGAAAGTGAGGTGGGAGTGAATCATGCGCTGTGTGTGCCAGGGGCGGTTCGGCCGGGGACTGGCCATGGCAGGCCGGCTCCCGCGAGCCTGCGGCGGATCATGATGTATCCGCCCCGAGGTGGCATTCAGGCGATCCCATGCGCTTCCTCCCATCCAGTCCCCTGTTTCGCGCACTGACGTTATCCCTGATTGGGCATCTGCTGCTGTTTCTGGCTGTTCCGGAACCGGCCTCGCCGCCAGCCCGGCGGCCGGGTTTGCAGCTTGTGCTCCTGGAGGCCGGTAGGGGGGGGGCGGGTAGCCGGGAGGCCCCGGCCGAGGCCGGGTCTGTCGGGAGGCAGCGTGCCGCCACCGGGGGGTGGCAGCGATCCCGGTCTGCGCTGGCGCCTCCGGTTTCCACGACGGAGTGGACAACGGCTGCGGCCCTCAAGGCCCAGGGGGGGGCGCTGCCCGCCTCCGCCGGATGGGATGCTACGACGGCAGAGGGAAACCCGGGGACGCCGCGGGAGGCTGCCGGTGGTGGCAGGGCCGAGGCCGGTGACGGGCCGGCGCTGCAGGAAAGGGCTCCCCTGGGGGGTAAGGAAGGTGTGGATGCGGACGCCCTGCGGGCTTACCACTTTGCTTTGGCGCAGCAGGCAAGGCAATTCCGTCGCTACCCGCCCCTGGCGCGGGAGCGGGGCTGGGAGGGGCGGGTACGCATCGGCGTGTACGGTACCCGTGGCACTGGGCCTCCCAGGCTCAGGCTGCTGGAAGGTTCCGGCCACGCCCTGCTGGACGAGCAGGCGCTTGCCATGATGCGCGAGGCCCTGCTGCGCACGCCCCTGCCCGAAGGCTTGCACGGTCGGAGTTTTGAGCTGGTGTTGCCGGTGGAATTCAGCCTCGAGCAGCCCTGAAGTCCGATCGTGCCGCTTAGCCGGGGAGTGGGGGAAGGACGAACTGATGCACGCCGAAGTGACCCTGGCGCCGGTCGCTGAAATAGCGTTCCAGACAGAAGCGGACGCTGCGGAACGCCAGGCTGTTCCAGGGGATGTCGGCCTCATCGAACAAGGATGTTTCCAGGCTTTCCTGGCCGGCACTGTGCCGGCCGTCCTGAAGCTGGCCGCGGTAGAACAGGTGCACCTGATTGATGTGGGGCACATCTACCAGGGCAAACAGGCTGCCGGAGTGCACGTTGGCGCAGGCCTCCTCCCGGGTTTCGCGCAAAGCGGCTTGCAGTGTGGTTTCCTCGTTTTCCATGAACCCGGCAGGCAGGGTCCAGTACCCCAGGCGGGGTTCGATGGCCCGCCGACACAGCAGGATGCGTCCTTCCCATTCGGCAATGCAGCCCAGGATCAATCTGGGGTTCTCATAATGGACGTGGCCGCAGGCCGTGCACACGCTGCGCGGCAAATGATCGCCGGGGGGAATGCGCGGCTCGACAGGTTGGCCACATTGGGTACAGTAGCGGATCACGGGCGAGGCTTTCGGATGCAGAGGGAGCAAAGTCTAGCACCCCCAGCCAGGCATTGCGGCAGGCCGGGGGGGGCTGATAATGCGGCAATAGCACCGGGAAAACTCATGGAATTGCCCCTTCAGCCCTATGAAACCCTCAAGGCCGCAGGCCAGTTGCCCTCTCCCAAGGGGGTGGCGCTTACCATCATGCGCCTGTGTCAGCGGGATGACTTTTCCATGGCGCAGCTGGCCTTGGCCATCAAGAGCGATCCGGCCTTCGTCGGGCGTCTGATCAAGGCCGCCAATACCGTGGGGCGGCAGGGGGGGCGGCCCATCGCCTCGGTGGAGGGGGCGCTCCAGGTGCTGGGCGTATCCACGGTGCGCACCTTGGCCCTGGGGTTTTCCCTGGTTTCCCACTACCGCCAGGGCGCCTGTCGGGCTTTCGATTACGAGGAGTTCTGGGGGCGATCCCTGGCTACCGGCCTGGCCCTCCAGGCCCTGGTGCGCAAGCTGGGCGGCTGCAGTCCGGAAGAGGCCTTTTGCGTCGGTCTGCTCTCCCGGGTGGGCAAGCTGGCTTTGGTCACGGTCTATGGCGAGCACTATGCTGATTTTCTGGCTGAGGCTGGCCAGGGCAATGACGTACTCCTGCGGGAGATGGAGCGCCAGGCTTTCGCCCTTGACCATGACGATCTGACCGCAGCCCTGCTGCTCGACTGGGGCTTGCCCGAGCCCCTGGTGGAACCTCTCTACTACTGCCGGCGTGCCGCCGACAGTCCTTTTCCGGAAGAATCCCGCAGCTACAGGCTGATGCACCAGATGCTGATGGCCGATGTGCTGGGCCAGGCTGTCGTGGTCACAGGGGCCGAGCGGGGCTGGCGGACCGAGCGTCTGTACGAGCTGGCTCGCCGGGCGGGGCTGGCCGATCCGGTTACCGAGGAGCTGCTGGCCGATGTCCTGCGCAGCTGGCAGGAGTGGGGCGAGATGCTTCAGGTCCAGACCGCAAATCCGATCCGCTTCCTGCCTCCGGCCCAGGCGCCGGAGGGCGGGAGAGTGCTGCTCGTCCTGGGCAACGAGCCCGAGCGGCAACGTCTGCGGCAGCTGCTGCTCGAACACCGCTACGAAGTGTTCGAGCTGGGCGGCGGTGTGCAGCAGATGGAAGTGGTAATGGCCACCTGCCTGGAGCTGGGGCCGCGCATCCTGGTGGCGGATATCGAGCTGGATGGCGGTAGCCTGGCCTGGCTGCGCACCCTGCGGGATACCCGCCAGGGGCGGGAGATTTTCGTGCTGCTCATGGTCAAGCCGGGTGACGATGAGCAGGAAGTCGCCGCCCTGGAGGGCGGTGCCGACGAGGTGGTGCCCCAGGGGGCCGGGCCCCGCAGCATCCTGGCCCGGCTCATGGCGGCCCGGCGGATGATCCGCATGCAGCGTGAACTTGAGCTCGACCGGGAGGAGATCCGGCACTTCGCCGCCGAGCTGGCCGTGGCCAATCGGCGCCTGCACGAGGTGGCGCGCACCGATGTGCTCACCGGCTTCTACAACCGGCGCTATGCCATGGAACGCTTCCAGCAGGAGTGGGAGACGGCGCGACGCAATGAGCGGCCGTTGGCTTGCATGATGATCGACCTGGACAACTTCAAGCAGGTCAATGACCAGTTTGGCCACGATGTGGGCGACCAGCTCCTGATCCAGGTGGCCCGGGTCATCCGCAACAATCTCCGCGCCACGGACGTGAGCTGCCGCATCGGTGGCGACGAATTCCTGATCATCTGCCCGGATACCGGGCTGGATGCCCTGCGCATCTGCGCCCAGCGCTTGCTCGAAGCCGTGCGCCGGGTCCGCCTCGAGACCTCCCGGGGCGACCTGGGGGCCAGCCTTTCCATCGGGATCGCGCTGCGCCAGCCCGATATGGCCTCCCTGGAGAGCCTCCTGAAGGCGGCGGACGAAGGGATGTACCTGGCCAAGCTGGCCGGCCGCGACAGCATCGGTGCCGGAGGCGGGCTGATTTAGTTTTGCACCGCTACATGGGCTCTGGATAGAATAGAGCGCCAGTTTTTGCAGCCAAGCCCCGTCTTCAGGGCGGACGAAAAGGAAACCGAATGTTTTTGATCATCGGCTACGTCATCATTCTTGCCGCATCCGTGGGAACCTACTCGGTACACGGCAGCCTGGCGGCCCTGTGGGTGCCGCTGGAATACCTGGCCATTGTCGGCCTGATGATCGGCGGCTTCGTGGCTGGCAACAACATCAAGGTCATCAAGGCCGTGGTGGGTTCTCTGCCCGGTGTCTTCAAGGGCTCCAAGTACACCAAGGCCTACTACATGGATGTGCTCGCCCTGTTGTTCGAGCTGCTTTCCAAGGTGCGCAAGGAAGGCTTGATGTCCATCGAGAACGATGTGGAAAATCCCGAGGCCAGCCCCATCTTTTCCAAATACCCGGAAGTCCTGCACGACCACCATGTCACGGAATTCATTACCGACTACCTGCGCATGATGGTGGGCGGCAATCTCAACACCCTGGAGATCGAAGCCCTGATGGATCAGGAACTGGAGTCCCACCACCACGAGGTGGAGGTGCCCGGCCATGTGGTGGCCAAGGTGGGCGACGCGCTGCCGGCCTTCGGTATCGTCGTGGCGGTGATGGGGGTGGTGAATGTGATGGGCTCCGTGGGCGAACCACCGGCCGTGCTGGGCAAGATGATTGGTGGGGCCCTGGTGGGAACCTTCCTCGGCATCCTGCTCTCCTACGGCTTCGTCCAGCCCATCGCCTCGCTCCTGGAGCAGAAGGCCCACGAGGGGGCAGCGGTCTACAACGTGATCAAGGCGGTGCTCCTGGCCTCCATGTCCGGCTATGCGCCCCAGGTGGCTGTCGAGTTCGGGCGCAAGAACCTGCCTTCCGATGCCCGTCCCACCTTCCTGGAGCTGGAAGAGGATCTGAAGAGCCGCAAGGGCAAGTGAGGCGGCCGGCCATGAACATCCATACCGGGGGGCGCCATGAGCGATGATTCAACCCGCCCCATCGTCATCAAGCGGATCAAGAAGGGGGGGGCGGCCGCTCACGGCGGTGCCTGGAAGATCGCCTACGCCGATTTCGTGACCGCCATGATGGCCTTCTTCCTCCTCATGTGGCTGCTGGGCTCCACGGCCAAGGGGGACCTGGAGGGTATTGCCGACTTCTTCCAGAACCCCATGACCATGGCCAGCAGTGGCGGCAGTGGCGTCGGAGATGCGAGCAGCATCATCAAGGGGGGCGGAACCGATCTGACCCGTTCTTCGGGCCAGGTGAAGAAGGGAGAAATCGAGGATGAAAAGCGCCGCATCGCCATCCGCGAGCGGCGCAAGGAGTTCGAGCGTCTTGAACGCGAGGCCCTGGAGCGGCTCAAGCAAAAGATCGAGAAGGCCATCGAGGACTCTCCGGAACTGCGCCAGTTCAAGAACCAGCTGCTGCTCGACATCACCACCGAAGGTTTGCGTATCCAGATCGTCGACGAGCAAAATCGGCCCATGTTCGATCTGGCCGGCGACCAGCTCAAGCCCTATACCCGCGAGATCCTGCGCCAGATCGGCGTTGTCCTTAACGACGTGCCGAACCGTATCAGTCTGGCCGGCCATACGGACGCAGCCCAGTTCGCCGGCGGCCCCCAGGGGTTCTCCAACTGGGAGCTCTCGGCCAACCGGGCCAATGCTTCCCGGCGCGAACTGGTGCGGGGCGGGCTCGATGACCACAAGGTCATCCGCGTGGTAGGCCTGTCGTCCTCCGTGCTGTTCGATCCCAACGACCCCCTCAATCCGGTGAACCGGCGCATCAGCATCGTCGTGCTCAACAAGCGTACGGAAATGGCCATCCTCAACGAGGAGGGTCCCGAGGCCGAGGTGGACGTGGATGTGGCGGGAGCGCCGCCGACGCTGGACATGTTGCAGCCGCAGCCGCCGGCAGTGGCAAGATAACAAGAATTGAGGAGGGAGTTTCGTGACAAGCGCAACCAAGCTGCGGTTGTTCGGAGGGGGCTGGATGGCTCTCGTGGTGACCGTGCTCCTGACCGTGGACGAAGGAAGTCGCTCGGGGCCGGTGGGCCTGGCCCTGGGCGCCATCGGTCTGGGCTGGCTACTGGCCTCCTATTTCCTGCCCGTCAGGGACTGCGATTCCGTGCCGGCGGTGCGGAACGTGGTGCCCCAGCCCCAGGAAAGTCGTGAGGTGCTGTTGCGCAGCAGTGACTACCTGCAACGTTCCACCGATGAAATGAACCGCCAGTTCATGATTTCCACCGAGGAAATCCAGCGCACCCAGCAGATCCTGTCCGAAGCCATCGGTCAGTTGGTGGAAAGCTTTCAGGGCATGAGCGAGCAGACCCGCAGGCAGCAGCAACTCGGTCACGAGATCGTCTCGGGGCAACTGCAGGAAAGCGCCCAGGCGATGGATTTCGAATCCTTTGCGCGCAAGACCTCCGGCACCCTGCGCGCTTTTGTGGACAGCGTGGTGGAGAATTCCAAGGTCGCCATGGGGCTGGTGGAACTGACCGACAAGATTTCCGAGCAGGTGCGCCAGATCACCGCGATGCTGGGCGAAATCGAAGGGATTTCCAAGCAGACCAACCTGCTGGCGCTCAATGCCGCCATCGAGGCGGCCCGCGCCGGTGAGGCCGGGCGCGGTTTTGCCGTCGTGGCCGACGAGGTGCGCGACCTCTCGGGCCGGACCAGCCATTTCAGCCAGCAGATCCGCACCCTCATGGGAGCCATGCAGGCTTCCATCCATGCGGCCGAAGGCGCCATCAACCAGATGGCGGCCCAGGACATGACCTTTGCCCTCACTTCGAAGCAGGACGTGGAACTGGCCATGGTCGGCATCGAAGCCTTCAACCAGCGCACCAGCCAGGTGGTGGCTGAACTCAATGACATCGCCGAGGCCGTCGAGGCCCGTGCCGCCCAGGCCGTGATGTCGCTCCAGTTTCAGGACATGGTGACCCAGCTGCTCGGCCATGTGGCCCAGCGTCTGAGTGCCGTCGAGCAGATTGGCCGGGACATGTCCCGGGTGGCGCAGATCCTGTCTGCCGGCGATGCCGGCGGGGGGCGGCTCGAGGAGCTGGCGGCCTTGCAGGCCAACCTGGAGGCCCTGCATGGTAGGCTGGCGGAGGTGCGGGAGCGGGTGGAGAACAACCCGGTGCAACAGTCGGGCTACGCCAGTGGCGAAGTGGAGCTGTTTTGACTTTCAGATAGAGAAGAACATGGCAAAAACGATTCTTGCAGTGGATGACTCTGCCTCCATTCGGCAGATGGTTTCCTTTACCCTGAAGAGCGCCGGCTACGAGGTGGTGGAGGCGGTAGACGGCATGGATGGCCTGGAAAAGGCCAAGGCCCGCAGCGTGAACCTCATCCTGACGGACCAGAACATGCCACGCATGGACGGCCTGACCCTGATCCGCAGTTTGCGGGCCCAGCCCCAGTACAAGACCACCCCCATCCTGATGCTCACCACCGAATCCTCCGAGGCGATGAAGTCCCAGGGGCGGGCGGCAGGTGCCACGGGCTGGCTCGTGAAACCCTTCGATCCCCAGAAACTGATTGAAGTGGTGCGCAAGGTGATTGGTTGACATCGGAACGGTTAGACGGGGGCCGGGGGTCGCATGTCCATTGATATGAGTCAGTTCTACCAGGTGTTCTTCGAGGAATCGGCGGAGCACCTGGCGGAAATGGAGTCCCTGCTCCTGGGCCTGGATGTGGCGGCGCCCGACGCGGAGGATCTCAACGCCATCTTCCGGGCGGCCCACTCCATCAAGGGCAGTTCCGGCACCTTCGGCTTCACCGATCTGGCGGAACTGACCCATGTGTTGGAGAACCTGCTCGACAAGATCCGCAAGCACGAAATCCCTCTTCGGCCGGAGATGGTCGATGCCTTCCTGGAAACTGGCGATCTGCTCAAGCTCATGCTGGCGGCCCATCAGGGGGGGGCGCCTGCCGATCCGCAGGCCATTGCCGCCGCCGCCCGCCGCTTGCAGGAACTGACCGAGGGAGGGGCCGCAGCACCGGGCGGGGCTCCCGTAGTGGCGGATCTGCCCGCCGCGCCTTCGGCCGCAGCTCCGGACCGTGCCGGGGTTCGCGCCCACCTGATCGAATTCGTGCCCACCGCCGCCTCGGCTGGGGAGGGCGTGGCCCGTTTCGTGGAAGACCTGCGCCAGCTCGGACGGCTGGAAACCCTGGTCAGCCCGCCCGCCGATGCGCCGGTCGGTTTCTGGTCCCTGCGCCTGTTCGCTTCGGTGCTGCCGGAGTGTCTGGCGGAACAGCTCGATTTCATCGCCGAAAGCGGTGCCTGGCGCATCGAGGAGGACCCTTCCCTGAGCCCCGACGGGGAGGAGGTTTTCGGCTTCTTCGGCGATGCTCCCGGGCTTTCCGACGAGGCCCGCGGCTATGGTTTCTTCGAGCCTCTGCCCGATGCGTCGAGCATTGGCGACGAGGTGGAAGAGGCCTACGGGTTCTTCGAGCCCCTGCTCCAGGAAGCGCCTGCTGCGGCAGTGGCGGACGGGGAGGCCTACGGTTTCTTCGAACCCTTGCCGTGTGCGCCTGCTCCCGAGCCGGCGGCGTCTGCCGGGGCGGAGGGCTTGGGTATTTCCGCCTCGTCGCCTCTGGCGGCCGATGCGCCACCGGCCGCACCTGAAGCCGCCCCGCGCCCGCCGGTGGCCGAACCCGCCCCCATGCTTGCCCGTCCGCCCGCCACCCAGCCGGCAGGCCCAGGCAAGCCGGCGGCCACCAGGAACGGTTCCGCTTCGGGAGGCGACTCCTCCATCCGTGTCAGCGTCGAGAAGGTGGACCAGCTCATCAACCTGGTGGGGGAGCTCGTCATCACCCAGGCCATGCTCTTGCAAACCGTGGCCCAGATGCAGGATGCGGCGCCGGAGCGGCTGATCAATGGTCTGGCCCAGTTGGAGCGCAACAGCCGTGACCTGCAGGAATCGGTGATGTCGATCCGCATGTTGCCCATTTCCTTCGTTTTTTCCCGCTTCCCCCGGGTGGTGCGCGACCTGTCCAGCAAGCTGGGCAAGCAGGTCGAACTGAAGACCATCGGCGATACCACGGAACTGGACAAGGGGCTGATCGAGCGCATCGCCGATCCGCTCACGCACCTGATCCGCAATAGTCTGGACCATGGCATCGAACCCCCCGAAAAGCGGGCCGCCCTGGGCAAGAACCCCTGCGGCACCATCACCCTCAAGGCATCCCACCAGGGGGGCAATGTGGTGATCGAGGTGGGGGACGACGGGGCTGGTCTGAACCGGGAGAAGATTCTCGCCAAGGCCCGCGAGCGGGGCCTGCAGGTGTCCGACCAGATGACGGATCAGGAAGTGTTCGCCCTGATCTTCGAGGCTGGCTTCTCCACCGCCGAGCAGGTGACTGACGTCTCCGGCCGGGGCGTGGGCATGGATGTGGTGCGGCGCAATATCCAGGAGCTGGGCGGCCGCATCGAGATCGAATCCATGCTCGGCATTGGCACCCGCATGACCGTGCGCCTGCCGCTCACCCTGGCCATCCTGGACGGCATGAGTGTGGCGGTGGGGGATCAGACCTACATCCTGCCCTTGTCCTACGTCATGGAGTCCCTGCAGCCGGAGCCGGGGGACATCAAGACCCTGGCCAATCAGGGACGGGTGATCCAGGTGCGGGGCGAGTACCTGCCGGTGGTGGTGCTGCACGAGATTTTCGGCATCCAGAAGGCGGTCACCCAGTTCACCCAGGGCATCATGGTGGTCCTCAATGCCGACGGCGCCTCTGCCGCCCTGTTCGTGGATGCCCTGGTGGGCCAGCACCAGGTGGTGATCAAAAGCCTGGAAGCCAATTATCGCCGGGTGCCGGGCATTTCCGGCGCCACCATCATGGGTGACGGGCACGTGGCCCTGATTCTGGATGTGTCGGCCATCGTCGCCATGGGCAAACAACAATTGCAAAAGGCCGCCTGAGGCCTGAGGAGTGGTCATGGAAGCAATGCAGGGCGCCAGCCAGCGTCACGAGGAGGAACTGGCCAGCAGTGAGTTCCTCACCTTCACCCTGGGGCAAGAGGAGTACGCCATCGACATCCTGCGGGTTCAGGAGATCCGAGGCTACGAGAAGCCGACCCTGATTGCCAACGCACCGGCCTTCATCAAGGGGGTCATCAACCTGCGCGGCATCATCGTTCCCATCGTCGATCTGCGCATCAAGTTCCATCTGTCCCAGGTGGAATACACCCCTTTTACCGTGGTCATCATCCTCAACGTTGCTAGCCGGGTGGTGGGGATCGTGGTGGATAGCGTTTCCGACGTGATCCGCCTCAACCCGGCCCAGATCCGTCCGGCGCCCGATTTTTCCGCCAGTTTCGACACCCGCTACATCCAGGGCCTGGCCACGGTGGACGGGCGCATGTTGATCGTCACCGACATCGAGCAGCTGATGATCAGTCCGGAAATGGACCTGCTCGACACGGCTGCCTGAGAAAGCGCCTGCCTGGGGCAGGCGCGGGACCAAACGACAAGGACCACACCCATGCGCAACAACCAGCCTGTTACCGGCCAGGAAGTGCAGTTGGCTGACGACTGCATCATCGTCTCCCGCACCGATCTCAAGGGGCAAATCACCTATGTGAACCGGGCCTTTGTCGACGTCAGCGGCTTCTCCGAAGCGGAACTGCTGGGGCAGCCCCACAACATCGTGCGCCACCCGGACATGCCGGTGGAAGCCTATCGTGACCTGTGGGAGCGGCTGCAGGCCGGGCAGCCCTGGGTGGGGCTGGTCAAGAACCGTTGCAAGAATGGCGACCACTACTGGGTCGAGGCCCATGTATCTCCCGTCATCGAGGCGGGCCAGACCGTTGGTTTCCTGTCCGTGCGTCGCAAGCCCGCACGCCAGGATGTGGCTGCGGCGGAGCAGGCTTACCGCCAGTTCCGCGAGGGGCGCGCCCGGAGCATGGCTATCGAACATGGCCGGGTGGTCTCCCGTAGCCTGTCGGCCCGGCTGGGGCGCCGCCTGGCAGCGGCGCCCCTGGCGCTCAAGATCATTCTTGGCAGTGCCCTATCCGCCTTGGCGGTCATGGCGGTCATGGCCATCCTGCTCGGCAGCCGCATGGACGAGGCCCTGGCGCAGCAAGGCCGGGCCAGCCTGGCCCAGAACCTGGCCCTGATCAAGGGCATGGTGGAGGTGCGTGCGCACGCCCTGGAGCAGGAGGCCCTGCGCCTCAACCGGCTGTTTGCCGGATACTTCCCTGGAGCCTTCCGGCTCGATGGATCGGGGGATACCCCCCTCCTCCGCCACGAGGGCCAGCTCCTGAATGCGCATTTCGACCAAGTGGATGCCTTCAGCCGCCAGGCGGGTGCCGTGGCGACGGTTTTTGCCCGCCAGGGCGATGACTTCCTGCGCATCAGCACGTCCCTCAAGAACGAGCAGGGCGAGCGGGCCATGGGCACGCTGCTCGGCCAGCAGCACCCGGCCCATGCCAAGCTGCTGGCCGGGGAGGGCTATGTGGGCAAGGCCCGCCTGTTCGGCAAGGATTACTACACCGCCTACAGTCCCATCCGGGATGCCCAGGGGCAGGTGCTGGGCGCCCTGTTCATCGGCATGGACGTGAGCGAAGCCCTGGCCGCCCTCAAGGCCCAAATCCAGCAGGTCAGGGTGGGGGATACGGGCTACTTCTTCGTCCTCGATGCCAGGCCCGGCCCCGATTTCGGCAAGGCCCTGATCCATCCGGCCCGGGAAGGCCAGAGCCTGCTCGAAGCCAAGGATGCCGGCGGCCGCGAGTTCATCCGCGAGATGCTCAACCGGCGCCAGGGCGAGATCCATTATCCCTGGGCCAACCAGGAGTTGGGAGAAACCCAGCTGCGCGAGAAAATCGCCCTGTTCGTCACCGTGCAGGCTTGGGACTGGCTGATCGGTGGCGGTACCTATGTGGATGAGTTCAATGCCACTGCCCGGGCCGTGTCCCATTACCTTTGGGGCGCTGCCGTGGCGGTGGTGGCCCTGCTGGTGCTGATCATTTCCTGGCTGGTGCGCGCCCTCATCACCCGGCCCCTGCATGAACAGGTGTTGCCCGTCTTCAGCCGCATGGCGGCAGGTCATTATGACAGCCGCCTGAACATCCAGCGGGGCGATGAAATCGGGGGCGTGCTGCGCGGGCTGGAGGTCATGCAAAGCCGCCTCGGCTTCGAGGTGGCGGAAACCCGGCGGGTGGCCGACGAAATGACCCGCATCAAGATCGCCCTCGACAATGTCAGCACCGGGGTGATGATTGCCGACCAGGAGCGCCGCATCATCTACACCAACCGCTCGGTGGAGCGCATCCTCAAGGCCGCCGAGGCTGACATCCGCCAGGACTTGCCGGATTTCGACGCCAGCCGGCTGCTGGGCTCCAGCATCGACGCCTTCCACCGTCGGCCCGAACATCAGGCCGGGCTGCTTGCGGCGCTGCAGAAGACTCACACCGCCCAGGTGGATATCGGCGGACGCTCCCTGGTCGTGGCGGTCAACCCGGTCATCAACGAGCGGGGCGAACACCTGGGGTCCGTGGCCGAGTGGCAGGACCGTACCCTGGAAGTGGCCGTGGAGCGGGAGGTGCAGGCCATCGTCTTCGCCGCGGCCCAGGGGGATTTCAGCAAGCGCCTGAGCCTGGAGGGCAAGGAAGGTTTCTTCCAGGGCCTGGCAGTGGGGCTCAACCAGTTGCTCGAAACAGCCGCCAACGGCCTAGAGGCCGTGGCCGGCATACTCGAATGCCTGTCCCGGGGGGACCTGACCCGCAAGATCGAGGGTGACTACCTGGGCACCTTCGGCCGCTTGCGGGATGATGCCAACGCCACCGTAGAGCAGCTCACCCAGGTGGTGGAGCGCATCCAGGAAGCGACGGAGGCGA
>DDKS01000062.1 GCA_002340095.1 Betaproteobacteria bacterium UBA2592
AAACCTCAGTTAAACCACAGAGGCACAGAGACGCCGAGGAAAAACAAAGACTTGTCCTGGAGGGCCTGGTCACTTTCTGGGTGTGCGTGGAAGAAAATGCAAGCCACTGTTTTTTTGAAGCTCTCTGTGTCTTTGTGTCTCTGTGGTGAGGTTTTTAGGTTGATATATCACTTCAACAACAAGTCAAAGCGGCAATAAGGCAAAAAACCGGGACAAGCCCGGTTTTCACACGGGAAAGGCCGGAAAATTCAGGCTCCCTTGACCATGGCCATGATCTGGCCGGCATCCAGGGTGGCGGCCCGCTCCCGGATCTGGGGCAGGTAACGGGTCTGCATTTCCTTGGCAGGCCCGAGCAGGTTCTGGAAGCTCTGCTGCAGCATGGCGGTGCTCATCTGCCGTCCGCCGGCGTAATAGCGCTTGGCGATCTGGCCCAGGGCGTAGGTGGTGGCGAAGGAAAAGGCCATGCCGGTGGCGGCCTGGCCGATCCTGCCCACGGTCTTGCCCCCCACCTTGCCCAGCAGGCCGCCCAAGAGCTTGCGGCCGAACTGTTCCAGGTACTGGGACGTGAGGCCCACGCCCACGGTCGCCAGGAATTCCTTGATGTGACCCTGGTCCAGTTCGTGGCCGTAAGCCTTGCCGATGCGGTAGACCATCTTGATCTGCAGGGGAATGATGGCCACGGAGGCCCAGGACTGGGGCAGCAGTTCCAGGGCGCCATTGAGGATCGAATAGTTGAGGATGGACTTGTCCAGCTCGGCTTCCGGCACGTTGGGCTGGGCGGCCACCACGGCGCCCGCCGCGGCAGCGACCCCGGCGGCGGCAGCGCCGCTGCCGGCCTGGGCCGGGGGTGGTACATACTGGTCCAGGTCGGCCAGGGTATCGGCCTGGTTTTCCATCTGGCGCGTCCCGGCGTCCCCCTCCAGGCCCAGCAGGCTCTTGAGACGGCTCAGGAAATGCCTCTCCGCTTCGCTCTGGCGTCCGTCCGCATCGCAGACGCACACGGCCATCTCGTAGGCATACTGGCGCTGGCCCAGTTCGTCCAGGGCCTGCACCGCCTGTTCCAGGGTCAGACGCTTGAACAGCACATCCTGGTAGAGCCGGGGCAGGTCCGGCGCCTGTTCTCCCAGGGTTTCGGCGAACCGGCGGATGTGTTCCCGTTCCCGGTCATCGTTGGCACCATCGGCAAAGGCGGCGAAGAGGCTGATGGCGAGAATGGCGCGTTCTGGGGTCATGGTGTCTCCTTGGGCTTGAATTTTCCGGTTCAGGGGCAAAATGCCGGGGAAGGAAGCCTGCAAGGAACTTCCCCGTCCCGCTCGTGAATGGATGATAGTGGCAAGATCATCCACCTTTGTGATGCTTTTCGTAACAGGAGTTATCCCGTGACCACCCTTTTCGATTCCCTGCAGATGGGCGATCTCACCTTGCCCAACCGCATCATCATGGCTCCCCTCACCCGCTGCCGCGCCAGTGCCGGTCGCGTGCCCAATGCGCTAATGGCCAGGTATTATGCCCAGCGCGCCGATGCCGGCCTGATCCTGTCTGAAGCGACTTCCGTCTCTCCCCAGGGGGTGGGCTATCCCGACACGCCGGGCATCTGGAGCGACGCCCAGGTCGAAGGCTGGAAGCAGGTAACGGAAGCAGTGCACGGGAAAGGCGGCCGCATCTTCCTGCAGCTCTGGCATGTGGGCCGGGTGTCGGACCCCTGCTATCTGGATGGGGAACTGCCGGTGGCGCCCAGCGCCATCGCCCCGCAGGGCCATGTGAGCCTGGTTCGGCCCGAGAAGGCCTATGTGACACCCCGGGCCCTGGAAATCCATGAAATCCCCGGTATCGTCACGGCCTATCGTCAGGGTGCCGAAAACGCCAAACGGGCAGGCTTCGACGGGGTGGAAATCCACGCGGCCAATGGTTATCTGCTCGACCAGTTCCTGCAGGACAGTACCAACCGGCGCACCGATGCTTATGGCGGTTCCATCGAGAACCGCGCCCGGTTGCTGCTGGAGGTGACGGATGCAGCCATCGAGGTTTGGGGGGCCGGCCGGGTCGGAGTGCATCTGGCGCCCCGCTGCGACGCCCACAGCATGGGCGACAGCAACCCGGCGGCCACCTTCGGTTACGTGGCGGAGCAGTTGGGCCAGCGCAAGATTGCCTTCATCTTCGCCCGGGAAGCCCAGGGTCCGGGCCTGCTCGGGCCGGAACTGAAGCGCAGGTTCGGCGGCGTGTTCATCGCCAACCAGGGGCTGACGGCTGCTACGGCCGCCGCCATCGTCGAAACGGGTCAGGCCGATGCCGTGGCTTTCGGCGTACCCTTCATCGCCAATCCCGACCTGGTGCAGCGTCTGCGCCAGGGAGCCCCCTGGAACGAGGCCAGGCCCGAATGCTTCTATGGCGGGGGGGAAGAAGGCTATACCGATTACCCGCAGCTCTGATGAAACACGGGGGCCAGGGTCTTTATCTTGGCCCCCGTGTTTCAAGCCTTGCGCCAGCGCGCCAGCAGGAATTTTTCCCCTTCCACGATCAAGAGCAACAGGGCGCCGGCCACAAGGATGCGCAGCCAGGCGGCGGCATCAATCGGGGCGGTGTGGAACAGGGTTTGCATGGTGGGCAGGTAGGTGAAGCCCAATTGCACCAGGAACAGGAGGCCAATGGCCTGGAGCGCCAGGGTGTTACCCAGGAAGCCCTCGCGGTTGAGGATCGAGCCGTGCAGGCTGCGGCAGTTGAACAGGTAGAACATTTCCGCCGCCACCAGGGCGTTGACCGCCACGGTGCGGGAGGCTTCCACACTGGCGCCCAGGCTCTGCTCCCAGAGGAAGAGGCCGAAGGAGGCCAGTACCATCAGCACGGTGACGAAGGCGATGCGCCAGAGCATGAAGCCATTCACCAGGGGTTCGGCCGGGTCCCGGGGGGCGCGGCTCATGATGTCGGCTTCGGGCCGTTCAAAGGCGAAGGCCAGGGACAGGGTGACGGCGGTGACCATGTTTACCCACAGGATTTGTACCGGGGTGATTGGCAGGGTCATGCCCAGCAGCACGGCGATCAGGACCATGGCGGCCTGGCCGGAGCTGGTGGGCAGGATGTAGATGACGGCCTTGCGCAGGTTGTCGTAGACCGTGCGGCCCTCTTCGACCGCGGCGGCGATGGAGGCGAAGTTGTCGTTGGCCAGCACCATTTCGGCCGCTTCCTTGGCGGCTTCCGTGCCTTTGTGGCCCATCGCCACCCCCACATCGGCCTGTTTCAGGGCTGGGGCGTCATTGACCCCGTCGCCGGTCATCGACACCACCTCGCCATTGGCCTGCATGGCCTGCACCAGGCGCAGCTTGTGTTCCGGGCTGGCCCGGGCGAACACGTCGGTGTCCTGAACGGCCAGGCGCAGGTCTTCGTCATTCAGGGCTTCCACCTGGGCGCCGGTCAGGGCCTTGCCGTTCTTGCCGATGCCCATGGCGCTCCCGATGGCCAGGGCAGTGATGATGTGGTCGCCGGTAATCATTTTCACTTGGATGCCGGCGGACTGGCATTGGGCCACGGCCTTGATCGCCTCATCCCGGGGCGGGTCCATGATGCCGGCCAGGGCCACCAGGGTTAGCCCACCCTGGACATCGGCAAAATTCAGTTCGGTCTTGCCCTGGGGCATCGGAACGAAGGCCAGGGCCAGCACCCGTTGCCCGGCCCGGGCCATGGCTTCGATCTGATCCTGCCAGTAGCGCAGATTGATGGGCTGGTCCTGACCTTCCTGACGCTGGCGGGTGCACATGGCCAGCACTTCTTCCGGCGCACCCTTGATGAAGGCAAAGGCATGGCCGCCGTGGTCGTGGTGCAGGGTGGCCATGAAGCGGTGTTCGGACTCGAAGGGGATCACGTCAAGACGCGGCAGGGCTTCCGCTTCGAAATGGGGGTCCAGACCCGCCTTGCGTCCCAGGGTGAGCAGGGCGCCCTCGGTGGGGTCGCCTTCCAGGCGCCATTCCCCATCCTGTTCGCGCAGGGTGGCATCGTTGCAGAGCAGGGCGATGCGGCCGATTTCCACCAGTTCCGGAGCCTCTTCCAGCGCCAGTTCACGCCCGCCGCTGCTGAAGCCGCCCCGGGGGGCGTAGCCGGTGCCTTCCACGTCCAGCAGCCGGTCGGCAGTGACCAGACGCTGCACCGTCATTTCGTTCTTGGTCAGGGTGCCGGTCTTGTCGGAACAGATGACGGTGACAGCTCCCAGGGTTTCCACCGCCGGCATGCGGCGGATGATGGCCTGGCGGGCGGCCATGCGTTGCACGCCGATGGCCAGGGTGATGGTCATGATCGCGGGCAGGCCCTCGGGGATGGCGGCCACGGCAATGCCCACGGCGGCCAGGAACATTTCGGCGGCGCTGTAGCCATGCACCAGCATGCCGAAACCCAGGGTGAACACGGACAGGCCCATGATGGCGGCCGTCAGCCACTGGCCGAAAGTAGCCATCTGCTTCAAGAGCGGCGTGGTGACGCCTTCGACGCTGGCGAGCATGCGGCCGATACGGCCGATTTCGGTCTGGTCGGCAGTGGCTACCACCAGGCCCCGGGCCTGGCCAAACACGACCAGGGTGCCGGAATAGGCCATGCAGGTCCGGTCGCCAATCGGGGCATTGGCCGCGACGGGGGCGGGATGCTTTTCCACCGGCTCCGATTCGCCCGTGAGGGCCGCTTCTTCAATGCGCAGGTTGCGGGTTTCGATCAGGCGCAGGTCGGCGGGCACCTTGTCCCCCGAAGCGAGCAGGACGATATCCCCGGGCACCAGTTCGTCGGCCGCGATTTCCAGGCGCTGGCCGCTGCGTACCACGGTGGCGTGCAGGGAGAGCATGTTGCGGATCGCATCCAGGGATTTTTCCGCCTTGCCTTCCTGGATGAAGCCGATCAGGCCGTTGATGAGGACGACCCCGAGGATCACCCCGGTATCCACCCACTGCCCCAGGGCGGCAGTGACCCCGGCGGCACCGAGCAGCACGTAGATCAGCACGTTGTGGAATTGCAGCAGGAAGCGCATCAGCGGTCCCCGCTTCTTGGGCGGGGTCAGCCGGTTGGGACCGAAACGGGCCAGCCGTTCCTGCACCGTGGCGGCATCCAGGCCATCCCGCTGGGAGCCCTGCATTTCCAGGGCTTGCTCGACGGATTCCTGATGCCAGGGGGGTGGGGTCGTCATGATGTCCTGCCCGGGAAGGATTGAACAGCTTATTTATACAGCATCGGGGGGCATGGCAAGGGCCAGGCGCTGGACCCGGTGCATGCGGCCCAGTTGCCGGGAAACGCTCTGATGGGCCCGGTCTGCCACCCGGTCGATAACCTGCTGCATGTCATGGCCCAGATCCTGGATCACGATCCGGGATTGTTTCTTCATCTGCACCACGATGCGGCAGAACTTGTCGCTGCCGCCCCGGGGACCATTTACGTCGGCCAGATGCACCCGCACGGTGGATACCCCGTGGGCGAAACGGCCCAGGGCAAATTGCAGACGGTGACGTACGTGCTCGCGCAGTTCATTGAGAGCGGGCATCCCTTTGGCTTGAATCTGGATACGCATGATGAAGTCTCCTGTTTTGTGGTTTGGAGACTTCACTCTACGGCTGGGATTTATTCAGGTAAATTCGTATTATCTTTGAGCATATTTCGGTTTTTACGAAACACCATGGCCATCAATCACAAACATCTCTTCTATTTCTGGAAAACCGCCCGGGAAGGCGGGGTGGTGAAGGCGGGGGAAGCCCTGCATGTGACACCCCAGACCATCAGCGGCCAGATCCGGCTGCTGGAGGAAAGCCTGGGGGTGGAACTGTTCGGCCGCCATGGCCGCTCCCTGGAGCTGACGGAGACGGGCCGGCTGGTGCTGGAGTACGCCGAGGAAATGTTCTCCTTGAGCGCCGAACTGGAGCAGATCGTCCGGCATTACCCGGCCGGTCGGCCGACCGAATTCCGGGTCGGGGTTTCCGATGCCTTGCCCAAATCCCTGGTCTACCAGTTGCTGCAGCCTGCCGTGCTCCAGTCCGATCCAGTCCGTATCATTTGCCGCGAGTGGCGTCTGGAACGGCTGCTGGCGGCCTTGCTGGAACATCGGCTCGATCTCGTGATCGCCGATACGCCGTTGACTGCCTCAGGACCGGAAGAGCGCGTCTACAGCCACCACCTGGGAGAATCCGGCCTGAGTTTCCTCGCCAGCCGTAAGCTGCTGGATGGGGAACTGCCACCCTTCCCCGCCGGTCTGGGCCGGCTGCCATTGCTCCTGCCCGGCGAGGATGCGGCGTTACGGCAGAAACTGACGGGCTGGCTGGAACGGCAGCGTCTGCGCCCCAAGGTGGTGGGAGAATTCGACGATTTCGCCCTGATGGTGGCCTTTGGCCAGGCGGGGGTCGGAGTCTTTGCCGTGCCCACGGCCATCGAGGCCGAGTGCCTGAGCAATTCCGGCATGGTGCTGCTTGGCCGGGCAGCGGGCATCCGCAGCGATTATTACGCGATTTCCATGGAGCGCCGCCTCACCCATCCTTGCGTGCTGAGCATTACCGAAGCGGCGCGCCAGCGTCTCGGCGGGCCGGACAAAGGTAATACCGGATAAATATTTTTTCCCGGTTTGCCACCAGGGCGCTATATTCCTGCAAATGCGCCATCTGACGCTTTTCATCCTCCTCTGTCTGAGCTGGCTGCCGCTCCAAGCAGCCCAGTTTGCTGTTGTCATGAGTTCGGAAGAAGGTCCCTACCGGGAGTTTTCCGGCACGCTCAAGGGGGCCATGGGCGGTAGTCCCTGGAAAATCGGTTGGATGGGCAGCAGCGAGGCTTATGCCCTCGCACCTCCGGCCGGGATGGATCTGGTCGTCACCGTGGGCAGTCCGGCAGCCCGAACCGTGCTGCAAATTCCCGATGGTCCGCCGATGATCGCCACCTTACTGACCCGGGCCACCTTCGAGAAAATCCGCGCCGCCAGTCCGGGTCGCCGGAATGGCGTGACGGCCCTGTATCTGGATCAGCCCCTGCAACGCCAGGTTGCCTTCATCCAGCGGCTTCTGCCCGGAACCCGGCGGGTAGTTACCCTGGTCAGTGAAAATCTGGAAAACCAGATCCCCCTGCTCAAGCGCGAGCTGGCGGCGAGGGATATGAATCTTGATGCCACGGTCCTGGTCGATAACGACAACATGGTGCCGGTGCTCGAACGGCTGCTGGCCCGGGACGGGGTTTTCCTGGCCTTGCCTGACAGCACCGTTTTCTCCCGGGACAACATCCGGCCCTTCCTGCTCACCACTTACCGTTACCAGCGCCCGGTGATTGCCTTTTCCCCGGCTTTCGTCCAGGCTGGGGCGTTGGCCGCACTGCATACCACCCCCGCCCAGCTCGCCCTGGAACTGAACCACTGGCTGACCCGCCTGGAACCGGGGAACATGGTTTTGCCCCAGCCCCGGGGACCTACCCGCTTTTCAGTGATCTTCAATACCCAGGTGGCTCGCGCCCTGAAGCTGACGCTGCCTGGTGAAGATGAAATCCTTGCCACCCTGCCTGTCCAGGGAGGAGAGAAATGATGAGCAGCCTTTACCGGCGCCTCTTGTTGATGACCTTGCTGCCAGCCTGTTTTCTGTCCCTGGTGCTGGCGCTGTACTTTTCCTTTGCCGGCCTGCGCGCTCTGGAAGAAGAATTGCTGCAGCGCGGCGAGGACATCGTGCGCTACATGGCGCCCACCAGCGAATATGGTGTGGTTTCCGGCAACTGGCTGAGCCTGCAGGGTATGGTCCAGGGCGCCGTGCAGCAGCCGGACGTGCGGGCGGCGGCCGTGGTGAACCGGGACGGGCGGGTGGTGGCCGTGAGCGGCCGGGTCAATCTGGGCGCGGAATATCTCAAGGCGCCCCCCAAGGGAGTGAGCCAGGTGGCCAGCGGCGAAGGCTGGATCGCTTTTGCCGCCCCGATCTACCGCAGCCAGGCAGGCAGTGGTGTGTTCATCGAGGAGCCAGTCCAGTCCAGTCCCGAACAGCCGGTGCTGGTGGGCCAGGTGTTCGTGGAGCTGGACAAGTCGGGGCTCGCCGAACGTCAGCGGGAACTGCTGTTCAGGGGGCTGGGCATCCTCATCCTGGCCCTGGCTGTGACCGCCTATTTCGTGGCCCGCCTGGCGCATACCCTGGTGCTGCCCGTGACGCGCCTGGTGGATGCGGTGCGGGCCATGGCGGCGGGAAATTTCCAGGTCCGGGTGGAAGAGTCCTCCCGGGATGAACTCGGGGAACTGGAACAGGGGTTCAACCGCATGGCGGAATACATCAGCGATGTGCACCGCAGCCTTCAGGAGCGCATCGATGAGGCCACGGCCCTGCTGGCCTACCAGGCCCGGCACGATGCCCTGACCGGCCTGGTGAACCGGCGCGAGTTCGAGACGCGCCTGGAGGCCGCCATCCGGGTGGCCCAGGGCGGCGGGGAACACAGTGCCGTGCTGTTCATCGACCTGGATCGTTTCAAGCGGGTCAACGACAGCAGTGGGCACATTGCCGGGGATGAACTGCTGCGGCAGCTGTCCCGCCAGCTCCAGAGCCGCCTGCGCCAGGGGGATACCCTGGCCCGGCTGGGGGGGGATGAGTTCGGGGTCCTGCTGCCCGGCTGCAGCAAGGACAACGCCCTGCGCCAGGCGGAAGCCCTGTGCGGGCTCGTGGCCGGCTTCCATTTTTCCTGGCAGGACAAGGTCTTCACGGTGGGCGCCAGCATCGGCGTGGTGGCGGTGGATGCCGAGAGCCAGTCGGTCAGCCAGGTCCTCAGTGCCGGGGATGCGGCCTGCTATGCCGCCAAGGCCGGTGGCCGCAGCCGGGTCGAGGTGCACGAGCGGCAGATGCGGGAAGCCGCCCTGGGAGCCAGGCGGGATCAGTGGCGCGAACGGATGGAAATGGCCCTGGCCGACAACCTGTTTGCCTATCAGGCCCAGCCCCTGCGTCTCCTGGGTTCGGGTGTGCGCCAGCAGCAGCTGTTCGAGCTCACGGCCCTGGTCGACGACCGCCAGGGAAAACCCTTGCCCCTGCCGATGGAAGCGGCCGAGCGTCACGAACTGGCCCAGGAGATCGACCTGCGCCTCTTGCAGCAGGCAGGGGATTGCCTGCAGCGGGTGGAGATGGCCGGCAAGGTGGGCGAACTGCTCTGCCTGCTGCGCATTTCCAACGCCGCCCTGGGCGATTCCGGACACAGGCAAAGGCTGGTGGCTGCCGTGACCGCCCTGGGTAGGGGTGCTGCCGCCCTGTGCCTGATGCTCAACGAAGAAACCGCGATTCAGTACCCGGCCGAAATGCAGCAGTT
Organism: Betaproteobacteria bacterium UBA2592; assembly: GCA_002340095.1. Taxonomy (GTDB): domain Bacteria; phylum Pseudomonadota; class Gammaproteobacteria; order Burkholderiales; family Rhodocyclaceae; genus Azovibrio. The sequence goes on from DDKS01000062.1 coordinate 9,262, forward strand.
GTGCGAGCGTCTGCATGGTTCCGGTTGCCGGGTGGGGCTGGATGGGTTTGGGGGATGGATCGGTTCTCTCTCCCATCTGAGCGTCCTGGCTCCGGACTTCATTCGCATCACTCCCGTCCTGATCAGGGATGTGGGGGAAAACAGGAGTTCGGCGGCCCTGGTGCGGGCCCTGCGGGAAATTGCCGACGATCACGGCATCAGCACCATCGCTGCCGGGGTGGACGACCTGCCGGCCCTGCAGCGCCTAAAGGAACTTGGCATCACCTATGCCCAGGGACGGGTGGTGGCACCGCAAGAGCCGCTCGAATGCTGGCTCGAAGGCGCCGTCCTGCGGCACCTCTGATAAGAAAGATGCAGGGGGCCGCAGGGTCCCCTGCTCCCCTCTGCTTTCTCTGCTGGCGGCCGGGCCGGATCAGAGTCCGGCGGCGGCCTTGAGCAGTTCGGCCTTGTCCAGGGCTTCCCAGGTGAATTCCGGCTCGTCCCGGCCGAAGTGGCCGTAGGCGGCGGTCTTCTGGTAGATCGGACGGAGCAGGTTGAGCATGTTTACGATGCCCTTGGGACGCAGGTCGAAGTGTTCGCGTACCAGCTCGGTGAGTTTCTCGTTGGGCAGTTTCCCGGTGCCGAAGGTTTCCACCATGATCGAGGTGGGCTGGGCTACGCCGATGGCGTAGGAAACCTGCACCAGGCAGCGCTCGGCCAGGCCGGCGGCGACGATGTTCTTGGCCACGTAGCGGCCGGCATAGGCAGCGGAACGGTCCACCTTGGACGGGTCCTTGCCCGAGAAGGCGCCACCGCCGTGGGGTGCAGCCCCGCCGTAGGTGTCGACGATGATCTTGCGGCCGGTGAGGCCGCAGTCGCCCTGGGGACCGCCGACCACGAAGCGCCCGGTGGGGTTCACCAGATACTTGATGTCGCCCTTGATCAGTTCCTTCGGCAGCACCGGCTTGATCACGTCCTCGATCACGGCTTCGCGGATGGTTTCCAGGGAAACATCGGGAGCGTGCTGGGTGGACAGCACCACGGTGTCGATGGCGTCGGGCTTGCCGTCCACGTAGCGGATGGTGACCTGGGACTTGGCGTCGGGGCGCAGCCAGGGCAGGCGGCCGTCCCGGCGCAGGTGAGCCTGGCGTTCCACCAGCCGGTGCGACAGGTAGATGGGCAGGGGCATCAGGGTCGGGGTTTCCCGGCAGGCGTAGCCGAACATCAGGCCCTGGTCGCCGGCGCCCTGGTTCAGGTAATCGTCATGGGCGTGGTCCACGCCCTGGGCGATGTCGGGGCTCTGCTTGTCGTAGGCCACCAGCACGGCACAGCCCTTGTAGTCGATGCCGTACTCGGTGTTGTCGTAGCCGATGCGGCGGATGGTGTCCCGGGCCACCTGGATGTAATCCACGTTGGCGTGGGTGGTGATCTCGCCGGCCAGCACCACGAGGCCGGTGTTGCACAGGGTTTCGGCGGCGACGCGGGCGGTGGGGTCCTGGGCCAGGATGGCATCCAGGATGGCATCGGAAATCTGGTCCGCGACCTTGTCGGGATGGCCTTCGGAAACGGATTCCGAAGTGAAGAGGTAATCGCTCATGGGGACTCCTTGGGGCCTGTGTTGATCCGGCGTTACCGGCTCTGGCCCAGGAGCGGCGACGCTTTAGCAGTATTTGTAATCGCCCTGCAAGTTGTCTGTTTAACTCGGCGAGCCGATAATCCTAACCCTTTTTCCTTTTTTATCAAGCCCACGGACTCCATGGTCTTTTTCTTCCGTCTGCTCGGCCATCTGCCCCTGGTCTGGGTGCACCGTCTTGGTGCTCTGGCCGGCTGGCTGGTTTACCAGGTTTCGCCACGTTACCGGCGCCATCTTCAGGCCAACCTGGCCCAGGCGGGATTCGGGCCGGAATGGCGTCTGCCGGCAGCCCGGGAGGCCGGCAAGCAGTCCCTGGAGCTGGCGCGCATCTGGATGAGGAGCCTGGAAGAGACCAATGCCCAGGTGGCCGAGGTCAGGGGCTGGGAGCATGTGCGGGCGGCCCAGGCGGCCGGCCGGGGCATCCTGTTCCTGACGCCGCATCTGGGCTGTTTCGAGATCACCGCCCAGTACTACTCGGCCTTCGGTCCGATCACCGTGCTCTACCGGCCGCCCCGGCAGGAAAGCCTGCAACGCATGATCCTGGCCGGGCGCAAGCGGGCGCAACTGCATCTGGCCCCGGCGGATCTCTCCGGTGTACGGGCCCTGATCAAGGCCCTGAAGAAGGGGGAGGCCGTGGGGATGCTGCCCGACCAGGCCCCCAAGGTGGGTGAGGGCGCCTGGCTCGATTTCTTCGGCCGGCCCGCCTACACCATGACCCTCGCCGCCCGCCTCTCGGAAACCGGTGCCACGGTGCTCATGGCCTGGGGCGAGCGGCTGCCCGGCGGGCGGGGCTACCGGCTGCATTTCCATCCCCCCGGCCAGGCGCTGGAGGGCGATACCCTGGCCCGGGCCCAGCAGATCAACCATGAGATCGAGGCCCTGATCCGCCAGTGTCCGGCCCAGTACCTGTGGGGTTACAACCGTTACAAGCGCCCGGCGGGGGCCGAGCCGCCGCCCGGGGCATGTTCCACATGAAACATTTCTTCCGGTATCTGCCATCCTACGCTGTCCTGGGGTTGCTCTGGCTGTTGCACTGGCTGCCCCTGCCCGCCCTGCGCGCCTGTGGCTGGCTGCTCGGCCACGCCCTGCTCCTCCTGGGACGGGAGCGGCGCCGGGTGGTGCGCACCAACCTGCGCCTGTGCTTTCCCGGCTGGAGCGAGGCCCGGCGGGAACACCTGCTGCGCCGCCATTTCGTGGTCTTTGCCCAGGCCCTGCTGGATCGCACCCTGTTCTGGTGGGCGCCCCGGGCCCGGCTCGAAGGCTTGATCCGCCTCAAGGGCGGCGAGTTTCTGCAGCGGCAGGACGGTTGCCCGACCCTGATCCTGGCGCCCCATTTCGTCGGCCTGGATGCGGGCGGCGTGATGATGACCATGAGCACCCCCCTGGTAAGCGTCTATTCCAACCAGAAGAACCCCGTTTTCAATGCGGTGCTGCTGGCGGGGCGGCTGCGCTTCAATGGTCCGCTGCTGCTGTCGCGCCAGGAGGGGATGCGCCGTGCCCTCAAGGCCATGAAGCAGGGCTTGCCCTTCTACTATCTGCCGGACATGGATTTTGGCCGCAAGGAATCCATCTTCGTGCCCTTTTTCGGGGTCCAGGCTGCTACCATCACGGGTGTTTCCCGCCTTGTCCGGGCTACCGGAGCCAAGGTGGTGCCCTGCATCACCCGTCTGGTGCCGGATGGTTACGAGGTGGAACTGCTACCGCCCTGGGAGGCTTTCCCGGGCGAGAGCGTCGAGGCCGATACCGCCTACATGAACCGTTTCATCGAAACCCAGGTGCTGACCATGCCGGAGCAGTATTTCTGGCTGCACAAGCGCTTCAAGACCCGTCCTGCGGGCGAACCGAGGATTTATTAAATGACGCTAGCCGCATCCCCCGTGATCGAGATCAAACCCGTGACGCCTCCCGATGTGCCGGCCATTGCGGCCCTGGCCCGGGAAATCTGGCAGGCCACCTACCCTGGCATCATCACCCAGGAACAGATCGATTTCATGCTGGAACAGCGTTATGGCCACGAGCGGCTTTACGACGACCTGGAAGACGCCCACAAGTGGCTGGATCAGGTTTTTGCCGATGGCCGGCGCATCGGCTTTGCCTTCAGCGAGATCAGCAAGGGCGAGTTCAAGCTCGACAAGCTCTACATCCATCCCGACATGCAGCGCCAGGGGGTCGGCGGCCGGCTGATCGCCCATGTGGCCGAGCGGGCGAAGAAGCTCGGCTATCCCTGCGTGGTCCTGGCGGTGAACAAGCGCAACGAGAAGGCCATCGCCTCCTACCGCAAGTACGGTTTCACGGTGCGCGAGGCCATCGTGGATGATATCGGCGGTGGTTTCGTGATGGACGACTACATCATGGAAAAGAAGCTCTGATGCGGCTCAAGTTCACCAAGATGCATGGTCTGGGCAACGATTTCGTGGTCCTGGATGGAGTGCGCCAGAACATCAGCCTGACGCCGGAGCAATTGCGCTTTCTGGCCGACCGCCACTTCGGCATCGGCTTCGACCAGTTACTCCTGGTGGAGCCGGCCAGCCAGCCGGGTGTGGATTTCCGCTACCGCATCTTCAACGCCGATGGCGGCGAGGTGGAACAGTGCGGCAACGGCGCCCGCTGCTTTGCCCGTTTCGTCTTCGATCAGGGCCTCACCGACAAGCGGGAAATCCGGGTCGAAACCAGGAAGGGTGTGATCGCGCCGCGCCTGGAAGCGGACGGCCAGGTGACTGTGGACATGGGCGCGCCCCGCTTCGCCCCGGCCGAGATTCCCTTCATCAGCGATAACGACGCGGTGCTCCAGCCCCTGGATCTGGATGGCACCACCGTGGACATCAGCACCGTCTCCATGGGCAACCCCCATGCGGTGCAGGTGGTGGCCGACGTCGATACCGCCCCGGTGGCCGTCCAGGGGCCCTTGATCGAATCTCACCCCCGCTTTCCCGAACGAGTCAATGCGGGTTTCATGCAGGTGCTGGACCGCCACAATGTGCGGCTGCGGGTTTATGAACGGGGTTCCGGCGAGACCCTGGCCTGCGGGACTGGTGCCTGTGCCGCCGTGGTGGCCGGCATCCGCCGGGGGCTTCTGGATTCCCCGGTGCGGGTCGCCACCCGCGGGGGGGAACTCACTATTGCCTGGGAAGGTCCCGGTCAGCCCGTGCTGATGACCGGCCCGGCCGTCACCGTCTTTACCGGAGAAATCGAGCTATGAGCGCAGAAGCCGTTGCCCAATACCTGCAGGCCAATCCCCAGTTCTTCGAGCAGTACGCCGACCTGCTGGCGGAAATCTTCGTGCCCCACCCCCACGGGGGCCGCACCATCTCCCTGTCCGAGCGGCAGATGCTCACCCTGCGGGACAAGAACAAGCAGCTGGAAAGAAAGCTGGCCGAACTGCTGGCCTTCGGCGAGGAAAACGACGCCATCAGCGAGAAGATGCACCGGCTTTCCGTCGGCCTGATCGCGGCCGAGACCTTTCAGGCGGTGATTCACCTGCTCAACTTCCACCTGCGCGATGACTTCGCCATTCCGCACGTAGCCCTGCGCCTGTGGGACAAGCCGGCCGGGGTCGATGACCTGCCCGAATTCACCGCCGTGAGCGAGGAACTGCAAGTCTTTGCCGAGACCCTGACCAAACCCTACTGCGGCTCCACCTCCGGCTTCGGCACCGCCTCCTGGTTCGGCGAACATGCGGAACACATCCGCTCCCAGGCCCTGATCGCTTTGCGCAATGGCGGCGGCACCATAGGCATGATCGCCCTGGGCAGCGAGGACGTGCAACGCTTCTACGCCGACATGGGCACCCTCTACCTGGAGCGTCTGGGCGAACTGGTCTCCGCTGCCCTGGCCCGCGTCACCCACTCGGCCCTGTAAGCCTTCCGGCATGGACAACGCCGCTGCCGTCGCGGCCTACCTGGCCTACCTGGCCGAGCAGCGGCGCCAGTCGCCCCATACCCTGAGCAATTACGGCCGGGATTTGCAGCGTCTGGTGCAGGCCGCCGGAGAAACTCCCCTGGCTGGCCTCGATGCCCTCACCGTGCGCCGCCAGGTGGCGGTGTTGCACGGCCAGGGGCTCTCCGGGCGCAGCCTGGCGCGGCTGCTCTCGGCCTGGCGCGGCTTCTTCAAGTGGCTGCAACTCCGGGGAGAGGCCCCGGCCAATCCCTGCGAGGGCATCAAGCCCCCCAAATCCCCCAGGCGTCTGCCCCGGGCCCTGTCCGTGGATGAAGCCCAGGGCCTGCTCGACCAGGCTTCCGACGAGGGGGACGAGCGCCTCAACCGGCGCGACCAGGCCATGTTCGAACTGTTCTACTCCTCGGGTCTACGCTTGGCGGAACTGGCCAGCCTCAATCTGGATACCCTGGAAGCGATGCTAGTCGAAGGGGAAGTACGAGTGCTGGGCAAGCGCAACAAGGTGCGCCTGGTGCCCGTGGGCAGCAAGGCCCGTGCAGCCCTGGCGGCATGGGCCCAGGTGCGCGGCCAGTTGGCCGCTGCGGATGAGCCGGCCCTGTTCGTCAGCCAGCGGGGCCGGCGTATTTCCCCGCGCATGATCCAGGAACGTCTGCGCCGCCGGGCCCTGCAGACCGGTATCGGTACCCGGGTGCATCCGCACGTGCTGCGTCACTCCTTTGCCTCCCACGTGCTGCAATCCAGCGGCGACCTGCGCGCCGTGCAGGAAATGCTGGGCCATGCCAGCATCGCCTCCACCCAGGTCTACACCCACCTGGATTTCCAGCACCTGGCCAGGGTCTACGATGGGGCCCATCCCCGGGCCCGGCGCAGGTCGGGTGGCGGCGCTGGCGGTAATTGACCTAAAGCCTTCATCCCTTTAAGATTTCGCCCCTTTGCTGCATTCCGAATTTAGTAACCGGTTTTTATCTGGAGAATTTCCATGGCTATCACCCGTACCCGCCGCTCTTCCATCGAGCGCCGTTGCCTGTCCAAGACCGGCAAGCGCATGTTCCGTGGCAAAGGCAGCGCCATGATGCGCATGATTTACCAGGCCGAGTGCCAGGCCCGTAACCGCAAGGCCCTGGGTTAAGCGGCGTTCCACCCGGTAATCACCCGGTTTTCGGCCCCGGTGGCAAACCTGCTGCCGGGGCCTTTTGTCTTTGCGTCCCCTCCCGAATCATGGCTGAACTGATACTCAAACCTGGCAAGGAGCGTTCATTGTTCCGCCGTCACCCCTGGATTTTCGAAAGCTCCGTGGCGCGTCTGGATGGTCGGGCCCGGCCGGGGGATACGGTGCTCATCCAGTCCGCCGATGGCCGTCGGCTCGCCCGGGGCGCCTATAGCCCCAGTTCCCAGATTCGTTGCCGGGTGTGGTCCTTCGACGAGGCGGAAACCATCGACGATGCCTTCTTCAAGCGCCGGGTGGCCCTGGCCGTGGCCCGGCGCCAGGCCCTGCCGGAACTGGCTGGCCAGGAAGGCTTGCGCCTGATCCACGCCGAATCTGACGGCCTGCCCGGGGTGATTGCCGACCAGTACGGTGACACCCTGGTGGTGCAGCTCAACAGTGCCGGGGCCGAGAAGTGGCGCAAGGCCCTGGTGGCCGCCCTCGTCCAGGCCACTGGCTGCGCCCGCATCTACGAGCGTTCCGATTCCGAGGTGCGCGGCCTCGAAGGGCTGGAGAAGGTGACCGGCTGGATTTACGGGGAAGCCCCGGGCGGGGAGATCAGCATTCTGGAGAACGGGGTGCGCCTGGGCGTGGATTACGCCAGCGGCCACAAGACCGGCTTCTACCTGGACCAGCGGGAAAACCGGCAGTTACTGGGCAGCCTGGCGGCGGGCAAATCCGTGCTCAACTGCTTTTGCTACACCGGCGGTTTTTCGCTCCAGGCCCTGCGGGGTGGCGCGGCCACGGTGCTCTCCATCGACTCCTCCGGCCCTGCCCTGGAGCGGGCCCGGGCCAACCTGGCCCTGAACCCCGATCTGCCGGCAGAGCGGGCCGAATGGCGGGAGGCGGACGTGTTCCAGGCCCTGCGGGAATTCAAGAAAGAAGGTCGCAGCTTCGATGTGATCGTGCTCGATCCCCCCAAGTTCGCGCCTTCCGCCGCCCATGCGGACCGGGCAGCCCGGGCCTACAAGGACATCAATCTGCTCGGTTTCCGCCTGCTCAACCCGGGTGGCCTGTTGATGACCTATTCCTGTTCCGGCGGCATCGGCCTCGAACTGTTCCAGAAGATCGTGGCCGGCGCCGCCCTGGATGCCGGACGCTGTGCCCGGATCGTGCGGCGCCTGGCGGGTACCCCGGATCATCCCGTGGCCCTGGAGTTCCCGGAAGGGGAATACCTCAAGGGCCTGCTATGCCAGGTGGATTGAGTCCCACCGGTTTCCCGGGGCATGTAACGGAACTGGAGTGCCCACTTGTCGCATCTGTTCCTCCGATGCCAGCTGCTTCAGAATGGCCGCATCCTGCGGCCGGCACAGCCTGGCCAGGGCCGCCTCCAGCGCCGCCTCGAAACGTTTGAACGATGATTCGCCCTGCGCCGTTTGCAGTTCGAGCCTGATCTGAATGCCGAAATCTGAAGCCATGATCGAAATCCTGGTGCTTGTCGCCGTGCTGGCCTGGCTGGCCTATGGTCTGTGGCAAGATGCCCGGGCCGGACGGCTCGCGCCCGAGGCATTGCGCGCCGACATCGCCGACATGGGCGGCTGGCCGATGCTGGCACTTCTCATCGGTCTCGTCGTTTTTCTCCTGGTCACCGGCATCGTCGGGCTGATCGCGCTCGTCGGTTTTGCCGCCGTCTGGCGCGTGATCTGGTCGTTCATGCGCTGACCTCCTGCAGCCGAAGACTGGGGCGCGCACGAATCCTCAGCCGTTGGCCAGCCCCACCACACTGCCGACCACGATCAGGGCCGGCGGCTTCACCTCGTGTCGGGTGGCGGTTTCCGGCAGACGTGCGAGGGAACAGGTCCACATGCGTTGTTCCGGCAAGGTGGCCTTGTAGATCAGGGCTGCCGGCGTATCCGCTGCCAGGCCGTGGGCCTGCAGTTCCGCCGCAATGGTCTCCAGCCCGGCGATGCCCATGTAGAACACCAGGGTCTGGCCGGGCCGGGCCAGGGCCGGCCAGTCCAGATTCACGCTGTGGTCCTTCAGGTGGCCGGTGACGAAGACGCAGCTCTGGGCGTGCTCCCGGTGCGTCAGGGGAAAGCCGAAGGCGGCTCCGGCCCCCAGGGCGGCGGTGATGCCCGGCACGATCTCGACGGGCACTCCTGCCGCCAGCAGCACCTCCATCTCCTCCCCGCCCCGGCCGAAGACGAAGGGATCACCGCCCTTCAACCGCACCACCCGCTTGCCCTCCCGTGCCAGCCGCAGCAACAGGGCGCTGATTTCCTCCTGGGGCAGGGTGTGGTTGGAGGCTTTCTTGCCCACATAAATGCGTTCCACCCCGGCGGGGATCATCTCCAGAATGCCGCCGCCCACCAGGTTGTCGTACACCACCACCTGGGCGGTCTGGAGCAGGCGCAGGGCCTTCAGGGTCAGTAATTCCGGATCGCCGGGGCCGGCACCCACCAGGGCGACGGGAGCAGGAGGGAAGAAGGAGGGTGTTCTCATGATGGTGTGGATTCGGTAGAAGCATTCAGGGGGTTACTGACTTCACTCATGCTTTGACCTCGGCTTCGTCCGCCACTTCCGGTCCGGCGGCCAGGGCGGCGGCGATGTAGTCCTCCGGCAGACGGTATTCCATGGCCAGTTCGGCGGCGCTCTTGCCGCTGGCGCGGATGGCTTCCAGCCAGCCGTTGAGGCCGGTGGACAGGGAACGGCCGGCCTGCTCGCCGCCCTTGGTGGAACGCTCTCCCTCGGCCACGTCGTACTTGTTGGCATAGCCCCGGGGTGTGACCATGAGGCCGTCCCGGATGAAGGTGTTGGAGTTGCCGATGAGTACCGTAGACAGCATACCGATGTCGGCCTCGGCCATCTGCGCCAGGGTGGTGAATTCAATGCGCTGTTTGGGCCGGAAGGCGCTTTTGACGATGGCTACCGGGGTGTCCGGGTCCCGGTGGCGCAGGAAGATGCGCTGGGCCTCCTGAATCTGGCGGGTGCGGCGACCGCTCTTGGGGTTGTACAGGGCCACCACGAAGTCCGCGTAGGCCACCGCGTCCAGACGGCGGGCGATGGTGGGCCAGGGGGTGAGCAGGTCGGAGAGGGAGATGGCGCAGAAGTCGTGGGTGAGCGGCGCGCCCACCAAGGCGGCGCAGGTGTTCAGCGCCGAGGCCCCGGGGACGACCTCCACCTCGATCTCGGAATCGGGGGTCCAGCCGGCCTGGAACAGCACTTCGAAAGTGGGGCCGGCCATGCCGTACACACCGGCGTCGCCGGAGGAAATCAAGGCCACTTTCTTGCCCTGCCTGGCCCGGTCCAGCGCCTCCATGGCCCGGTCCAGTTCCTCGGTCATGCCCTTTTTCACTACCTCCTTGCCCGCCAGCAGGTCTTCCACCAGGCGGATGTAGGTGGCGTAGCCGATCACCGTGTCGGCTTCGGCGATGGCGGCCCGGGCGCGGCCGGTCATGTGTTCCACGGCGCCGGGGCCCAGGCCCACCAGCATGATCTTGCCGGTCCTGGCCGGGACCTTGGTTTGAATGTCGGTCATGAAATCGCTCCTCGAAAGTTCAGTGAACCTTAAAACCTCAGTTAA
>DDKS01000044.1 GCA_002340095.1 Betaproteobacteria bacterium UBA2592
TTATTTTGTAAACACCCTCTTACCTGCCTGTGGCTAGCCAGGCCTCGACGCGCTATCATCCGCCCCTGCCTTTCACCCTTCGTCGATCATGATCCGTCCATCCCTGTCCACCCTGGCCCTGTCCCTGGCCACCCTCTTCCTGGCGGCCTGTGCCGCCGCTCCGAGCAACAACGGCAAGGTGATTCCGCCCACCGCCTTCAAGGTGCACCCGGGCCTGTTGGGCCAGCCGGTCCCCCCGGAACTCCAGCCCCTGGCCAGCGCGACCGACGCCGCAGGCGCGGCGGCCGGCAAGGACGGCCTGATGATGGACGAGGAAGGCCTGCGCACCCAACGCAGCGTCTATTTCGATTTCGACAAGTACGAGGTGAAGCCCGACTTCAACCCGGTCCTGGCTGCCCATGGCCGCTATCTGGCCAACAACCCCAAGGCCCGCGTCCGGGTCGAAGGCAATGCCGACGAGCGGGGCTCGCACGAGTACAACCGCATCCTGGGCATGCGCCGGGCGCATTCGGTGAAAAACGCCCTGCTGGCCAACGGCGCCAGCGACAAGCAGGTCAGGACCATCACCCTGGGCGATACCCGCCCCAAACTCAAGGGTAAGGACGAAGCCTCCTGGGCCGAAAACCGTCGCGCCGACGTGGTGTACGAAGTGGAAAGGTGAGCCCCCTTCCGGCCAGGGACGGGGATGCTCATGGACGGCAAGATCCGACTTGACCGAACAGCCGCTCCAGCTCCACGCCCGGGTCGGGAGCGCGCATGAAGGCTTCGCCGACCAAGAAGGCATGGACCTTCCTGGCCTGCATGGCCTTCACGTCCTCAGGCACCAGGATGCCGCTTTCGGTGATCACCAGCCGGTCAGGGGGAATCCGGTGCAGTTGCGAGAAGGTGGTTTCCAGGCTGACTTCAAAGGTGCGCAGGTTGCGGTTGTTGATGCCGATGAGCGGAGTCTGCAACTGCAGGGCCACGTCCAGCTCCTCCCCGTCGTGGCTTTCCACCAGCACGGCCATGCCCAGTTCCCGGGCCAGGCCTTCGAAGTCCTGCATCTGCCCCAGGGACAACTCGGCGACGATCAGCAGGATGGCGTCCGCCCCCATGGCCCGGGCTTCATGGATCTGATAGGCATCCACCATGAAGTCCTTGCGCAGCACCGGTAGCTGGCAGGCGGCCCGGGCGGCCTTGAGGTAATCGGGGCTACCCTGGAAATACTGCACGTCCGTGAGCACCGAAAGACAGGCAGCGCCGTGGGCCTCGTAGCTGGCGGCGATGTCGGCGGGGCGGAAGTCGGCGCGGATCACGCCCTTGGAGGGGCTGGCTTTCTTGATCTCGGCGATCACGGCGGGCTTGCCCGCTGCGGCACGGCTTTGCAGGGCCCCGGCAAAATCCCGGGCGGGTGCCTGGTCCCGGGCCTGGGCCCGAACTTCTTCCAGGGGCAGACGGGCCCGGGCGGCGGCCACTTCCTCATGCTTGGTGGCCACGATTTTCTTGAGAATATCGCTCATGGGAACTGCCGGGTGAAAGTGACGAATTCATCGACCTTGGCCCGGGCGGCGCCCGAGGCAATCAGATCCAGGGCAAGCTCCACCCCGGCGGCCAGGGATTCGGCCTGGCCGGTGACATAGAGGCTGGCGGCGGCATTCAGGGCAACGATGTCGCGCGGGGCGCCGGCCTTGTTTTCCAGGGCGCCCAGCAGCATGGCCCGGGATTCCTCCACATTGGCTACCTGCAGGGTCCTGGGGTCGTGCAGGGGCAAGTCGAACTGCTCCGGGCTGATTTCGTATTCGCTCACCTGGCCATCCTGCAACTCGCCCACCAGGGTGGGGCCGGCAATGGAGATTTCGTCCAGCCCCTCGCGGCCGAACACGGTCAGGGCGCGCTGGCTGCCCAGGCGCTGCAGCACCCGGGCCAGGATGCCCACCAGATCCTGATGGAACACGCCCAGCACCTGCCGGGGCGCCCCGGCCGGGTTGGTGAGGGGGCCGAGAATGTTGAAGAGGGTCTTGACCCCCATCTCCCGGCGCACGGGCGCCGCATGCTTCATGGCGCTGTGGTGGTTGGGGGCGAACATGAAGCCGACGCCCACCTGTTCGATGCACTGAGCCACCTGTTCGGGACTCAGGTTGATGTTCACACCCAGGGCTTCCAGCACGTCGGCGCTGCCCGACTGGGAGGAGACGGAACGGCCGCCGTGCTTGGCAATGCGGGCGCCCCCGGCCGCGGCCACGAACATGGCGGCGGTGGAAATGTTGAAGGTGTGGGCCCCGTCCCCACCGGTGCCGCAGGTGTCCACCACCTTGCTCACATCGGCGAGCTGCACCTTGGAGGACAACTCGCGCATGACGCTGGCGGCGGCGGCGATTTCGCCGATGGTTTCCTTCTTGACCCTGAGACCGGTGATGATGGCGGCGATCATCAGGGGGCTGACTTCGCCCCCCATGATCTGGCGCATCAGGGAGACCATCTCGTCGAAGAAGATCTCCCGGTGTTCGATGACCCGCTGCAGGGCCTCCCTGGGGGTGAACACGGCGCTCATCGGGCATGCTCCTTGAGGAAGTTGTCGAGCAGGTCGTGGCCCCGCTCGGTGAGGATGGATTCCGGATGGAACTGCACCCCCTCCACCGCCAGGGTCTTGTGGCGGACGCCCATGATCTCCCCGTCCTCGGTCCAGGCGGTAATCTCCAGGCAGTCAGGACAGCTCTCCCGCTCAATGGCGAGGGAGTGGTAACGGGTACAGGTGAGCGGGTTGGGCAGACCCTTGAAGACCCCCACACCCTTGTGGTGCACGGACGAGACCTTGCCGTGCATCAGCTGCTTGGCATGCACGATCTTGCCACCGAAGGCTTCGCCAATGGCCTGGTGGCCGAGGCAAACGCCCAGGAGGGGAATCCTGCCGGCGAAAGTCTTGATGGCCGACAGGGAAACCCCGGCCTGGGCGGGCGCGCAGGGACCGGGGGAAATCACCAGATATTCGGGATTCAGGGCCGCAATCTCGTCCAGGGTGATGGCGTCGTTGCGGTACACCCGCACCTCCTGGCCCAGCTCACCAAAGTACTGCACCAGGTTGTAGGTGAAGGAGTCATAGTTATCGATCATCAGCAGCATGATGTAAACCTTTCACCACAGAGGCACAGAGACGCAGAGAAAACAATTGCTTTCATACTTTCATCCTCTTGATGCCGTCCTTCAATACTGGGACATTGAAGTTGAGCAATAAGCCCAGGGAATAACCGCCCAGCTTGAGATAAGTCAGCAACTGCGCTTCGTGTAGAGGCAATAGCCGCTCCACGGCTTTCAATTCGATCACCACAGCCTGTTCAACCACCAGGTCCAGCCGATAAGCAGCATCCAGACTGAGCCCTTTGTAATTCAGGGGAAGCTCCAGCTGGCTTTGAAAGTGCAATCCCCGCAAACCCAGTTCGAGAGCTAGGCACCCCTGGTAAACCGACTCCAGCAAGCCAGGGCCCAAGGCCCGGTGAACCTCGATCGCGGCACCAATGATTTGCTCCGTCAGAGCATCTCTCGGTGCCTCCGTGTCTCTGTGGTTCATGGTTTTAGTCCAGCCGCGTATCGAGACCGGCTTCCGCCAGTTCGGCGGCCCGGAGCACGGCGCGGGCCTTGTTGCGGGTTTCTTCCCACTCGGCATCGGGGTTTGAGTCGGCGACGATGCCGGCCCCGGCCTGGACGTGCAGTTTGCCGTCCTTGATGACCCCGGTGCGGATGGCGATGGCCACATCCATGTCCCCGTGGAAACCCAGGTAGCCGACGGAGCCGGCGTAGATGCCGCGCTTGACCGGCTCCAGTTCGTCGATGATTTCCATGGCGCGCACCTTGGGGGCACCGGAAACCGTGCCGGCCGGGAAGGTGGCCTTGAGCACGTCCATGGCACCCAGGCCCGGCTGCAACCTGCCTTCCACGTTGGAGACGATGTGCATCACGTGGGAGTAGCGTTCGATGGTCATGTTCTCGGTGACCCGCACGCTACCCACCTGGGCGACGCGGCCGCAGTCGTTGCGGCCCAGGTCCAGGAGTTGCACGTGTTCGGCCCGCTCCTTGGGATCGGCCAGCAGTTCGGCGGCCAGGGCGACGTCCTCCTCGGGAGTGGCGCCGCGCTTTCTGGTACCGGCGATGGGGCGCACGGTGACCTTCTGCTCCGCCCCCTGATGTTCCAGGCGCACCAGGATTTCCGGCGAGGACCCCACCACATGGAAGTCGCCGAAGTCGAAGTAGAACATGTAGGGCGAAGGATTGAGACTGCGTAGCGACCGGTACAGGGCCATGGGGCTGGCGCCGTAGGGTTTTTCCATGCGCTGGGACAGCACCACCTGCATGATGTCCCCCTCGGTGATGTAGTCCTTGGCCTTGAGCACGGCGGCCTTGAAGGCCTCCTCGCCGAAGGTGGACACGGCGGGGGCCGAGGCCACCGGGGTTTCTGTCGGTACGGCCACGGGCTCCCGCAGGCGGGCCAGCAGTTCCTTGAGGCGCTGCCGGGCCTGCTGGTAGGCGCCGGGGAAGCCCGGCTCGGCGTAGACGATCAGGGTGAGCTTGCCGGACAGGTTGTCCACCACCGCGATTTCTTCCGAGAGCAGCAGCAGGATGTCCGGCGTGCCCAGGTCGCCGGCGCTGGGCCCCTTGTGGAGCCGTGGCTCCACGTAACGCACCGTGTCGTAGCCGAAACAGCCCACCAGGCCACCGGTGAAGCGGGGCAGACCCTTGGAAGGAGGCGCCTTGAAGCGGGCCATGAAATCGGCGATGAAGTCCAAAGGATTCACGTCCTCGGCCTGCTCGGCGATGCGCTGGCCGGTCAGCACCAGCACCCGGCGGCCGTAGGCGGCGAGACGGGTGGGCGCGGCCAGGCCGATGATGGAATAGCGCCCGAAACGCTCGCCCCCCTGCACCGATTCCAGCAGGTAGGTGTGGGGGCCGTTGGCCAGTTTCAGGTAGATGGAAAGCGGGGTATCCAGGTCGGCAAAGGTCTCCAGCGTGACCGGGATGCGGTTGTACCCCTGCACGGCAAGGGCGTTGAATTCTTGTTCAGTCATGAAATGCCTCACAAAACGGAAATGACGGGAAAGCGGGTGCTGCCGGTGTTGCGTACGAGGTTTGCCTGCCGGGAACGGCTCGGCGCAGGATCACGGACGCCAGAGGCGCCAGCTGTGCCGGGTTTGCCAGCCACATGGCCAGGTACGCAGATTCGTCATGTTCGAGAGGCGCAGGAACGGATTGGATCAGATGAGGGAACGGGCCTGCCGCCAGGCGGCAAGCAGGTCGGATACTAGCGCATCGCAATCGGCACTGTCCACCGGCTCGCCCTCCGTGTAACCATAGGGCACCAGCCAGGCGAGGCTGCCCGCCGCCCGGGCGGCCAGGACATCGTTTTCCGAATCGCCGATGTGCAGGTTGGCCGCCGGCGTCACCCCCAGTTGCCGGCAGGCGTGCAGCAGCGGCTCTGGGTGCGGCTTCTTGCAGGGGGTGCTGTCGCCCCCGACCACCACTTGAAAATAGCCGGCGAGGCCGGTTTGCTCCAGCAGGGGAAGCGTGAAGGCCATGGGCTTGTTGGTCACCACCGCGAGCGGCAAGCCGCTTTCCCGCCAGGCCTGAAGCCCTTCGAGCACGCCCGGATAGGGCTGGGCAAAACGGCCGTTTTCTTCGCCGTAGCAACGCCGGAAGATGGCAATCCCCTCTTCCACTAAGGCGACTTCGGGGGCGGCGTCCCAGGTCAGGCAACGCTCCACCAGCACCGCCATGCCCTTGCCTACGAAACGGCGGATCTCCGTCTCGCTGCGGTCAGGCAAGCCCATTTCCGCCAGCATGCGGTTGCAGGCCACGGTGAGGTCCAGGGCCGTGTCGAGCAGGGTGCCGTCCAGGTCGAAGGTGACGGATTGCAGCTTCATGAATCAGCACCGCCCTCAGACTCTGGCCAGCTCGGCGCGCAGATCGGCAATGATGGAATCGTAGCGGTGCGGGTCCGTGTCCTTGCCGGCGCCATACACGGCGGAGCCTGCCACGAAGACATCGGCCCCGGCCCGGGCGATCTGGGCGATGTTGCCCACCTTCACCCCGCCGTCGATTTCCAAACGGATGCGCCGGCCGCTTGCGCGCTCATAAGCGTCGATCCTGGCCCGGGCCTCGGCCAGCTTCTGCAGGGTGTTGGGAATGAAGGACTGGCCACCGAAGCCCGGGTTCACGCTCATCAGCAGCACCACGTCAAGCTTGTCCATGACGTAATCCATATAGTGCAGGGGCGTGGCCGGGTTGAACACCAGGCCGGCCTGGCAGCCGCTGTCGCGGATCAGGCCCAGGGTCCGGTCCACATGCTCGGAGGCTTCCGGGTGAAAGGTGATGATGTTGGCGCCAGCCTTGGCGAAATCGGGAATGATGCGATCCACGGGCTTCACCATCAGATGCACGTCGATGGGGGCATCGGTACAGGGACGAATGGCCTCGCAGACCAGGGGACCGACGGTGAGATTGGGAACGTAATGGTTGTCCATCACGTCAAAATGAATCCAGTCGGCACCGGAAGCGATGACGTTAGCCACCTCCTCCCCCAACCTGGCGAAATTGGCCGATAGAATGCTGGGGGCGATGAGAAAGTCCCGGCAGGTCATGATGTACTCTTCCACGATTCGACAAGGCCGGCATTTTAGCCCCCATCCCCCCCAACCCGGAACAACGGCACCATGAGCGAAAAACAGAAAATAGCCATCAGCGTCCGCACCCAGCACCTGGCCGAACAATCGGACGCAAGCCAGAAACGCTACGTGTTCACCTACACCATCACCATCACCAACCAGGGCACCGGCGTGGCCCAGTTGATCTCCCGACACTGGCTCATCACCGATGCCGACAACCAGGTCCAGGAAGTGAAGGGCCTCGGCGTGGTGGGCAAACAGCCCCTGCTCAAGCCCGGCGAAAGTTTCGAATACACCAGCGGCTGCGTGCTCGAGACTCCGGTGGGCACCATGCGCGGCAGCTATCAGATGGTAAGCGACGACGGCAGCCCCTTCGAAGCCGAGATTCCCGAATTCGTGTTGGCGATTCCCCGCACCCTGCACTGACCATCCAGTCATGAGCTTGCGCCTTTCCTACACCTGCATGGCGCCGTTCTACGACCGGGTGGTGGAACGGGCCAGCCGCAAAGCGCGCCAGGAAAGCCTGGCTCATCTGCCGGAAAACCCCGGACGTATCCTGCTGGCCGGACTGGGCACCGGCCTGGATGCCCCCTGGCTGCCACCCCAACACGATTACGTGGGCCTCGACCTGACCCGTGCCATGCTCGACAAGGCCCTGCCCCGACTGGCGGCACACCGGTTCACCCCCCTGCAGGGGGATGTGCACGCCTTGCCCTTTGCCGACGCCAGCTTCGACCATGCAGTGCTGCACCTGATCCTGGCCGTGGTGCCGCAACCCGAAGCCTGTCTGCGGGAAGCGGCCCGGGTGGTGAAACCCGGCGGCCGGCTGCTGATCCTCGACAAGTTCCTGCGCCCCGGCCAGAAGGCACCCCTGCGCCGGCTGCTGACGCCGCTCTCCGGCCGCATCGCCACCCGGCTCGACGTGGTGTTCGAAACAGTGTTGGCCCGGACCCCCGGGCTGGCACTCGAAGACGACCAGCCCGCCCTGGCGGGGGGCTGGTTCCGGCGCATCCGGCTGCGGCGGGTCGATCAGCTGCGGTAATCCGCGTTGATCTTCACGTAGTCGTAGGAGAAGTCGCAGGTATAGACGCTGGCCGTGGCAGCGCCCCGGCCCAGGTGCACCCGCACGGTGATCTCGTCATTGGCCATGATGGCGGCCCCCGTTTCCTCCTGGTAGCTGGCCGCCCGTCCGCCCCGTTCAGAGACCAGCACGGACTGGCCCGCCGCTTCCAGCCAAACCCTGACCCCGTCCACGTCCAGATCGGCGATGCCGGCATAGCCCACGGCCGCCAGGATGCGCCCCAGGTTGGGGTCGGAAGCGAAGAAGGCGGTCTTCACCAGGGGGGAATGGCCAATGGCATAGGCCACCTGGCGGCATTCGCCCCGATCCCGGCCCCCTTCCACCGCCACGGTGATGAACTTGGTGGCGCCTTCCCCATCCCGGACGATGGCCTGGGCCAGTTCCCGGGCCACATCGATCAGGGCCGCCTTGACTTCGGCCCAGCCGGCCTCCTGGCCGGTGGTGAAGGCAAGCCCGCCCTTGCCGGTGGCGATCATGATGAAGGAGTCGTTGGTGGAGGTGTCGCCATCCACGGTGATGCAGTTGAAGGATTCGTCGGCGGCTTCCTTGACCAGCGCATCGAGCAGGGGCTGGGCGATGCCCGCGTCGGTGGCCATGAAGCCCAGCATGGTGGCCATGTTGGGCTTGATCATGCCGGCCCCCTTGGAAATGCCGGTGACGGTCAGGGTCTTGCCGGCGATCTGGAGCTGGCGCGAAGCGGCCTTGGCGACCGTGTCCGTGGTCATGATGGCATGGGCAGCGACATGCCAGTTGTCGGCGGCAAGGCTGGCCCGGGTGGCGGGCAGGGCAGCCACCAGACGCTCCACGGGGAGGGGTTCGAGGATCACCCCGGTGGAGAAGGGCAGCACCTGGTCGGCACCGATGCCGAGCAGCTTGCCCACGGCATCACAGGTGGCCTGGGCCGCCTGACGGCCGGGCTCGCCGGTGCCAGCGTTGGCAATGCCGGTATTGATGACCAGGGCGCGGATACCGGGCCCTTCGGCCAGGTGCTTGCGACACAACTGCACGGGAGCGGCACAAAAGCGATTGAGGGTGAACACGCCGGCCACCGTGGCCCCGGCCTCCAGCTCGATCAGCGTCAGATCCTTGCGATTCTTCTTGCGGATTTCGGCCTCGGCCACCCCCAGGCGGACGCCGGCGACGGGGTGCAGGGCTTCGGGAGCGGGAGTGGCGTAATTCACAGGCATGGTTGACTCCGGGCGAAAAGATGAAAGGGTTACGGCAC
Source organism: Betaproteobacteria bacterium UBA2592 (assembly GCA_002340095.1). GTDB lineage: Bacteria > Pseudomonadota > Gammaproteobacteria > Burkholderiales > Rhodocyclaceae > Azovibrio. The sequence continues at coordinate 8,936 of DDKS01000044.1, forward strand.
AAGGAAAAACGGCGCCCTGCCGGACGCCGATTTTTTCCGGGCAAAAGGATCAGGCCAGCTTTCCGTGACAGTGCTTGTATTTCTTGCCGCTGCCGCAGGGACAAGGATCGTTGCGACCCACCTTGGGCTCTGCGTGAGCGGGCTGGGCTTTGGCAACCGCCTCCCCGCCCCCACCTAGCGCTTCGTCGTACCCGGCATGGTGGTATTGCACATTCTCCACCTCGGCATGGGGCGCAGCTTCCTCCACATCGGCCTGGGAGCGAATCTGCACCGTCACCAGCACCCGGGTCACGTCGCGGCGGATGGCATCGAGCAGCCCCTCGAACAATTCGAAAGCTTCCCGCTTGTATTCCTGCTTGGGGTTCTTCTGGGCGTAGCCGCGCAGGTGGATCCCCTGGCGCAGGTGATCCAGGGCGGCCAGATGCTCGCGCCAGTGGGTGTCCAGGCTCTGTAGCATGACGTTGCGCTCGAACTGACGGAAAACCTCGGCCCCCACCTGAGCCACCTTCCCTGCGTAGATTTCGTCGATGAGCTTGATCAGGCGAGCGAGGATCTCGTCATCGGTGCTGCTGGGCTCCTGGGACACCCAGAGGGTAAGCGGCACTTCGATCAGGAAATCGGCAGCCAGGGCCCGCTCCAGCCCGGGAAGATCCCACTGCTCCTCCACCGAGTCAGCTGGCACGAACTGACGGAAGAGGGCCTCCAACACCCCGTGCCGCATCGCGGTGATGGTCTCGGAAATATCCTCGCTTTCGAGTAGCTCATTGCGCTGGGCATAGATCACCCGGCGCTGGTCGTTGGCCACGTCGTCGTATTCGAGCAACTGCTTGCGAATGTCGAAGTTGCGGCCTTCGACCTTGCGCTGGGCGGACTCCAGGGAACGGGTCACCAGGGGATGTTCGATGGCTTCCCCCTCGGGCATCTTGAGCCGCTCCATGATGCCGCGCAGCCGGTCGCCCGCGAAAATACGCAGCAGGGGATCTTCCAGGGACAGGTAAAAACGGGAAGAGCCCACATCCCCCTGGCGGCCGGCACGGCCCCGCAGCTGGTTGTCGATGCGGCGGGACTCGTGCCGCTCGGAGGCGATGATGTGCAGACCACCGGCGGCCAGCACCTCATCATGGGCCTTCTGCCATTCGGCCTTCATCGCGTCGATGCGCCGGGCCTTGTCGGCTTCGGACAGCGTTTCATCCGCCTCCACGGCGGCAATCTGCTTCTCGATGTTGCCGCCCAGGACGATGTCGGTCCCGCGGCCCGCCATGTTGGTGGCGATGGTGATCATACCCGGGCGCCCGGCCTGGGCCACGATCTCGGCCTCGCGCGCGTGCTGCTTGGCGTTCAGCACCTGGTGCGGCAGCTTCTCCTTGTCCAGCAGCCGGGAGAGCAGTTCGGAAGCCTCGATGGAAGTGGTCCCGAGCAGCACCGGCTGGCCCCGGCGATGGCAGTCCTTCACGTCGGCGATGATGGCAGCGTGCTTCTCGGCGGCCGTCTTGAACACCAGGTCGTTATAGTCCTTGCGCTGCATGGGCCGGTGCGTGGGAATCACCACGGTTTCCAGGCCATAGATCTGGTGGAATTCATAGGATTCCGTGTCGGCGGTGCCGGTCATGCCGGCCAGCTTGCCGTACATGCGGAAGTAGTTCTGGAAGGTGATCGAGGCCAGCGTCTGGTTCTCGTTCTGGATCTTCACCCCTTCCTTGGCCTCGACGGCCTGATGCAGGCCGTCGGACCAGCGCCGTCCCACCATCAGGCGGCCGGTGAATTCGTCCACGATGATGATTTCACCATTCTGCACCACATAGTGCTGATCCTTGTGGAACAAGGTGTGGGCCCGCAGGGCGGCGTTCAGGTGGTGCAGCAAGGTGATGTTGGCGGCCTCGTAGAGGCTGCGGCCATCGGACAGCAACCCCTGGCTGACAAGGATCTGCTCGGCGTGCTCGTGCCCTTCCTCGGTCAGGTGCACCTGATGCCCCTTCTCGTCCACCCAGTAGTCGCCGGGGCCGTTCTCCTCGGCACAACGACTGAGCAGGGGCACCACCTTGTTCATGCGGATGTAGAGTTCCGTGTGATCCTCGGCCTGGCCGGAAATGATCAGCGGCGTGCGGGCCTCGTCGATGAGAATGGAGTCCACCTCGTCCACGATGGCGAAGTTGAGCCCCCGTTGCACCCGCTCGCTGGCGCTGTAGACCATGTTGTCGCGCAGGTAGTCGAAGCCGAATTCGTTGTTGGTGCCATAGGTGATGTCGGCCGCGTAGGCGGCCTGCTTCTGGTCATGGGGCATCTGGGACAGGTTCACCCCGACGGACAGCCCCAGGAAACGGTGCAGACGGCCCATCCACTCGGCATCGCGCTGGGCCAGGTAGTCGTTTACGGTGATGACGTGCACGCCCTTGCCGGAAATGGCATTGAGATAGGACGGCAAGGTGGCCACCAGAGTCTTGCCTTCACCGGTGCGCATCTCGGCGATCTTGCCGTAATGCAGCACCATGCCGCCGATCAGTTGCACATCGAAGTGGCGCATGCCCAGCACCCGCTTGCCCGCCTCGCGCACCACGGCGAAAGCTTCGGGCAGCAGCTCGTCCAGGCTGGCTCCCTGGGCGTGGCGCTGACGGAATTCGTCGGTCTTGGCCCGCAGGGCATCGTCGGACAGGGCGGCGATGCCCGGCTCCAGTTCGTTGATGCGGCGGACGGTCTGGGAATATTGCTTGATCAGCCGGTCATTGCGGCTGCCGAAAATCTTCTTGAGTAATCCGGAAATCATCACTTCACGCTCTGGGCGCCCCTGGGCAGCAAAGGGCGGATTCTAGCATGACAGGCGCAGGGCACCCCGCCGGGCGCTGGTTCAGCCTTTACGGGCCAGATGCCGTCCCAGGAAGAGGGCCGGGTCCAGGGGAACCCCGTTCTCCTTGACCTCGAAATGCAGGTGCGGCCCGGTGGACCGTCCGGTATTGCCCAGACCGCCCAGCTTCTGTCCGCGCCGCACCGCCTGCCCCACCTCCACCTCCATGGAGGCCAGGTGGGCATAGCGGGTGATCAGTTCGCCGCCGTGGTTGATTTCCACGAGATTACCGAACTCCGGGTGGTAGGAGGCATTCACCACCACCCCCCCGGCAGCGGCCAGCACCGGCGTGCCATGGGGCGCGACGAAGTCCAGCCCTTCATGACTGGCCCGGCCGCGGCCGAAGGGGTCGAGCCGGGGGCCGAAAGGAGAGCCCAGGCGGGCCCCGCCTGCCACCGGCAGGGTGGTGGGCAGGAATTCCCGACGCACCATGTTCTCCCTCAGGCTGTTTTCCACGGCCGCCAGGCTTTTGGATTTTTCCTCGATCTCCCGGGCCAGGCGCTCGATCTCGTCGCGCAGGGCCGCCTCGCTCAAGGGAGCCGGCACGAAGGGGCCGCCCTGGGGTTCGGCGGCGGCCGCCCCCTTCTTCACGGGAACCACGGTCCCCACCTTTTCCGACAGGCGCCGACCCAGACCATCGAGCTGCACCATCTGCGCCTGCAGTTCCCCCAACCGGGTCGCCATGGCCTGCAGGTTGTCACGGACGAACTGTTCGGCCTGATGGGCCTCGCGCTGCTGCATCGACAGGACCAGTTCCTGCACCAGGGGCAGGCGGAGCTGGAAGCTGAGCCAGGAAAGAATGGCCGAACCGAAAAAAACGGACGTCAAAAAGAACACGAAGACTGCGACAATATGCTTCACCCCGATGGTGAATGTCTTGGCCGTCGCAAAACGGCTGGAAACCAGAATTATCTGCACGGGTTCATCTCCTATGCTCACACCCGAAAGACTGCTCGAACGCTCGGACCAGACCGCCCGGGTCCTGGCCCATGCCCGGCTGCTGGCGCGCCTGGAGCAATGTTTTGCAGCATCCATCCCCCCGGGACTGGCTGGACGCGCCCGGGTGGTCAATTACCGGCTGGGGACTGTCGTTATCCACGCCGAGAATGGCGCGGTTGCCGCGAAGCTCAGGCAGCTCGGCCCGCGCCTGCAGGACATTTTTGTGAAAATCGGACTGGAGTGTAACCAGATGGAGGTGAAAGTTCAACCCGCGCAAAATCCCGGGCAATCAATCACTTCCACGGTGAAGCCCATATCGGCGCTGAGCGCCCGGACCCTGTCCGACTGCGCCGGACGCATGCCGGAAGAATCCCCCCTGGCCCGGGCCTTGCGCCATCTGGTGGAGCGGGCCGCTATACGGGAATGAGAAAGGCCCGCTCCAGAAACAGCAGACCGAACAGGATCAGGGCAAAGACGAGACCGTACTTGAGCAGGCGTCCGGCATAGTCCAGGTAACGCCGCTCCCCGGTCAGTACATGGGCGAGGAAGCAGAACCCCACGGCGATGACCAGCAGCACGCCGAGGATCCTGAGCACGTACATGCAAGCTGCCCGATCAGGCCGTCTGGGCGAGCCAGCGCCCGACACGCTCGGGGACTTGGTCCGGCTCGGAAAAGCTGACCAGTTCCCAGGCATCCCGCCGGGCCAGCAGGGCCCGGGCCAGGGCGTTGTTGAGGCCGTGGCCGGACTTGTGGGCCGTGAAAGCCGCCAGGAGCGGATGGCCGATCAGGTACAGGTCGCCCACGGCATCGAGGATCTTGTGGCGCACGAATTCGTCGCCATAGCGCAGACCATCGCCGTTGAGCACCCGGAACTCATCGAGAACGATGGCATTCTCGAGCCCCCCCCCGAGGGCCAGGCCGTTTTCCCGCAGCCACTCCACCTCCTGCACGAAACCGAAAGTGCGGGCCCGGGCGACTTCACGGATGTAGGAATGCTCGGCGAAGTCGAGCACCGCCCGCTGGGCCGACTTGTCGATGGCCGGATGATTGAAGGCGATGGAGAAATCCAGGCGGTAGCCTGCATAGGGGTCGAAGCGGGCCCACTTGTCGCCGTCCGTCACCTCGACGGTTTCCAGGACCCGGATGAAGCGCTTGGGTGCCGGCTGCTCCTCGATGCCGGCCGACTGGATCAGAAACACGAAGGGCGCGGCGGAACCGTCCAGGATGGGGACTTCCGGTGCGTCCAGGTCCACATGGACATTGTCGATGCCCAGCCCGGCCAGGGCCGACATCAGGTGTTCGATGGTTCCCACCTTGACCTTGCCGGCCGGGCCCTCCTGCTCCAGGCAGGAACACATGCGGGTATCCCCCACCCGCAGGGCGGAAGCCGGGATGTCCACAGGCACGTCCAGATCCACGCGATGGAAGACGATGCCGGTGTCCGGAGCGGCCGGGCGCAGGGTCATGTTCACCTTGACGCCGCCGTGGAGGCCGACACCGGAGGCGCGGATCAGGGATTTGAGGGTTCTCTGCTTGAGCATGGACGAATACCGGGAGGGGCCGCGCATTCTAGCATGAACGCGCGGCCCTCCTTGCAGAGGCGGGTACTGCCGACAGCCGCGGCTCAGTCGGCCTGCTTGCGCAGGAAGGCCGGGATGTCGAAGCGGTCCACGCCGCTGTTTTCCAGGGCCTCCACCGTCACAGTGCGACGATTGCGTACCACGGCCGGGATGTTGGACAGGGTGTCGTAATCGGTGGCGGTTGGAATTCCGTCGGTACCCGTGCCCTGCAGCGCCGGAGTATTGATGACGGTAAGCGTCTGCTGCCGGGCCAGACCCAGGCCGGTGGCCACCACGGTGACCCGCAGGTTCTCGCCCATGGCCTCGTCATAGACGGCCCCGAAGATCACGTGAGCGTCCTCGGCGGCAAAGGCGCGCACGGTGGCCATCACTTCGTTGACCTCCTTCATCTTCAGGGTGGACCGGGCTGCCGTGATGTTCACCAGCACGCCGCGGGCGCCGGACAGGTTGATGCCCTCCAGGAGTGGCGAGGCCACGGCCTGCTCGGCGGCGATGCGGGCGCGATCGATACCGGCCGCCACGGCGGAGCCCATCATGGCCCGGCCGGTTTCGCCCATCACGGTGCGCACGTCTTCGAAGTCGACGTTGACCAGACCGTGATTGGTGATGATTTCGGCAATGCCGCCCACGGCGTTCTTGAGCACGTCGTCGGCCGCCTTGAAGCAGTCATCCACACCGGCATCCTCACCCATCACTTCCATCAGCTTGTCGTTGAGGATGACGATGAGGGAGTCCACATGTTTGGAGAACTCGGTGATGCCAGCCTCGGCATTCTTCATGCGCTTGCCACCTTCGAAGGAGAAGGGCTTGGAAACCACGCCCACCGTGAGGATGCCCATTTCCCGGGCGATCTCGGCCACTACGGGGGCGGCACCGGTACCGGTGCCACCGCCCATGCCGGCGGTGATGAAGGCCATGTGGGCGCCTTCGAGCTGAGCCCGGATGGCATCCCTGTGGGCCTCGGCGGCACTCCGGCCGGCTTCCGGCTTGCCACCGGCCCCCAGCTTGCCCAGGGCCAGCTTGACCGGCGCCTGGCTGCGTCCCAGGGCCTGGGAATCGGTGTTGGCAGCGATGAACTCCACCCCCTGCACCCCTTCCCGGATCATGTGTTCGACGGCATTGCCGCCCGCTCCCCCGACTCCCACCACCTTGATGATGGTATCGAGCTCGTCTTTCTCGATGATTTCAAACATACGCGCCTCCGCTGCAAAAAAACGTTAATGACCTGAAATTAAAAGTTCTTCTCGAACCACGACTTCATGCTGGAAAAGACGTCCTTGACCGAACGCTTCTCCTCAACCTTCTGGCCCCGGCGCCGCTGGGTCTGAGCCTCCAGCAACAGGCCGTAGGCCGTGGAAAACCTGGGGTTGTGCACCACGTCAGCGAGGCTGCCCTTGTACTTGGGCGTGCCCAGCCGCACGGGCATGTGGAAGATTTCCTCGCCCAGCTCGATCATGCCGGGCATCACCGAAGCCCCGCCGGTGATGACGATGCCCGAGGAGAGCACCTCCTCGAAGCCGGCCCGGCGCAGCTCGTGCTGGATCAGTTCATAGAGTTCCTCGACCCGGGGCTGGATCACGTCGGCAAGCGCGCGGCGGGACAGCTTGCGGCTCGGGCGATCATCCACCCCGGCCACTTCCAGGATGTCTTCCGGATCGGCGAGCTGGGACAAGGCGCAGCCGTACTTGCACTTGATGTCCTCCGCATCCCGGGTGGGAGTGCGCAAGGCCATGGCGATGTCGTTGGTGACCTGGTCGCCGGCAATCGGGATCACCGCCGTATGCCGGATCGCGCCTTGGGTCCACACCGCGATGTCGGTAGTGCCGCCGCCGATGTCGATCAGGCAGACGCCCAGATCCTTCTCGTCTTCGGAGAGCACCGCGTAACTCGAAGCCAGGGGCTGCAGGACGATGTCGTTCACTTCGAGGCCGCAGCGGCGCACGCACTTGACGATGTTCTGGGCGGCGGAGACGGCACCGGTGACGATGTGCACCTTCACCTCCAAGCGCATGCCGCTCATGCCGATGGGCTCGCGGATGCCATCCTGACCGTCGATGACGAACTCCTGGGTGAGGATGTGCAGAATCTCCTGGTCAGCGGGAATGGGCCGGGCCCGGGCCGTCTCGATCACCCGGTCCACATCTGCGGGAGTGACCTCCTTGTCCTTGATCGCCACCATGCCATCCGAGTTGAAGCTCTTGATGTGGCTGCCGGCGATGCCCGTATACACGTCACGCACCTTGCAGTCGGCCATCAGCTCGACTTCCTGGATCACCCGGCTGATGGTGTGCACCGTTTCCTCGATGTTCACCACGACCCCTTTTTTCAGGCCACGGGAATCCTGGGAGCCCATGCCGATCACATTGAGCCGCCCCTCCCCGGTGATTTCGGCCACCAGGGCGACGATCTTGGACGTGCCGATGTCCAGGCCAACGATCAGATCCTTGCTTTCTCTGCTCATTCCTTACCTCTGTGTTCCGGAAGCGTCCCCGCCGGATAGAGGGCGAAGCCGTTGGGATAACGCAAATCCACGGTTGCCGGCCGTGGCTCCCGGCCCGCCACCACGGCGGGATAGATCTCGATGAAACGCCGCAGGCGCAGGCTGGCGGGGGAACGGCTCTGTTCCCGCCCCAGGGCCAGCACCATGCCGTTGTCCAGGTGCAGGCTCATGGCCAGACGCGACGACAGCACCACCGCCACCGGCTTGAGGCCCAGAGGCCGCAACTCGCCCAGGATCTCGCCATAGCGGCCGAGCAGCTGCGCTGCCGTGCCCGGCGGTCCCTTGAGCAGGGGCAGGCCGGCCCGGCTGCTTTCCGGCAGGCTGGCGGCAAACACCTCTCCGTAGGTATTCACCCACTCCTGGCCGGACTCGCCCCAGCGGGCCGCCGGCTGATGCTCCTCCAGCCGCACCACGAGCCGGTCTGGCCAGACGCGCCGCACCCGGGCCTTGCGCACCCAGGGCAGGGATTCGAGCGCATCCCGCACGCCTTCCAGGGAAAGGCTGAGGAAGTTGCCCCGTACCCGAGCGAGCAGCACCTCCTCCAGCTCCAGGGGATGCACATGCTGCAACGGCGTTTCCAGTACCACTTCCCGGATCGGCGCCAGGGGCATGCGCAGCACCCAGACGGCTGCCGCCGCAAGGAGCATGGCCGCTCCCGCCGCAAACAGCAGGTCCGCCAGGGTATTGAGCAGCTGGGGTCGATGCCACATTCATCGTTCTCTTCAGTCCCGCCCTGCCAAGGCGAGCACCGTCAAAACCAGTTCGTCGTAATTCATGCCCGCCACCCGGGCGGCCATGGGCACCAGGGAATGGTCGGTCATGCCGGGCGAGGTGTTCACCTCCAGGAAGTAATGCCGGCCGGCCTCGTCCATGAGGAAGTCCACCCGGCCCCAGCCCTTGCCGCCCAGGACCTGGAAAGCCTTCAGGGCACCGGCCTGGATCTCGGCCTCCTTGGCGGCGGGCAGGCCGCAGGGACAAAGGTAGCGAGTGTCGTCGCGGAAATATTTGGCCTCGTAGTCATAAAAGGCCGTGGCAGGCTCGATCTTGATGATGGGCAGAGCCCGGTCGCCGAGGATGGCCACCGTGTATTCGCCCCCCATCACGCCGGCCTCGGCGATCACCAGGGGATCGTGGCGCGCGGCTTCCTGCCAGGCGGCCCGCAGCCCACCTGCGCGAGTCACCATGGAAACGCCGATGGAGGAACCTTCGCGCACCGGCTTGACGAAAATGGGCAGGCCCAGTTGCTCTTCCACCTCGTCGAAACGGGAGTCGGCCCCCAGCATCGCGTATTCGGGCACGGGCAGGCCGGCGGCCTGCCAGATCAGCTTCGTGCGGAACTTGTCCATGCCCACGGCGGAGGCCATCACGCCCGGGCCGGTAAAGGGAATGCCCATCAGGTCCAGAGCCCCCTGGATGGTGCCGTCCTCGCCGTAACGGCCATGCAGGGCGATGAAGGCCCGGTCGTAGCCCTTCAGGGCGTCCAGGGGTTGCTCGGCCGGATCGAAGGCGTGGGCATCCACCCCCTGGCGCCGCAGGGCGGCCAGGACCCCGGCACCGCTCTTGAGGGAAACAGGGCGCTCGGCGGAAGTCCCGCCCATCAGCACCGCCACCTTGCCAAATTTCTGCTGCGTCTTGCTCATGACTGGCTCACCTTTGCGGGAACACCGCCGATGGACCCTGCCCCCATGGTCAGGACCACATCGCCATCCCGGGCCACTTCCCGGATCATCTCCGGCATCTGGCCGATATCCTCGACAAAAACGGGCTCCACCCTGCCCGCCACCCGCACCGCCCGGGCCAGGGCCCGGCCGTCGGCGGCCACGATGGGCTGCTCACCGGCCGCATACACGTCGGCCAGCAGCAGGACATCGACACCCGACAAAACCTTGACGAAATCCTCGAAGCAATCCCGGGTGCGGCTGTAACGATGCGGCTGGAAGGCCAGCACCAGGCGGCGGCCGGGAAAGGCGCCGCGGGCGGCGGCCAGGGTCGCCGCCATTTCCACCGGGTGATGGCCGTAGTCATCCACCAGGGTGAAGCTGCCACCGGAGGCCAGGGGAATTTCCCCGTAGCGCTGAAAGCGCCGGCCGACGCCCTTGAATTCAGCCAGGGCCTTGATGATGGCTTCATCCGGCACCTGCACCTCGGTGGCCACGCCAATGGCGGCCAGGGCGTTGAGCACGTTGTGCATGCCAGGGATGTTCAGGGTGATGGGCAGGCGCGAGGTGCTGCCATTGACCCGCACCGCGTCGAAATGCATTTGCCCGCCCTCGGCCCGGATGTTCTCGGCGCGGATGTTGGCCTCGGGCGTCAGACCGTAGCGCACCATCTGCTTGGGTACCTGGGGCATGATCTCGCGCACGTGGGGATCGTCCTGGCACAGCACCGCCACCCCGTAGAAGGGCAGGCGGTTGAGGAAGTCCACGAAGGCCTGCTTCAAGCGGCCCAAGTCGTGGCCATAGGTTTCCATGTGATCCGCATCGATGTTGGTGACGACGGAGATCACCGGGGACAGGTAGAGGAAAGAGGCGTCCGACTCGTCCGCCTCGGCCACCAGGAAATCCCCCTTACCCATGCGGGCATTGGCCCCGGCGGCATTCAGGCGGCCACCGATGACAAAGGTGGGATCGAGGCCTGCCTCGGCCAGGATGCTGGTGACCAGACTGGTGGTGGTGGTCTTGCCATGGGTGCCGGCAATGGCAATGCCCTGCTTCAGGCGCATCAGCTCGGCCAGCATCTGAGCCCGGGGCACCACGGGAATGTTCGCCATGCGGGCCGCCACCACTTCCGGATTGTCCGGCTTCACGGCGGTGGACACCACCACCGCATTGGCCCCCTGAATGTTCTCGGCGCTGTGGCCGATGGCCACCCGGATGCCCAGGCCGGAGAGCCGTTGGGTCGTGGCCGTGGTGGACAGGTCGGAACCAGTCACGGTGTAGCCCAGGTTGGCCAGCACCTCGGCGATGCCGCTCATGCCGGAGCCGCCGATGCCGACGAAATGGATGTGTTTGACCTTGTGCTTCACTTGGCAATCTCTCTGCAAACTTGCGCGACGGCCCGGGCCGCATCGGGCCTGGCCAGGGCCCGGGCCTTCCCGGCCATTTCCCGCAGCTGGTGGCGGCTGTAATTGCCGATCAGGGCAACGGATTCGGGGGTCAGATCCTTCTGGGGCAGCAAGAAGGCGCCTCCCGCCAGGGTGAGGAAGCGGGCGTTGCCGGTCTGGTGGTCATCCACCGCATGGGGGAAGGGCACCAGAATCGCCGGCACCCCCACCGCCGCCAGCTCGGCCACGGTCAGCGCCCCGGCCCGACAGATGACCAGATCGGCCCAGGCGTAGGCACCGGCCATGTCGTCGATGAAGCTGATGCAGTGGGCCTGCACCCCGGCCTGGGCATAGTTGCGCTCCAGCGCCGCCAGGTGCTTCTCGCCGGACTGGTGCACCACGTGCGGACGCAGGGCAGGCTCCATCAGGGCCAGTCCTTTCGGAATGATCTCGTTCAGGGCCTGGGCGCCAAGACTGCCGCCCACCACCAGCAGGTTGAGGGGTCCCTCGCGTCCGGCCAGACGCTCGTCGGGAGGTGGAACCCGGGTGATTTCCTCGCGCACCGGGTTGCCCACCCAGGTGCCTTTCTTCATCACCTCGGGGAAACCGGTCAGCACCTTGTCGGCCACCCCGGCCAGCACCCGGTTGGCGAGCCCCGGCACCGAATTCTGTTCGTGGATGACCAAGGGAATCCCCAAAAGGCTCGCCATCATGCCCCCGGGGAAGGTGACGTAGCCGCCCATGCCCAGTACCACGTCAGGCCGGATGCGACGCAATTCCGCAAAGGCTTGGCTGAAGCCCTTGAGCAGGTTGAAGGGCAGCAGCAGCTTTCTGAGCAGGCCCTTGCCGCGCAGGGCCTCGAAGCGCACATAAACCATCTCGAAACCATGCTGGGGTACGAGACGCGCCTCCATGCTCCCGGGATTACCCAGCCACAGCACCCTCCAGCCCTCGTCCCGCAACTGGTGGGCCACGGCAAGGGCGGGGAAGATGTGGCCGCCGGTACCGCCTGCCATGATGAGGATGGTCTTGTCGGGGCGGCGGCTCACAACTTGCCTCCGCGCATCAATTGGCGGTTTTCCCAGTCCACCCGGAGCAGGATGGCCAGGGCGACGCAGTTGGAAAGGATGCCCGAGCCGCCAAAACTCATGAGCGGCAGCGTCAGGCCCTTGGTGGGCAGCAGCCCCATGTTCACTCCCATGTTGATGAAACTCTGGACCCCGATCCAGATGCCGATGCCCATGGCCACCAGGGCCGGATACAGCCGTTCGAGCTGAACGCACTGGCGCCCCACGGCAAAGGCCCGGTGCACCAGGATGGCGAACAGGCTCACCACCAGCAGCACGCCGACGAAGCCCAGTTCCTCGGCGATCACCGCCAGCAGGAAATCCGTATGCGCCTCGGGCAGGTAGAACAGTTTCTCGACACTGGCGCCCAGGCCGACGCCGAAAAACTCGCCCCGCCCGAAGGCAATCAGGGCATGGGACAGCTGATAGCCCTTGCCGTAGGCATCGGCCCAGGGGTCCATGAAACCGAACAGCCGGTCGCGCCGGTAGGGGGAAACCACGATCAGGATGGCAAAGGCCACCAGCAGGAACAGGAACAGGAAGGCGAACAGGCGGGCCTTCATGCCCCCGAGGAAGAGGATGCCGACGGCAATGGCGATGATGACCACGAAGGCGCCGAAGTCGGGCTCCTTCAGGAGCAGCCCGCCCACCAGGGCCATGGCGGCGGCCATGGGCAGAAAGGCCTGCTTCAGGTCGTGCATCACTTCCATCTTGCGCACCGTGTAGTCGGCGGCGTAGAGCACGGCGAACAGCTTTACCAGCTCCGAGGGTTGCAGATTCACCACCCCCAGGGGCAACCAGCGCCGGGCGCCATTCACCTCTCTGCCGATGCCGGGGATGAGCACGACCACCAGCAGCAGCACCCCCACCAGGAACAGCCAGGGAGCCAGCTTCTGCCACACGCTCATGGGCACCTGGAAGGCCATGGCGGCCGCCACGAGGCCGATGGCCAGGAACACCCCGTGGCGGATCAGGAAGTAGGCCGGCTGGTTGCCGAAGGCCCGATTGCCCTCGGCGAAGGCGATCGAAGCGGAATACACCATCACCAACCCCAGCATCAGCAAGAGCAGGCCGCTCCAGAACAGGGCGGGATCGATCTCGGCGATCTGGCGACGCGGCGCGTTCAGGGCTGCGACGATCATGCCCCGGCCTCCAGCTTGCGCACGGCGGCGATGAAAGCCTCGGCCCGGTGCGCATAGTTGCGGTACATATCGAGGCTGGCGCAGGCCGGTGACAGCAGCACGCAGTCTCCGGCCCGGGCCTGCCCGGCCAGCCAGCGCACGGCTGACTCCATGTCGGCGCAATGCCGCAGGGGCAGGCCGCAGCCGGCGATGGCGGCCTCGATGGCGGCCGCATCCCGGCCAATCAGGGCCACGGCCCGGCCATGGTGCGCCAGAGCCCCCCGGAGGGGCGAGAAATCCTGGCCCTTGCCGTCGCCCCCCAGGACGATGGCCACCTTGCGGCCCATGCCCTCGATAGCGGCCAGGGTGGCGCCGACGTTGGTGCCCTTGGAGTCATCCACGTACAGCACGCCCCCGAATTCGGCCACCGGCTCGACCCGGTGCGCCAGACCCCTGAAGGTTTTCAGGGCGGGCAGCACGCGGGCGGCACCGACCCCGATGGCGGCGCAGAGCGCCAGGGCCGCCATGACGTTGGCGGCGTTGTGCAGACCCTTGAGGGGCAGTTCGTCGAGCGCGATCAATCGTTCCTGCCCCAGCCAGAGGGCCCCATCCTTGAGGCCATAATGGCCGGCCCGGGGCGGCGGATTGAGGCCGAAACTCACCAGGCCGGTGCCGCAACCGCCCATGGACAGGCTCCAGTCATCATCCCGGTTCAACACCCGCACCGGCTTGCCCTGGAAAATACGTGCCTTGGCGGCAGCGTAACCGGCCATGTCGCCGTGCCGGTCCAGGTGATCCTCGCTGAGGTTGAGGAAGGCTGCGCCATCGGCGTTGAGGTGATGGGTGGTTTCGAGCTGGAAGCTGGAGAGTTCCAGCACCCAGGCCGCCGGCAGCTGGCCCGCGTCCAGGGCCGCCATCAGGGCATCCAGCAGCGAGGGGGAGATGTTGCCGCAGGCCACGGCGGACACCCCCGCGCCATTGAGGAGATGGGCGGTCAGGGCCGTGGTGGTGGTCTTGCCGTTGCTGCCGGTAATGGCGAGCACCTTGGCACCAGGCTGATAGCGGGCCAATGCATCGGCAAACAGATCCACTTCCGAAATCACCGGCAAGTCTGCAGCCACGATTTCGGGGGTGGACCTGGGCACGCCGGGAGACAGGGCGATGCAATCGATGCCGGCGAAGCTTTCCGCCCGGAAGGGGCCGGCCACCAGCTCGGCGCCGGGCGCAGCCGCGGCCAGGGCGGCCTGGTTGGGCGGATTTTCCCGGCTATCGGCGACGCGTACCCGGGCCCCCTGGCGATAGAGCCACTTGGCCATTGCCAGCCCCGACTCGCCGAGTCCGATCACCAGGAAGGTCCTGCCCTTGAGTTGCATGTGCCGCTTACCGCAGTTTCAGGGTGGAAAGGCCGATCAGCACCAGGATGATGGTGATGATCCAGAAACGCACGACCACCTGGGTTTCCTTCCAGCCGGTCTGCTCGAAATGGTGGTGCAGGGGCGCCATGCGCAGGATGCGCCGGCCCTGACCGAAGCGTTTCTTGGTGTATTTGAACCAGCTCACCTGCAGCATCACCGACAGGGTTTCCACCACGAACACCCCGCCCATGATGAACAGCACGATTTCCTGGCGCACGATCACGGCGACGCAGCCCAGGGCCGCGCCCAGGGCCAGGGCGCCCACATCGCCCATGAACACCTCGGCCGGATAGGCGTTGAACCAGAGGAAGCCGAGCCCGGCCCCGGCGATGGCGCCGAGCAGGATGCAGAGCTCGCCCGCCCCCGGCACATAGGGCACGAACAGGTACTTGGCGTAGACCGCGTTGCCCGCCACATAGGCAAAGATGGCGAAGGCGGCGGCCACCATCACGGTGGGCATGATGGCCAGTCCGTCGAGGCCGTCGGTGAGGTTCACCGCGTTGGAGGTGCCGACGATGACGAAGTAGGTGAGCACCACGAAGCCCCAGATGCCCAGGGGCAGGGCGACGCTCTTGAAGAAGGGCACGATCATCTCGGTCTGGGCCGGCACCTGGGCCGAGAAGGCGATGAACAGGGCCGCCCCCAGTCCGAGCACCGATTGCCAGAAGAACTTCCAGCGCGAGGCCAGGCCATTCGGGTCCCGGTACACCACCTTCTTCCAGTCGTCGTACCAGCCGACGATGCCAAAGCCCAGGGTGACGATCAGCACCGTCCACACGTACTTGTTGGTCAGGTCGCCCCAGAGCAGGGTGGTGATGGCGATGGCGATCAGGATCAGCACCCCGCCCATGGTGGGGGTGCCGGACTTGGTCAGGTGGGTCTGGGGCCCGTCGGTGCGCACCGCCTGGCCGATCTTCTTGGCCGCCAGCCAGCGGATCACCGCCGGCCCCGCGATCAGGGAGAAGAACAGGGCGGTCATGGCCGCCAGCACCGTGCGCAGGGTGATGTAGTTGAAGACGTTGAAGGCACGGATGTCCTGGGCCAGCCACTGGGTCAGCATGAGCAGCATCAGTCAGCCTCCTTTGCCGTTTCCGCCCGGGCCAGCAGGGCTTCGACCACCCGCTCCATCTGCATGAAGCGGGAGCCTTTCACCAGCACCGTGGTGCCGCAATCCAGCTCGGGCAGCAGGGCCTGCACGAGGGACTCGGGAGTCCTGAAGTGGCGGGCGCCTTCCCCGAAGTTGCGCACTGCCTGCTGGCTGGCCTCGCCCAGGGCATAGAGGCGATCCACTCCCTGGCTCTTGGCGTAGCCGCCGATTTCGTCGTGGTACTGGGCGCTGGCCTCGCCGATCTCGCCCATGTCCCCCAGCACCAGGATCTGCCGGCCCACGGTGGAGGCCAGCACGTCGATGCCGGCCCGGACCGAATCGGGGTTGGCGTTGTAGGTGTCATCGAGGATGACGCAGCCATGGGGCCCTGCCAGGCGCTGCAGGCGCCCCTTGACCCCGCCGAACTGGCGCAGGCCGGCGGCGATGGTATCCAGATCCACGCCGGCCGCCAGGGCCGCCGCGGCTGCCGCCAGGGCATTGCGGGCGTTGTGCCGGCCCGGCAGTTGCAGCTCGATGTCGCGGCTGCCTTCCCGGGTTTCCAGGGTCAGCCGGGTTTCCAGTCCGTGCAACTGCACCCGGCCGCACACCTCGGCGTTGCCGTCGAGGCTGAACCCGAGAATCGGCCGAGCACTGTTGAGGCCGCGCCAGAAATCGGCATAGACATCGTCACAATTGATGACGGCCACCCCGCTCCGCCCCAGCCCTTGGTAAATGGAGCCCTTCTCCCGGGCCACCGCATCCAGGCACCCCATGCCCTCCAGGTGGGCCCGCTGGGCATTGGTCACCAGCGCCACCGTGGGCTGGGCGATGCCGGTCAAATAAGCGATTTCGCCAGGGTGGTTCATCCCCATTTCCACCACCGCCGCCCGGTGCGCCGGATCGAGTCCGAGCAGGGTGAGGGGCAGGCCGATGTCGTTGTTGAGGTTGCCCCGGGTGGCCAGCACCCGGTCGCCATGGGCGGTCCGGAAGATGGCGGCGATCATTTCCTTGGTGGTGGTCTTGCCGTTGGAGCCGGTGACCGCCACCACGGGAATGGGAAAACGCCGGCGCCAGACCGACGCCAGGCGTCCCAGGGCGAGCCGGGTGTCATCCACGACGACGGCGGGAACACCGGCCGGCAAGCCTGCCTCCCGGTCCACCAGCAGGGCAGCGGCACCCTGCTGCACGGCGGCATCCAGATAATCATGGGCATCAAAACGCTCGCCCCGGAGCGCCACGAACAACTGCCCGCGGCAATCCTGGCGGGTATCGGTGCCCACGCCGGCCACGCCGGAATCCGCGCCGATCAGGCGCCCATTCACGGCTGTGGCAATTTCGCTCAGATTCCAGCGCATTTATGCCACCTTCCTGTTTTCGCTCCGGGCCGCAAGGGCCAGCCGGACCACTTCTCCATCCCTGAAGGGATGACGCACCCCGGCGATTTCCTGATAGGGCTCATGGCCCTTGCCCGCCACCAGGATCACGTCCTGATCCCCGGCTTCCCGGACCGCCTCGGCGATGGCCAAGCTCCGGTCAACCTCGACCCGGGCCGCCGGAGCGCCTTCCCGGATGGCTGCGATGATGTCCATGGGGTCTTCGCTGCGCGGGTTGTCGCTGGTGATCCAGACTGCATCGGCGCGAGTGGCGGCCACTTCGCCCATCAGCGGGCGCTTGCCGGGATCCCGATCCCCGCCGCAGCCAAAAACACAAAGCAGCCGTCCGCCCCGGCTCGCCGCCAGGGGACGCAGGGCCGCCAGGGCGCTGTCCAGGGCATCTGGAGTGTGCGCGTAATCGACCACCACGAGCGGCTCGCCATCCCCGCCGTAGCGCTCCATCCGGCCCGGCGGCGGCATCAATGCAGCCAGTCGGGCGGCCGTTTCCACAGGGTTCAGGCCCCGGTCCAGCAACACGCCGGCCACGGCCAGCAGATTGGCCACGTTGTAGCGGCCCACCACATGGGTCTCCACGACCGCATTGCCCCAGGGGGTCTGCAACTCGAAGGACTGGCCCCGAGGGGTGGCTTGCAGCCCGGCCGCCCGCACGACGGCCGGCAGATCATTACGCCCTTCCAGGCTGTAGCCCACCACCCGGCTCGCGGTGGTACTGCGCGCCAGACGCTGGCCCAGGGGATCATCCAGATTGATGATGGCCAGACGCAGGCCGGGCCAGAGGAAGAGCTTTTCCTTGGCGGCTGCATAGGCCTCCATGGTGCCGTGGTAATCCAGATGATCCCGGGTGAAATTGCTGAACAGGGCTGTATCGACCCTGAAGCCGTTCATGCGGCCTTCCTCGATGCCGATGGAGCTGGCCTCCAGGGCGCAGGCCCTGGCCCCCTGCCGCCCGTGCTCGGCGAGTAGCCGCGCCAGGGTGGTGGCCTCGGGGGTGGTGAAGCCGGTCGGCACCAGCTGCCCGGCAAAGCCCGCCCCCAGGGTGCCAATGCTGGAACAAGGTTCGGGGTAGGCCTGGGCCAGCCACTGGCTGATGGTGGTCTTGCCGTTGGTGCCGGTGACGGCCAGGAGTGCCACGGATTCACTCGGCCGGCCCGCCAGAAAGTGAGCCAGCGGCCCCGCCAGGGCGCGCAGGCCGGGCACAGGCAGATTCCCCACCCGCCAGTCCGGATGCCAGACGAATTCACCGCCCGGCTCCCAGCACACAGCCCGTGCGCCGGCCGCCAGGGCCTGGGAAATGTAGCGACGGCCATCGGCGCCATGACCGGGATAGGCCAGAAATAAATCGCCCGGCCGCACCTGACGGCTGTCGTCCATGGCCCCGGTAAGCTCCGCCGCCACGGGACCCAGGCCGGCGAGGATCTGCTCCACCCGGCTCATAGGACGCCTTCCTTGCGGCTGTCAGCCGCCACCTGCACGGACGGGGCATCCGGAGCGATGCCCATGGTGCGCAGCACGCCGCCGGCGATGCGGGAGAACACCGGCCCGGCCACCGTACCACCGTAGTACTTGCCCGCCGAGGGCTCATCCACCATCACCGCCACCACGAAACGGGGATCGGACATGGGCGCGATGCCCACGAAGGATGCCACGTACTTGCGGGCATAGACCCCGCCTTCAAGCTTGTGGGCCGTTCCGGTCTTGCCGCCGACGCGGTAGCCGGGCACTTGGGCCAGGGGCGCCGTGCCGCCCGGGCCTGCGGCCATTTCCAGCATGGTGCGTATCTCCCGGGCGGTTTCGGGGGAAAAGATCTGGATGCCGCGGGGCAGGGGCTCGGCCACCGTCAACAGCGAGAGGGGAATCAGGTCCCCGTCCCGGGCAAAGACCAGATAGGCCCGGGCCAGTTGTATCAGGCTGACGGAAATGCCGTGGCCATAGGACATGGTGGCCTGCTCGATGGGACGCCAGTTCTTCCAAGGACGCAGGCGACCGCCCACCTCGCCGGGAAAACCCAGGGCCGGCGGGGTGCCGAAGCCCAGAGCGTCGAACATTTCCCACATCTCCCGGGGCGAGAAGGTGGAGGCCATCTTCACCGTACCCACGTTGGAAGACTTCTGGATCACCTGGGCCACCGACAGCAGGCCGTGGGGATGGGCGTCGGAAATGGTGGCGGTGCCAATGGTGATGCGCCCCGGGGCGCAGTCGATCATGCTATCGAAACGGAACTTGCCCCGCTCCAGGGCCAGGGCGGCGGTGAAGGGCTTCAGGGTGGAGCCGGGCTCGAAGCTGTCGGTCACGGCCCGGTTGCGCAACTGCGGTCCCTTGAGGCTGGCCCGGTTGTTGGGATTGTAGGAGGGCCAGTTGGCCAGCGCCAGAATCTCGCCGGTCTTGGCGTCGAGCACCACGGCCCCGGCCGCCCGAGCCTGATGTTCGGCGACGGCCTCCTTGATGGCCGAGAAGGCGATGTACTGGAGCTTGGAATCGAGTGCCAGACGGATGTCCTTGCCATCCTGGGGAGGCTTCATCCCGCCCACGTCCTCGACGATCTGGCCGCGCCGGTCGCGGATGACACTGCGCCGGCCAGCCCGGCCCATGAGATCGGACTGGAAAGCCAGTTCCACCCCTTCCAGCCCCTTGTCGTCCACCCCGGTGAAGCCGACGATATGGGCCACCATTTCCCCTGCCGGATAGAAGCGGCGGAATTCCTTGCTCTGGTGAATACCTGGCAGTTTCAGGGCCGCGATCCTCGCGGCAGTCTCGGGCGGCACCTGACGTTGCAGATAGACGAAGTTCCGGTCGCTCGCCAGGCGCCGGTTGAGCTCCTTCACATCCATCTCCAAAAGCTGCGCCAGCTGCTTGACCTGCATCGGCTCGAGCTTGCCCGCGTCAACAGGAATGGCCCAGATCGACTGCATCGGCGTGCTGATGGCGAGCAGGTCGCCATGGCGATCGAGAATCTTGCCCCGGGAAGCGGACACCTCCAGGTCGCGCAGATAACGGGATTCGCCCTGATCCTGGAGGAATTCGTTGTTCACCACCTGCAGGTAGAAGGCCCGCCCCACCAGCACGGCAAACAGGCCAAGCAGCACCAGACCGGCCATGCGCGAGCGCCAGCTGGGCAGCGCCAGCTGCAGTAGCGGGCTCTCGCTGAAGCGGTGGGGGCGTGGAGCATTGCGGCGGCGCACAACCATCAGCGCACCTTCCCTTGCAGATACACGTGGGGGGCCGGAGCCGGCAGCACCATCTTCAGCTTTTCCCGGGCAATCTTCTCGATGCGCGGATGAGTGGCCCAGGTGGACAGCTCCAGCTGCAGCTGGTCGTACTCCACCTCCAGCTGGCGCGCACGCTCCTGCTCGGCCTCCACCGCTTGAAAGAGCTTGCGGGCCTTGTGCTGGGCCGTCACGGCGCCCAGGGCACAGAGCACGGCGAACAGGAGAAGGAACATGTTCAGACGCAGCATCAGATCTTTTCCGCCACCCGCATCACGGCGCTGCGCGCCCTGGGATTGGCGGCCACTTCCGCATCGGACGGCTTGATCGCCCGCCCGAGCAGGCGCAGCCTGGGCTTGGGCAACTGATCGGCGCGCAGGGGCAGGTTCCGGGGCAGGGCGTCGGCGGGAGCCGCCGCATCCCGCATGAAGCGCTTGACGATCCGGTCTTCCAGAGAATGAAAGGAAATCACCACCAGCCGCCCACCGGGATTGAGCAGATCCAGAGCCCGGGGCAAGGCTAGCGCGAGCTGCTCAAGCTCCTGATTGACGTGAATCCGTAGAGCCTGAAAGCTGCGCGTCGCCGGGTCCTGGCCGGGCTCGCGGGTCCGCACGGCTTCGCGTACGAGCGCGGCGAATTCACCTGTGGTTGTAACAGGCCGCTCGGCCCGAGCAGCCACAACCTTCTTTGCAATCTGGAAAGCAAACCGTTCTTCGCCATAGTTTCTTATCACCTCCGTGATTTCCCTCGTTTCGGCCCGCGCCAGCCACTCCGCCGCCGTCTCGCCGCGGGTGGTATCCATCCGCATGTCGAGAGGTGCGTCATGGCGGAAGCTGAACCCCCTCCCACCATCATCTAGCTGGGGGCTGGAAACCCCCAGGTCGAACAGGATGCCGTCGAAACCGGTCATGCCCGCCTCGACCGCCCCTTCCGACAGCTCGGAAAAAGGGCGGTGCAACAACGTAAACCGGGAATCCTCCAGGACGCGCCCGGCCGCGATGGCCATCGGGTCCCGGTCCAGGGCCAGCAGGCGGCCCGCTTCACCCAGGCCGGCAAGAATGGCGCGGCTGTGGCCACCCCGACCGAAGGTCGCATCCAGATAAACCCCGCCGGCCCGCACCGACAGCGCCTCCACCGCTTCCTTCAGCAGCACCGTGACATGGGCGCCGCCAGCGTTCACAGGGAAATATCCTCAAAACCAGGCGGCGGCTCGTCGCTCTGCAGCGCCTCGAAGGCCAGCTCATTCTGGCGACGCCAGCCAGCGTCGCTCCAGATCTCGAAATGACTGCCCATACCCACCATCCACACGGTCTTTTCCAGCTGGGCGTGTTCGCGCAGCTCCGGCGCCACCAACAGGCGCCCCGCCGAATCCATGGACTCAGTGCGGGCATTACCCACCAGCACCCGCTTCAGGCTCTGGGCCCGGGCATCGAAACTGGGAGCCTTGAGGATCTTGTCGCGGATCGGCTCCCAGGCAGCCAGGGGGTATAGCAGCAGGCAACGCTGGGGATGGGCGGTCAGCACCAGGGAGCTCTCCGCGCTGGAGGCGAGCGCCTCCCGGTGACGCGCCGGAATGGCGAGCCGCCCTTTCGCATCGAGACTCAGCGATACCGCCCCCTCAAACATGCCTGCCTAACCCCTTTTACCCACTTTCTACCACTTCCTCCCACTTTAAGGCACAGCTCGAGCCGGCGTCAAGGACAAAAAAGGCATTTTTTTCAGGCAAGACAAGGACTTAGGTGCACATCCGAAACGGATTGCGCAGAAAAATACCCAATAAAATCAATGCAAGGGAGGCGAAACTAAAAGTGCTTTATCAAGAGTGGGAGACAGTGGCATTCCTTTACTGCCCCCATGCGAAAGGCAAGGAGCGGGAACCGGACAGAAGAAGCCGACAGCAGCACCCGGGACGGCCCCAGCCGGGCGGAAAAGGCCGCCGTCACGGCCGGAACCGGAGGGAAAAGAAGGGGAGACGGCCGATAAGCCGGGTTCTGTGAAGGGCTTGCGCCCCCTGGCAGCCATTCCTCTAGGCCCTGCATTGCTGCAGGGCTCAAGCAACCTACCCGGAAGCAGCGCGGGCCACGCCTGATGCTTCCCTATTTGGTCTTGCTCCGGATGGGGTTTACCGTGCCAGTCCTGTCACCAGTCCTGCGGTGGGCTCTTACCCCGGCAGGGCTTGCGCCATGCCGCCCGGGCCTGAAGCCCGGCCACCGTTTCACCCTTGCCTGATCCCGGGCTTGCGCACCGGGCCATCGGCGGTCTGCTCTCTGTTGCACTTTCCGTCGCCTTGGGCCTTGCGGCTTATAGCGCCCGGCCGTTAGCCGGCATCCTGCCCTGCGGAGCCCGGACTTTCCTCCCCCCGCCCGAAGGCGGGCAGCGGCTGCCTGGCCGACTCCCGGGGCGGATTATACGCCGGCCGGCGCGGGCCGGTCCCGGCGGCCGGAACGAAACTGCCAGGCATCGTCGTAATAGGCCGCCCCGGCATTTTCCGCCACCAGGCCGGGGATGCCCAGCAGGGGCAGCGGCTGCAGATCCCGGGGCCGACAGTAGCAGCCGGCGTCGATGTCGGCAGCGAGGCGCCGGTCGAGATCCGCCCGACGCGCCGACAAGGAGAGGTCATGCCAATCCCGGGGCACCTGGTACAGCACCGCCTTGGCCGTCAGGCCCCGATGCGGCTTGAGCAGGCTTTCGAAGGTGGCGTGGCCAAACACATGAAAGGCCAGGTGCCGGGGAAGCCGGGCCCGCTCCTCCCAGAACAGGCGTTTCCACTGGAAGCCCCGGATCAGCTCCAGCAGTTCCGGGTCGCTGGAAGCCACGAGGATGCCGCATTCGTCCAGATGCGTCATGGCGTCCCGCGCCGCACCGCGCTGACCGGGGGTGTGGCAGGCCATGTGCCGCGCATTGAGGGCGGCCTTGGCGCGGGGGTAGGCAAGCCAGACCAGGCCATTGAAGAAATCGTGCCAGTTGTCCGGGCGGGTTTCCACCTGGCCCGTGCGCCAGATCCGCTCCTCGTAGCCCAGGCCGTCAGCCCGGGGCGGCTGCAGGACGAGGCGCTGGCCGGAACGGGTCCCCAGAGCCGCATCCGTGATCTGCTGCGCCAGCCAGCGGGTGTCGGGGCGAGCCGGACATCCCTGCAGCCAGGGGGCCAGGCCGGCAAAGAGACCCTGCAGTACCGGGCTGATGTTCACCGGGCGGAGCTGGACGGATCAGCGCCTTCCGCCCGGGCCGCGGGCGTGAAGGTGAACACCCCGTTGCGCACCGCATAGGTGCCGAGCTTCTCTCCCATCCCTCCGGGTGGATCCTCCGTCATCCTGGCAAAGCCCTGGCAGGTCCGGGTTTCGGTCACATACCGATTCTGGCCCACCTGCAGGATGAAAGTCCCCGGCCCCGGCTGCCAGAGTTCCACCGGCACACTGGGAGCCGCCTTCTGGATCACGTGCTTGCGCTGGCAGTCAGGCAGGCGGGAGACGACGACGGCCAGCTCCACCTGCTTTTCCCAGAACAGGTTTTGTTCCCGAACCACGGACAGGGCGTGCTGCGGACCATCGACCATGTAAGCCGCCCCGTCATTGACGCAGGCGGCCAGCAGCGGCAGCAGGAACAGGGGCAGGAAACGGGGGGACATGATGTGCTCCTTGAGACGGGAATCAACCCAGCATCTTCCAGCCCAGGGTCTCCCCGGCCCGCAGGGGCACCAGGGTTTCGCCGGCCACGTAGGGATAAGACTCGGGCACGACCAGGGCTTCCTTCACCAGGGTCACGGTACCACTGTTACGCGGCAGGCCGTAGAAGTCGGGGCCGTGGAAACTGGCAAAGGCTTCCAGCCTGTCCAGGGCACCGGCTGCCTCGAAGGCTTCCGCATAAAGTTCGAGGGCCGCATAGGCGGTGTAGCAGCCGGCGCAGCCGCAGGCCGCCTCCTTGGCACCCCTGGCATGGGGAGCCGAGTCGGTCCCAAGGAAGAAGCGGGGATTGCCGGAGGTCGCGGCCTCCACCAGGGCCTGGCGGTGGGTTTCCCGCTTCAGCACCGGCAGACAGTACCAGTGGGGCCTGACCCCGCCCTGGAAGATGGCGTTGCGGTTGTAGAGCAGGTGATGGGCGGTGATGGTGGCGCCCACATGGGCGCCGGAACAGGCGACGAACTCCGCCGCATCCCGGGTGGTGATGTGCTCCATCACCAGCTTCAGCTTGGGGAAGCGCCGCAGCAGGGGCTCCAGCACCGTGTCGATGAAAACCTTTTCCCGGTCGAAGAGATCGATGGCCGGGTCCGTCACCTCCCCATGCACCAGCAGGGGCAGGCCCAGGCGCTCCATTTCCGCCAGGGTGGCGTAGGCTTTCTCGATCCGGGTCAACCCCGCATCGGAATTGGTGGTGGCCCCGGCCGGGTAGAGCTTCACGGCCTTGACAAAGCCTGAAGCCACCGCCTTGCCGATTTCCTCGGGCGGTGTGTTATCCGTCAGATACAGGGTCATCAGGGGCTCGAAGGCCATGCCGGCGGGCAGGGCCGCCAGGATGCGCTGGCGGTAGGCAGCCGCCAGCTCGACAGTGGTGACCGGCGGTTTCAGGTTGGGCATGACGATGGCCCGGCCGAACTGGCGGGCGGTGTGGGGCAGGACGGCGGCCAGGGCCTCGCCATCACGCAGGTGCAGGTGCCAGTCGTCGGGGCGGGTGATCGTGATTTGTTGCATGAAGACGCTCTCGTGGATTCGGTATTGAGGACCGACTGGGTTCTATCGGGGGGATTTTAGCCCTTCAGGGCCAGGGCGCGCTCATAGAGAACATTCTTGCTGCCGCCGCTGATGGCGGCCGCGAGCCTGGCCGCCTGTTTCACGGGCAGGTTTTCGGCGAGCAGCAGCTGCAGCACCCGTTCGGCTTCACCATCATCCTGCCCCTCGGAGCAGCCGGACACGATCAGGACGAACTCGCCCTTCTGCCGGTTCGGATCGGCCTGCAGCCACGCCAGGGCCTCGCCCAGGGGCAGGCTGTGCAGGGTTTCGAACAGCTTGGTCAACTCCCGGGCCACCACCAGGGTGCGATCCTCCCCCAGCACGGCCGCCAGGTCGGCCACAGTTTCCAGCACCCGGTGCGGCGCCTCGTAGAACACCAGGGCATAGGGCAGGGCCTGCAGGGTTTCCAGGGCCTTCCTGCGCTGGCCGGATTTGGCGGGCAGGAAGCCGTAGAAGAGCCAGTGCTCATCCTCCAGCCCCGCCCCCGACAGGGCCGTGGTGGCGGCACAGGGGCCGGGCAGGGGCACCACCCGGCCACCCGCCGCGCGCACCCGGGCGACGATGCGCGCCCCGGGATCGGAAATGCCGGGCGTCCCCGCATCGGAGACCAGGGCCACGGCCTCCCCCGCTTCGAGACGTTCCAGGATCTGCGCCGCCGCACCGGCTTCGTTGTGCTCATGGGCGGCCAGCAAGCGAGCCGAAGCCCCCAGGTGCTTGAGCAACGGGCCGCTGTGGCGGGTGTCTTCCGCCGCCACCCAGGCAACGCTGCACAGGACCTCCCGGGCCCGCTCGCTGATGTCCTTGAGATTCCCCAGAGGGGTGGGGACCACGTACAATGGCGCCAATTCTTTTGTCATGAGTGCTCACGATGGCAGGTGCGCGCAAAGATACCATGGACGGAGCCCGGGCCGAGGCCCTGGCGGCAGCCCATCTGGAGCAGCGGGGCTTGCGCATCCTGGCCCGCAACTTCCGGGTTCGGGGCGGGGAGATCGACCTGGTCTGCCAGGACGGCCCCAGCACCGTATTCGTGGAGGTGCGCCTGCGCCGCCATGCGGGATACGGCAGCGCCGGGGCCAGCATCACCGCCGCCAAGCGGCAGCGCCTGATCCTCGCCGCCCGGCACTGGCTGGCCGGGCATGGCGAACGCCCATGCCGCTTCGACTGCATCCTCCTGGACCGGCTCGACCCCGGCGCCATCGAGTGGCTGAAAGATGCCTTTCAGGCGGATTGACCTGGCCTTCCTGCTGCTCGCCCTCTGGCTGGGAAGCGCCCAGGCTCCGGAGCGCATCCGCATCCTGGTGCAATCCTCGCCCCTGGCCGGCAGCCAGTTCCACGCCCTGAAGCACCTGCGCGCCGACCTGCAGGTGGGCGACCGCCTGGAACTGGTGCGGGAACCGGACAACCCCCATGATCCCATGGCGGTGCGGGTGGAATGGCGGGGCCACAAGCTGGGTTACGTGCCGCGCCGGGAAAATCGGACCGTGGCCGCCGCCCTCGATCGGGGCGAGCCCCTGAGCGCCCGCATTTCCCGCCTGCGGGACGACCCCGACCCCTGGAAACGCCTGGAGTTCGAAATCCTGATGGAACTCTGATGCTAGAATCGGTCTGGTAAACAGCCACTAACAGGCCGTTGAAAAACGTAGCGAGGATGGCCAGATGCAAGGCGCACGGAGCGCAGCGACCGAGACATATCAAATAGATAGGCGAGGGAGCGAGCACCGCGCAACGCCGCAGATGGCCCACCGCAGTAGGTTTTCAACGGCCTGCTAAACCCTAGAGAACACAATGGATTTGATTGCCCGCGTCAGCCAGCACTTCGAGGACAGCGCCCGCACCAAGCTAGACAGCGTCGAACTGCTGGCAGCGCCCCTGGCAGCCGCCACCGAGGTGCTGACCCAGGCCCTGCTCAATGACGGCAAGATACTGGCCTGTGGCAACGGTGGTTCCGCCGCCGACGCCCAGCACTTCGCCGCCGAACTGGTGGGCCGCTTCGAGGTGGAACGCCAGGAACTGGCCGCCATCGCCCTGACCACCGACAGTTCCATCCTCACCGCCGTGGGCAACGACTACGGCTACACCCATGTCTTTGCGCGCCAGGTGCGCGCCCTGGGCCGCGCCGGCGACGTGCTGCTGGCCATCTCCACCTCCGGCAACTCCGCCAACGTGATCGAGGCCATCAAGGCCGCCCGCGAACAGGACATGAGGGTGATCGCCCTCACTGGCCGGGACGGGGGCGAGATCGGCCGGCTGCTGGGCGACGAGGACATCCACCTGTGCGTACCGGCCCAACGCACGGCCCGCATCCAGGAAGTCCACCTGCTGATGATCCACTGTCTGTGCGACGGCATCGACAGTCTGCTGATGGGAGTAGATGAATGAACCAAAGCCACCACCCCACCCGCCGTTCCCTGCTGGGTCTGATCAGCCTCGGTCTGGCCCTGCCCGCCCTGCAGGGCTGTTTCGGGGTCGCCGTGGCGGGTGCCACCGTGGGCGTCCTGGCCGCCACCGACCGCCGCTCCGTCGGCGTGCAGACTGACGACGAGGCCATCGAACTGAAGGCTGTCGGCCGGCTCAGCAAGGAAATTCGCGACCGCGCCCACATCAACTTCACCAGCTACAACCGCCGGGTGCTGCTCACTGGCGAAGTGCCCGACGAAGCCACCAAGGCCCGGGTGGCCGAGGAGGTGAGCCGCATCGAGAATGTCCAGGGCATCTGGAACGAACTGGTGGTGGCCGGCAACAGCACCCTCACTTCACGCAGCAACGACACCTACATCACCTCCAAGGTGAAGGCCCGCTTCATCGACAACAACCAATTTGCCGCCAACCACGTGAAGGTGGTCACCGAAGCCGGCACCGTATTCCTGCTCGGCATTGTCACCGACCGCGAGGCCCAGGCCGCCATCCAGGTGGCCCGCAACACAGCCGGGGTACGCAAGGTGGTCAACGTGATGCAGATCATCAGTGATGCGGAAGCCCGGCGCATCGATGCCAGCCTCGCCAATTCCGCCTCTTCCACCGCCACCTCCAGCAGCAGCCGCTGACCCTCCATCATGGCGGCAGAACCCCTCTCCGCCACAGCCCTGATCGGAGGCTTCATCGGCGGGGTGGGGCTCTTCCTTCTGGGCATGCACATGCTCACGGAGGGTCTCAAACTCGCCGCCGGCCGCGCCCTCGAGGACATCCTCGGAGAATGGACCTCGACCCGCAGTCGCGGCCTGCTCACCGGAATCATGATCACCGCCCTGGTGCAATCCTCCACGGCAGTGACCGTGGCCACCATCGGCTTCGTCAATTCCGGCCTGCTTTCCCTGCGTAACGCCCTGTGGGTGATCTTCGGCTCCAACGTGGGCACCACCCTGAATGCCTGGCTGGTAGCCGCCCTCGGCTTCAGTTTCAAGATCGACAGCTTTGCCCTGCCCTTCGTCGGCGTCGGCGCCGTGTTGATGCTGGCGGCCCGGGGCGCCCGCAGCCGGGCCCTGGGGCAAGCACTCGCCGGCTTCGGCATTCTGTTCCTGGGCATCGATGTCCTGAAGGACAGTTTTTCCGGCCTGGGCACCCAGACCTCCCTGGAGGATTTCGCCCACCCCGGCTTCATGGGCTACCTGCTGCT
This sequence comes from Betaproteobacteria bacterium UBA2592, assembly GCA_002340095.1. Lineage (GTDB taxonomy): Bacteria > Pseudomonadota > Gammaproteobacteria > Burkholderiales > Rhodocyclaceae > Azovibrio. The sequence goes on from DDKS01000044.1 coordinate 37,462, forward strand.
GGTGGGCATCGGTACCCTGCTCACGGTGCTGATGCAGGCCTCCGGCGCCGTCATCGCCATCGTCATCACCGCTGCCCAGGGCGGACTGCTGAGCATCGAGGCAGCCTGTGCCATGGTGATCGGTACCAACATCGGCACCACCTCCACCGCCATCCTCTCGGCCCTGGGCGCCACCGCCAACGCCAGGCGGGTGGCCGCCGCCCACGTGGTGTTCAACATCATCACCGGCCTGGTGGCCTTGATCCTGCTGCCCTTCCTGGTCAACTTCCTCGAGGAAATCCAGGAATTCCTCGCCCAGCCCGCCTCTCCGGCGGTAATGGTGGCCATGTTCCACACCGTCTTCAACCTGCTCGGGGTAGCCCTGATGGTTCCCCTGGACCCCTGGCTGATCCGGGGACTGGCGGCGCGCTTCCGCACCCACCATGAAGAAGCCTCGAAACCCCGCTACCTGGATCGCAACATTCTCAGCATCCCGGACCTGGCCCTGCGCGCCCTGCGCCTCGAACTGGCCCACAGCCAGACCCTGGCCGCCGAATGCCTGCACCAGGCCGCCACCCCTGCCCCAAACATGGCCCATATTGCGCGCCAGCGGGACACCCTCAACGACCTGGGCAAGGCCATCAACGATTACATCCGTCACATCAGCGCCGCCCCCTTGCCCGCCACCCTGGTGGAAGCCCTGGCCCGCAGCCTGCGGGTGTTGCGCTACCAGCAGGCCACCTGTGACCTGGCCCAGCACGGCGCGGCCCTCGCCACCGGAGGGGCTTGCGAACGGGAATGCCGGCATTTCCAGGAAGCCCTGCAAGCCCTCTGCCTCGCCAGCGACGGCAGCCGATCCGACTTCAGCCCGACAGCCCTGGAAATGGCACTGGAATCGACGGAACGCAGTTACGCTGCGCCGAAGGAATCCCTCCTGGTGGCCGGCGCGGCCGGACAGATGGATATCCGCGAGATGGAAAACCGGCTGCAGCAGGGCAGCCTCTTTCGTCGCGCCGCCGAACAATTGGTGAAGGCCCAGCGCCACCTGCTCTCCCTGGAAGTCCCCGACCACCGCGCCCTGGATGAGGACGGACTGGACACCCTGGGAAACTGAAACCCCGCCAGCGGCCAGGCACATTCCCGATCAGCCCCCTCAACCCGGTCCGCCCGGGGCAGGGCCTGCGGGAGTCAACGGGGCTGCCGGAGGCAGAACCCCTCGTCCAGCCCTGCCAGCAGAAGCTCCAGCTCCGCTGCGGGCAGGGGCTTGCTGAAGCGGTAACCCTGCAATTGGTCACAGCCCAGACGCAGCAGGTAATCCTCCTGGGCCGCGTTCTCCACACCTTCGGCCACCACGGCCAGACCCAAGGCATGGGCCAGGGCGATGGTGGCGGAACAGATCACCGCGTCATCCCCTCCGGCATCGATATCCTGGACGAAGGAACGGTCCAGTTTCAGGGTGTCGATGGGCAGCAGTTTCAGGTAGGCGAGGGAGGAATAGCCCGTGCCGAAATCGTCGATTGCCAGGGAAATGCCCATCTCCTTGATCCGCTTGAGAATGCCGATGGTTTCGAGGGGGTCGCGCATGGCGGCGCTTTCCGTGATCTCCAGCTCCAGATCGCCGGGCTGGAGGCCGTATTGCGCCAGCAGGGCGGCCACATGGGAGAGGAAATCCTCCTGCCGGGACTGTAGGGGGGACAGGTTGACGGCCACCCGAAAGGCCGGCAGCCCCTGGTCGTACCAGGCCCGGCGCTGGCGGCAGGCCTCCTCCAGCACCCAGGCCCCGAGGGGCACGATCAGGCCGGTTTCCTCGGCCACGGGGATGAAGCGGTCGGGCGGCACCATGCCCCGTTCCGGGTCCTGCCAGCGCACCAGGGCCTCGACCCCCGCCAGACAACCGCTTTGCCCGTCGACCTTGGGTTGGTAGTAGAGCCGGAACTCGCCCCCGGCCAGCGCCCGGGGCAGGCGGCTCTCCAGGGAAAGCCGGTCGCTGGCGGCAAGGTTGAGGGCGGGTTCATAGCACTGCAGGCCGTTACGGCCCCGGGACTTGGCGTGGTACATGGCCACATCGGCGTTGCGCATCAGGCTTTCCACGTCCTTGCCGTCCCGGGGGTAGAAGCTCAGCCCGAGGCTTGGCGTGGTGTGCAGCAGTTGCCCTTCGATCTGGTAGGGCTGGCGCAGGGCTTCGAGCAGCTTCTCGGCCACGGCCAGGACCGTATCCACGTCATCGGCCCCTGTCACCACGACCACGAACTCGTCGCCCCCGAGCCGCGCCACCACATCGTTGCTGCGCACGTTCTGCTGCAACCGGCGTCCAAGCTGAATCAGCATGGCGTCACCGGCGTGATGCCCGAGGGTGTCGTTGATCAGCTTGAAGCGATCCAGATCGACGAAGATCACCCCGAGCATTTCCCGGCGTCGCTCGGCCGTCTGCAGGGCCTGGCTGAGCCGCTCCTGGAGGCTGAGACGGTTGGGCAGCCCGGTCAGAGTGTCATGCAGGGCGAGATAACGGATGCGATCTTCCGCCTCCTTGTGCTCGCTGATATCGGTAAAACTGGCGATATGGTGGGTGACCCGGCCCCGGGCATCCTTCAACACCGAAATGGAAAGCAGCTTGGGATACACCCCTCCGTCCTTGCGCCGGTCCCATACCTCACCCTGCCAGTGCCCGCGCTGGTGCAGCGCCACCCACATCTTCCGGTAGGTCTCCCGGGAAGTCCTGCCCGCCGACAACAGGCGGGGGTTCTTCCCCAGCACTTCCTCCGGCGCATACCCGGTCAGGGCGGTGAAGGCCTGGTTCACCATGACGATGCGGTTGTCGTGATCCGTCACCAGGATCGCCTCCCCGGCCTGGCGGAACACCTCCCCCATCAGGCGCAGGGCGGCCTGATCCCGCTTGCGCTCGGTAATGTCGCTCACCACGCCGATCAGGTGCAGCGGCCGTCCCTCCGGATCACGCTGGCAACCGACCGACAACTCTACCCAGAACTCCCGCCCGTCCCGGCTGATGTAGCGTTTCTCCATCTGGTAGGTATCCCGTTCGCCCCGGGCGATGGCCGCAAGGAAATCCAACTCCTGGGCCAAGTCCTCCGGGTAGGTGAACTGGGACACCCGCATGCCCAGCATCTCGGTGGGCTCATAGCCCAGCATCCGGCCATAGACGCCGTTTACCTCCAGCAGCCGTCCCTCGAAATCGGCCAGGGCGATGCCGACACTGGCCGTGGAAAAGATGGTGCGTTGCCGGGCTTCGCTGCTGGCCAGGGAAGTGAGGACATCCTGGCGCTCCGCCGAGATGGCGCTGATGAGCAGACAGGCCGCCGCCAGGCTCATGGCCAGCAGGCCCACAGTAAGCAGTGGCCTGGCGTTGCCCGCGTGGACAAAGGGTCCCAGTCCCTCCAGGGTGCCCCAGGCTGCGACGGCCATGAGCAGGGGCAGCAGGAGGGCCACCTCCCGGGGCGGGAAGCGGATGGCCACCCAGGCCAGGGGCAGGATGAGCAGGAAATGTAGACCGATGACCGGGTGCACCTGGGCATGGATGCCGAAGAACACGGCAACGGCCAGCACCAGGGCGCCTCCGGATACAAACAGGAATTCCAGCAGACGGGTGCCGGACAACAGGCGCCGGTCGTACCAGCAACACAGGAACAGGGGCGCCAGGACGAACACGCCGCTGGCATGGCCCACCCACCAGCGCAACCAGAGCTCGCCCGCTGCCGCAGGATCGGCGCGCCCCCAGAGCAGCAGGCTGCAAACGCCCCAGAAACCGGCCAGAGCGGGAGCCAGCAGGGCGCCGAATCCCACGAACCGGGCCACATCGGCCAGGGTGAAGAAGGGCGGCATGCGGCTGGCGCGGCTACGGATTTCCGTGGCCATCCAGAACGGCACCAGGGTGTTGCCCAGCGCCAGGCTGCAGGCAAGCGCCAGGGGAGTCTCCAGGGCGAGATGATGGGCGAGCCCGGACCCCAGCAAGATGCCTGGAGCCCAGCGCCAGCCGCCCAGCATCCCGGCCGCCAGCCCCAGCGCGGCCCCGGGCCAGAAGGGCATGGGCAGGACCGCATGGGCGTCGAACAGGTGCACGGCAAGCCGGGTCAGCCCCCAATAGGACAGGGTGAGCACCAGATTCACCGCCAGCAACCGCCATGCGCCCCCTGCCCTCAAAGCCCCCTCCCCCACCAAAGCCGGACACCGGAATGTTTGCCGGATTTTACTGTCTTTAGGTGAGAATAACGTTTTTGCGCAAGAAAGCTTCCCATGTCCGGTTTGCTCTTCATCGTCGCCGCCCCCTCCGGGGCCGGCAAAACCACCCTGGTCCGCCAGCTGCTGGCTTCCACGACGGGCATCGGCCTGTCCATCTCGCACACCACCCGCGCCCCACGTCCCGGCGAGGCGGATGGGCGGGAATACCACTTCATCGACGTGGACCGCTTCAAGGCCATGGTCGAAGCTGGCGACTTCCTCGAATGGGCCGAAGTGCATGGCAACTACTACGGCACATCGAAACGCTGGATCGAAGCGGAACGGGCGGCAGGCCGTGACGTGCTGCTGGAAATCGACTGGCAGGGCGCCCGCCAGGTGCGGCAGATCTTTCCCGACGCCATCAGCCTGTTCATTCTGCCCCCTTCCATGGAGATCTTGAGCCAGCGGCTCCAGGGAAGGGGAACGGACAGCCCCGAAGTCATCGCCCGACGCCTGGCCGCGGCCCGGGAGGAGATGAGCCATGTGGGAGAATTCGGCTATGTTATTATTAATGATGACCTGCAGACAGCCTTGGCGGACTTCTCCGCTGTCGTTCGCGCTTCCCGCCTGCGGCTCGAAACCCAGCGCTTGCGCCACGCCGCCCTGTTTGCCCGACTGACCTGAACCGATCCGAGAACGCATCATGGCCCGCATTACCGTCGAAGATTGCCTGAAGAACATCCCCAACCGTTTCGAAATGACGCTGGCGGCAGCCCACCGCGCCCGCCAGCTGGCCTCCGGTGCCACCCCCCTGGTGGAAGGCGAGAAGGACAAGCCCACCGTCATGGCGCTGCGGGAAATCGCAATGAACAAGGTCGGCCGGGAAATCCTCAACCGCGGTCAGGCCTGAAGCCCCGAGGCGAGCGTGACTCATGGCCAGCCCCAGCGTCCCGACCTCGCCTCCCGGCCCCTCCCCTTCGCCTTCTGCCAACCCCGAGGGCTTCTGCGCCCTCTCCCCCGATGACCCGGCCTACCGGGTCTTCATCGACAGCCTCGACTACCTGACCCCGGAAGAAGTAGAACGGGTCAAGGCGGCCGTGCGCTTTTCCGACAAGGCCCACGAACACCAGACCCGCCTCTCCGGCGAAGCCTACATCACCCACCCCCTGTCCGTCGCCGGCGCCATCGTCGAGTGGCACATGGACGCGGACGCCATCTGCGCCGCCCTGCTGCACGACGTGCTCGAGGATACCGGCGTCACCAAGGCCGAGCTGGTGGAACATTTCGGCCAGGGCGTGGCCGATCTGGTGGACGGGCTTTCCAAGCTCGACAAGATCGAATTCGCCTCCCACCAGGAAGCCCAGGCCGAGAACTTTCGCAAGATGCTCCTGGCCATGGCCCGCGACCTGCGGGTGGTGCTGATCAAGCTGGCGGACCGGCACCACAACTTGCAGACCATGGCGGCTGTGCGTCCCGACAAGCGCCGCCGCATCGCCCGGGAAACCCTGGAAATCTATGCCCCGATCGCCAACCGCCTGGGTCTCAACAAGATGTTCCGGGAATTGCAGGACACCTCCTTCCGGCTCATCCACCCCATGCGCGCCCAGGTGCTGGCCAAGGCCATGCAGGCCGCCCGGGGCAACCGCAAGGAACTGCTCTCGCGCATCCTGGAGAGCATCCGCGCCAAGATGGATGAAGTGGGCATCCTCGCCCAGGTGTTCGGCCGCGAGAAAAGCCTCTATTCCATCTATTCCAAGATGGAGGAGAAGCAGCTTTCCTTCTCCCAGGTGCTGGACATCTACGGCTTCCGGGTCGTGGTCAAGGACATTCCCACCTGCTACCTGGCCCTCGGCGCCCTGCATGCCCTCTACAAGCCCGTGCCCGGCAAGTTCAAGGACTACATCGCCATTCCCAAGGCCAATGGCTACCAGTCCCTGCACACCACCCTGATCGGCCCCTACGGCACGCCGGTGGAAGTGCAGATCCGCACCGAAGCCATGCACCACGTGGCCCAGGAAGGTGTGGCCGCCCACTGGCTCTACAAGGATGCGGAACACAGCGGCGCCGACCTGCAGATCCGCACCCACAAATGGCTGCAGTCCCTGCTGGAAATGCAGGGGGCCGACTCCTCGGAATTCTTCGAGAACGTCAAGATCGACCTGTTCCCGGACGAGGTCTATGTATTCACCCCCAAGGGCAAGATCCTCGCCCTGCCCCAGGGAGCCACGCCGGTGGACATGGCCTATGCCATCCACACGGACGTGGGCAACTGCTGCATTGCCGCCCGCATCAACCACGAGCTGGTACCCCTGCGCACGGAACTGAAGAATGGCGATGTGGTGGAAATCGTCACCGCCGCCCACGCCAACCCCAACCCGGCCTGGCTCGCCTACGTCAAGACCGGCCGGGCACGCAGCAAGATCCGCCACTTCCTGCGCACGGTGCAAAACGAGGAGTCCGCCGCCCTGGGCGAGCGCCTGCTCAATCAGGAACTGCACAACCTGGGGGTGCAACCCGCGGAAATTCCCGCCGCCGCCTGGGAACGTCTGGTGAAGGCCTCCGGCAACCGCTCCATCAAGGATGTCTTCACCGACATCGGCCTGGGCAAGCGCCTGGCAGCCGTGGCAGCCCGCCGTCTGCTGGCGGAAGACGCCATTCCCATCGCCGCCACCCCGGGCAGCCTGACCATCCGGGGCACCGAGGGCATGGCCATCCAGCTGGCCAAGTGTTGCCAGCCCATCCCCGGCGACCCCATCATCGGCTCCATCAAGAAAGGCCAGGGACTGGTGGTGCACACCCATGACTGCCCGGTAATCCGCAAGTCCCGCTCCCATGAGCCGCACAAGTGGATCGATGTGGAATGGGAGCCCTCCCCCGGCGCCCTGTTCGAGGTGCGCATCGATGTCGAGGTGAAGAATGCCCGGGGCGTGCTCGCCCAGGTGGCGACCGCCATCTCCGATTCCGGTTCGAACATCGAGCATGTTTCCATGGAGGGCGATCCCGAGCGGCTGTTTACCCGGCTGCACTTCACCATTCAGGTCGGCGGCCGCTCCCACCTGGCCCAGGTCATGCGTAATCTGCGCCTCATCCCCCACGTGGTGCGCATCCACCGGACCCGCCTGGAGATGGAACCATGAAGATCCTGGTGCTGGGGGCCGGCGTGGTCGGCACTGCCAGTGCCTGGTACCTACACCAGGCCGGCTGCCAGGTCACGGTGCTGGAGCGGCAGACGGCGGCTGGCATGGAAACCAGCTTTGCCAATGGCGGCCAGATTTCCGTTTCCCATGCCGAGCCCTGGGCCAATCCCCACGCCATCGCTCAAGTGTTGCGCTGGCTGGGCAAGGAGGACGCGCCCCTCTTGTTCCGGCCCCGCCTCGACCTTGACCTGCTGCGCTGGGGACTCGCCTTCCTGGGCAACTGCCTGCCCGGCCGCACCCGGGAAAACATCCGCGCCATCGTCGGGCTCGCCCTCTACAGTCGCGCCCGGCTCCAGGCCCTGCGCCGGGAACTGGGACCGGCCTTCGGCGCCGCTTATGACTGCCTGGAAAAGGGCATCCTGCACATCTACACGGACCGGCGCGAGTTCGCCCGCGCCGTCGAGGCCGCCCGGCTGATGCAGGATTTCGGCCTCGACCGACGCCCCATCCGGGCAGATGAGTGCATCGCCATCGAACCGAGCCTGGCGGCCGCCCGCCCCCTGCTCGTGGGGGGCGACTACACCGCCTCGGACGAATCCGGCGACGCCCACCGCTTCACCCAGGCCCTGGCGGAGCGGGCGGCGGCGGCGGGGGTCCAGTTTCGCTACAGCACCCCGATCACCGGCCTCACCCTGGAACAGGACCGGGTCACGGGAGTACGCCTGGAATCCGGTGAAACCGTGTCGGCCGATGCCTGCGTCGTCGCCCTGGGCAGCTACTCCGCCCCCTTCCTGCGCCCGCATGGCCTCCGTCTGCCCGTCTATCCCGCCAAGGGCTATTCCGCCACCCTCGCCCTGGGAGCCGACAGCATCGCCCCCACGGTCAGCCTCACCGATGATGGCCACAAGCTCGTCTTTTCCCGCCTCGGGCAGCGCCTGCGCATTGCCGGCACGGCCGAATTCAACGGCTACAACCTGGAACTGAACCCGGTACGCTGCAAAGCCCTGCTGGGCCGGGCCCGGACCCTGTTCCCGGACCTGCGCCCCCAGGGCGAGCCCGTGTTCTGGTGCGGCCTGCGCCCGGCCACCCCCTCCAACGTTCCCCTGGTGGGACGGGCCCCCGCCCTGCAGAACCTCTGGCTCAACACCGGACATGGCACCCTGGGCTGGACCCTGGCCTGCGGCTCCGCCGCCGCGCTGGCGGACCTGATCCTGGGCCGGCGGCCGGAGCCGGAGTTCCCCTTCCTGCCATGAGCCGCCCCGGCGACCCCGGCACCGTCCCGGGCTTGTGGATCGACAGCCACTGCCACCTGGACGCGCCGGAATTCGCCCCGGACCGGGACCAGGTGTGGCAGGCCGCCAGGGCCGCCGGCGTGGCCGCCGCCCTGGTGCCCGCCATCGGCCTGGCCAACTGCGCTGCGGTCGATGCCTGCTGCCAGCGCTACCCGGGTTGTGTCCCGGCCTACGGCATCCATCCCCTCTACGTGCATCAAGCCGCCGCCACCGACCTGGAGGGCCTGGCGGCCCGGCTGGCAGAGCGGCGCCCGGTAGCGCTGGGGGAAATCGGCCTGGACGGCCATGCGCCCCACGGGGACTTTGCCTGCCAGGAACGCTTCTTCGTCGCGCAGCTCAAGCTGGCCCGGGAATTCGACCTGCCCGTGGTGCTGCATGTGCGCCAGGCCGTGGATCAGGTGCTCAAGCACCTGCGCCGCATCCGGGTCGCCGGCGGCATTGCCCATGCTTTCAACGGCAGCCGCCAGCAGGCGGAGGAATTTCTCAAACTGGGGTTCCGGCTGGGTTTCGGCGGCACCCTCACCTACAGCGGCAGCACCCGCATCCGCAGGCTGGCCCGGGAATTACCGCGGGAGGCCCTGGTGCTGGAGACGGACGCCCCGGACATCCCGCCCAGCTGGCTGCCCCGGGGCCGCAACAGCCCGGCGGAACTGCCCCGCATCGGCCGGGCGCTGGCGGAACTGCTGCAGGAGCCGGAGGTGGAACTGGCCGCCCGGCTGCGGCACAACACCCTGGCGGCCCTGCCCGGACTGGCCGCCGCGCTGGAGACGGGCTGAAACGGGAAATGCGCCCGACCGGAATCAGGGGGCGATGAACTCGGGCGGCTCGAACAGGGAACGGATCACCACCTGGCGCACCTCCGGCCGATCCGGCACGGTAAACAACACCGGATTGAGCATCTCCTCGAAAATGCCGCGCAGACTGCGGGCCCCGGTCCGGTATTCATGGGCGATGTCGGCAATCTGCTGGAACACGGCGGGCGCCACCTTCAGCTCCACCCCTTCCCGGGCGAGAATCTCGCGGAACTGCCGGTACAGGGCCTGACGCGGCTCCACCATGATGCGCACCAGCATGTCCTTGGACAGCTCGCGCAACCGCGCCACCACGGGCAGGCGCCCGGTGAATTCGGGAATCAGCCCGAATTCGAACAGGTCGGTGGGCTTCACCCGGCGGTTGATGCGCTCGAGGATGCCCTCGTCCTCCCCCTGGGCGGTGCCGATGTAGCCGAAGCTGTGGGTGCGGGCCATGATCTGCTCCAGGCCCACGAAGGCACCACCGCAGATGAAGAGGATGCCCGAAGTATCGACGACCCGGCCGTCGCGTAGCCGCACCGGCGCTCCCTCCATGATCTTGAGCAAGGCATGCTGGACGCTCTCGCCGGATACCAGGCGGGGCTGGCCGTCACCGCCGGCCTTGAGCTTATCCACCTCATCGATGAAGACGATGCCCTGGCTGGCCAGCTCGGCCTGGCCCCCGGCCTTCTCCATGAGCCGCTCCATGATGGCCTCGATCTCCTCCCCCACGAAACGGGTCTGGGCCAGGGAAGTCGCGTCCGCCGTGACGAAGGGCACCTGCAACAGTCGCGCCAGGGTCTCGCACAACAGGGTCTTGCCGCAGCCGGAGGGGCCGATGATGAGCACGTTGCTCTTGTCCATGGACAGGGCACCGCCCCGGGCCAGGGCCAGCTTGCGGTAATGGGTGTAGACCGCCACCGCCAGCACCCGCTTGGCCTCTTCCTGGCCGATCACGTACTGGTCCAGGTAGGCGACGATTTCACTGGGTCTTGCCGTCTGGATCGTCATCACGCCAGCCCTCCGTCATCCGCCACACAGGGAAGATCCAGCAGCGCCTGGGGCGGGCAGGGGCGGGCGAAGAGATAGCCCTGCAGCTGGTTGCACTCCAGCTCCAGCAGGCGCTTGCGCTGGGCTTCGGTTTCCACGCCCTCGGCCACGGTCTTCATGGACAGGGCGTGGGCCAGCAGGATGATGGCCTGCACCACCGACCGGGCTTCGGGCTCCTGGCCCAGACCCTGGATGAAGCTCTGGTCGATCTTGACCACATCCACCGGGAAACGGGACAGGTAGGAAAGGGAAGAGTAGCCCGTGCCGAAGTCGTCGATGGCGATGCGGACGCCCCATTCGCGCAGCTGGGCGAAGAGGTGGAAGATGCGCTCGGGTTCCTCCGCCAGCGAGGTCTCGGTCAGTTCCAACTCCAGGCAAGAGGGGGGCAGCTCCGTTTCCCGCAGAATCTCGGCCACCATGTCGGCAAAGCCCGGGTTGCGCAGCTGCCGCGCCGAGACATTGACCGCCACCTGCTGGATCGGCAGCCCCATGGCCTGCCACTCCCGCAACTGGCGACAGGCGGTTTCCAGGCACCAGCGCCCGAGCACGTCGATGTAGCCGGTCGTCTCCGCCAGATGGATGAAGCGGCTCGGCAACAACAGGCCCCGGCGCGGATGCTGCCAGCGCACCAGGGCCTCGACCCCCTGGATGAGGCCGGTACGGGCATCCACCTGGGGCTGGTAGTAAAGACGCAGTTCATCCCGGGCCACCGCATGGCGCAGGTCGGTTTCCAGTTCGAGGCGCTCGAGGGAATTGTCGCTGTCGCTCTGCAGGAAGAAACGGAAGGCGGAACGGCCGGCATCCTTGGCATTGTAGAGGGCCACGTCCGCATGCTTGAGCAGTACCTGGGGCGTCTCTCCATCCGAGGGATAGACGGCAATGCCGATGCTGGTGGTGGTGAACACCTCACGGCCATCCAGATCGAAGGGCGTTTCGAACTCGGCCAGCATGCGGCTGGCGAGGCTGGCGGCATCCGCATGGGAGGTGATTTCCGGCAACAGCAGGGCGAATTCGTCGCCCCCCAGGCGGCCCAGGGTATCCCCTTCCCGCAGCAGGCGGCTCAGGCGCTGGCTGACCGACTTGAGCAGGATGTCCCCCGCCCCATGGCCGAGGGTGTCGTTGATGGACTTGAACCGGTCCAGGTCGAGCAGCATGATGGCCAGCGGGCGCCGGGTCCGGTGCGCCTGGTGCATGGCATTCTCGAGCCGGTCGTTGAAGAGCAGGCGGTTGGCAAGCCCGGTCAGGGGATCGTGATAGGCCAGATGATGGATGTAAGCCTCCGCCTGCTTGCGTTCGGAAATATCCGAGAACAGGGCGATGTACTGGAACACCTTGCCCGATTCGTCCTTCACCGCCGTGATGGACAGCCACTCGGGATAGGTTTCGCCGCTCTTGCGCCGGTTGATGATCTCGCCCTGCCATTTGCCCTCCTCGGTCAGGACACGCCACATCTCCCGGTAGAACGTCTCGTCGTGCAACCCCGAACCGAGCAGGCTGCCCGGCTTGTGGCCGATCGCCTCCGCCTCGGTATAGCCGGTGATGCTGGTGAAGGCCGGGTTCACCGACTGGATGCGTCCGTCCGGCCCGGTGATGGTCATGGCTTCGGAAAGGCTGTCGAACACCCGGGCCGCGAGGCGCAGACGTGCCTCGGCCTGGCGCTGGGCACTCACATCCCGGAAGGAGGTCACATAACCCTGCGGCCCGGTACCGCCATCCAGCCGGGGCAAGGGTCCCCCGAGGAAAGCCACGGGCAGGAGCGAACCATCGGGCCGGCACACCTGCTCCTCCCCCTCGAAGGGCCGTCCGGCGGCCAGAGCGGCCCGGAATGAGGAGTCCCGCACCCCATCCGCCGGCAGGATGCGCTCCACCGGCTGGCCGAGCAGTTCGCTCTCGCTGCGGCCCAGGAGGACTTCGGCCCGACGGTTCATGAAATTGAGCCGGCCACGCCCGTCAAAACTGAGAATGCCCTCTCCCAGGTGATCCGCCACGTTGTCGAGCAGGCTGTGGCTGCGAGCCAGTTCCAGGGCCGTATGGCGCAGGCGCAGCATGATCAGGGCCACGAAGGCGATCATGAACAGGGCAAAAATGGCCAGCAGGCGCCGGTAATGCTCGGCCCTGGCCTCGGCCTGGGCATAGACCCGGGCATAGTCGCCATAGGCCCGCTCCAGATCACCAGGGAAGCTGCTGCGGGAAATGTCCTGCATCAGGTTCTGTACGGGCAGGTGGTTGTTCACGATCAACTTGCCATGGGCGGCCAGCAGGCGCGCCTGGGTGGCCGCCGGCTCCGGCCAGCGCCGCCCTTCGGCCTCGAGCCGGTTGAGCCCGGCCAGGATCAGGAAGATGTCCTTGGTCTGCTGTTCGTTGACGAAGATGAGCACGTCCCGGGTGACGGAATTGAGCAGGGAGACCGGCACCCGGGAGGTGGAATCCCAGTCCGAATGCAGGCGGGTGGCCAGGTTCATGAAGTGCTGCAGGGAATTGCCCAGCACCGCGTTCTGGCGTTTGAAATCCTCCATGGCCAGCTGTTTCTGGCGCCAGCTGTCCCGGGCCGGCTGCAGCGCGTCAGGCAGGCCGACCCGCTCGAAATCCGTCTGCAGGGCCTGCAGGGCCGCCTCCACCTGGGCAGCGGACAGAGCCAGGCTGTCGTAGTACAGCAACTGGCGGTGACGCAGGCGCAGCACGTCCAGATTCACCCGGGTGTCCAGCCCCAGGGCCTGGCGCACCCGCAGTTCCACCTGCACCCGGTCGCCACTGCTGACCTGGGTGCCCAGGGTGTACAGGACGACCAGCACCACCGCCAAGCCTCCGAGGAGCATCCAGGACAGCAAGGAGCGCAGGGAAACCGGCAGCTTCATGGTCCGGGCACCTCGCCGTTCAGGGCGCGCAGGAAGGTGACGATCAGCTGCACATCCTGCCTGGGCAGCTCCACCCCGAGCTGGAAGCGCCCCATCTGGCTCACCGCCTCTTCCAGGGTCGCCGCCGACCCGTCGTGGAAATACGGGGCGGTGCGGGCCACGTTGCGCAGGCTGGGCACCTTGAAGACATGCCGGTCCTCTTCCCGGCCCGTGACGTTGTAGCGCCCCAGGTCGGCCGGGGTGATCTCCTTCTTGTCGGCGAAGTAATCCTGCATCACCCCGAAGCGTTGGAACATGTTGCCCCCCACGTTGGCCCCCTGATGACAGGCCGGGCAGCCATGCCGCTTGAACAGCTCGTAACCGGCCAGCTCCTGGGGAGTCAGGGCGTCGTCATCGCCCTGCAGCCAGCGGTCCAGGCGCGAGGGAGTGATCAGGGAACGCTCGAACTCGGCAATGGCATCCTGTACCGTCACCGCCGAAGGGGGCGACTTGTAGAGGGCGATGAACTGGGACTCGAGCCGGGCATCCTGGCGCAGCTTGGCGATCACCTCGGACCAGCTCGAATCCATCTCCACCGGATTGTGGATGGGCCCCGCCACCTGATCCTCCAGGGTCGGGGAACGCCCATCCCAGAACTGCCGGAAATTGAGGGCCGCGTTGAAGACCGTCGGGGCATTGATTCCCCCCGCGCGCCGGCTCACGCCGATGGAACGCACCTGACCGTCCACCCCACCCCGGGAAAGATCATGGCAGGAAGCACAGCTGATGCTGTTGTCCCGGGACAGGCGGGGATCATGGAACAGCTGACGCCCGAGGGCCACCTTGGCGGGGTTCAGGTCGCTGCTGGCCTGGATGGGCAGCAGGGGTTCGTCGACACGGACCACTGGTGCCCGGGCCTGCCCCTCGCTCCGGGAACCGCCCCCCACTCCCTGGGCCACCGAATCGGCGGACGGAAAGGGGTACAGCACCACGAAGACCAGCACCAGGAGCCCCGCGGCGCTCAGCAGCTTCTTCAGCGCCCGGGACGAAGGAAAAGGGGACGGGGTTGCAGCTGGCATGGCCGCTTGGCAGCGCTCCGGGAGATCACGAAGGACATTCTAATATGTCCGCTCCAGACCTGAGGCAAACAATTTCCCGCAAATGCAGGTCCGTCCGGTGGGACGGCCGAAAAAAAAGCCGCCTCCCAAGGAGGGAGGACGGCCCCTTGCCGCGGCCCCGGGCTCCCGGACGGGAACACCGGGGGGCCGAAGCTTACTTGGACTTGCCCACCAGGTAGTCCACCGCAGCCTTGACCTCGTCGTCGGAGAGGTTGGCCGCCCCCCCCTTGGGAGGCATGGCCCCCTTGCCGGCGATGGCGGACTGGTACAGGGCGTTGTTGCCGGTGGCGATGCGGGGAGCCCAGGCAGCCTTGTCCCCCTTCTTGGGAGCACCGGCCGCGCCGCTTTCGTGACAGGCGCCACAGACGGAAGCGTAAACCGTGGGGCCGTCCTTGGGACCGGCACTGGCAGCCGCATCGGCGGCACCGGCCAGCTTCAGTTCGAACTTGGCCACCGGCTGGATGCGCACTTCGGCATCGTCAGCACTGCCCGCCATGGAAGGAGCACTGCCTTTGATGGTGAAAGGGACGATGACCACCATGAGCAAGACTGCCACCGCAATAGTCATGTACATGATGGACTTGGACGAGTGTTTCTGGTCGGCCATGCTGACTTCCTCAAGATGAAAAAAGATAACGCGCAATTATAGCCTGTAACGTCTCCGGCCCGTCCAAGATTATGGACGCCACCCGACAAACCGGGTATGATTCCGCCTTCCCATGCGCCCGTAGCTCAGTTGGATAGAGTACTGCCCTCCGAAGGCAGGGGTCGGACGTTCGAATCGTCTCGGGCGCGCCAGTTTCTGGTTGCTGATTCCCTCGTGGAATCAGCAATTTCCCCGGCCAATCACACCGCCCTCGAAAGCCGCGAATTCATAGGCGGCATTTCCTCCGCCGATGTTTTTCAACGGCCTGTCAGCCATGATTGCCCCCCTGCGCTCTTCCCCCTGCGCTCTTGATTGCACCTGCATTGCATCGGCCCCCAGTATCTGAAAGGCCTCCTCGATGCCTGCCGGAAGCCCCTGGGACGACAGGAGGATCAGGTGCAAGCCGGCGCGTGTCATCGCCATGTACAGCTTTCTGGCCTGTTCTTCCCTGGCCGCCATTCTCTCATCATCATCTTGATCGGGAATCTCTGCATCGGCGAAAAGATTTTCCACGCCGATCAGGAACACGATGCCCGCTTCCAGCCCCGTTGCCGTCTCCAGATTGGCAAGACGCAGGTAGTCGCGTCCGCAGCCGGCTGGCGGCTCCTTGCGGTCCTTGTTGAGCCACCAGACGCTGTCTTTGCCAAAGCGCTTGCAGAGGCGGTCGTAAAGCAGGGTCTTTTGCACCTTCTCGCCGTAGATGACGAGGACATCGCCCGGCGCGACGATGCCTTCGCCGATCGTGGCGCTCAGTTCATTGACCAGGCGGTCGATGGAATCCTGGGGCGAATCGGTATGGATGAGCATCGGCGGCGTGCCCG
Organism: Betaproteobacteria bacterium UBA2592; assembly: GCA_002340095.1. Lineage (GTDB taxonomy): Bacteria > Pseudomonadota > Gammaproteobacteria > Burkholderiales > Rhodocyclaceae > Azovibrio. The sequence continues at coordinate 53,303 of DDKS01000044.1, forward strand.
GCTCCATGCCGGACAGATCGGGCACCAGAAAATCTTCCGGATCGCCTTGGGCATGGCGGGCAAGAATGCGGGTGGCCGCGGCGAGAATCGCCTGCGTCGTCCGATAGGAGCGGCGCAGCTTCTTGGTGCGGCCGGACACATCCAGCCCGACCCGCTTCCAGCTCAAGCGGTTCTTCATGAAACCCTGGTTCGGATCGGCGCAGAGGAAAAGGCTACTTTGCTCCCGCATGGCCAGCCTGACCGCCTGAAACCAGGAGGGCGCGAAGAATTGCGCTTCGTCGATCAGGACATGGTCGTATTGCTCCAGGCGTTCGTGGTCCGTCGCCAGACAAATTTCACGCGGAACGGCGCTCCACAGTCGCAGGCCGCGCTTGTTCAGCGCCGCAGTCACCGCCTGGAACAGCGCCCAGACTGCGGTTCGTTCCTTCGGCCTCAACGCGAAGCCGCGCCCGGCGCGGTTCGCAGCGGCATATTGCTCGGCGTCGGCAATCAGCGACTCGTTGATGAAGTCGAGTTCCTCGCGCAGCTGGGATTCCGTCTGCCCCAACTCCGGCCAGCGGGATCGATAATGCGCGATCAGTTCTTCCACTTCGCGCGCCGTGCCCGGCAGTTTCAGGAGGCGCCGGTGGATATTGCGCCACTGGCGGTGCGCCCAGGCGGAGAAGGTGTTGATCTCCAGATTGGCCGGCAAGGCGCCTCGGGTGCGCGCCAGCTTCGCCTTGATGTCGGCAACGATCGGCGCGTTATGGATCAGCACCAGAATCCGCTGATCCGGGTAAAGCTCGGCAAGCAGCAGGGCGCGCGACAGAGCGATCAGGGTCTTGCCGCTGCCGGCCACGCCATTCACCAGGCGGAGGGAAAAGTCCTTTGCCGCCTCGGCCTGCTCCGGCGGCGGTTCGAGGTCGAGCTTCGCCGCCCATTCCTGTTGGTGGTCCAGGAAGAAGCGCTGGAGCCTTGCCGAATTGTCCCGGAAGAAATGGCGACGGGTCGTGCAGGCGGCGTGAATCTCCGTCTCCGGGAAATAGCGGCTCAGGATGATCTGCTCCATATCGGCGCCAATGGGCGCCAATAGGCGCGATACCAGCTTGGCGCCCAGCTCCTGGAACTGATCTCTGGATAGCAGGCGGATACCAAACCGGGCGAGGTATTGCCCCGCGACCGTTCGCACCTCGTCCGCCTTGCATTTCCACAGCAGGATCAGCTTGCCAAGAGGCTCCCGCCCGGCATCGGGAATGGCGGGAAAGGTCTGGAAGTCGGCGAGCAGCTTTTCGAAGGCAGCCCGCTCCTCGTTCCCGAACAACTGGTCGCCGGCGAGGGCAGAAAACGGAGTGTCGGCAACGGCGATGGCCAGCCAACCGTTCTCACGATGCTGCACGAAAAAATCGGGCAGCCACTCGCCGCGCCGGATCGGCGTACGCACCACATGCTCGTCATCGAGGGCGTTGAGGGTGCGCTTGATGTGGATGCTGCGGGCGCTGGACGCGCCAACCCGCTCCGGGATGAATGTCGCCATGCCTACAGCGCCACCTTTCGGCACTGGCCGACCATGTCCCGATACCAGGCCACCCACTGCCGGATCGTCTCGTTGCCGTTGTCCGGGAGATCGCCGACTTCCGGGCCGATGACGATCAGCTTGGTCATCGCCCGCGTGACGGAGACGTTGAGCCGCTCCGGCTGGAAGAAAAACTCGGCGATGGCGGCAAGGAAAACTTCGTCGCCCGTGGCCAGCGAGAGCATGACGAGCTCGCGCTCCTGCCCCTGCATCCGTTCCACGGTATCGGCCACCACCTGCCGCGCCGCCTCGCGACCGAAACGGGCGGCCAGCAGCTTGCGCAGGGTGCGCCCCTGGGCCCGGTAAGGCGAAACGATGCCGATCTCTGTCAGCGGCAGGCCGCCGGCCACGATGGCTTCGCACAGGTCTGCCACCAGCTCGGCCTCCCGTCCGTTCCGGGTCCGTGCTGTGGTGTCCGGCGTCGGAATGAACACCGCCGGGCTCGCGCCGTCGAGCACGGCCGCGAACCGCTCGGCTACGCCGGTCAGTTCCAGGCGCCGTTCCCGATTCTTGCCCGCCGCCCGCAAGGCGCCGCCGTAGAAGGTCCGGCTCGGCCAATCGGTCAGCCAGCGGTTCATGCGATAGGTTTCGTCCAGCATCACCAGATGCTCGGCCTCGCGCGAGGTCAGGCGCGAGAAGACCGAATGCGCCTCCTTGTCGAGCACGGAGCGGGACAGGAGCACCGGCGGCAACTGCCGCTGGTCGCCGATGAAGATGAAACGCTTGCCCTTGCGCATGGCCATCAACGCCAGCGGCAACGTGATCTGGCTCGCCTCGTCGAACAGGATGGTGTCGAAAGCGTAGTTCTCGAGGCGGGCGGTGCAGGTGGCGAAGGGCGTGGCGCCCACCACATAGCCGTTGGTCGGGCGGTCTTCCCAGCCGTCCAGCCCCTCGAAGTTCGGAATGGCGTCGTCGAGCCCCTTGCGCTGGGTGGCGCGGCCGACCTTGGCCACGGGAACGCCCTGGGCGTGAATCTTGTTGAGGGCGTTGTTGATGGCCATGTGGGTATGCGAGGTCATCAGGATGCGCTCGCCGCGTTCCACCGCCAGCCGCGCGATCAGCGCCAGCACGCGGGTCTTGCCCGTTCCCGGCGGCCCCTGGATGCACGCCACATGGCGCGCGCCATGCGCCCAGCCCACCGCTTCGGCCTGCTTGTCGTTGCAGCCCTCGACCTGCGCGATACGGATGGCTTCCGCCATCGCCTCCTCGTCGAACTCGATGTCCAGCCGGCCGGACAGCAGCGGCAACAGGGTTTCCCTGCCGTTGGCAGACGTGGCGATGTCCTCCAGGGTCTGCTTGTAGTAAGCGGTGAGGTCCATCGCGTCGGGATCGGCATAGCAGGCGCCGCCCCTGTAGTCATCGAAGGCGGCGACGGCGCGGATGCCGCGCAACAGCCAGCGATCGTCCTCCTCCAGTTCGAAGGACAGCCCCCGGCCCAGCGGCTCCAGGGCATTGCCCTGATGGAGACAGAGCAAATCGCCCTCGCGAAAGCGCGATTCGGTGTCGTCGGGATACGCCCAGAGCGTCGTCGGCTCCGGGCCGCGCTCAAGGCGGACAAAGCCTTGCGTGACGCCCTTCAGGAGCTTTTCCGACAGGGGCCGCTCCCAGGTGGTCACAAGCTGGTGATGGGCGGCTTGCTGCTCGTCCTGCACCAGCCGGTGCAGCGTGGCAAGAAGTGCGGCCGTATCAGACATCTTCGCCCTGCATTGCGGATGCCTGATGAGCAGCGATTGTCACTTGTTGTTTCCTCCCCTGTGTCGCCGATACGCGAACGTTGCCTCAAGGCTGTGCCATGGCAATCTGCATTACCCTTCAAGCGTGACCGTAATGTCGATGCGCCTCGCGGCGGCGCGCACGACAGTCCGGACCCCGTGCCCCGGATTGGACTCCCGTCGCGTGCGAACGAGACCGATGCGCTCCAGGAGCTTTACATCTTTCGTCACCCCGGTACGGTCCCGTTGCAGCGATACGGCAAGCTCGCCCAAGGTCATTGGCCGCTTCATGACTTCCATCACCAAGCGACGGCGGTTCTCGGTCAGTATCGCCACCATGTCCTTGGGACTGACCGAGGCAATGGCGATGGCCTCGGGCATATCGGGGTCCAGCCGGGATGTGTGGCAAGGACCAGCCGTGCGAAGCTTCTTGTCCGGCGGTGCAACACGAGGCTGAGTCTTCCCCGAAACGCCCATTTCCCGGCAGTCCTATTCAGCATAGATGTGCCAAACTGTAACACACCTGTTGCAGTGCCGCGAAACCGGTAGCGATTCCTAGCGTTTCAAGCAGCGCCTCCCCCACGCTGACCGGGTCAAAAGAGCGCGCTGATTGACACCCCAAGGAATTGACGGAGAGGCTCTGTTTCTGAGCCTGCCTGTGTGGCATGTTTTGCTTTATGCGCTGCTCACGACTCGACTTCACCCAACCCGACGGGCTCGCCACCGGCGAGGCCGTCGCACTGGCTTCGTCGCCGGCGTTTTCGCTCTCGCCTCCCGAAGCCGGCTGGATTGGGCTGGCGATCGAACATCCCGATGCGGATTTTCCCCCAGTGATGATGAGCAAGGTCTTCTCGCCCCTTGCGCCCCTGTGGGCCTGGTCCCTGGCGCTCGCCTGGGGGATGGAACCGGCATCGTGTCGTATCGACGAAGAAGGCAGCGCCGTCTATCTCATCGCAAAGGCAGGCACGGCAGAGCGCCTTTCCTTCACCCTCGTTCGCACACAGTACGGGTGCCGCAACGAACCCGAACGGCTGCTGCAGGCGCTGACCTGGGAAGAAGGGCGCGCGCAGTTCCTGCACCGCTGGAGCGCATTGTGGGCAGCCTTCTTCAGCGACGAAACGCTGCCCTGGATCGAATGGGAGCGCCAAGAGGAGACGAGCATCCCGGAACCGATGCGCGACATGCCGTGGGAGAGGCTGCCCGACCTCGCCGCCCTTGCAACGGTCGAACCCGCCCCCTGGCCGCGCGAGGCACTGATCGCCTGGTTCTGGCTTCTGCTTTCGCATCACCTGCACTCGCGCGGGCATGGCTGCGAATTCACCCAGGACCCCGCCCGCTACATCCTGCGCGAGATGGCCTTTGCCCGCCATGTGCTCGATGCGCTCGATGCGGCGCGGCAGGCGTTGGGACTGGAAACTTCGGACAACGACAAACCCTGCCGGGCGTTGATCCTGCGCGCGCAAGACATCGCGCTTTATGGCCCGGACGAGGCCGAGGAGCCGGACGATGAGTTCGCCGGCTTTTCGTCCGGGCCGCTGGAGCGCGCCTACTACCGCGCCCAGCAGGCGGTGTACGAGCTTCAGGCCGAGACGGTACGCGCCCTGTTGTCGCGGCTGCCGATCGGCGAGGGGTGCGCCTTCATCGATGAACAAGGCCGTCGCGCGCGGCTCGTGCATCGGAACCGCCGCCGCTGGGTGCTCTGTTGGGAGGACGGCCGGCTATCCGAAGGCGACTGCTTCTATCAGGATCATCGGCCGGTTTGCCGCTGGCCGGTGGCCGAAGGGCCGGTGTTCGACGAGGCGGCGCTCGATGCCATCGACCGGCGGCGGCTTGCCTTCATGCGGCTGGGCGTCTCGCCGCTTTGCGTGGTGTGCCCGTGCTGTGGCTATCCATGCATGGAAGAGGAAGATTTGGAGGTCAATGTCTGCGACATCTGCCGCTGGCCGATTTGGAGCATCGTAGACCGCTTGCCGCCACCGCTCGATGCCGAGGCGGATGAAGAGGGCGATCCGATCTCGCCCACCCTGCGGCAATGCCGGCAGAACTTTCTCGACCATCTCGATGCCGACCCGCCCGAAGGGCGGGAGGACGATGAGGATTGGAATCGTGACTACTGGCGCAGCCCGCAAAGGCTGGCGTTCGTCCGTCAGGCGATGGCCGAATGGGACGCCTGGCTGCAAAACCCCGATCTTAAGCACACGCCGGAGCCGGTGTGGATGCGCATGAACCGCTGGCGGGAGGAAAATACATGAGTAACCGTCAAAGCCGTTTCCCCTGGCGCCGCTTCCTGCGCCGGCGCTTTCCCGCCCATGCCGAGGGCTGGGTCTACGCTCAAATTCCGCTGTGGTGGCTGGCGCTGCTGCTCGACCCGGCGCCGGGCGCAACGGTCGATGCGCTCTACGCCGTCCTGGCTCTCCCTGTTGCGGTGGGGATGGTGGGGGCGCTCGTCCTGCTGGCCGCGTTGCTGCGTTTTCCGTGGTGGTTACTTTTGCCGCTGTGCCTCGCGTCGATGGGGGCGGAGGCGCTGTGGCGCAAGCTGGCCAGACGGCCATGGCGGCCTGAAGCTGTACGTTGTCGCTGGTATCTCTCGAATGCCGTGGCGGTGTGGCAATACTGGGAGCTGAAAAACCGGCGTTGGCAGCGTCGGCTTTCGCGCCACACGGCAAAGTCTTTCGCCAGTTTTCGTGCGGCGACGGCCCTACACCGTCCGGCACGCCCTCGCCCGGCCAACGTCCTGCGCCTGCCTCCGCCCCCGGATTCGGGGCTGATGGATTACATCTCTACGGTGTTGGGTGCGCACGCGCTGTTTTGGTTTGCCGTCAGCTTCGTGGGCGCGTGGGTCTATTTCGCCGCCGACGAGCAACTGGACTGGTTGCTCGCTTTCATCATGGCGACGATCCTCTTCATCGCGGGCAGTGTATTCCTGGTGCTGCCCGTCGTGCTGGGCACGGTGGCGTTCGTCTCGGCCCTGATCGTCGGGCTCATGCGCTCGCCCATCGAGCGGGCGCGAACGGTGCGTGCATTGCAACCGCCCACGCCCAAGGCCGTCGAGCATGACCAGAGCCCCGCGAAACAGTCGTCCAACTGGCTGCTGCCACTGGCACTGGGGCTTTTGATCGGCTCGGCGTGGGGGACGGAGGAGTGAGTCCGACCCATGCAGAATCCATGACCAGTCCTCTATCCCTGCGCTGACGGCCTCATGCTGTCTTTGCTGGCCCAATTTGTCGGAATACTGGCGATCATCGTGGGATTCGCAACCCATCCCTGGCTGGTGCTGGCCGTCGGGGCGGCAATCGTCGCCCTGACCTGGATAAGCCGTGCGAAGACGTCTTCTCCGCCCGCTCCCGCTCGATCCGATCTCATGTCGGCCAACGGCCTGCCCGCGCTCAACGAGGACTGGGTCGGCGAGGAGGTTTTGTCGATCGACGATGATCGCATTCCGCCGGCGATCCGCGAACACGGCGCGCGCTTTCGCAATCCGGCCCGGTATGCGATCGCGGTGAGTGCCCACGAATATCTGCTGTATGGCGGCGATGGCGAGCTGCTCGATCTGTGCTGGCTGAAATGAGCGGTCTTCGGCAGCGCCCCCGGGATCGCCGTCCCCCCAGCGCCGACTTTCTGCGCTGGGAAGCGGCCTCCATGATTGATTGACTCACCACTGACCAGAAGGCCGCCACCACCAGTGCGAAGGAGGTGGCAGCACCGGATTGCCGTCATCGTCCAGCACAAACCCGGCCAGCCGTGCGTGCGCGGGCATTGCGTGCTCATAAGAGAACGCGGCATCGAACGCTGCGGGGTGGGCGCGCCAGAACGCATCGATGGCAGCCAACTCCGCCAGCGCTTGGGGCTCCAGGCGGCCTGCCTCGGCCAGATAGGCATACACCGAGCGCAAAGCCAGCGCCTCATCCAGATCAAACTCCCACGCCTCACGCCCTTCGACAATCCCATCGAAGCACGCCAACACTGTCTGCGACGGCCGCTCAGGCACCGTTACTGTAAGCCGCGCCATTTGAGTTTGGGAAACGAACGACTCCCCCACGTTTCTGGCCACCACCAGAAGCGCTCGGGTGGATGCCCAAGCTCCTTGCGCGTGGTGCGGCACCAGCGCACGAAGTCGGCATCGTACCGCCATGGGCTCTTGGCCAGAATATCGCGCAGCGCGACAAGCTCATCGGCATCGATCTCGCCTGCATCAAAGTCCAGGTCGAGATTGATCACCCAGGAAGCGATTTCGTTGCCGCCGACACCTTCCTCCTCGGGCGTTTGCCAGAAAACGAGCCGGTCGGCTTCCAGATCGCGTGCCATCCTCATGCCTCCCGCGTCACAATGCGCGCGCCTTGCAGCCTTAGGACGCCCATTCTTCTGGCCACCACCAGAAGCGCTCGGGCGGATGCCCAAGCTCCTTGCGCGTATCAAGGCAAAAGCGCACGAACTCGGGCTCTCTCGCCCATGGGCTTTTGGCCAGAATTGTTAATCAGCGTGCAAAACTG
>DDKS01000027.1 GCA_002340095.1 Betaproteobacteria bacterium UBA2592
GTGCGCCCTGCCGGGCGCACCATGACGAAGGCGGGGTTCCGACCCCGCCTTTTTTCATGCCGCGCCGCCGGCCCATGGAGCGACGCCCCCTCCTACTGCACGAAAGCCTCCAGGACGGGAAGCCGACCATTGAGCTGCACCGTCGTTGCCGTACTGCCGGAACGGGACAAATCGACACCAAGCCGTCCCTGGAAGGCGCCTGCGGGATCCACCTCGACCTGCCCCCGAGCCTGCATCAGTCCCGCCTCCAGCAACAGGTGACTGAGCTGGAGACCCGTCGGCGACAGGCGCGCATGGGTGCTCAACCGCTCGAAGCGGGTGCTGCCGCCCCGGGCGACCTGGCCGCGTCCGAGCCGGATGGCGTTGGCCAGATCGACACCGCGCATCTCGCCCCGCTCGATGCGCCAGTCTCCTTCGGCTTCGAGACTGGCCATGAGCTGCTCCGGATCACGCCCCCCGGCGCGGAAGCGTAGACTGCCCGACAACCCGCCGGAGATACTTGCATGCCCCCCCCACAGGGCGGCCAGGCCGGCCGAGTTGAGATGATACAGGCTGCCGTTGCCCGCCACACCGGGCGTTGCCCCCCAATCGATGCGCAGGTCGCCCTCGTAGCGACCGTCGAGGAAACGCAGATCGACGGAATCCAGGAGCACCGAAGCCCCCTGCAGCACGCCCTGGGCCATCGCATGGCTGAAGGTGAGCGGAAAACTGTTCACCGGCTTCCAGGCACTGGCTTCCAGCTGCACCTCCAGATCCTGGCCCCGGGGCTTCAGCTCCAGCCGCAGGCCCCTGTCATCGCTCTGGAGACTGGCCAGCTGCAACCGTCCATCGGTGCCGCGCTGGATCTCCCCGGACAACGCCCCCAGGGGGCTACCCGCCACCAGAAGCTCCAGTTGCCGCACCCCGACCTTGAGCGGGCCGGAGGCATCCGGCCGCATCAGCCAGCGGGACAGGGCCTCCACGGACAGCCGCCCGCCCTGGATACGGATGACCTCGCTCCGGTCCGGCGCCTTGCCACGCACATGGGACCACAAGCCGGGCAGCAGCACCGAGTCGAGCTGCCCTTCGCCTTCCTGCCCCAGGTGCACCCGGCTCAGTTCCAGGGCTGGCGCCGGCAGGAAACGGGGCGTCACCTCGCCGATCCGTACTGGCACGCCCAACTGCCGGGACAGGCTGGCCTCCAGTTCCGGCCGGTGATTCCCGTAGGGATAGAACAACGCCGCTCCGGCCACGGCCAGGATGCCCAGCCCCAGGGAAGCGCCAATGATCCTGCCGATGGGCAGAACCCGCCGGGTGGGCTGACGCTCATCCGGTTCCCGGCCCGTTTCGAGCTGCCGGCCTGGGCCTGGTTCCGCCGGCGCGGCACCGGGCCTGGGCGGCAGCGGCCTGCCGAAGGTGGAAAAATTGCTCGGCATGACCGTTTCGGCGCTGGAGCTGACTGCTGCCTGCCCCGGCTTGGGACCGAAGGTGGAGAACTGGGAGAGCTGCGAGGGGGTGGCCATGGCCGGCCGGCTGACGGGCCGAGCCTCCTCCTTCGAGCTTTCGCCGGAGAGGACGATGAAACCGCCGGCCTCCAGCTCCTTCAAAGCCGTTTCCACCAGCCTCGAATCCCCGATTTTGGCGCTCAGTTCGGCCACCCGGGTCTTGCCATCCACCAGCACCAGCACCATGCGCTGGCTGCGCTGTACCACCCGGGTGCGCTGGGTCATGGCCTCCTCCCCTTGCGGGGTTTTGACGTAAATATCGCTGGAGTTCATAAAAGCGCTGCTTTCCCCATTTCTTGCTGTTTTATTGTTGACGGCTCCATGGGCAGCCGCTAGAATGCCGCCCATCGATTCCTCGATAGCTCAGTCGGTAGAGCGCCGGACTGTTAATCCGTAGGTCCCTGGTTCGAGCCCAGGTCGAGGAGCCAGATTCCCAAAGCCACACTTCCGGTGTGGCTTTTTCGTTCCTAGCACCTTCCCACACGCCCTGCCCGGCCGGACGCCCGAAACAGCCGCCCGACTCCCGCAGCCTATCGGAATAGGCACCTTTTTCCGGCAATTCTGCCCGAGAACGGGAAAAACCGGAATTTGATGACAATTCCTTCATGATCCGGCCGATCTGATGAGCTCCAGGGAGCGAACCGACAAAAGTCTCGCCAGACTAAAGCGGCCCACCAGCATGGTCAACAGGAGGGTGGCCGAAACCGCTGCGGGAATCACCCACCAGGCCGGGGCAAGCACCAGGTCGAACAAGCGCCAGGCCAGCACCTGGCCCGCCAGCAGCGCCCCGAGGGAAGCCAGCAGGCCGGCCAGGGCGCCGATGGCGGCCAGTTCTCCCAGCAGGGCGGCCCGCAGCTGGGCCCGGCTGGCCCCCAGTGCCCGCATGATGCCCAGGCTCTGACGACGGGCATCCAGGACCGCGAGCATGGCGCCGTGCAGGACCAGCAGGCCGGCTCCCAAGGTGAACAGGAAAACCAGCTGCACGACGCCGGAAACCTGGTCCACCACGGCCTTGAGCTGGGCGAGCACGGCCTCCACGTCGATCACCGTGAGGTTGGGGAAACGCGCCAGGATCTGTCCAAGCGCCCCCGCCTCCCCCGGAGGGAGGTGAAAATTGGCCAGATAGCTGGCCGGCATGTGATCGATCACCCCGGGCTCCATCAGCACGAAAAAATTGATGCGCATGGAATCCCACGCCAGCTGGCGCAGGCTGGTGACCCGGACCCGCACCGGCTGCCCGGCGATGCTGAATTCCAGCTCGTCCCCCAGCCCGATGCCCAGGGTCCTGGCCAGCCCCGACTCCACCGAAGCCTGGGCCATGCCCGCCCCGGCGGCAAACCAGGCACCCGCCTCGACACGGTTGCCGGGTGGCAGATCCGCCCGCCAGGACAGGTTGAATTCCCGCTCCACCAGACGCTGGGCCCGGTCATCGCCGGGGTAATCCGCCGGACTCACCGCACGGCTGCCGATGCGCACCAGACGCCCGCGCACCATGGGTGCCAGTTCGGCCTGCCAGCCAGCCTGCGCCAGTGCCGCCTGCAGATCCTGGCGCTGTTCCGGCTGGATGTTGATGATGAAGCGGTTGGGAGTGTCGGTCGGCAGGGAACGCTCCCAGGCCGCCAGCAGTTCGCCACGGATCACGGTCAGGAGCAGCAGGGCCATGCAGCCCAGGGCCAGGGCCAGTATCTGCAGGCTGGAAGTCCACGCATGGCGACCCACGTTGGCCACCCCATGGCGCCAGCCGAAGCTCTGGCCGGTTCCCAGGCGGCGCAGCCGCGCCGCGCCCCACACCAGCCCCCGCGCCGCCAGCAGGAAACCCGGCAGCGCCAGAGCGAAAGCCAGCACCACGGTCCCTCCCAGCCGGGCGTCGTCGGCGACCCAGAAGATCAGGCCGGCAAACACCAGCAGGCCAAGCCCGTAGGCGGCCAGCAGGGAAACGGGCGGCAGCCCCAGATCCCGGCGGATCACCCGCAGGGGGGAAACCCGCTGCAGCCGCAGCAGGGGCGGCAGGGCAAAGCCCAGCAGCAGCACCAGCCCCAGCACCAGACCCTGCAGGGCGGGGGTGAGGCCGGGCGGGGGCAGGCCGGTCTGCAGCAATCCGGCGAGCAGCAGATGGAAGGCATGATGCACGACGAAGCCCAGCAGCACCCCGGCCAGGGTGGCCCCCAGGCCCAGGATGAGGAACTGGGCCAGATACAGGCGCAGCACCTCGCCACCGGTCGCTCCCAGACAGCGCAGCAGGGCACAGCCATCCAGATGACGCTGGATGTAGCGGTGCACCGCCATCGCCATGGCCGTGGCCGCGAGCATCACGGTGAGCAGGCTGGCGAGGCCCAGGAAACGGCGGGCCCGCTCCAGGGCCGTGCGTACCTCCTGACGGGTCCCCTCTTCCAGCTTCTGGCCCCGCTCCAGACGGGGCTGCAGCCACGCCGCAAACTGCTCCACGGCGCGGCGCTCTCCCGCCACCAGCAGCCGGTAGCGCACCCGGGCCCCGTTCTGGACCAGGCCGGTGGATTCCAGATCGGTCAGATTGAGCATCAGGCGCGGCGCCACCCCGAGGAAATTGACGCCCCTGTCCGGCTCGAAATTCAGGTAGGCCGCCACCCGGAAACGCCGCTCCCCGAGCTGCAGCTCGGCCCCGGGCGCCACGCCCAGCTCGGCCCCCAGCCGGGGTTCGATCCAGACGCTGCCGGCCGGCGGCCCGCCCGGCACCGGCTCGCCGGCGCCCTCGGGCTGCGCCGAAATGCGCAGCTGGCCGCGCAGGGGATAGGCGCTTTCCACGGCCTTCACGTCCGCCAGCCGGAAGCCGCCCGCAGCCATCACCATGCTGGGAAAACTCACGGTCCGGGCCTGCCGCAGGCCGAGGGCCCCGGCCTCGGCACTGAAGCCGGAAGGCAGGGGCTGATCGCCGGCCACGACCAGATCCCCCCCGAGCAGCTGGCTGGCTTCCACCACCAGGGCCTGGCGCACCCGGTCGCTGAAGAAGCCGACCGCCGTCATGGCGGCCACCGCCAGGATCAGGGCCAGGACCAGCAGGCGCAGCTCGCCGGAACGGGCGTCACGATAGAGGAGGCGGATGGATAATTTATTCAAGATCAGTCGATTGCACGAAGTTTCTCAACCGCTTCCTCAATTCTGGAAACCCCGATCACCGTCATCCCGGCCATGGCCTGGCGGGGACAGTTGGCCTCGGGCACCAGGGCGTGGGTGAAACCGAGCTTAGCCGCTTCCCTGAGCCGCTCCTGGCCGCGGGGCGCCGGGCGGATCTCGCCGGCCAGGCCAACCTCACCAAAAACAACAAGTTTGCTCGGCAACGCCTTGTTCTTCAATGAAGAAATAATGGAGAGCAGCACTGAGAGATCGGCGGCCGGCTCACTGATCCTGACCCCCCCCACCGCATTGACGAACACATCCTGATCGAAGCAGACGATGCCCGCATGGCGGTGCAGGACGGCGAGAAGCATGGCCAGGCGCTGGGAATCCAGCCCCACCGTGAGCCGGCGCGGGTTGCCATGGGCCTGATCCACCAGGGCCTGAATTTCCACCAGCAAAGGGCGGGTACCTTCCTGGGTCACCAGGATGCAGGTGCCCGGCACCTGCTGGCCGTGCCCGGAGAGGAACAGGGCCGAAGGGTTGCTGACCCCCTTCAGCCCCTTCTCGGTCATGGCGAACACGCCCAGTTCGTTGATGGCGCCGAAGCGGTTCTTGAAGGCCCGGATCAGACGGAAGCTGGAATGGGTGTCGCCCTCGAAATAGAGCACCGTATCGACGATGTGCTCCAGCACCCGGGGGCCGGCCAGGGCCCCCTCCTTGGTCACATGGCCCACCAGGATCACCGTCACCCCCAGCTGCTTCGCCAGGCGGGTGAGCTGGGCGGCGCATTCGCGCACCTGGGCCACCGAACCGGGAGCGGAGGACAGCTGGTCGGACCAGAGGGTCTGGATGGAGTCGATCACCGCCACCCGGGGCTTTTCCGCCTGCAGGGTGGCCAGGATCTTTTCCAGATTGATTTCCGCCAAAAGCTTCATCCGGCTGGCCTCCAGCCCCAGGCGCCGGGCCCGCAGGGCCACCTGTTCTCCGGATTCCTCGCCGCTCACGTAGAGGGCTGGAAGCTGCTCCGAGAGTCTGGCCAGGGCCTGCAGCAGCAGGGTGCTCTTGCCGATGCCCGGGTCGCCGCCGATGAGGACGACCCCGCCCGCCACCAGCCCGCCCCCGAGGGCCCGGTCGAATTCGGAAATCCCCGTGGGAATGCGCTCCGACTCCCGTGCCTCGATCTCAGAAAGCTGCTGCAGGCGGGCCGGCGGCGCCAGGGACTGGAAACGGTTGCCCCCGGGCTTTTCCAGCAGGGTTTCAGACAAGGTGTTCCAGGCCCCGCAGCCAGGACACTGACCCTGCCATTTGGGCGAGGTGGCACCGCACTCGGCGCAGGTATAGACAGTTTTTTGCTTCGACATGCTCAGTCCCAGCGCACAGGCACCCGGGGCGCCAGGGCACAGAACAATTCATAGCTGATGGTGCCGGCAGCTGCCGCCACCCGGTCCACCTCCACCGTACCGCCCTCCCCCATTCCCCAGAGGGTGACGGGGCTGCCCACCCGGGCCGCTTCAATGCCGCTCAGGTCGCACATCAACATATCCATGGACACCCGGCCCAGCACCCGGCTGGGGCTGCCGGCCACCGCAATCGGGGTGCCCGTGGGTGCGTGGCGGGGATAACCATCGGCATAACCACAGGCGACGATACCGATGCGCATCGGGTGTTCGGCCTGGAACAGCCCGCCATAGCCGACCCGCTCCCCGGCCGCCAGGGTCTGAATGCCGATCAGGCGGCTCTCCAGATGCATCACCGGGCGCAGGTCCAGATGGCTGGCAGGTACATCGGCAAAGGGGCTGCTGCCATAGAGCATGATGCCGGGCCGCACCCAGTCCCCCCGGGTTTCCGGGTAGCGCAGCAGGGCGGCGGAATTGGCCAGACTGACGGGCAGACCGGCCTCCCCTGCCAGGACGGAAAAGCAGTCCAACTGCGCCTCGATACCCCGACCCCCATCAGCTTCGGCGAAATGGGTCATCAAGGTCACTTCCCGGGTACCCAGGCGGCGCAGGCGCTCCAGCACCGCCGCCAGCTGCGCCGGGCGGAAGCCAAGCCGATTCATGCCGGTATTGAGCTTGACATAAACCCGCTCCGGCCGCTCGACAGCGGCTTCGAGCATGGCCAGTTGCTCGGGACTGTGCACCACGGTGGTGAGATCATGGTGCACCAGGGCCGGCACATCTCCTGGGGCGAAAAACCCTTCCAGCAGCAGGATCGGCTGGACAAACCCCGCTTCGCGCAGGGCAACGGCGGTTTCCACCTCCAGGAGGGCAAAGCCATCCGCCAAATCCTGCAGGGCCCGGGCCACCTGCCATTGGCCGTGGCCATAGGCATTGGCCTTGATCACCGCCCAGATGCGGGCGGAACCCGCGTGCCGACGCGCCACACCGTAATTGTGGCGCAAGGCGGCCAGATCGATGCGCGCCCGGATCGGGCGGGAAAGGGAACAGGTCGATCCCCGCTCCCTGCCCGGCAGAAGGCCAGGCATGCTTGAACTCACAGTACCAGCTCCCTCATTTTCTGTTTGGCGAAATCCACGAAAGTCGTAACCAGGCGGGTCCGGAAACGATCCTTAGGATAGACCAGGGACAAGGTCCGGGTCAGCGGCGGCGCCAGGGGAATCGAGACCAGACTGCCGAGTTGACACTCCTTCTCGCACACCACCCGCGAAACGATGGCATAGCCAAGGCCGGTGGCCACCACTCCCTTGAGGGCCTCGGGGCTGCCCAGCTCCATCAGGGTCTTGAGTTCGCCGGGAGCCACTCCGGCTGCCTGGAAATAGGCATCCGTGACCGCCCGGGTGCCGGACCCCGGCTCCCGGGAAATGAACTCGTAGTCCCGCAGCACTTCCGGAGTGACGCTGACCTCACCGGACAGGGGGTAGTCGGGGGCGCAGATCACCACCAACTCGTCCTCGCAGCAGACCTCAGTCTGCAGTTCGGGCTGATGGGCCGGCCCCTCGATCAGGCCGATGTCGAGACTGTGGGCGCTCACCTGGTTCTCGATGATCTCGGTGTTGGCCACGATGAGCCGGGCCCGCACCTGGGGATAGAGGGCATTGAACTCCCCCAGCACCCGAGGCAGGATGAATTCGGCGATGGTGGTGCTCGCCCCCACCAGCAACGGGCCGCGCATCTCGCCCGTCATCTCGCCGAGCCGGGCATCGAGCTCATCGGAAAGGGCGAGGATCCTGTCCGCGTACTGAAGCACCATCTCCCCTGCCGGAGTGAGACAGATCCGGCCATGGCCGCGCTCGAACAGGCGGGTGCTGTACTGGTCCTCCAGTTGCTTGATCTGGAAGGTGACGGCGGGCTGGGTCATGAACAGGGCTTCGGCGGCCTTGGTGAAGCTCAGGTGTTTGGCTACAGCATGAAACACTTGCAAACGGCGGTCTGCCATGGGGATCTCCTCCCAATAATATTTTTTATGGGGGGATTATAGGATGTAAAAGCCCCTCCGAACCCGGCCTGCCGGAAAATTTCGATGCGACCAACATCGTCCCGACCGGTATCCGCCGCAAATGCCCGTGCCCGAACCGGCGCCCTTGGTATAACATCGCGCCCAAACTACACAAGAGACAGTCCAAGTGCCTTTCGGCTTCTACATCATCATGGCGGCGCAATTCTTTTCCGCGCTGGCCGACAATGCCCTCCTCATCGCCGCCATCGCCGCCCTGCGCGACATGCAGGCCCCAAGTGAATACGAGCCCCTGCTCAAGACCTTCTTCACTATCTCTTACGTGGTACTGGCCGCCTTCGTCGGGGCCTTCGCGGATTCCATGCCCAAGTGGCGGGTCATGTTCATCAGCAACAGCATCAAGATCGTCGGCTGCACCATGATGTTCTACGGCATCCATCCCCTGGTGGCCTATGCCGTGGTGGGACTGGGGGCCGCCGCCTACTCCCCGGCCAAGTACGGCATCCTGACCGAGTACCTGCCGCACCGCCTGCTGGTGGTGGCCAACGGCTGGATCGAGGGGCTCACCGTGGGCGCCATCGTCCTGGGCGTGGTGCTCGGTGGTTTCCTGATCTCCCCCGGGGTGACCCAGACGATGATGTCCTGGAAGCTGCCCGGCATCGACTACAGCGGCGAGCTGGTGGTGGCCGTGATCGGCCTGCTGTACCTGGTGGCCGCCCTGTTCAACCTTTATGTGCCGGATACCGGGGTGGACCACAAACCCCTGAAGAAGAATCCCCTGTACCTGATCCACGAGTTCAACCATTGCCTGAAGCTGCTCTGGCGCGACAAGCTCGGCCAGATCTCCCTGGCAGTGACTACCCTGTTCTGGGGGGCCGGAGCCACCCTCCAGTTCATTGTCATCAAATGGGCAGAAACCGCTTTGCGGCTCGATCTTTCCAAATCGTCAATGCTCCAGGGGGTGGTTGCCGTCGGCGTGGCCGCGGGTGCGACCCTGGCGGCACGCTTTGTCACCCTGCGAAAATCGGTGCGGGTGATTCCCCTGGGCATCGCCATGGGGATCATCGTGCTGATCATGAACTTCGTGACCAGCATGGAAGTGGCCATTCCCCTGCTGATCCTGATCGGCGGTCTGTCGGGCTTCTTCGTGGTTCCCATGAACGCCCTGTTACAGCACCGGGGCCATATCCTCATGGGAGCCGGCCACTCCATCGCCGTGCAGAACTTCAACGAAAACCTGTCGGTACTGGCCATGACCGGCCTTTACTTCGTGATGATCAAAATGAACCTCTCCATCTACGTGGTCCTGACCCTGTTCGGACTCTTCGTCAGCAGCACCATGTACCTGATCCGCAACCGGCATCTGGCCAACCAGCGCGAATACGACGACGTCGCCCACCTGGACGACACTCGCCACTGAGATCCGGAACGACCCGCAGCCGTTTCAGCCGGCCTGGAGCTTCTGCATCTCCCGCCGGGCAAGGCACAGGTCCTCCCAGGCCTTGGCCTTCTCGGGCAGGTTGCGCAGCAGATAGGCCGGATGGTAGGTCACCAGAACCGGAATGTTCCCTAAGACGTGCCGCTTCTGGCGCATGGACGCCAAGGACTTGTCCTCCCCCAGCACGCTGTACACCGCGGCCTTGCCCAACAGCACGATCAGGCGCGGCTGCAGCAGTTCGATCTGACGCATCAGGAAAGGCCGGCAGGCCGCCATTTCATCCGCATGGGGCGTGCGATTGCCCTCGGGCCGACACTTGACCGCGTTGGCGATATAAACATTCTCGCCCCGGCGCAAGCCGATGGCATCCAGCATGGCATCGAGTAGCTTGCCGGCCTGCCCCACGAAGGGCTCGCCCCGGGCATCCTCCTCGGCCCCTGGCCCCTCGCCCACGAACAGCCAGTCCGCCTGCTGGTCGCCCACTCCCAGCACCGCCTGATTCCGGTGCCGGCACAGTTCGCAGGCGCGGCAGTCCTGGACCACACGAGCCAGCTCCTCCCAACCCAAGCGGCTGACCTCCGGACCGGCCACGACAGGCTGCACGGCGCCCACCGGGGCAGGCAGGGCCGCCACGGGCGGGGGCGGCGTCCCGAGGCTTTCCGGAGCCGCCTCCCGGACCGGCTGCGTCTCGCCCTCCCGGGGCCGCAGCCGCCAGAGCTGGAAACCCATTTCCTCGAGAATGGCGCGTCGGCAGGGATGGTTCATGGCTGGATTCCTTCCAGGCTGCGGCGGTACAGCAGGGCGTCCTCGCGCCCGGTCTGGGCGGGATAATAAGCCTTGCGCCGCCCGATCTCACGAAAGCCCAGATGCTGGTAAAGCGCCAGGGCGCGGCCATTGGAGGGGCGTACCTCCAGATACATGCTGGCCATGCCCTGGCGGGCGGACCATTGCAACACATGGCGCAACAACCGGGCCCCGAGCCCCTGCCCCTGATGCCCGGGCGCGATGGCGAGGTTGAGCAGATGCGCTTCGTCCAACACCGCCATGAGCACCACGAAACCGAGCAGTTCGCCCTTGCCCCGCAACACCCAGGCCCAATGGCCGGCCCTCAGGGAATCGGCAAAATGGTTAGCGCTCCAGGGAAAAGGCTGGACCGCCGCCTCGAGGGCTGCGACCCGTTCCAGGTCCTGCTCCGTCATGGGCTTCAATTCCAGGGGCTGCAGCCCCTCCAGGAGGTCCCCAGGAGTCAGGATCGGCCTCCCTCTGCAAGACGTTCCGCCACCGTGCGCGCCACCTTGTCCCGGATGTAGCGGGGCGCGGCCAGGGCTGGGTCGAGCCCATCGCCCCGTGCCATCGCAGCGGCCGCCAGATGGGCAACACTGCGGGCATGGGGCAGGATCCCGGGCCGACACTCCCAGGCAGCACAACGGGCCCGCAGATCGGGGTAGGCCGCCAGGGCATTGCCCACCGCCACCCATTCGCCCTCTGCCGCAGGCAGTGGCAGCATGCCGGGGGCGGCCAGCACCAGTTTCCCCAGGGGCTCCAGCGTCGCCCCGGTGCGCCTGAAGGTTCCGGCGTAGACTTCGCCCATGCGGGCATCGAGCAGGGTCACTACCCACTCCGCCCCGGCCTCCCATGCCATGGTTTCCAGGGAGCCGACCGGCAGCACCGGCCGGTCCAGCGCCACAGCCATGCCCTGGGCAATGCCGCAGGCCACCCGCAACCCCGTGAAAGCGCCCGGCCCCATGCCGAAGGCAATGGCATCGAGGGTGGCAAAACTGCTGCCCGCCTCGGCCAGCAGGCCCTGCACCAGGGGGATGAGGGTCTCCGAGTGGGGACGACCGGGAGGACAGGTGGCGGAAAGGACCCGGCCATCCTGCCAGAGGGCGCAGGAGCCGAGATCGGTGGTGGTTTCCAGGGCGAGGATCTGCATGGCCGGATTTTAACCCGGCCGGAAGCTTTTCACTTCCAGGTCGGTTCCTCGGCATCGGCCGGACCATGATGCTTGCGGTGCTGGCGGCGCATGGTCTCCCGCCACGCTTCCCGCTCCTCGGGCGTGAGGGACTGGAATTTGCGCTGGAAATGCGCCCGCACGGCCTCCCGCTCTTCGGGACTGAGCCGGCCCCAGGCTTCCCTGTGAGCCTGCTTGCGGGCCTCCCGTTCCTCGGGGGTCAGGCGCTTCCACTCCTCCCGCATCTGCTGGCGCAGGTGTTCCCGCTGCTCCGGAGGCAGGCGGTGCCATTCCCGGGGCGGGGGCGGCTCAGCCCGGGCTGCCCCCCCTGCCACGGCAAGGAAGATGGTGGCCAGCAACGGAAGGAGTCGGAAGGTCATGCAGGGCACCCCGGGAATCAGGCAGGGCGGATTTTCCCCCACCCGCGCCGGGCGCCTCGTGGCAGTTTGTAACAACATGTTGCGTCAACGCCCCCCGGGGTCACACTTGTTACCATTCAATCATTGGAGACCCGAAGCCGGTCTTTTAGATTAACGCCATGAACGAACGCACCCAACGCCTGCTCATCGTGGACGACGATGTCCGCCTCCGGGATCTGCTACAGCGCTATCTGGGCGAACAGGGTTACGAAGTCCGCCCTGTTGCCGATGGCAGCCAGATGGAAAGATATCTGCAGCGGGAACACTTCGATCTCGTCGTGCTCGACCTGATGCTGCCCGGTGATGACGGCCTCGCCATCTGCCGGCGGCTGCGGGGCCAGGGCAACAACGTCCCCATCATCATGCTCACCGCCCGGGGCGACGAGATCGACCGGATCGTGGGGCTGGAAATGGGAGCCGACGACTACCTGCCCAAACCCTTCAACCCCCGGGAATTGCTCGCCCGCATCCAGGCCGTGCTGCGCCGCCAGGGCCAGCGTCCCGGCGGCGCGCCCCTGGAAACACCGGCCCGGGTGCGCTTCGGCGGTCTGGAAGTGGATCTGAGCGCGCGCACCCTGACCCGGGGCGAGACGATTCTCAGCCTCACCACTGGCGAATTCGCGGTACTGGCCGCCCTGCTGCAGCACCCGCGCCAACCCCTCTCCCGGGACCGGCTCATGACCCTGGCCCGGGGCCGGGAACAGGGCCCTTTCGACCGGGCCATCGACGTGCAGATCTCCCGCCTGCGCAAGCTGGTGGAACCGGACCCCGGCAAGCCCCGCTACCTGCAGACCGTATGGGGTTTCGGCTACGTGTTCGTTCCCGATGACAACGACCAGGCCGCCGGCTGACCCATGACCCTGCCCCGCTCCCTGCTGGCCCGCATCTTTCTCTGGGTGGCAGCCCTGGTGATCGTCACCAACCTGGCCTGGATCATGATCTTCCGGCTCGCCGATGCCGAGCCCCGGGCCCGGGCACTGGCCCAGTTCTCGGCCAGCGCCGTGAACCTGGTGCGGGTCGCCCTGCTCACCGCCAATCCGGAACTCCGCCCCGCCCTGCTCCAGGAACTATCGGACCGGGAAGGCATCCGCCTCCTGCCGCGAGACCCCCACGACCAGATCGCCCCCCTGCCCGGCGACGGCTTCATGGCCCACTTCCAGGAACAGACCCGCACCCTGCTCGGACCGGAAACCCAGCTCTCCCTCCAGGTAAACCAGGAGCCGGGCCTGTGGATCAGCTTCGCCCTCGTTCCCAGCGAAGCCGACGAATTCTGGCTGATCCTGCCCCTGGACCGGACCGAACGGCGCATTCCCTGGCCCTGGATCGGCTGGGGCACCCTGGCGGCGGCCCTGGCCCTGGTGGTGGCCTGGCTGATCGCCTCGCGCATCAGCCGGCCCCTGCGCCACATGGCCTGGGCCGCCCGCCAGGTAGGCCTGGGCAACACGCCCCCGCCCCTGCCCGAGGAAGGCCCGGAAGAATTGCAGCGGCTCGCCGGGGCCTTCAACCGCATGTCCCGGGATCTGGCCTACCACGAAAAGGAAAGGGCCGAGATCCTCGCCGGCATCTCCCATGATCTGCGCACCCCCCTCGCCCGCCTGCGCCTGGAAGCGGAACTGAGCCTGCCCGAGGGACCGGCCCAGGCCGGCATGGCAGCCGACATCGCCCAGATGGACGCCATCATCGCCCAGTTCCTCGAATACGCCCGGGGCGAGGCGGAAGAGCGGCCCGAACCCTGCGACCCCCTGCCCATCCTGGAGGATCTGGCCAGCCATGAAGAAGCGATCCAACGGCCCCTGCAACTGGAGGCCGCCCCCCTGCCCCGGATTCCACTGAAGGCCAGGGCTCTGCGTCGGGCTCTGGGCAATCTGGTGGACAATGCCTGGAAATACGGCGCGCCGCCAGTACGGCTACAGGCCCGTGTGCAGGGCCCCTGGCTGGAACTTTCGGTACTCGATGCAGGCGCCGGCATTCCCATGGCCGAGGTGGAACGGCTCAAGCGCCCCTTCACCCGGCTGGAAACAGCCCGCAGCGGCGCTACCGGCACCGGGCTGGGGCTGGCCATCGCCGACCGGGTAGCCCGCGCCCATGGCGGCAGCCTGGAGCTGACGCCAGGCCCTGATGGCAAGGGCTTGTGCGCCACCCTACGCCTGCCACGTACTCCCATGACATAGGATAACGTCGTACAATATTCCCACGTCAAACCCTTTGAATGCCATTTTCAATCACTCCCCAGGCACAGCGAAAGGTTCATCGTGGGCTTTCTCGACCACTTCCGCTCCATCTTCACCTCTCCCGTCGGACGGCGGAGCGCGGTTCCAGCCACCGCCCCCGACGACACCCGGGACGAGCGCCGCCGCCGGCAACGTCGCAATCCCAAGGAAGGCACCACCATCCTGCTCATCGACGACTCCCCCACCATCCTCACGGCCCTCAAACGCATTCTCCGCTCTGCCGGCTGCGTCACCCTGGAGGCACCGGACGCGGAACAGGGTCTGGAGATCGCCGCCCGGCAGACGCCGCACCTGATCTTCCTGGACATCGTCCTGCCCGGCATGAACGGCTTTGCCGCCCTGCGCCAACTGCGCCGGGATCCGGCCACCCGGGATATTCCCGTCATCATGATGAGCGGCAACGAACAGGCGACCGAGCAGTTCTTCGGCACCCGCATCGGTGCCGACGATTTCATGAAGAAGCCCTTTTCCCGCTTCGAGGTCTTCGCCCGCATCGAACGGCTGCTCGATGAGACGGACGTGCCCCGGCGGCTGCCGCGACCGGATGAGCCGGCTCCGGTTTCCCGGAGTGCCGCCCTGCAATCCTCCTGATCCGGCCTGTTATTCCAGCGCCGCCAGCAATACCACCGCCTGGGCCTCGATAGCCTCGTTGCGGCCCAGGTAGCCCAGTTTCTCGTTGGTCTTGCCCTTGATGTTGATGCAGTCAGGCGCCACACCCAGATCTTCCGCCAGGATGTTGACCATGGCGGGAATATGGGGCGCCAGGCGGGGCTGTTGCGCAATCAGGGTGGCATCCAGATTGACGAGCTGCCAGCCCCGGCCCCGGACCAGGGCGTAGGCATCCCGTAGCAGCACCCGGCTATCGGCGCCCTTGTAGCGGGGATCGGTATCGGGAAAATGGCGCCCGATGTCGCCCAGGCCCGCTGCCCCCAGCAGGGCATCGGTGACAGCATGCAGCAGGGCGTCCGCATCGGAATGGCCAAGCAAGCCTTTCTCGAAGGGAATGTTCACTCCGCCCAGGATGAGCCGGCGCCCTGGGACCAGGGCGTGCACGTCATAACCCTGGCCGATCCTGAATCCTTGCCTTGCCATCATTCCCCGGCCCTCCTGCCGCGCAGAATCCACTCGGCCAGTCCCAGGTCGGCCGGATAGGTGACTTTGAGATTGGTGCTTTCCCCCCGCACCAGACGCGGCTGGTGGCCGGCCGCTTCCATGGCGCCAGCTTCGTCGGTAACGTCCCGGCAGGCGGACAGGGCCTGCCGCAGCAGGTCATAGCGGAACATCTGGGGCGTCTGGGCCTGCCACAGGCCGTCCCGGGACAGGGTTTCCCAGACCCGCTGCCCGGCATCGGCCCGCTTCAGGGTATCCGCCACCGGAACCGCCAGCAGCCCCCCCACCGGATCATCGGCCAGCTCGTCCATGAGCCGGTCCAGCATGGTCCGGGACAGGCAGGGTCGCGCCGCGTCATGAACAAGCACCCAATCCTCTTCCGCCAGGGCCGTGGCCGCCGCCCGCAGGCCGTTGGCAACACTTTCGGCACGACTGGCACCGCCGCAGGCCACCACTTCCAGGCGGGGCCCCAGCTCCAGCCAGCCTTGCTGCCATTCCGGCCGGGACCACCAGGCATCTTCGGGGGAAATCACCACCCATACTCGTTCCAGGCGCGGGTGCCGGCAGAGCACGTCAAGGGTGTGCCAGAGCAGGGGATGTCCGAGCAGGGGCAGGTACTGCTTGGGGACTTCAGCGCCAAAGCGGGAACCGCTGCCGGCAGCGGGGACGATTGCATAGTAACGAGCCATCGCGTAATTTTAAAACAGAGACCGCTGCTGCGAGGAAAAGACAAAGAATGAACGGCAACGTCATGACCACGGTGGGCATGGATTTCATCCAGGACTTCGGTATTGCCGTGGGCCTTGGCCTGCTGATGGGACTGGAACGGGAACGCAACCCTTCGGCGCGCGCTGGCCTGCGCACCTTCGGCCTGGTGGGGATGCTGGGCACCGTTGCTGCCCTGCTGGCAGAAAAGACGGGCACCAGTTGGCTGCTCGCCGCCGGCCTGCTGATGGTGGGCCTGATGATGGTGGCTGCCTACCTGATTCATCCGGACGAGAAAGACCCGGGCACCACCTCGGTGGTGGCGTTGCTGCTCTGCTACTGCTATGGCGCCATGATCTGGTACGGCTATCAGACCCTGGCGGTGATGCTGGGCATTTCCACCACGGTGCTCCTCTATTTCAAGGCGGAACTGCGCAAGGTTTCGGAAAAGCTCACCCGCAAGGACATCATTTCCATCTTGCAGTTTGCCGTCCTTTCCCTGGTCATCCTCCCCATCCTTCCCGACACCAACATGGGGCCCTATGATGCCCTTTCACCCCGGCAGGTATGGTGGATGGTGGTGCTGATCTCCGGCTTCAGCCTGGCCGGCTATGCCGCCCTGCGCTTCATGGGCCAGCAGTTGGGCGCCCCTCTGCTGGGCATCTTCGGCGGTCTCGCTTCGAGCACGGCAACGACCCTTGTCTTTGCCCGCCACGCAGTGACCAGCGACTCCCTGGTGAAGCTTTCCCTGGTGGTGGTGCTGACGGCCAACCTGGTCGTGCTGTTCCGGCTCGGGGCCTATGCCGCCGTGCTGCAGCCTGGCCTATTGCAGGAACTGCTACCCATCCTGCTGGGCGGCCTGCTGTTTGGCAGCACCTACGTGCTGTTTGCCTGGCGGGGGCTCTCCAGCAAGGAGGAAATCCCCCTGATGGAATTCTCCAATCCGGCCGAGATCCGGACGGCCATGACCTTCGGCTGCATCTATGCGGTGGTGCTGGTGATCACAGCCGCCCTGTCCGACTATGCCGGCAGCAGCGGCCTCTACATCGCCTCCCTGGTATCGGGTCTCACCGATGTGGACGCCATCGCGCTCTCCTCGATGCGCCTTTATGGGCTGGAAAAGCTGAGTAGCGCGGAGACGGTCAACTCCATCACCATCGCCATGCTCGCCAATCTGGTCTTCAAGCTCGGCATTGTCATCGCGGTGGCCGGGCGACGCATGGCCGGGCCGATCTCCGCCGGTTTCGGCACCATCGCCCTGGGAAGCTGCGTAGGCTGGATGCTCTGAAACGCCCCCGCCCCGGGGCCCCTAGAGTTCCTGCAATTCCCTGACCAGCTTCCGGGATTCCAGTTCGATGCCTTCCAGATAATGGGCCAGGAGGCGTCGCATCAGCTGCTTTGCCTCCTGCCGGGTGACGGGGTGCGCATAATCGTCCCGCGCCATGTCCAGCAGGGTCTGGCCGGCAATCAGCCCGGCTTCTTCCCGAAGCACGGGAACCGGGCCCTTTTCGATTTCATAGCGGTACAGGCGTCCGGCTTCGATCGCGCCCCCCTGCCAATCATGCTCCAAGGTCAGGCCGTAGCCCAATTCGGACAGCAGGGCGCACTCGAAGGTGCGCAGGTCCGCCTCATCCACCTGACCACGAGGGGTGCTCCCTAGATGCCGGAGTATCCGCGCATAGCAGTCGAACAAGCGGGGGTGGGAATCTTCCCGGGGCAGAAGCCGCAACAACAGCTCGTTCAGGTAATAACCGCAGAACAGGGGCATCCCGGTCAGCAGGGGCTGCCCCCCCTGCCACTCGGCCCGCACCAGGGTGAGCACCTCGCCCTTGCCAGACCAGGCCAGCTCCAGCGGCTGGAATGCCATGAGCAGGCCGCGCAGGGTCGAGTGGGGACGGCGTGCGCCCCGGGCCAGCAGGGCAACGCGGCCATGATCCCGGCTGAAGATCTCCACCAGAAGGCTGGTTTCCCGGTAGGGACGGGTATGCAGCACGTAGGCCGGCTGGCCATCCACCTTGCCGCGCGGCATGGCTTATTCGTAGCCGAGACTTTTCAGCAGGCGCTCGTCGTCGGCCCAGCCCGACTTCACCTTGACCCAGACCTCCAGATAGACCTTGCCGTCGAAGAGGCGCTCCATGTCCTGGCGCGCCTCGGAGGCAATGCGCTTCAGGGCTTCGCCTCCCTTGCCGATCACCATGGCCTTGTGGCTCTCCTTGTCCACCACGATGGCAGCGTAGATGCGGCGCAGCTTGCCCTCCACCTCGAACTTTTCGATTTCCACCGTCACGGCGTAGGGCAGTTCGTCGCCCAGAAGGCGGAACAGCTTCTCGCGGATATATTCAGAGGCCAGGAAGCGCTCGCTCTTGTCGGTCAGCTCGTCTTCCGGGAACAGCAGTTCCTCGTGGGGCAGATGCTTGCGCGCCTCCTTGAGCAGGTCGTCGGTCTGGCGGCCCTTGACGGCGCTGACCGGCACCACGGCGGCAAACTCCCGCTTTTCCGCCACCCTGGCAAGAAAGGGCAGCAGGCTGGACTTGTCCTTGATCTGGTCGGTCTTGTTCACCACCAGGATCACCGGCACCGCCTCGGGCAGCAGGCGCAGCACCGCCTCGTCCTTGGCATCGAAACGGCCGGCTTCGATGACGAAGAACACCACATCCACATCCGCGAGGGTCTGGGTCACCCCCCGGTTCATGGCCCGATTCAAGGCATTGGAGAAGCGGGTCTGGAACCCCGGAGTATCCACGAAGACATACTGGGCATCAGGGTGGGTGAGGATGCCCATGATCCGGTGCCGGGTGGTCTGGGCCTTGCGGGAGACGATGCTGATCTTCTCTCCCACCAGATGATTGAGCAGGGTGGACTTGCCCACGTTCGGGCGGCCGACGATGGCGATGTAGCCGGATCGGATGGGATTCATGCCTTCAATTCCTTCAGGGCTTTTTCGGCGGCGGCCTGTTCCGCGAGACGCCGGCTGGCCCCCATGCCACGTGTGGCGATGCCCAGGGCATCAATCTGGCAGGCCACATGAAAGCGCTGGTCATGGGCTGCCCCGGTGGTTTCCAGCAGCTGATAACGCGGCAGGGGTTTGCGCCGGCCCTGCAGCCATTCCTGCAGGCGGGTCTTGGGGTCCTTCATGGACTGTCCGGGTACCAGGGCACCCAGCAGGGGAGCGAAGAGCCGGAGGATCAGGCCTGCCGCCGCATCGAAACCGGACTCCAGATACACCGCCCCGAACAGGGCTTCCAGAGCATCGGCCAGGATCGAGGGGCGCTGATGTCCGCCACTGCGCATCTCCCCTTCCCCGAGGCGCAGATGCTCGCCCAGGCGCAGCTGCAGGGCCAGTTGGTGCAGGCTTTCCTGGCGCACCAGATGGGCACGCAGGCGAGACAGGTCGCCCTCGGGAAGTTCGGGAAAACGCTCGAACAGGGCGCTGGCGATGACGCAGTTGAGCACCCCATCGCCAAGGAATTCCAGTCTTTCGTTGTGGCTGCTGCCGTGACTGCGGTGGGTCAGGGCCGTCTGCAGCAGGCGCTTGTCCTTGAAGCAGTAGCCCAGGGCCAGTTCCAGAGGTTCATGGGCCATGGAGGATCAGTTGGAACTGCCTCTGAAATCGATCACCAGACTGATGTTGGCCACCAGGGGAACCCGCTTTTCATAGGAAAAGGACACCACGAGCTGGCCGGCCTCCTTGGTGATTTCCAGGTCCTGGGCGTCCACGGAGGGAAAATCGTTGATCTGGTCATACTTGGAAAAAGCCTTGCGGATGTCGGCCACCGTGGCCTCCACGGGCGCCTCGGACACCACGGTCTTGACGGTCTTGAGAAGGCTCTGATACTCGATGAACGCGGGCACGAGCTTCATGCCCACAAGCGCCACCAGGGCAATGACGACGCACCAGAT
This sequence comes from Betaproteobacteria bacterium UBA2592, assembly GCA_002340095.1. Lineage (GTDB taxonomy): Bacteria > Pseudomonadota > Gammaproteobacteria > Burkholderiales > Rhodocyclaceae > Azovibrio. Next base: position 19,746 of record DDKS01000027.1, read on the forward strand.
GATGAGCGTACCCAATGCGAGCCCAGCCTGTCTTTTCATAACCACCCCCTACTTGAAGGACCCGATGCGGCCCAGGTCGGAAAAATTCAACCAGATGAAGAAAGCCTTGCCGACGATGTTCTCTTCCGGCACGAATCCCCAGGCGCGGCTGTCGCGGCTGTTGTCGCGGTTGTCGCCCATGACGAAATAATGGCCGTCGGGAACGCGGCAGATGACGCCTGCGGTATTGTATTTGCAATTCTCCCGCCCGGAAAAACGGCTGGCATCCGGAATGTAGGCCGGCGCATCGGCATCGTTGAGGACGGAATAACTCACATCCCCCAGGGTTTCCCGGTAGCGCTTTGAATAATAGAGGCGTTCGGGGTGCAGGTAATCGTCCTCGGCCTCGACGGGAACGGGCTTGCCATTGATGGAAAGCCGCTTGTTCTGATACGCGACCGTATCTCCGGGCAGACCCACCACCCGCTTGATGTAATCGAGACTCGGATCCTCGGGATAGCGGAACACCATCACGTCGCCCCGGGCCGGCCGGTTCACGTCGATGATCTTCTTGTTGATCACCGGCAGGCGGATGCCGTAGGTGTATTTGTTCACCAGGATGAAGTCCCCCACCAGCAGGGTAGGAATCATCGAGCCGGAAGGAATCTTGAAGGGTTCGACGATGAAGGAGCGCAGCACGAACACCACGAGGATCACCGGGAAGAAGCTGGCGCCGTACTCGACCCACCAGGGGTCCTTGTCCGACTTGCTGCGGTGCTTCTTCAGCCAGATCAGGTCCACCAGCCAGATGATGCCGGTGACCACCAGCAACACGAAAAGGATCAGGGCAAAGTTCATGGGGTCTCGAATCTCAATTGTCCACGCGCAGCACGGCAAGGAAGGCTTCCTGGGGAATTTCCACACTGCCCACCTGCTTCATGCGCTTCTTGCCCGCCTTCTGCTTTTCCAGCAGTTTCTTCTTGCGGGTGATGTCGCCCCCGTAGCACTTGGCCAGCACGTCCTTGCGCAGGGCCTTGACGTTTTCCCGGGCAATGATGTGGGAGCCGATCGCGGCCTGGATGGCCACGTCGTACATCTGGCGGGGAATCAGCTCGCGCATCTTGGAGGCCAGTTCCCGGCCCCGGTACTGGGAGTTAGCCCGATGCACGATGAGCGACAGGGCATCGACCCGGTCCCCGTTGATCAGCACATCGAGCTTGACCACGTCGGCGGCCCGGTATTCCTTGAACTCGTAGTCCAAGGAGGCATAGCCCCGGGAGACGGACTTGAGCTTGTCGAAGAAGTCCATCACCACTTCGGCCATGGGCATTTCATACACCACCTTCACCTGGCGGCCGTGGTAATGCATGTCCACCTGGTTGCCGCGCTTCTGGTTGCACAGGGTGATGACGGCGCCCAGGTAATCCTGGGGCACGAAGATGGTGGCGGTGATGATGGGTTCGCGGATTTCCTCGATCTTCTGCACATCCGGCAGGCGCGACGGGTTCTCCACCTGGATCACGGCGCCGTCCTTCATGACTACTTCATAGACCACGGTGGGCGCGGTGGTGATCAGATCCTGGTCGAATTCCCGCTCCAGGCGCTCCTGGATGATCTCCATGTGCAGCAGGCCCAGGAAACCGCAACGGAAGCCGAAGCCCAGGGCCTGGGACACTTCGGGCTCGTACTGGAGGGAAGCGTCGTTGAGTTTGAGCTTTTCCAGGGATTCGCGCAGCTGGTCGTACTGGTTGGCCTCCACCGGGTAGAGACCGGCGAACACCTGGGGCTTGATTTCCTTGAAACCCGGCAGGGGATCGGTGGCAGGCCGGGTGGCCAGCGTGATGGTATCCCCCACCTTGGCGGAATCCAGCTCCTTGATGTTGGAGATGATGAAACCCACCTCCCCGGCCCGGAGCACCTCCCGCTGCACCGACTTGGGGGTGAACACCCCCACCTGTTCGCACAGGTACTGCTTGCTGTTGGACATGAGCAGCATCTTGTCCTTGGGCCGCAATTCCCCATCCACCACCCGCACCAGCATCACCACGCCGACGTAATTGTCGAACCAGGAATCGATGATGAGGGCCTTGAGGGGGGCTTCCGGGTCCCCCTCGGGCGGCGGAATGCGGGACACCACGGCCTCGAGGATGTCCTCCACCCCCAGGCCGGTCTTGGCCGAGGCAAGGATGGCATCGGTGGCATCGATGCCGATCACGTCCTCGATTTCCCGGCGGGCATTGTCAGGGTCGGCGGAAGGCAGGTCGATCTTGTTGAGCACCGGCACCACTTCCACATCGAGTTCGATGGCGGTGTAGCAGTTGGCCACGGTCTGGGCCTCGACGCCCTGGGAGGCATCCACCACCAGCAGGGCGCCCTCGCAGGCGGACAGGGAGCGGGAAACCTCGTAGGAAAAGTCCACATGCCCCGGGGTGTCGATCAGGTTGAGGTTATATACCTGGCCGTCCCGGGCCTTGTAGCTCAGGGCAGCCGTCTGGGCCTTGATGGTGATACCCCGCTCCCGCTCGATGTCCATGGAGTCCAGCACCTGGGACTCCATCTCCCGCTCGGAAAGGCCACCGCAATACTGGATGAGCCGATCAGCCAGGGTGGACTTGCCGTGGTCGATGTGGGCGATGATGGAAAAATTTCGGATGTGCTTCACGGGTCAGGGCTTGCAGGCTAAAGAACGGGCACGGATTATACCTTGAGCCGCCCGCCGCCGCCCGTCGGCGGCGATGCCACAGCATCAGGAACGAAGACACTCCAGGGCCTGCCTGACCCGGGGCTCGTCGAGGAAGTAGTGGCAAAGCTCCTGCCCGTCCAGCAGCAGGACCGGCACCAGCTCGTCATAGCGGGCCTCCAGGGCCGGATCGGCATCCACGTCGAGCACCTGCAGCCCCACGCCGAATTCATCGAGCAGGGGCCGCAGAGCGGCTTCCATGTCATGGCACAGATGGCAGTAGGTCCTGCTCATCAACGTCAGTTGCGGGATACGGTCAGTCACTGATGCCCTTGATGGTAATGAAGGTCTGCATGTCGCCCCGGCGTACCAGCAAGGTGACGTTGGCGCCACGGCCAAACTGGGACAGCAGCCGGTTGAACTGGTCCACGGAGCGGACCTCCGTGGTCACCCCCCGGTTGATCAGGGCCAGGATGATGTCGCCGGGGCGCAGATCGGCCCGGGCCACATTACCGCGTAGATCCTCCACCAGCAGGCCGCCGGAAATTCCGAGCTGACGCCGCTGCTCCGGGGAAAGCTCGCTCACCACCAGCCCCAGGCGGCTGGCCTGCTGTTCACTCCGAGGCGCCTTGCCCTGACGCAGGGGCAGCGCCCGCTCCTCGGACACCTCGCCCACGGTAAGGCTGACCTCCTTATGGTTGCCCTTGCGCCACAACTGCACGCCAACCCGGGTGCCCGGCCGGGTGCCCGCCACGATGCGGGGCAGATCGGCCGAATTCTGGATGACCTTGCCGTCGAAGCGCAGGATCACGTCGCCGGGTTCGATGCCGGCAGCTTCGGCCGGACCGCCCTTCTCCACGGAATTGACGATGGCGCCCATGGGCCGCTCGAGCCCGAAGGATTCGGCCAGCTCCCGGGTCACTTCCTGGATCACCACCCCCATGCGCCCCCGGCTTACCTTGCCGCTGGTGCGCAACTGGCTCTGGATATCCATGGCCACGTCGATGGGAATGGCGAAGGAAAGCCCCATGTAACCGCCGCTGCGGCTGTAGATCTGGGAGTTGATGCCCACCACCTCGCCATTCATGTTGAACAGGGGGCCACCGGAATTGCCGGGATTGATGGCCACATCGGTCTGGATGAAGGGTACGTAATTTTCCTGGGGCAAGGAGCGCCCTTTGGCCGAGACGATGCCGGCGGTGACGGAATTCTCGAAACCGAAGGGGGAGCCGATGGCCACCACCCACTCCCCCACCCGCAGACGGCTTGGATCCCCCAGCCGGGCCACTGGCAGGCCGGTGGCCTCGATCTTGATCAGCGCCACGTCGGTGCGCCGGTCGCTGCCGATGATGCGGGCACGGAACTCCCGCTTGTCGTTGAGGCGCACCGTCACCTCGTCCGCCCCGTCCACCACATGGGCATTGGTAAGAATGTAGCCATCCTGGCTGACGATGAATCCGGAACCCAGGGAACGGCTTTCCGACTCCCGGGGGATGCCCGGGATGCCCCGGGGCATGAAGCGCCGGAAGAGTTCGGCCATGGGGTCGTTTTCATCGAAGGGGAAAGCCTGGGTCGAGCGATTGCGCAGGATCTGGGTGGTGCTGATGTTGACCACCACCTGCCCCTGGCGTTCGGCCAGTTCGGTGAAATCCGGCAGGACACGGCCCGCCTGGGCCTGGACGGAAAACGCCAGGAACAACAGTGCAGCAAAGGAAAAAATTCGCATCATCACGTGCTCATCCTCCTGAAGACTTGATCTGGCCGATATGGGGTTCGGCGCCGGTTTTTCCAGCGCTCCCAGGCGCATGGCGCCGCACCAGCAGAAAAGCGGCGAGGCACCCCGCCACGCCCCCGAGCAGCGCCCCGTGCTCACCGCCGAGACGGTCTCCCAGCAGCGCCCCGACGATCAGGCCCAGCAGCGGCAGGCCATAGGCCAGGGTCGCATAGCGGCCGAGGGCCCCGGCCGGCAGGATGATGCTGACCAGGTCCCCGGGCTTCGCCCCCACAGCATTCCGCACCCGGTACTGGCGTGGCGTGCTGCAGAACATTCGTGTCAGCTGCTGGCCGCCGCAGCCGCCGGCTTCGTGGCAGCGGCCGCAGCCCCCCCCTTCCACCTGCACCAGGGCGAAATCCCCGTCCAGCCCGGTGACCCGGCCGACCTGCTCGCTCTCTGCCTGGATTGCCATGGTCCCCTTGGCTACCAGCGCTTGTCGGGCGCCACGTCGAGCAGAGGGCGCAGCTTGTTGGCCACGGCCTCCCGAGCCCGGAAGATGCGCGAGCGCACCGTGCCGATGGGGCAGTCCATGATCCGGGCGATCTCCTCGTAGGAAAGCCCTTCGATCTCGCGCAGCACGATGGCATTGCGCAGCTCTTCCGGCAGGCTTTCCATGGCCTGATTGACCGTCTGGCCGATCTGCTTGGTCATCAACAGGCTCTCGGGCGTGTCGATATCCCGAAGCAGGCCCCCCTCGGAAAAGGTCTCGGCCTCGTCATTGCTGAATTCGGTGGTGGTGGGAGCGCGGCGTCCCTGGGAAACCAGATAGTTCTTGGCGGTATTCACCCCGATCCGGTAAAGCCAGGTGTAGAAGGCGCTCTCCCCCCGGAAAGCGGGCAAAGCCCGGTAGGCCTTGATGAAGGCTTCCTGCACCACATCTTCCACCTCGGCACTGTCCTTGACCAGCCGGGCCACCAACCGGGCCAGCTTGCGCTGGTACTTGGCCACCAGGGTATCGAAGGCCAGCCGATCACCTTGCTGGGCCTTTTCCACCAGTTGCTGGTCTATTTCACGCTCGCTCATGCGGATGGGCATCTCTGAGGATTTCGGGTAGGGCGAAGTATACCCCAGCCCATGTTCATGACTGTGCCAAACATACAGCCCTTGTGACCGAATGTAATGACCGCACCGGGCTGCAAGCCCGGCCGCGTGCTATATTCGCGCCACTTTTTCCCGAAGGATGCTCAAGGTGATTCGTTACGACGTGCTGATCATCGGCAGTGGTCTGGCCGGCCAGTCGGCGGCCCTGCGCCTGGCCGATCATTGCAGGGTTGCCCTGGTGAGCAAGCGGGCGCTGGAAGACAGCGCTTCCAGCTGGGCCCAGGGCGGCATCGCCGCGGTTCTCGACGATCAAGACTCCATCGAAGCCCATATCCACGATACTTTCATCGCTGGCGCACACCTCAACCACCCCCAAGCCACCCGTTTCGTGGTGGAAAATGGCCGCCGCGCCATCGAATGGTTGATCGAGCAGGGCGTGCCTTTCACCAAGGACGAATCTGGCTACCACCTGACCCGGGAAGGCGGCCACAGCGCCCGCCGGGTGATCCACGTGGCCGACGCCACGGGCCTGGCTGTGCAGGAAACCCTGACCCAGAAGGTGCGCCGGCATCCGAACATCGCCATCCTGGAAAACCACATCGCCATCGACCTGATCACCGGCACCAAGCTGGGCATGGCGGACAACCGCTGCTACGGCGCCTACGTCCTCGACAACAACAGCGGTGAGGTCCTGACCTTCGGCGCCGGCCACACCCTGATCGCCACCGGCGGCGCCGGCAAGGTCTATCTCTACACCACCAACCCGGACACTTCCACCGGTGACGGCATCGCCATGGCCTGGCGGGCGGGCTGCCGGGTGGCAAACATGGAGTTCATCCAGTTCCACCCCACCTGCCTCTACCACCCCCAGGCCAAATCCTTCCTGATTTCCGAAGCGGTGCGTGGCGAAGGTGGTCTGCTCAAGCTCCCGGACGGCACCCGCTTCATGCCGGAACACGATGAACGGGCCGAACTGGCGCCACGGGACGTGGTGGCCCGGGCCATCGACTTCGAGATGAAGAAGCGCGGCCTCGACTGCGTCTTCCTGGACATCTCCCACAGGGGCGAAGCCTTCATCAAGGCCCACTTCCCCAACATCCACGCCCGCTGCCTGGAGCTGGGCATCGACATCACCCGGGAGCCCATCCCGGTAGTGCCGGCAGCCCATTACACCTGCGGCGGCATCGTCACCGACCTCAAGGCCCGCACCGGCATTCCCGGCCTCTATGCCGCCGGCGAAGCCTCCTGCTCCGGCCTGCATGGCGCCAACCGTCTGGCCTCCAATTCCCTGCTCGAATGTCTGGTGTTTTCCGAAGCCGCCGTGCAGGACATCCTCGCCCAACCCAGGCGCGCATTCCCCCAACTCCCCAGATGGGACGAGAGCCGGGTCACGGACGCGGACGAGGAAGTGGTGATCGCTCACAACTGGGATGAACTGCGCCGCTTCATGTGGGACTACGTGGGCATCGTGCGCACCACCAAGCGCCTGAAACGGGCCCAGCACCGCATCCGCCTGCTGATGCGGGAGATCGACGAGTTCTACGCCCACTTCCGGGTCAGCCACGACCTGATCGAGCTGCGCAACCTGGTGGTCACCGCCGACCTCATCGTGCGCTGCGCCCTGAAGCGCAGGGAAAGCCGGGGGCTGCACTACTCCCGGGACTACCCGGACATGCTGGCCAGGCCCCGCAACACGGTGCTGCGCCGTCACCTGCCCCGGCAGGCCGGCTAACTCCCGGCCCCGGAGCGGCTGCAGCAGCGCAGCCAGACCCGCAGGCGGCGCAAGGCCTCCGGCGCCGCCGCATCGACCGGCAGGACGAGCACCCGGTCCCCGCCGCCGCCCTCCTCCCGGAAACGCAGCACGCAGAGGCCCGGCAGGGCCAGCCCGCCGGGCCTCAGGGTGGCGGGATGCAGGCTGCCGTCCCGTTCAATGGCCAGACGGCCATCGGAGTACAGCTGCAGCCCCCCGGGCAATTGCGCCAGCTGCCGCCAGGCAAGCAAACCCGAAACCCCGAGACAGGCGAGCAGCGCCAGCCGTATTGCCCAGGGCCAGGGCGTCAACAGCCCCCCCAGGGCGGCCAGGGCATGGAGCAGCAGGATCAGGGCAGAAAAAAGGAGGGAGCGGTGCAGTTTGATGAAGAGGGGAAACTGCACCGCCGGAGAACGGGCTCAGACCCGCTTGAAGACCAGGGAGCCGTTGGTGCCGCCAAACCCGAAGTTGTTGTTCAGGGCCACCTCGATCTTCATGTCCCGGGCCGTGTTGGCGCAGTAATCCAGGTCGCACTCGGGATCCTGGTTGAAGATGTTGATGGTGGGCGGAGACACCTGATGGTGGATGGCCAGCACGGTGAACAGGGACTCGATGCCGCCGGCGCCCCCGAGCAGGTGGCCGGTCATGGACTTGGTGGAATTGACCACGAGCTTGTAAGCCGCATCGCCGAACGCCAGCTTGATGGCATCCGATTCATTCTTGTCCCCCAGGGGCGTGGAGGTGCCATGGGCGTTGAGGTACTGCACCTGATCCGGGTTAACGCCGGCATTCCGCAGAGCAGCCAGCATGCAGCGCCTGGGACCGTCGGCATTGGGAGCCGTCATATGATAGGCATCGCCGCTCATGCCATAACCGGCCAGTTCGGCGTAGATCCTGGCGCCGCGTGCCCTGGCACGCTCGTATTCCTCGAGCACCAGGACACCAGCCCCCTCCCCCAGCACGAAGCCGTCCCGGTCCTTGTCCCAGGGGCGGCTGGCGGTGGCGGGATCGTCATTGCGGGTGGACAGGGCCCGGGCCGCACAGAAACCGCCCATGCCCAGAGGGGAGACGGTGGATTCGGCACCGCCGGCGATCATCACGTCCGCATCGCCGTACTCGATGATGCGGGCGGCCTCGCCGATGGAATGGGTACCGGTGGTGCAGGCCGTCACCAGGGCGATGTTGGGACCCTTGAAGCCATACTGGATGGAGAGATTGCCGGAGATCATGTTGATGATCGAGCCCGGCACGAAGAAGGGGGAAATCTTGCGCACCCCGGCGGCGTTGTATTCGTCCTTGGTCTCTTCGATCAAGGGCAGCCCGCCGATGCCGGAACCGATGCAGACCCCGATCCGCTCCGCATCGGGCTGCTCCTGGTCCAGCCCGGCGTCGCGCACGGCCTGGATGCCGGCTGCCATGCCGAAATGGATGAAGGTGTCCATGCGGCGCGCTTCCTTGGGAGAAAGGTAGGCGCCGATGTCAAAATTCTTGACCTCCCCGGCAATACGGGTGGGGAAGGTGGAAGCATCAAACTTGGTGACTGCCCCGATACCGGAACGGCCGGCCAGGAGGTTCTGCCATGCTTCTTCAACGGTATTACCGACGGGGCTGACGATGCCCAGGCCGGTGACGACGACTCTGCGACGTGCCAAGTTGCACTCCAATCAATACATAGACGGAGGCCGGCATCAAAGCCGGCCTCACGGGAGAGACAAGCCGAATGGATTACTTCTTGTTGGCGAGGATGTAATCGATCGCCTGCTGGACATTGGTGATCTTTTCGGCCTCCTCGTCCGGGATCTCGCACTCGAACTCTTCCTCGAGGGCCATCACCAGCTCGACGGTGTCCAGCGAATCCGCGCCCAGATCGTCCACGAAGGAAGACTCGTTCTTGATGTCCGCTTCGTTCACACCGAGCTGCTCGGCGACAATCTTCTTGACGCGTTCAACGATGTTATCCATTGAAAAAACTCCTTCCCTGATCGGGGATATGAAAAACTTGCTCAGTTTACCAAAACCGGGCTGACTGGAGAATCTTCCAGGCCCGGCCACTACCTCAATCCATGAACATCCCACCGTTTACGTGCAGGGTGGTGCCCGTCACGTACGCGGCGCCGGGGGATGCCAGGAAGGCCACCGCCGCGGCGATGTCCTCGGGTGCCCCGAGGCGGGCGAGGGGAATATTACCCAAAAGCGAGGCTTTCTGTTCGTCGGAAAGCACCTTGGTCATGTCCGTGTCGATGAAACCCGGAGCGACGCAATTGACCGTGACGTTGCGGCTGCCCAGTTCCCGGGCCAGAGCCCGGGTCATGCCGGCCACGCCGGCCTTGGCGGCACAGTAGTTGGCCTGCCCCGGATTGCCGGCATGGCCGACCACGGAGGTGATGTTGATGATGCGCCCGCTGCGGGCCTTCATCATGCCGCGCATGACCGCCTTGGAGAGGCGGAAGACGGCCTTGAGATTGGTGTCGATCACCGCATCCCACTCCTCGTCCTTCATGCGCATGGCCAGGTTGTCGCGGGTGATCCCGGCATTATTGACCAGGATGGAGACGGGCCCGAATTCCTTCTCGATACCGCTGATCAAGGCATCCACCTGGGCCTGGTCACGCACTTCCAGCACCTCACCCCGCCCCTGGGCACCGGCCTCAGCCAGGTAGGCGGAAATACGGCCTGCCCCTTCGGCGCTGGTGGCGGTGCCGATCACGGTGGCACCGAGACGGGCCAGTTCCAGGGCCACGGCCTTGCCGATACCCCGGGAAGCACCGGTCACGAGGGCGATTTGTCCTTGCAGCATGGTCTTACTCCAGATTGAGATTGGCTTCGATGGCGGCCAGGTCGGCCAGGGCCACCCCATTGACACCATCGGCGCAGCGCTTGGTGAGGCCAGCCAGGACCTTGCCGGGACCGCATTCGGCCACCTGGGTGATGCCCATGCTGGCCATCTTCTGAATAGTCTCGACCCAGCGCACCGGGTTGTAAGCCTGACGCACCAGGGCGTCACGGATGCGGGCCGGATCGGTCTCGATGGCCACATCCACGTTGTTGACCACCGGGATGGCCGGTGCGCGGAGTTCCAGTTCCGCCAGACGCACGGCCAGCTTGTCGGCAGCGGGACGGATCAGGGAGGAATGGAAGGGAGCGGACACCGGCAAGGCCACGGCGCGTTTGGCCCCCCGGGTCTTGCAGGCTTCCATGGCCCGCTCCACGGCAGCCTTGTGGCCGGCGATCACGGTCTGGCCGGCGGCATTGAAGTTCACCGGCTCCACCACCTCGCCCTGGGCTGCTTCGGCACAGGCAGCGCGGATGCCGTCATCGTCCAGCCCGAGGATGGCCGCCATGGCACCGGTTCCCAGGGGCACGGCTTCCTGCATGGCGGCGGCGCGCAGGCGCACCAGCGGCACCGCATCCTTGAACTCCAGCACCCCCGCCGCCACCAGGGCAGAATATTCACCCAGGCTGTGGCCGGCCACGGCAGCCGGCATGCCCCCCCCCTTCTCCCGCCACAGACGCCAGACGGCAATGCCGGCCGTGAGCATGATGGGCTGGGTATTGACGGTCTGGGCCAGCACTTCGGCCGGACCTTCGGCCACCATGGCCCACAGGTCGTCCCCCAGGGCCAGAGAAGCCTCGTCGAAGGTGGCACGCACCACCGGGGCCTCCCCGTAAGCGGCCATCATGCCCACGGACTGGGAGCCCTGACCCGGAAATACGAAAGCAAACGCCATTGTCTTCCTCCTCAGAATTCGAACAGGACCGCACCCCAGGTGAAGCCGCCGCCCACCCCTTCGAGCAGGACCTTCTGCCCCCGCTGGATGCGTCCATCACGTACCGCCTCATCCAGTGCCAGGGGCACCGAAGCGGCGGAGGTGTTGCCATGGCGGTCCACGGTCACCACCACTTTTTCCCTGGGCAGTCCCATCTTCTTGCCGGTCGCCTCGATGATGCGGATGTTGGCCTGATGGGGAATGAGCCAGTCCAGCTGGCTGGTGCCGATGCCGGCAGCGGTGCAGCATTCCTCGGCCACCTCGGCCAGGACCCGCACCGCCATCTTGAACACCGCCTGGCCTTCCATGCGCAGGAAGGGGTCGCCGGTGATCTGGCCGCCCGCCACATGGCCGGGCACGGACAGGATATCCACCTGGCTGCCGTCCGCGTGCAGTGCGGTGGCCAGGATGCCGGGCCTGTCGGAAGCTTCCAGCACCACGGCGCCGGCCCCATCCCCGAACAACACACAGGTGCCGCGATCCTGCCAATCGAGGATGCGCGAGAAGGTCTCGGCCCCCACCACCAGCGCCTTGCGATGACTGCCGGAACGGATGAACTTGTCGGCCACGGTCAGGGCATAGACGAAACCGCTGCAAACGGCCTGGACATCGAAGGCTGTGGCGCCCTTGTTGCCCAGCAGGCCCTGCAGCAGGCAGGCGGTGCTGGGAAAAATGTAATCGGGCGTGGAAGTGGCTACGATGATCAGATCCAGTTCGGCAGCATCGACGCCCGCCATGGCCAGTGCCTTGCGGGCAGCCTCGGCGGCCATGCGGCTGGACGTCTGACCGGTTTCGGCCAGATGACGGAAGCGAATGCCGGTCCTGGCCGTGATCCATTCATCGCTGGTATCGATGCCGCGCGCCACCAGCTCATCATTGCTGACCGGATGGCCGGGCAGATGGCTGCCCACGCCGGCCAGGCGGGAATAGATGCCCATCAGACGCTTTCCTCCACGACTTGTTGCTGGGATTGCAGTTCCGCCAGCTTGGCGGCGATCCGCTCCAGCACATTGTTGCTGGCGGCTTCATAGGCGCGGGTGATGGCCTGCTCGAAGGCATAGGCATCCGCAGAACCATGGCTCTTGACACTGACACCCCGGAGGCCGAGCAGGCTGGCGCCGTTGTAGACCCGGTGATCGACCCGGGCCTTGAAGCGCCGGAGCACGGGCAGGGCCGCCAGGGCGGCAAGCTTGGTCAACGGATTGCGGCCGAACTCCTGCTTGAGGAAGGTGGACAGCATCTGGGCCAGCCCCTCGGAAGTCTTGAGTGCCACATTGCCCACGAAACCGTCGCACACCACCACGTCGGCATCGCCCTTGTAGATGCCATCCCCCTCCACGTTGCCGACGAAATTGAGGCCGGAATCCTTGAGCAGTTCGGCCGCCCGCTTGACCACCTCGTTGCCCTTGATGTCTTCCTCGCCGATGTTGAGCAGGCCCACCCGGGGACGCTCCAGATGATCCACCGCTGCCGCCAGCATGGCGCCCATGATGCCGAACTGGCGCAGATGCTCGGCTTCGCAGTCCACGTTGGCGCCCAGATCCAGCATGTGCACATGACCGGTCATGGTGGGCAGCACGGTACAGATGGCGGGCCGGTCGATGCCCGGCAGCATCTTCAGCACGAAACGGGAAATGGCCATCAAGGCCCCGGTGTTGCCGGCCGAAACGCAGGCCTGCGCCTCCCCTTCCTTGACCAGATCGATGGCGACCCGCATGGAAGAGTCCTTCTTGTTGCGCAGGGCCAGGGCGGGTCCCTCGTCCATCGCCACCACCTGACTGGCATGGCGCAGGGTGCAGCGTCGGGAGATATCGGCAGGGAAGGAGGCCAGCAGCGGACGGATCAGGGACTCCTGACCCACCAGCACCACGCAGGCATCGGGATGACGGCGCAGGAAGGCGAGCGCGGCCGGCACGGTAACGGAGGGACCATGATCCCCCCCCATGCAGTCGATGGCAATCGTATGAGACATCAAGGATGCACGAACCTAAATTGCGCGCAAAAGAAAAGGCAGGCAGTCCAGGAAGAACTGCCTGCCCGATGGCGAGTGATTATTCGCCCTTGGTCTTCAGGACCTTGCGGCCCCGGTAGAAGCCACTGGGGGAAATGTGGTGGCGCAGGTGCGTCTCACCGGTGGTGGGCTCCACGGCCAGGGGAGGAGCGCTGAGGAAATCGTGGGCGCGATGCATGCCGCGCTTGGAGGGGGACTTCTTGTTCTGTTGAACGGCCATTTATAAAACTCCTAATAAACAATCAATTAAGCTTTGTCTTCAGCGCCGCCAGGGCAGCAAAGGGATGGGACTCATCTCCCGCTTCCGCTGCGGCAGGCGGACTGCATGCCTCGTGACGCGGCGCCACCGGCAAAGCCAGCAGGATCTCGTCCTCGACCAGCACCCTGACATCCAGACTGCCGGACACGGGGAGAAAATCCACGCTGTCGTCTTCCAGCTCCTCCTGGGTGGGCTCGCTATCCGCAGAAACCAGCTCCAGCAGGCTGTCGATTTCCAACCTCTGCTCCACTACGCCAAGACAGCGCTGGCAGATCAGGGGCAGGGCCCCACCCACCTCGAGACGCAGACGGGGCTGCCCCCGTTCCCCGCGCACACCTTGCAGCCGGTACTCCACCTTCCCCGCCACCTGAGTGACCAGATCATGCAGACGCGGCAACTCCGCCAATTCCAGAAAACCTTCCAGCAGCCTGGCTTCGCGGACGAAACGGTGGGCGTCGATCTCAAGCTGTTGCGACATAGGGGCGCGATGATATTATTTTTGGCTTCACAAGTCAAAGCGCCAAAGCACTCGAAAAAAACCGGCTAAGGCGTTGTGCGACTTCTCCTTTCCGTCCGAGCACCCGGATCATCTTTTCATGCACTCAACCTCTCCGCCACCCCTGGTCCTGGCCTCCACTTCCCCGTTCCGCCGCGACCTGCTGGCCCGCCTGGGCCTACCCTTCGTCACCGCCGACCCCGCCACCGATGAAACCCCCCGCCCCGGCGAACCCCCCGAAGCCCTGGCCCTGCGCCTCTCCGAGGCCAAGGCCCGGGCCGTGGCCGACCAGTTTCCCGGAGCCCTCATCATCGGCAGTGACCAGGTCGCCACATGTGACGGGGAAATCTTCGGCAAACCCGGCAACCACGCCCGGGCCGTGCAGCAGCTGCAAAGACTGCGGGGCAAGACCGTCAATTTCTTCACCGGCCTCTGCCTCCTCGATACCCGTAACGGCCAAGCCCATCTGCGCGGCATTCCGACGCTGGTCACCTTCCGCGACCTGACGGATGCGGAAATCGAGACCTACCTGGCCCGGGAACCCGCCTACAACTGCGCCGGTTCGGCCAAATCCGAAGGATTGGGCATCGCCCTGATCGCCCGCCTCGAAGGCAGCGACCCCAACGCCCTCGTGGGCCTGCCCCTGATCGCCCTGTGCGACCTGTTCCGCGCAACCGGCCTGCAGGTGCTGTGATGCATGGCACCTTGTACCTGATTCCCGTCCCCCTGGGGCCCGGCAAGAGCGAGGATGTCCTGCCGCCGCCGGTATTGGAACGGATCCGCCAGTTGCGCCACTTCGTGGTGGAACACGCCAAGACAGCCAGGGCCTTCCTGAAGGATGTGGACATGCCGGTCCCGCTCCAGGAACTGGCCCTGAGCGAACTCAACGAACACACCCGCCCGGCAGACGTGGCCGCCCTGCTCGCGCCACTGCTGGCCGGCCACGACCTGGGCCTGCTGTCGGAAGCCGGCTGCCCGGCCGTGGCCGACCCGGGCGCCGCCCTGGTGGCCCAGGCTCAGGCCCGGGGGCTCCGGGTCGTACCGCTGGTCGGCCCCTCCTCCCTCCTCCTGGCCCTGATGGCCTCGGGCCTCAACGGCCAGCGCTTCGCCTTCCACGGCTACCTGCCCGCCAAGGAGGAAGAACGGCGCCAGGCCATCCGGCAACTCGAAAAGGAATCCCGGCAGCTATGCCAGACCCAGCTGTTCATCGAGACGCCCTACCGCAACAAGACCCTGTTCGCCGCCCTGCTCCAGCACGGCCAGCCTTCCACCCGGCTGTGCCTGGCCACGGATCTGACCCTGGCAAGCGAATCCATCCGCACCCTGAGCCTGGGCGACTGGCGCCGCCAACCCTTTCCGGACCTGGAGCGCCGCCCCACCGTCTTCCTGCTGCTGGCCTGAACCGCACCGCCTCCAGACAAAGCCCCGGAAAACCCCGGGGCCGCCTGCATCACGTCGGTGCGCCAGCCGCCCCCGGCCTTACTGGGCCCTGACCCCCAGGCTCTCGACCAGACCCCGGCCAAAACCGCTGGCGGCATCGGCCCCCAGACGCTTGGCAAAGCGCTCCGCGATATTCTCCTTGACCGAGTAGTCCACCACCTTCTCGGCCTTGATCGCTTCCCGGGCCACCGTATCTACCGTGCCGAACTCATCGGCCAGCCCCAGCTTGATACTCTGGGCGCCGGTCCACACCAGACCGGAAAACAGTTCCGGGGTTTCCTGCAGGCGCTTGCCCCGGCCCTGCTTCACCACGTCGATGAACTGCTGGTGAATTTCCCCGAGCATGGCTTCCACATGGGCTTTCTGAGCCGGATTGATGGGAGAGAAGGGATCGAGGAAACCCTTGTTCTCACCCGCCGTGAGCAGACGGCGCTCGACGCCCAGCTTCTCCATGGCTCCGGTAAAGCCGAAACCGTTCATGAGCACGCCGATCGAACCCACGATGCTGGCCTTGTTCACATAGATCTTGTCGGCCCCGGCCGCCACGTAATACCCCCCGGAAGCACAGATGTCCTCCACCACCGCATACAGGGGAATGTCCGGATGCTTGGCCTTGAGGCGACGCATTTCATCGAACACGATGCCCGCCTGCACCGGGCTGCCGCCGGGGCTGTTGATGCGCAGCACCACACCGGCAGTGGACTTGTCGGCAAAGGCGGCCTGGAGCGCCGCGCTGATCTTGTCGGCACTGGCCTCGCCCTTGGCTTCGATCACGCCATGGACATTGATCAAGGCCGTGTGGCGCTGATTGCCCACGGGCTCCCCGGCCGGTCCCCAATCCATGACGGCCACGAGGACCGCCACCAGATAGACGAACCCCGCCAGCTTGAAAAAGATGCCCCAGCGGCGCCGGGCCTTCTGCTCGCTCAGGGCAGCGAAGGCCAGCTTCTCCAGGATCTTGCGCTCCCAATCGGGGGAAGTGCGGGGGTCGTCGGGGGAAGTATCCATGTGTCGCCTTGCTAACTTTCTAACTTTCCAGAATAAACACGCCGCCGGATCGCTCGATCACCGCCAGGGGCTCCAGCCCCCGCCCGGCGCAGCGTCCTGAAAGACAACGCCCCGTTTCCGGGGCAAACAGGGCGCCATGCACGGCGCAGATCAAGTATAACCCGCTAGAATCGAAAAACGCGCCCGGCTGCCAGTCCAGTTCCACGGGCACATGGCCGCAGCGGTTCAGATAGGCCCGCGGCTGCCCCCGGTAACGCACCACGAAGGCGGGCGCCGGCTCACCATGGCGGTCCACCTGGAAACGGATGCCCGCCCCACCCTCCACCAGGTCTGCCGCAGCGCAGATCAGGCGTTCTCCAGCAGCCACGCGCGCAACTCCTCCACCGAATCGAGACAGGCCAGCGGCTCCAGCGCCAGCAGGGCCTCCGGGGGATGCGCGCCGTAGCTGACCCCAAGCCCGCCGGTCCCGGCATTTTTCGCCATCTGCAGGTCATGGGTGGTATCACCGATCATCAAGGTCCGCTCCGGCGGGACCCCCAGCTCTGCCATCAATTCCTCAAGCATCTGGGGATGGGGCTTGGAATGGCACTGATCGGCACAACGCAGGGCATGAAAGTACTCCCCCAGGCCGGAATGGGCCAGGGCCCGGTCGAGGCCCAGGCGGCTCTTGCCGGTTGCCACCGCCAGGCGGAAACCCCGCCGCTCCAGTTCATCCATCATCTCCCGCACCCCCGCGAACAGGGTGAGTTCATGGTCCCGGGACAGGTAATGGTGTCGATAACGCTCCACCATGCGCGGGTATTCCTGCTCGGGCAGGTCGGGCACGGCCCGCTGCAGGGCATCGGTCAGCCCCAGGCCGATCACATGCCGGGCCCGGTGTTCTTCCGGCTCCGGTAATCCCAGATCCCGGCTCGCGGCCTGGATGGCATGAACTATCGCGGCGGCGGAATCCATCAGGGTGCCGTCCCAGTCGAAAACGATGAGGTCGAAATGAGTCTGCATGGTGTCTCGTAAGTCAGGCGGACGGCGGGAGTTCCGGCTCCGCCAGCAGTTCAGCCAGATTTTCGGCACTGTAATCCCGGGGCTCCCGGGCGTCGAGGCAGGCGATGAACTGGCGCAGGGCCCCAGGCAACGGCGCCACCAAATGCAGCCGCCGCGCTTCCAGGGGATGAGGAAAGTCCATGGAGCGGGCATGCAGCGCCATGCGCTTCAAGCCCTCCTTCTGCAAGGACTTGTTGAGGGCGAAGTCGCCGTACTTCTCGTCCCCCAGGATGGGATAGCCCAGATGCGCCAGATGCACCCGCAACTGATGCGTACGCCCGGTCTTCAACTGCCCTTCGAGCAAACTGAAGCGCTGCCAGCGGGCCAGGAGCCGAAAAACCGTATGGGAAGGCTTGCCCTCGGGGGCCACCCGCACCCGGCGCTCGCCGGATTCGAGCAGGTACTTGTGCAGGGGTAGCTTGACCTGCTGCAGGGGGTTCATCCAGCGCCCCTTCACCAGCATCAGGTAACGCTTGTCCGCCACCTGCCCCGCCTCCCGGAACATGTCGTGCAAGGCATTCAGGGCCGAACGCTTCTTGCCGATCAGCAACAGCCCCGAAGTTTCCCGGTCGAGCCGATGAGCCAGTTCCAGAAACCGGGCCTGGGGCCGCTGCTGGCGCAGGGATTCGATGACACCGAAGCTGACGCCGCTACCCCCATGCACCGCGATGCCGGCGGGCTTGTCGATGGCCAGCAAAGCCTCATCCTCATAAACGACGGGCAGGCAGACCCGTTCCTTGGCCGCATCCTCCGCCCCGGAACGGGATCGCTCGGCCAGCCGCATGGGGGGCACCCGGATCTGATCGCCCGCCTGGATGCGCCAGGTGGCATCGCAGCGCTTTTTGTTGACCCGCACCTCGCCGCTCCTGAGCACCCGGTAGAGATGGCTCTTGGGAACTCCCTTGCACAGCCGGATCAGGAAATTGTCCAGGCGCTGCCCCTGATCCTCTTCGCCGACCACCACGTAGGTCACGGAATTTTTTCCCGTTTCAGGCATTTTGCAATATACTGCTCCACGATTTTGCGTCACGGACCGCAAGGCAAGCCGCACCGTCAGACCGACCAGCCCCCGGTGCCAACCGCACCCCGGCGCTGCAGTTGCTACCACAACCCGAATGTCGGCAGGCCCGGCCCACTTGGCTGCTTCCCATCCAAGCATCGAGCCAGACTTGCCCAGTCCCCCGCAGATCGAACTGGTTAAGTTCGCTCACCAAAAGTAGCGATACTACTTGATTCGCGCATCGCAAGCATCCACGGATCGTCCTCGCAGAATTCACAGCCTGCAGCCCACTGCTGCAGGCTTCCCAGAACAGCAGACCCCTCATCTTGAAATCCCAAACAACGGCCCCATGAAATCAACCGTTATCTGACCGGTCGCTGCTGCGTGGGCGCTCCGCCTGCACTGGCGTGCGCTGGAGCCCTGCAACAACATGAAACGCATGTTATTCAATGCGACACAGGCCGAAGAACTCCGTGTCGCCATTGTCGATGGCCAGAAGCTGATTGACCTCGACATTGAATCGGCCGCCAAGGAACAGCGGAAAAGCAACATCTACAAGGGTGTCATCACCCGCATCGAGCCCTCCCTCGAAGCCGCCTTCGTGGATTACGGCGCCGACCGGCACGGCTTTCTGCCCTTCAAGGAAATTTCCCGCAGCTATTTCCAGCCCGGTGCCGACAGCCGCTCCTCCATCAAGGAAGCGATCAAGGAAGGCCAGGAGCTGATCGTCCAGGTGGACAAGGACGAGCGGGGCAACAAGGGCGCGGCCCTGACCACCTACGTCTCCCTGGCCGGCCGCTATCTGGTGCTGATGCCCAACAACCCCCGGGGAGGCGGCGTCTCCCGCCGCGTGGACGGGGAGGAGCGGGCCGAGCTGAAGGAAGCCATGGATCAGCTGGAAGTCCCCTCCGGCATGAGCCTGATCGCCCGCACCGCCGCCATCGGCCGCCAGGTCGAGGAACTGCAGTGGGACCTGAACTACCTGCTGCAGTTGTGGCGCGCCATCGAGGGGGTTTCCAACGAGCAGAAGGCTCCCCTGCTGATCTATCAGGAAGGCAGCCTGGTCATCCGCGCCATTCGCGACTACTTCCAGCCCGAGATCGGTGAAATCCTCATCGATACGGACGAGATCTTCGAACAGGCCCAGGCCTTCATGGCCCAGGTCATGCCCGGCAACGTGAACCGGGTGAAGCGCTACCGGGACGACGTCCCCCTGTTCTCCCGCTTCCAGATCGAACACCAGATCGAGACCGCCTTCGGTCGTCAGGTGAACCTGCCCTCCGGCGGCGCCATCGTCATCGATCACACGGAAGCCCTGGTGGCCGTGGACGTCAACTCGGGTCGCGCCACCAAGGGTGCCGACATCGAGGAAACCGCCCTCAAGACCAACCTGGAAGCCGCCGATGAACTGGCCCGCCAGCTGCGTCTCAGGGACCTGGGCGGCCTGATCGTCATCGACTTCATCGACATGGAGTCCCAGAAGAACCAGCGCGAGGTGGAAAACCGCCTCAAGGACGCCCTCAAGTTCGACCGGGCCCGGGTGCAAATGGGCAAGATCAGTCGTTTCGGCCTGATGGAGCTTTCCCGCCAGCGCCTGCGTCCGGCCCTGGCCGAGACCAGCTACATCCCCTGCCCGCGCTGCACCGGCACCGGCCACATCCGCTCCACCGAATCCGCCGCCCTGCACATCCTGCGCATCCTCGAAGAGGAAGCCATGAAGGACAACACGGCCGCCGTGCATGTCCAGGTGCCCGTGGACGTCGCCACCTTCCTGCTCAACGAGAAGCGGGCCGACATCCAGGCCATCGAGCTGCGCCACAAGGTTTCCATCCTGCTGATCCCCAACATCCACCTGGAAACTCCGGCCCACCACATCCAGCGCCTGCGGCATGACGACCTGAATCAGGAAGACCTGCGCGAGCCGTCCTACAAGATGGTGGAAACCCCCAGCGAGGAAGCCCTGAACCCGGCCCACGGCAAAAATGAAGCCAGCAAGCCACGCCAGGAAGCCGCCATCAAGAACATCACCCCCGAGCAGCCAGCCCCCACCCTTCAGGCCAGGCCCGAGGCCGACCAAAGCAATGCCTACCCTGGCATCATCGCCCGGATCTTCTCCTGGCTGAAGGGCAAGCCGGCCGCTCCCGCCCCCGCCCAGGCTCAGGAAAGAAAGCCGCGCGAAGCCCGCACGGACGCCCGCCGGGAACGGGGCGAAGGCCGCCGCAACAACCGCAATGGGCGCGGCGAAGGCCGTCGGGAAAGTGCTGAAAGCAGCGACCGGCCCGTACGGGAAAACCGCAACGAGCGCAGCCGTGCCTCCGGCCGGGGCGAACCCCGCAGCGAAACCCGCGAGGAAAAGCAGGTCCAGGAACAGCAGCAGCCCCGGGAGCGTAAACCCCGCGGCGAGCGGCGAGAGCGCCAGCCGTCAGCCCCTGCCGCCGTGGCCGAACAGGAAAATCTGGCACTGACGGCCGCCGCCCCCGCCCTGGTTCCGGCCCTGGAAAACGGTGCCATGCCCCAGGACAACGGTACCGAAGGCAGCGAGGAACAGGGGAGCCGGCGTCGCAACCGCAGGAGCCGGGGCCGCCGCAACAACGGCGAAACCCCGGTGCACGAGACGGCCGTGGGCATCGAAGCCATGGAAGCCGCAGCCCCCGCGCTCAAGGCGGAACAAGAAACCGCTCCCCTGGCCATCGAGGCAGACGCCAGGCCCGAGCCCGGCCCCGTTGCCGCCCTCCCGCCCGAGGCACCGGCGCCGACCGGCGAAGCCGCGCTCCCGGCCGCCGAACCTGCGGCTGTGCTAGCCCCCCCGGCCGAGGACGCCCCGGCAGCCCCCCCGGCAGCCCTTGAGGCGGCCCAGGAAACGTCCGAGGCGGCCCCCAGCCTGCCACCCGAGGCCCCGGCGGCCGCAGCAACACCCCAGGCCGAGACAGCCCCGGCGGCGGTGGCCGAAGCTGCCGCGCCCGCCCCCCAGGCTCCGGGACCGGCACCCGTGCTGGACATCGCCGCACTGCAAAAGGATCTGGAAGCCAGCGGGCTGGTGCTGGTGCAGACCACCAGTGCCCCGACCGCCATGCCGGCCCCTGCCGAACCCGCCGTCCCCCTGGGGCGGCCCCGGCGCAGCCGCCCGACGCAAAGCGCACCGGCTGACGAACCTCTGGTGATGGTGGAAACCAAGCAATAAACCGGGCCAGACCCGGACTGCAAAGGGGAGCCGAAGAAGATTCGGCTCCCCTTCTTCATTCAGGGGCCAGCAGATAGTCCCGCACCCGACGGATCTGGCCTTCCTCCATGAGCATCGGCGCATGACCGACCCCGGGAATCTCGATCAAGGTCGCCCGAGGCCCCCGTTCGCCCATGGCCAGCCACACCTCCCGGGTCAACAGGTCCGAAGCGGCACCGCGCAGTGCCAGCACCGGGCAACGAATGGCTTCGTAAAGCGGCCACAATTCCACGTCCTGCAGCAGGTAGGCGGTGCGGAAGGGCAAGGCGATGTCCGGATCGTAAGTGAAATGCCAGTGGCCATCCCCATCCCTAGCCAGGCTGTGCTGGATCAGATGCTGCCACTGGGCCTCCGTCAGACTCCCGAATGGGGCACAGATCTGGCGGAAATAGGCGTCAGCCGCCTCCAGGCTGTCCCAGACCAGGGGCTGGCCCACGTAAGCAGCGATGCGCTGCAGGGAAGTCCGGGTGATCACCGGCCCCACGTCGTTCAGGACCAGGCGCCGGATGGGGCTGTCGGACAAGGCGGCCAGGCTCATGCCGATCAGGCCGCCCATGGAGGTGCCGACCCAGTCCACCTGCTCCACATCCAGGCGCGCCAGCAGCACCAGCATGTCGGAAACGTACTGAGGAATGCCGTAGGCCCCCTTGTCCGCCAGCCAGTCGCTGTCGCCCCGCCCCACCACATCGGGGCATACCACCCGGTACTGGCCGGCCAGAGCCCGGGCAAGAAAATCGAAATCGTGGCTGTTGCGGGTCAGGCCATGGACACAGACCAGCACCCGGGGATTGCCGGGATCGCCCCACACCCGGAAAGCCATGCGGTGACTGCCCCGGGCATCAGGACAGCGCAGGCGGTATTCACGAAATTCCGGGCCCCGGCCGCACCAGGCCCGCACATGCTGCCACCAGTTCATCGCTGCACCTCCTCCGAAAACGCCATGTTACCGCCCCCACCAGTAACGCTGCCCCGCCTGGCGCCAGGACTGGAGGTTCACCCGACCGCCGGCGAAATCGAGGATCAGGGCACCATCCCGATCCGTGCGCCAGACCCGGGCCCCCAATCCCTCGTAGCGTTCCAGCACCTCGGGGCGGGGATGCCTGAAACGGTTGCGGTAGCCGGCGGAAACCAGGGCCAGCTGCGGCCCCACCGCCGCCACGAAAGGCAGGGAAGACGAAGTGGTGCTGCCATGGTGCGGCAGCAGCAGGACCTCGGCCGACAGTTCGGCCCCCTGCTCCGCCACCAGCAGGGCCTCTTCCCGCACGCCAATGTCGCCAGACAGCAGCAGCCGGCCCGATGGCGACGCCACCCGCAGCACGCAACTATCCTCGTTGCCCCCGCTCAGGGATCGCCCCGCCTGGGGATGCAAGAAGGCGAAGCGCACCCCGTCCCACTCCCAGTCCTGCCCCCGGGCGCAGGGCTCTGCCCCGGCCAGGCCGGGAATCGAGGACACCAGCCGGTCCACGGGTATGCCCTGGCGCAGGGAATCGAGTCCGCCCGCATGGTCGTTGTCCCGGTGCGACACCACCAGCAGGTCGAGCCGCTCGATGCCCCGGTGCTGCAGATAGGGCAGCACCACCCGCCGCCCGGCATCGTCGCTGCCATAGGCCGGGCCGGCATCGTAGAGCAGCCGGTGTCCAGCGGTTTCCAGCAGCACGGCCTGGCCCTGGCCCACGTCCAGCACCGTCACCCGCAGGCTGCCCGGCTCCGGCAGGGGGCGGGGCCAGAACAGCAGGGGCAGGAGCAATCCCCACGCCACTCCCCGGCCCGGCACGCCCCGGGGCAGGAGCAGCAGGAACACCGCCGGCATGGCCAGCAGCACGGCCCAGAAATCCGCCCGGGCGGGTTGCCAGAGCGGCAGGGTGGACAACCATTCCAGCGCGGCCATCAGCCCCGTGAGCAGGCCGTGGGCCAGGGCCAGCAGGGGCAGGCCCGGCCACCCGGCCAGCACGGCCGCCAGCAGCACGAGGGGCGTGACGAGGAAGCTGACCAGGGGAATCGCCAGCAGGTTGGCCAGGGGCGAGACCAGGGGAAACTGCTGGAACACCCAGAGCAGAATGGGCAGGGTGGCCAGGGTGGCGGCCCATTGGGTGCGGCCGAACTCCCGCAGCCAGGTCCGCCAGCCCCCGCCGCTGTGCCCGGCGGGCAGCAGCTGCAGACTGACCCAGAGCAGGGCGGCCACCGCCGCGAAGGAGAGCCAGAACCCCGGCGCCAGGACCGCCCAGGGATCGGCGATCAGCACCCCGGTCAGGGCCAGCAGCAGGATGCGCCCCACCCCCACATCACGCCCCGCGAGCATGGCCAGGGCGACCACCGTGAGCATCAGGCAGGTACGCTGGGCGGGAATCCCGAAACCGGCCAGCAGGGCGTAGCACACGGCCGTCAGCCAGGCGGCAAGGATGGCGGCCCGCGGGGCCGGCCAGCGCAGGCACAGGGTCGGGAAACGGCGCCAGAGACGCAGCACCAGCCAGCCTGCCAGGCTCGCCACCAGGGTCACATGCAGGCCGGAGATGCTCATCAAGTGGGTCGTGCCGGTCCGGTTGAACACGGTCCACTGCTCAGTCGGGATGGAGCGCTGGTCGCCGATGGCCAGCGCCACGAGGATACCGCCATGGGGAGCCTCCCCCAGCTCCCGGGCAAAGGTCTCCCTGAGCTGCTGGCGCAGCCGGTGCACCCCGTTCATGGGAGGCCAGGCCACAAAGGCATCCAGCCGCTCGGGGGGCGGGCTGGCGCGCACATGGCCGGTCGCCCGCAGGTTGCGCTCCAGCAGCCACGCCTCGTAATCGAAGCCCCCGGGATTGGCGCTGCCATGGGGACGCTTGAGGCGCACCGTGAGGCGCCAGCGCTCCCCGGCCCGGAACGATGCCGCCCCGGGACCGCCCTCCTCCGGCTCGCCGCGGTGGTAAACGCTCAGCCAGAGCCGTTCCGGCAGCCGCACCCCGGCGGTTTCCACCGCCTCCACCCGAAACTCGAAACGCTGACCTCGCTCGAAAACGACAGGCAGGGACGCCACCTGCCCGGTGAGGCGCAGATCCTGGCCCTCCCAGGCCGGCTCGAGGGCGTCGGCAAGACGCAACTCCGCCCGCCAGGCAGCCCAGCCAAAACCGGCGCAACTCCCGGCCAGCAGCGTGCCCAGAAGCAGGGATCCGACCGGAAAATTGCGCCGCCCCAGGGCAAGGAGGCAAAAATGGAGGACAATTCCCGCCACGCACCAGCGCCAGCCTGCCGAAGGCAGTCCGGCCTGTTGCTGCAGGACGAGGATGCCGAGCACCCCGCCCAGCAGGAAAGATGATGTGGCCCGACCCATTGCCGCATTAGAACAAAAGCCTAGAGAAAACCCAAACGCATAGCCGGACCCCCATGCGCAAGCACCTCAAACGCTACCTGCCGGACCATCGGACGGTGCAGCAGAACCGCTGGCTGCGCTGCCTCGGCCCACAGCTCACCCACCCCCGGCTGTGGCACCTGAACCGCCACTCGGTGGCCGGCGGGCTGGCCGCCGGCCTGTTCTGCGGCCTGGTGCCAGGCCCGTTCCAGATGTTCTGTGCCGCCCTGGCCGCCATCCTGTTCCGGGTGAACCTGCCCCTGGCCATGGTCACCACCCTCTACACCAACCCCTTCACCCTGGTTCCCCTCTACCTGCTCGCCTTCCAGATCGGCAGCATCTTCGAGCCTTCCGGGGGCGTTTTCGTGGCGCCCCCGGAGTTTTCCCTCACCGAACTCCCCGAATGGACAAAAGCCATGGGAATCTGGGTCCTGGGCCTGGGCAAGCCCCTGGGCATCGGTCTGGTGATCCTGGCCACCCTGCTGGCCGTCAGCGGCTACTTCCTCATGCGGCTTGCCTGGCGCATCCATCTGGTGCGGGCCTGGCGCCGCCGCCACGGCCGCCGCCCTCGCGCCTGAACCCCGGTAGGGCTCCGGGTCCGGAGCGGCTACAATCCCCACCCCGCAACCCGGCAGACTTTCCCCATGAGCACGGAAACCCAACCCATCCTCGACCCCCTGGCCGTCTTGGCCGGACCGGATCTCCAGAAACTGGCGGCCCGCATGGCCCAGGACCTGTTCGCCGGCACCTTTCAGCTCTCGCTGGATGGCGGCGAGGCGGAAAACCGGGAAAAGCTCGCGGTGGTGGAAGGCCGCTGCCGCAACTGGTGCCAGGCCGCCGCCGATGAAGAAGCCCGCGCCCTGCGCCTGGCACTCCTGATCAGCGGCATCGATCAGTGGGGCCTGGCTTACAGCCAGGCCTTCCAGCTCACGGCCCTTCCCGCCCTGACCCAGCTCATCGGCGCCCTGCGCACCGGCCTCGATCCCCGGGCGGATGCCCGCTTCCAGTGGTTCTTCAGCCAGATCGAACAGGACGAAAAGGCCGCCATCGACTTCAAGGTGGAATTGCGCCGCCACATCCACCTCGCTCTCTGGCATGCCATGGCGGCCTGCGACACGGAAGCGGCGACCACCCCCATCGTCCAGACCCTGGGCAGCCTGCTGCTCGCCCTGGACGCACGCATGCCCGAACTGGGCTGGCGCCTGGTGGCCGACACCCTGGCCAGCATCCAGCTCGCGCTCTTGAATGCCGAGGCGCCCACGGGCATCGCCCAGGACGGCACCCGGCAGCTTTTCGAAGCCCTGGGCCAGGCCCTGCCCCGGGAGCGTTACCAGTCCATCCTCGCCCATTCCGGCCAGGCGGTGCTGGCCTGGCAACGCTCCCGCCAGCCGGACTGAGGATCTCCGGCCGGGATGCCGGCCATCATCCAGCCGGCATCAGCCGGCCGTCCTCCAGCCCCAGGGTACGGCCGGTGCGGGCCGCCAGGGCGGGGTCATGGGTGACGATGACGAGGCTCATGCCGGCGGAGCGGGTGCGCTCCAAGAGCAGGTCGAAGACCGCATCCGCCGTGTGCCGGTCCAGATTGCCGGTGGGCTCGTCGGCCAGGATGCAGGCCGGCTCGCTCACCAGGGCCCGGGCAATGGCCGCCCGCTGTCGTTCACCACCGGAAAGCTCCCCGGGCCGGTGTTCCACCCGGTGCCCCAGCCCCACCGCCTTCAGGGTTGCTGCCGCCCGCTCCAGGGCTTCCTCCCGGGGCAGGCGCCGGATCAAGAGCGGCATGGCCACGTTTTCCAGGGCGGAAAATTCGGGCAGCAAATGGTGGAATTGGTACACGAAGCCCAGGTGCCGGTTGCGCCAGTCGCCCCGGGCGGCTTCGCTCAGGCTGGAAAAATCCCGCCCCATCAGTTCGACCCGGCCGGCACTGGGCGCATCCAGCCCCCCCAGCAGATGCAAAAGCGTGCTCTTGCCGGAACCGGAGGCACCAACGATGGCCAGGGTTTCCCCGGGCATCACGCTCAGGGCCACATCCTGCAACACCCGCACCGGGCTCGCCCCCTGTTGAAAGGTCTTGCCCAGAGCGGTACAGGACAGAACCGCCGACAAAACGGCAGACGGAACCGGGTCCTGCCCGGAAGCATGGGTTTGCATGGACATCTCATTCATAGCGCAGGGCCTCCGCCGGATTGACCCGGGAAGCACGCCAGCTCGGGTAGAGGGTGGCCACCACGGCCAGCACGAAGGTGATCAGGGTGACACCCCAGACATCGCTCCACTGCAGGTCCGAAGGCAGGTCGGAGATGTAGTAGACCTCCTTGGCCAGGAACTGGATACCCAGCATCCGCTCGATGAAAGGCACCACCACGTCGATGTTGAGGGCCAGGCTGACCCCGCCCAACACCCCGAGGGAAAGGCCGATGCAGCCGATCAGGGCGCCCTGGATGATGAACACGGTCATGATGCTGCCGGGTCGGGCGCCGAGGGTGCGCAGGATGGCGATGTCCGCCTGCTTGTCGGTCACCGCCATCACCAGGGTGGAAACGATGTTGAAGGCGGCCACGGCCACGATCAGGGAAAGGATGATGAACATCATCTTCTTCTCGATCTGCACGGCCCGGAAGAAGTTGGCATGGCTGCGGGTCCAGTCGGAGATGTAGGCATCGGCATGGATCATGCCCGCCAGTTCCCGGGCCACCCGAGGTGCATCGAACAGGTCGTTCAGCTTCAGGCGCACCCCGCTCACCCGGTCCCCGAGCCGGTACAGCTTCTGGGCATCGCCCAGGTCGATCAGAGCCAGGCCGGAATCGTACTCATACATCCCCACCTCGAAGATACCCACCACGGTAAAGGCCCGCAGCCGAGGCACCACCCCGGCGGGTGTCACCGCCCCCTGGGGCGCAATCACCGTCACCCTGTCCCCCCTGTGCACCCGCAGCGCCCGGGCCAGCTCCGAACCCAATATGATGCCGAACTCGCCCGGCTTCAGGTCATCCAGCCGGCCGCTTTGCATGTGCCTGGCAAAATCCGCCACCTTTTCTTCCAGGCTGGGCTCGATGCCGCGCACCATCACCCCGCGTACCTCCTGATCCACGGACAGCATGGATTGGGCCTGGACAAAGGGCGCTGCCGCCAGCACCTCCTTGTGAGCCCCCGCCTCCAGGGCCACCCTGGCCCAGTTGGGCAGGTCGCCATCCATGCCGTTGATCTGGACGTGGGAAGCCACCCCGAGAATGCGGGTGCGCAGTTCCTTCTGAAAACCGTTCATCACCGACAGCACCACGATCAGGGCGGCCACCCCGAGGGCCACGCCGAGCATGGAAATCAGGGAGATGAAGGAGATGAAATGATTGCGGCGCTTGGCGCGGGTATAGCGCAGGCCGATGAGAATTTCGTAGGGTAACGCCACGTGGGGAAAGCCCGGAAAGCCAAAGGGGGCCTATGGTACACTCGCCCGCGCTTCCGGGGCAAAAGAACCGCCGGCCCGGTTCCCGGCATCCACCGCTCGGCCCGCCCCGACCTGCCTGCCATGCATCTGACCCTGCTGATTCCCGACCTGCTCTGGCCCGAACCCGGGGATGCCGAGACCCTCGCATCCCTGGCCTGCCCGTCCCTGGAAAAATGGCTCGGCAGGAGCCGTCTGGCACGGCAGGAGCGTCACCCCATGGAGACAGTGCTCGCCTGGCAGCTCGGCCTGGGGGACCAGGGTCTGGCCGCCTGCCGCCTGCTGGGTGAGCCGAATGCCCCTGCCCCCGGCGACACGACCTGGTACAGTGCCGACCCCATCCACCTGCAGTTTCATCACGAGCGGATCATCCTCGGCGATGCCAGCCTGCTGGAACTGGAGGCCGGCGAAGTGGAGGCGCTGGTGGAAAGCCTCAACCGGAGCTTTCCCGACCTGGGCCGCTTCCACGCGCCCCACCCCCGGCGCTGGTATCTGGAAGCCGCCGCCGGACTGGAGATCCCGCCCCTCCCCCCCCTCTCCGCCGCCGCAGGCCGGCAGCTCGGGGCGTTGATGCCCGAATCCCCCCCCCTGTCCCGACTCATGAACGAGTTGCAGATGCTGCTCCACACCCACCCGGTGAACCAAGCCCGGGAAGGCCGCCGCCAGCCGCTGATCAACGGCCTCTGGCTCTGGGGCGGCGGCGTGCTGCCCACTGCAAGGGAATGCCGGCATGACGCAGTTCTGGGAAGCCACCCCCTGGCCCTGGGCATGGCGCGACATCTGCGGCTGCCCGCCCGCCCCGCCCCGGCCTCCCTGACGGAACTGCTCCAGAACCCGACCTGCCAACATCCCCTGGTGCTCCTGGAAAATCTGGTGGCCCCTACCCTGATCGAAGACGGGGACGCCTGGAAAACCTCGCTCGAACAAATGGAGCGGGACTGGTTCGCCCCCCTCTCCAGCGCCCTGGGCCATGGCATTGACAGCCTGGAACTCGTCTGCCCCACCGCCTTCGGGGTGCTGCGCTGGCAAGGCCGCAGCCAGGACCGCTGGAAATTCTGGAAAAGCCCCCAGCCTCTCGCCTCCCTCATCCGGAAACTGGCCGCCCAAGCCCAGGAAACCCAGTCATGACCCGACTCGTCCGCCGTACCGTCCCCGCCAGACTCCAGTGGCAACTGGAACAGCAGGGGCTGCCCCCACTCCTGGCCCGGCTCTATGCAGCCCGCGGCGTAAGCAATGTGAGCGACCTGGACTATGAATTGAAGTCCCTGCTCCCTCCCACCGCCCTGACCGGAGCCCGGGAGGCCGCCGTCCTGCTGGCCGATGCCCTGGAAGCCGACGCCCGCATGCTGATCGTGGCGGACTACGACTGCGACGGGGCCACCGCCTGCGCCCTGGGCATCCGCGCCCTGCGTCTCCTGGCCGCCGGCAGCGGCGCCACGGTGGAATACCTGGTGCCCGACCGCTTCACCCTGGGCTACGGCCTCTCCCCCGCCATCGTGGATCTGGCCGCCCGCCGCCAGCCGGATTTGCTCATCACCGTGGATAACGGCATCGCCAGCATCGAAGGTGTGGCCCGGGCCCGGGAACTGGGCATCGCCACCCTGATCACCGACCACCATCTGCCCGGCGACACCCTGCCCCAAGCCGATTGCATCGTAAATCCCAATCAGCCCGGCTGCGCATTTCCCTCCAAGAACCTGGCCGGGGTCGGCGTCATGTTCTACGTGATGCTGGCCCTGCGCGCCGAACTCAGGGAGCGGGGCTGGTTTACCAAACGCCCGGAACCCAATCTGGCCAACCTGCTCGATCTGGTGGCCCTGGGCACCGTGGCCGACGTGGTGAAACTGGACCACAACAACCGCATCCTGGTCAGCCAGGGCCTGAAGCGGATGCGCGAAGGCCGCCTGTGCGAAGGCATGAAGGCCCTGCTCAAGGCCGCCGGCCGGGAGCCCCGGCGCCTCACCGCCTTCGACCTGGGCTTCGTGCTCGGGCCACGGCTCAACGCCGCCGGGCGCCTGTCGGACATGGGCATCGGCATCGAATGCCTGCTCACCGACGACCCGGGCCAGGCCCTGGCCTACGCCCAGAAACTGGACGGCCTGAACCGGGAGCGGCGGGAAATCGAGGCGGAAATGCAGGATCAGGCCCTGGTGCTGCTGGAACGCATCGACACCGACAACGCTCCTGCCGGTCTGGCCCTGTTCGACCCGGAATGGCACCAGGGCGTGGTGGGCATTCTCGCCTCGCGCATCAAGGACCGGCTGCACCGTCCCGTATTCGCCTGCGCCCGGGGCGAGAACGGCGAGATCAAGGGGTCCGGCCGCTCCATTCCCGGCCTGCACCTGCGCGACGCCCTGGATCTGGTCTCGAAGCGGGCCCCTGGCCTGCTGCTACGCTTCGGCGGCCATGCCGCTGCCGCAGGAGTCACCTTGCTGGAAAAGGATTTCGAGCGCTTCCAGCGCCTCTTCGCCCAGGTGGCCGAGGAACTGCTCGCCCCCGGCGACCTCACCCGCAGCCTCGAAACCGACGGCGCCCTGGAAGCGGGCCACTACAACCTGGAAACCGCCCACTTGCTGGAGAGCCAGATCTGGGGCCAGGGCTTTCCCGCCCCCCTGTTCGAGGACGAATTCCAGGTGGAGCAGCAACGCATCCTCAAGGAAAAACACCTGAAGCTACGTCTCAATAAAGACGGCCAAGTGTTTGAAGCCATTCAATTCAATTTCACCACCCCCCCCGGCAACCGGGCCCGGATCGCCTACCGGCTGGGCATCAACGAATACAACGGGGTGCAATCCCCGCAACTGATGGTGGAGTACCTGGAAGCCCTGTGATCCGGCTCAGGCCCGTCGCTCGGGCAGAATGACGGAAGCCACCGCCCCGAGGATGCAGGCCGCGCCGATGAACTCGCCCCAGCCCGGCTGTTCGCCGAGCAGATACATTCCCCCCAGCACCCCGATCAGGGGGGTCAGCAGGGACGAGAGGGAAGCCACGGCCACCGGCACCTGCAGCACGATGCGGTTCCAGGCCCAATAGCAGAACATGAAGGCAACGAAGACGTTGTAGACCAGGCCCAGGGCCGGCCACAGACTGGGCCAGTGCCATCGGGGCAGTTCCAGCACCAGGGCGGCCAAAGCGGCGGGTGCGCCCCCGAGCAACATCAGCCAGCCGGTCAGGGCCATGGGCGCCATGGTGATGGGAAAACGCTTCAGGGACACCACTCCCAGGGCCCAGCTCCAAGCTGCCCCAAGCATCAGCAGCACCCCCATGGGGACGCCGGCGAGGTGCTGCAATTCCATACCCATCATGGCCAACACCCCGATGCCTCCCAGGGTCAGACCAAGCCAGCGCCGCAAGGTCAGGCGATTACCCAGCCACAAGGCTGAGAGCAACATGCTCCAGACCGGCATGGTATAGCCCAGCAGGGCGGCCCGGCCCGAAGGCAGGTAGGAAACCCCGTAGATGGTGAGCACGTTCCAGCCCAGGATGTTGGTCAGAGCCAGCCAGGCCAGCACCGGCCACTTGCCGGCAGGCGGCCCGAGTGCCTGACCACCGAGGCGGGCCAGCAGCAGCAGGCCCAGGCCGCCGAAGACCAGGCAGAAGCCGCGGAAGCTCAAGGGCGGCACTTCGCTGATGACCATCTTCATGATCGGCCAGTTGAGCCCCCAGCCCAGGGCCATCAGCACGAGCAGGGCCATCAGCCCCGGCGAGAACCCGGCCATGCCATCCGTTCGCGTCACCCGCTCTCCTTTTCCGGCGAAAAGGCGGGGATCATGGCGCCGGCCCGGGGCCCGCGTCAATCGGGGAAAACCGAATCCGGCGAACCGGAATCCCTTTTGAATGCTATCTTTGTAGATGACGTCATATCCGGACCCCTTCCATGCAGGGCCACTACTACCGCATCTCCGGCAAGGGTTTCAAGCGTTCCTCCTGGGGCCTGCTCGCCCTGGGAGCGGGGTTGATCGTCATCCTGTGGTCCAACCTGATTCTTACCTACCGGGACCTGGAAACCCAGGCCATCGGGGATCTGGAAACCCACCTGACCAACCTCACCGAGGCCCTCAGTCTGCAGACGGACAGCGTCCTGCGCGGGGTGGACAGCGTTGCCACCCGCCTGCGCCGGGAATATCAGACCCGGCCCGGCCCGGCGTTCCAGGCCGATACCCAGGGATACATCAACAACGCGATGGCTGGCTTCGCCATCCAGGTGGTCATCGTCAACCGGCAGGGCATGCTCGAGTGGTCCTCGGAGCCCGCCACTTTCCCCATGGACCTCAACGACCGGGAATATTTTTCCTTCCAGACCCGGACGGCTGGTGCCGACGAGCTGTTCGTCGGCACCCCGATCCTGAACCGGATCAACCACCGCTGGATCATCCCTGCAAGCCGGCCGCTGCTGCGCCCTGCCCCGTCCGGCCATGCCCCGGCTTTCGACGGCGTCATCATGATCTCCCTCGATCCACGCCATTTCGCCAACCTGCTGCGGCGAGTGGACCTGGGACGCAACGGAATCATCTCCATCGTCTCCTCCCGCACCGGAGAATTCCTCGTGCGCAGCACCCAGGAGGAAGACTGGATCGGCAAGTCCATCGGCGCCACACCCTTCCTCGCGACCGGAGGGGCCATGCGCGGCACCTTCATCCATACCTCCCCCCTGGATGGCATCCAGCGGCTGGAGGCCTACCAGCAACTGCCCGAATACGGCATCACCCTGGTGGCCGGCCGGGATCTGGAAGCGGCCTTGAGCCCGATCCGGCACCGGGCCCGGGGCAGCTACGCCCTGGCGCTGGTCGTATCGGTGGCCATCTCCATCCTGATGCTCTACCTCTCCTTGCTGCTGCGCCGCCATGGTGAAACCGAAGCCCAGCTGGAAGCCGAACACCGCATCCTGCGGGAGGCCGAACGGATCGGCCAGGTGGGCAGCTGGCAATGGGATCTGGACAGCAACCGGCTGCTGGGGTCGGAACAACTGCACCGGATGTTCTGTTTCGAGGAAACCTGGGGTCCCATTCCCACGGCCAAGTTCCTCGAACGGGTGCACGAGGAGGACCAGGAACAGGTCAAGCAGGCCCTCTGCACGGCCAGGGAAGGCCGCTCGCCCCTCAACAACCTGGAGTTCCGCATCTGCTGCCCGGACGGTACCCTGCGCACGGTGCTGGCCTGCGGCGAATACAGCCAGGCGGAAAAACGGCAGATGATCGGCACCCTGCTCGACATCACCGCCCTGCGCGACTCGCAAAAGCAATTGCTGCAGGCCCAGATCGTGTTCGATAACGCCCTGGAGGGAGTGGTGGTCTCCGATGCCCGGGGCTTCATCCAGACGGTGAACCCGGCTTTCGAGCACATCACCGGCTATTCCCGGCAGGAAGCCGTCGGACAGCGCACCAATCTGCTCAACTCCGGCCATCATCCCCCCGAGTTCTACCGGCAGATGTGGTCCCGGCTGGAGCAGGAAGGATGCTGGGAAGGCGAAATCTGGAACCGCCGCAAGGATGGCTTCCTCTATGTGGAATGGCTCACCATCCGCGCCGTGCGCGACAACTTCGGCCAGGTGCAACAGTACGTGGCCCTGTTCTCCGACATCACCGACCGCAAGCGGCGGGAAGAAGCAGTCTGGCACCGGGCCTACCACGACGCCCTGACCGGACTGGCCAACCGCAACCTGTTCCAGGACCGCCTCGAACACGCGATCAACACGGCCCGGCGTGAGCGACAGGGCCTGGGCCTGCTCTTCATCGACCTGGACCGTTTCAAGGAAATCAACGACACCCTGGGCCATGCGGCAGGCGACGAACTGCTCAAGCAGGTGGCGGCACGCCTGCAAAGCAGCATCCGCGCCTCGGACAGTGTCGCCCGGCTGGCCGGGGACGAGTTCGTGGCCCTGATCGAAAACGTGAGCGAACGCCAGCCCCTTGCCGTCCTGGCAGGCAAGATCCTGACACAGCTCAACGAACCTTTCTTGCTGGGCAGCACGCCGGAAAACATCTCCGCCAGCATCGGCATCGCCTGCTATCCGGAGGATGGCGAGGCGCCTCAGCAACTCATGCAGGCCGCCGACCAGGCCATGTACGCCGCAAAACGCAGGGGCCGCAACCGTTATGCCTTCGCTGCCGGCGAGCAGGACTGAGGCCGGGGTATAATCTTCCTTTTTTCCGCTTGGATTCACGCACCATGGACGCAGAACGACTCAACAGCATCGCCAACAAGATGGATGACCTGGCGGTACGCGCCGCCGAACTCCGGAGGTATCTTTGACTACGATCAGAAGCATGAGCGCCTGATCGTCGTCAACCTGGAACTGGAAGACCCCCGGGTCTGGGACGACCCGAAACGGGCCCAGGACCTGGGCCGCGAAAAACGCAGCCTCGAAGACGTGGTCCTGGTGCTGCAAAGCGTGGAGCAGGGCCTGAAGGATGCCCGCGAACTGTTCGACATGGCGCGGGAAGAAGGGGATTTCGACACCGTGGCCGGCGTGGAGACCGACATCCAGGCCATCGAGGAAAAGGTGTCCCGGCTCGAATTCCGCCGCATGTTCAACAATCCCCAGGACCCCAACCCCTGCTTCCTCGAAATCCAGGCCGGCGCGGGTGGCACCGAAGCCCAGGATTGGGCCTCCATGCTGCTGCGTATGTACCTCAAATACGGCGAGAAGAAGGGTTTCAAGGTGGAGCTGATGGAAGAATCCGAGGGCGACGTGGCCGGCATCAAGAGCGCCACGGTGAAATTTACCGGTGACTACGCCTATGGCACCCTGCGCACCGAAACCGGCATCCACCGCCTGGTGCGCAAATCGCCGTTCGATTCCAACGCCCGCCGCCACACGTCCTTCAGTTCGGTGTTCGTCTACCCGGAAGTCGATGACTCGATCGAGATCGAGATCAATCCCGCCGACGTGCGCACCGATACCTACCGCGCTTCCGGTGCGGGCGGCCAGCACATCAACAAGACCGATTCGGCCGTGCGCCTCACCCACATCCCCACCGGCATCGTCGTGCAGTGCCAGAACGACCGTTCGCAGCACCGCAACCGGGACGAAGCCTGGCAGATGCTGCGCGCCCGGCTCTACGAGCATGAACTCAGAAAGCAGCAGGCCGAACAGCAAAAGCTGGAAGATGCCAAGTCCGACATCGGCTGGGGCCACCAGATCCGCTCCTACGTGCTCGACCAGTCGCGCGTCAAGGATCTACGCACCGGCTACGAAACCGGCAACACCCAGGCCGTGCTGGATGGCGACCTGGACCCCTTCATCGAGGCCAGCCTCAAGCAGGGCGTCTGATTGAGCCCTGACCTTGCCAACCTGTTCGCGGAACTGCCCTCCACGCCCCGGCGGGAGGAACAGTTCCGTGTCCTGTTGGACCGTCCGGGCCTGCGGATCGAGCGCATCGTGTCTACCGGCCAGGCCAGCCCGCCCGACTTCTGGTACGACCAGCCCCAGGGCGAATGGGTGCTGCTGCTCCAGGGCGAGGCCACGCTGGAAATCGCGGGCGAGGCGCTTCCCCGGCGGCTCCGGCCTGGCGATTTCGTACATCTGCCGCCCCGCATGAAGCACCGGGTCGCCGGCACCGCCCCCGATCAGGCCACGATCTGGCTGGCCATCCATTACGATGAAACTTGTCCACCAGGGCAATCGCATGAAAG
>DDKS01000028.1 GCA_002340095.1 Betaproteobacteria bacterium UBA2592
GTCATTCGTGCGATTGCCCTGGGAAGTTCACTTAGGTCAAACGGCGCGGCGGATTTTCTGCTACCCTTGCTCGCCTTTTTGTCTGGTTGTTGATCGATGTCTGCCTCGCCGTCCCCTTTTCCGTTGCTGAAAGTCAAAAACAAGTCGCTCCTGCCCATCGTGCAGGGAGGTATGGGGGTCGGTATTTCCGCCCACAGACTCGCAGGCGCCGTAGCCGCCGAGAATGCCGTGGGTACCGTGGCCAGTGTGGATTTGCGTCGCCATCACCCAGACCTGATGGAGCAGACATCCCGCATCAAGGATCGGGAAGCCAACAAGCAGGCCATCTGGAAGGCCAACTGCATCGCCCTGGACCGGGAAATCCGCGGCGCTCGGGAAATCGCCCAGGGCCGGGGGCTGGTCGCGGTGAACGTGATGCGCGCTGTGTCCCAGTATCAGGAATACGTGCGCCAGTCCTGCGAGTCCGGGGCTGATGCCATCGTGATGGGAGCGGGCCTGCCCCTGGACCTGCCCGAACTGACCGCCGATTTTCCCCATGTGGCCTTGTTCCCCATTCTTTCCGATGTGCGCGGCGTGGTCCTGACCCTGAAGAAGTGGATGCGCAAGGGCAGGCTGCCCGATGCCATCGTGATCGAGCATCCCGCCTATGCGGGCGGCCATCTCGGCGCCGCGAAGAAGGAAGAACTGGAGCACGAGCGCTTCGACTTCGAGGTGGTGATTCCCGGGGTGCTGGAAGCTTTCAGGGAACTGGGCATCGAGTCCGAAAAAATTCCCCTGATCCCCGCCGGCGGCATCAACAGCCACGAGAAGGTGCTGGAAATGTTCAAGCTGGGGGCTTCCGCCGTGCAATTGGGCACCGCCTTTGCCGTTTCCGAGGAAGGGGACGCCCACATCGAGTTCAAGAAGATCCTGGCCGGTGCCAAGCGCGAGGACGTGGTGGAATTCATGAGCTGTGCCGGTCTGCCGGCTCGGGCCGTGCGCACCCCCTGGCTGGAAAAATACCTGGCCCGGGAGGAACACCTGATGAAGGCCGCCGAAACCAAGGACCACCAGTGCACCCTGGCCTGGGACTGCCTGGTGTCCTGCGGTCTGCGGGATGCCAATCCCAAGCACGGCCAGTTCTGCATTGACCACCAGCTGGCAGCTGCCGTGCGCGGCGACGTGCAGAAGGGCCTGTTCTTCCGGGGCAAGGCCAGCCTGCCGTTCGGTTCGGCGATCCGCCCGGTCCATGAACTGATCCACTACCTGCTCACCGGGGAAAAACCCCTGCTCGCATGATTCCCGATTCCGGCACCACGCCCCGCTCCCTGGCTCATCGTTCGGCGGGCCAGGATCTGGTTCGCATCGTGCAGATCAACGAGGAAATCAAATCCATCGTTGCCGTGGCATTCAAGATCAACATCATGGCCTTGAATGCCATTTTTCTGGCCAAGCGGGCGGGCAGCACGGCCCTGGGATTCGGGGTGCTCTCCAACGAACTGCGCGTCTTTTCCCAGGACCTGAAGAATGCCATGGGCGGCCTGAGCGGCGTGATCCACAAGGCGGTATCGGATGTTTCCGTGCTGCTCCAGGATCAGCGCATGCTGCGACTCCTGCAGGAGGCCGAGGTGCGCAGCGGTGGCAATATCCGGGTCCGGGAGGCCCTGCGGGCCCGGTACGACAGAATGGAAGCCCACAGAGCGAACCTGGCGCTCCAGCGCCGCCAGTTGCAACTGGTGCTGGGCAACGTGGCCCAACTGGTTGAGCTGGGGGGGGTGCTGGCCAAGTCGGCCAAGATCGAGGCGGCTTATGGCCAAGCCTTTTCTTCCTCCCTCTCCCAGGTGTCCGGTGAATTTGACGGGGTGGTGGAAGAGATCCGCCGCTCCCTCGGCCATTTGAACAAATCCGAGTTCTTTTCCTCGAGGTAGGAACCATGAAGGCGACTCAATGCTTCTTTCAGGATGGCGAGCACAAGTGGCTGGCCATTGTGCGCGACCCGGAGCGCCCCGATGCCCTGATCGACACCAATGAGTACCTGGTTGCTTACAATGGTGCAGGTTTGCTGCTCGATCCCGGGGGCGCCGAGGTGTTTCCGGCGGTATTCTCCGCCCTTTCCGCCGAGTTTGATCCGGCCGCCCTGGCCGGGCTGTTCGCCTCCCATCAGGACCCGGACATCATTTCCTCCCTGGCCCTGTGGCTGGAGTTCAATCCCAAGCTACCCTGCTACGTGAGCTGGCTGTGGGCTTCCTTCATTCCCCATTTCGGGGGCAGTGCCGAGAGCTTCGTCTCCATTCCCGACGAGGGCATGGAGATCAACCTGAATGGATTGCCGCTCCAGGCGGTGCCGGCCCATTACCTGCATTCCTCGGGGAACTTTCACCTCTACGACGCCCGGGCCAGGGTGCTGTTCTCCGGCGACGTGGGGGCGGCCCTGCTGCCCTCCAAGACGGATGGCCTGTTCGTGGAGAATTTCGACGCCCACATCCGTCACGCAGAAGCCTTTCACCGCCGCTGGATGGGTTCGAACGAGGCCAAGCGGGCCTGGTGCGAGCGGGTGTCGCGCCTCTCCATCGACATGCTCTGTCCCCAGCACGGCGCCATCTACCAGGGGCCGGACGTGGAGCGCTTCATCAACTGGTTCGACGGGCTCCGCGTCGGGGTGGCGGTGGGCTGAAGCCCCCGTCCGGGACGGTTTGTCCCGTTTTTGATGGTCATCAATGATCTCCCCCGGCAACCGCGGGGAGAATGCCTCCCGGTTGCGGCGCCCGTCTGGCGCCCCGGTTCCGGAGTGCTGTCCCCATGTGGTCCCACGTCTTCTTTGCCGCCCCCCATCGTGTCTTCTTCGCCGGCGGCCTCGGCCAGGCCCTGCTGGCCTTGCTCTTCTGGGGCATTGAATTGACCGGTCGCCAGGCCGGCTGGATGCTGCCCTGGCCGGTGCCGGCCACCTGGCTGCATGCAGGCATGATGCTGTACGGCATCTTTCCCTGGTTCATCCTCGGTTTCCTCATGACGGCCCTGCCCAAGTGGATGGCTCATCCTCCCCTGAAGCGAAGCGAGTACCTGCCTTCCTTCCTGCTCATGGCCGTTGGGACGGTGGCCTGTTGGCTGGGCTTGGGCTGGCCTGGGCTGCTGATGCCCGCCACCCTGGCTGTGGCGTTGGGGCTCTTGCTGGCCGTGGCCGTGTTGCTACGTGTCACCTTCCGGGGCCAAGGCGGCAGGGTGCATGCGCTGCTGGTGCTGGCCACCCTGGCGCTGGGTGCGCTGGGGCTGGGGTTGCATGGTCTGGCACTGGGGCGCATGGAAGCGGCCTTGCAGGGCGTGGCGGTCATCCTGGGAATCTGGTGCTTCCTGCTGCCCCTGTTTTACATCGTGCTGCACCGGATGCTGCCCTTCTTCACGGCTGCCGTGCTTCCCGGGTTTGAGGCCTGGCGGCCCCATGGGGTGCTTTATTTGATGCTGCTCTGTCTGGCCGGGCATGGCGTCCTGCAATTGCTGGGGCTGCCCACCTGGCCGGTGGATCTGGGGGCGGCGGGGCTGGCCTGGTACTGCCTGGTGCGCTGGGGTTTTCTCCAGGCGCTCAGGGTGCCCATGCTGGCCATGCTGCACGGGGGCTGGCTGTGGGCCTGCCTTGGCCTGAGCCTGTACGCCCTGCAGTCCCTGCTGGCCGCCGCCGGAGTGGCCTGGGGCGGACTGGCACCCCTGCACGTGCTGGGGCTGGGTTGCTTCGCCTCGATCCTGCTGGGCATGGGCACCCGGGTGACCCGGGGCCATTCGGGCCGCCCCATCGTCGGGGACCGCTGGGGCTG
The DNA here is from genome assembly GCA_002340095.1 of Betaproteobacteria bacterium UBA2592. Taxonomy (GTDB): domain Bacteria; phylum Pseudomonadota; class Gammaproteobacteria; order Burkholderiales; family Rhodocyclaceae; genus Azovibrio. Next base: position 3,786 of record DDKS01000028.1, read on the forward strand.
GCGCTGCTTCCTGATCCTGCAGCCTGCCGTGCTGCTCAGGCTGCTGGGGGAGTTCCAGCCCCTGGGAGGCAATGTGAATCTGTTGGCGGTGCTGGTGGCGGGAGCGGCTTTCCTGGTCTGGGGGCTGGTGCATGGCCCCATGTATTTCCGGCCCCGGCCCGACGGCATGGAGGGTTGAGGCATGTATCCGGTCCTGAAGCACATCCATCTGACTTGTGTGCTCCTGAGCGGCTTGGGCTTCCTGCTGCGGGGATACTGGCGGTTCGTGGCGCCTTGGCGTCTGGAGCGCGGGTGGGTGCGGTGGCTGCCCCACGGGGTGGATACGCTGCTGCTGGTCTCGGCACTGATGATGGTCTGGATGAGCGGCCAGTATCCCTTCGTGCAGCCCTGGCTCACCGCCAAGGTGCTGGCCCTGCTCGCCTACATCGTGTGCGGCAGCCTGGCCCTGAAGCGGGCCAGGACGGTTCCGGGGCGGGGGCTGGCTTTCGTGCTCGCGGTTTGCAGCTTTGCCTATATCGTCAGCGTGGCCCTGACCCGTCGGCCCATGCCCTGGGCAGCCTGAGCGGCTCGAACCGGCTCAGCTGGCGCACCAGCAGGCGGTAGATGTCCTTGTCGAAGGCGGGGCGGACACCCGGTTCCAGCAGGGCAGGGATGTCGCTTTCGTTGCGGAGGCTGCCCAGGTAGCGCCAGGCGTCGACCAGATGGACGGTGCCGCCTTCCCGCAGCAGGGCAGGGCCCGGGTAGGGCCAGGGCTGGAGTCGCAGGCGGCTGAGGGCGCCGATCAGCCGCATGCTGTGCTGGGCCGGGGTTTCCCGGCCGAGGCAGGCCCCTTTGCAACGCTTGGCCGGAATGCCGCTGCAGGGTTTGCCGGGGGCGGTCTGCTCCAGCCCCAGCAGGGTGTCGCACAGGCGTTGTTCTGCTGCCAGGGTGCGTAGGGTTTCCAGGGCTTCGCGCGGGGTCTTGAAAAGGCCGTAGCAGGGGGCGTCGAGGCTGAAGTCGATGTGGTGGGCTTGGGCCAGGCGGGGTTTCAGCCAGCCGTCGCCCAGATCGTCCAGTTGCCAGGTGAGCAGGGCAGGGCTCTGTTTCAGGTGGCGGTTGTGGCGCGGCTGCAAGTCCTTGACCAGGCGCGCTTCGAGTAGTTGGGCACCGATCTCGCCCGGACATTCCTGCCAGTCCACGCGGCGGATTTCCTGCGTCATGCGGACATCCCGGGGGCTGCCGAAATGGCTGAGGATCCGCTTGCGCATGTCCCTGGCCCGGCCCACGTAGAGGGCCTGACCGTCGAGGCCGAAGAAACTGTACACCCCGGCGGCTTCCGGCAGATCCTCGATGGCCTCGGGCTCCAGGTGGGGGGGCAGCTGTGGTGGCGAGAACTGGTGAGCCATGGCCGCAGCGATGGCGACAGGGCCGGGGTCCTGCTGGATGGCCTGCCAGAATTGATGGATCAGGCTGGCGTCGGACAGGGCCCGGTGGCGGGAGGGAGCGACAAGCCCGTGCCGCTGCATCAGGGCATCGAGGTTGTGCTTCCCCTGCTCCGGGAACAGCTTGCGGGAAAGCTTCACCGTGCACAGGGTGGGCGCCCGGAAGTGCAGCCCGGCGCGGGCGAATTCCTGCTTGAGGAAGCCATAGTCGAAACGGGCGTTGTGGGCGATGAACAGCCGGCCCTGGAGCCTGGCCAGGACCGCTTGCGCCAGCCCTTCGAAGCTGGGGGCTGCGGCCACCATGGCGTTGCTGATGCCGGTCAGGCCGGTGATGAAGGGGCTGATCTCCACGCCCGGGTTCACCAGGCTGCTCCAGGTTTCCACCCGTTCTCCATCCACCAGAACCATGCCGATCTCGGTGATGCGGTCAGCGAGGGGATTGGCTCCGGTGGTCTCCAGGTCCACGAAGGCGAGGCGGCTCGGAATTTCCATGACAAAGGGTCGGGCGGGCGAGGCAGCGGGGGGCTATAGTGAAAAGTAGTGACGACTGAACCGGAAGGAGAACATCATGGGTGGCTTCGACGTTCATTTCGCCCCCTGCCCGGCGGTGGGGGAGATGGTCATCACCGACCAGACCCAGCAGGAGTGCGCCCGGGAGCATGACTGCCCGGCGGGTCGCAAGTGTCCCCTGGAGGGGGGATTTGCCGAGATTTCCGGCCTGGTGGAGGCGCTTCCGCCCGGGCTGCATGTCCAGGCGGCGCCGCCTCGCTGACATCAGGCTTGCAGGTTGCCCGTGCGGTGGGCTTGAACGATCTGCAGCAGGGGCAGGAAGACCTTGGGCGTGCCGGCTACCAGGTTGCCTGTGGTCAGGTAGTCCGCCTCGCCGGACAGGTCGCTGACCAGGCCGCCGGCTTCGGTGATGAGCAGGCTGCCGGCAGCCATGTCCCAGGGGGAGAGGCCGAACTCCCAGAAACCGTCCAGGCGGCCGGCCGCCACATAGGCCAGGTCCAGGGAGGCGGCCCCGGGCCGGCGCAGGCCGGCCGTCTTCTGGGTCAGCTCCTGGAAAATGGCCATGTAGGATGCAGCATGGTCGAACACGCGGTAGGGGAAGCCGGTGCCAATCAAGGCTTCTTGCAGGCGGATACGCCGGGAAACCCGGATGCGCCGCTCGTTGAGGAAGGCTCCGGCGCCCTTGCTGGCGGTGAAAAGTTCGTTGCGGTTGGGGTCGTACACCACTGCATGTTCAACCTGGTTGCCCTTGGCCAGGGCGATGGAGATGGCGTACTGGGGAAAGCCGTGGATGAAGTTGGTGGTGCCATCCAGGGGATCGATGATCCAGCGGTATTCCGAGTTACCGCTCCGGCCCGGGGTCTGGCCGGACTCCTCTGCTAGAATCCCGTAGTCAGGATAGGCATCCTTCAGCACTTCGATGATGGCCGCCTCGGCGGCCTTGTCCACCTCCGTGACGAAATCATTGGGCTGCTTGCTCTGGACCTGGAGCAGGCCGAGGTCCAGGGAGGCACGGTTGATGATCTGGCTGGCGCGGCGTGCGGCCTTGGTGGCGATGTTGATGGCTGGATGCATGCTGAGAAAGAACCCCGGGGCGGCGCGGCCGGCATGGTCAGGCCGCCCGTATTGTTTTCGACGAAACCGCCATTTTAATATGAACCCGACCGACGCGCTTGCCCGCATCTCCATCGTTCTTTCCCGTACCAGTCATCCGGGCAACATCGGCTCGGTGGCCCGGGCCATGAAGACCATGGGGCTGACGCGGCTGGTGCTGGTGGCGCCCCGCCGTTTTCCCGACCCCGAGGCGGACACCCTGGCCTCCGGTGCCTCCGACATCCTGGCCTCGGCCCGGGTGGTGGAAAGCCTGGACGAAGCCCTGGCCGATTCGGTGTTCAGCCTGGCGGTCTCGGCCCGCTCCCGGGAGCTGGGGCCGCCGCCCCTGCTGGCCCGGCAGGGAGCGGCCCGCCTCGTGGCGCAGGCGGGGGAGGGGGCGGAGGTGGCGCTGGTGTTCGGCAACGAGACCTCGGGTCTCTCCAACGCGGAAGTGCAGCGTTGCCACGGCGCGGTGATGATCGCCGCCAATCCCGACTTCAGCTCCTTGAACCTGGCCGCTGCCGTCCAGGTTTTGTGCTACGAGCTGCGTCTGGCTGCCCATGGGGATGCGCCGCCCGTGCCGGCCAGGACGACCCCGTTTGCCTCGCCGCCGGCCACCCATCAGGAGCAGGAGGGGTTTTACCGGCATCTGGAGCAGGTGATGGTGGATTCCGGCTTTCTCGATCCGGCCCAGCCCAAGCGGTTGATGCCCAAGCTGCGCCGCCTGTTCGGACGCGCCGGGCTGGAGCGGGACGAGGTGAACATCCTGCGTGGCGTGCTTTCTGCGGTCCAGGTTTGGCGCAAGTGAGGGCAGGGGGCGGCGGGAGGCCGCCCGGTCAGTCTTATTCTTGATAGAAATAGTCGGGTATTCTACAATTCCGCCCCCGTCACCAGGAGTGTCAGCTTTCATGTTCAAAGCCTTGCGCGAAGATATTCGTTCGGTTTTCGACCGGGACCCCGCAGCGCGTTCCTCCTGGGAAGTGCTGACCTGCTATCCCGGCATCCATGCCCTGATCCTGCACCGCCTGGCCCACTGGCTCTGGGGGCACCGTCTGCGCTGGCTGGCCCGCTTCACGGCCCATCTCTCCCGCTGGCTGACCGGCATCGAGATCCACCCCGGCGCCACCATTGGCCGGCGCTTCTTCATCGATCACGGCATGGGGGTGGTCATCGGGGAAACGGCGGTGATCGGTGACGATGTCACCCTTTACCACGGCGTCACCCTGGGCGGCACTTCCTGGCACAAGGGCAAGCGTCATCCCACCCTGGCGGACCGGGTGGTGGTGGGGGCCGGGGCCAAGGTGCTCGGTCCCATCACCGTGGGGGCAGGCGCCAAGGTGGGTTCCAATGCGGTCGTCACCCGGGATGTGCCGGCCGGCGCCACTGCCGTGGGCATTCCTGCCCGCATCCTCGACGATGCGCAGCGGGAGCGGGAGGTCCAGGCCGCCCGGCTGGGCTTTTCCGCCTATGCGGTGGGCCAGGATCAGGACGACCCCCTGGCCCGGGCCATCCATGGCCTGCTCGACCATGCTGCCGAGACCGACCGGCGTCTGGCCCTGCTTTTGAGCCATCTCGAGGAGGCGGGTATCAAGGTGGGTGACGTGGTGGACAGTACCGATCAGTTTGATCCGAAATACCTGAGTAAAATAGTTGACTAATGGGCGGGTGCCCCGCTATAGTTGACCGTAACACTAAGGTATTGAAGGAGAGGATCATGCGCCTGACCACCAAGGGACGCTTCGCCGTGACCGCCATGATGGATCTGGCCCTGCGCGAAAAGGATGCTCCGGTCGCCCTGGCCGGCATCAGCGAACGCCAGGGCATTTCCCTGTCCTATCTGGAGCAGCTGTTCGGCAAGCTGCGCCGCTACTCTCTGGTGGAAAGCGTGCGCGGCCCCGGGGGCGGGTACCGTCTGGCGCGCCCCATGGGGGACATCAGCGTTGCCGACATCATCCACGCGGTGGACGAACACCTGGATGCCACCCAGTGCGGCGGTCACGAGAACTGCCATGAGGATCACCGCTGCATGACCCACGATCTCTGGACGACCCTCAATCGCCGCATGTACGACTACCTGGCCTCGGTTTCCCTGGGTGATCTGGTTGGTCAGCATCAGGCCAAGCAGCAGGGGCTGGCGTTGCTGGAAGATCATCGTTCCGCCGGGGCTGCGGGGCGTCGCGGTGCCCGGGCCGGCAAGGATAGGCTGCCCCTGAGCGCCTGAGTCCGGGAGTCTTTGTGTTCGCCCCCGTCTACCTCGACCACAATGCCACCACCCCGGTTGATGCCCGGGTGCTGGAGGCCATGCTGCCCTATCTGCGCGAGCAGTATGGCAATGCTTCCAGTCGTCATGAGTACGGCCGGGCGGCGCGGCGGGCGGTGGATGAGGCGCGGCAGCAGGTGGCGGCGGCGGTCGGGGCGCACCCCACCGAGGTGCTGTTTACCAGTGGTGGCAGCGAGGCCAACAACCTGTTCCTGAAAGGGGCGGCGGCGAGCTTTCGTCATGGCGGCTTGCTTGTCGTCAGCGCCATCGAGCATCCCTGCGTGCGCAACACGGCCCGGCAACTGGGCCGGCAGGGCTGGCAGGTGCACGAGCTGGCGGTGGATGCGGCCGGCAGGGTTCTGAATACGGAGCTGGAAGCCGTGCTGGCCGGCAAGCCCCGCCTGGTTTCGGTTATGCTGGCCAACAACGAAACCGGCGTGCTCCAGGATCTGCCGGCCCTGGCTGGGACGGCCCGAAGCTGCGGCGCCTGGTTCCACACAGATGCGGTCCAGGCTCTGGGCAAGCTGCCGCTGGATTTCCGTGCCCTGAATCGGGCCGGGATTCATGCCCTGACAGTTTCGGCCCACAAGATCGGTGGTCCCAAGGGGGCGGCGGCGCTGGTTCTGGACAAGCGGGTGGATCTGGCGCCCCTGATTGCCGGCGGCGGCCAGGAGCGGGGCCTGCGTTCCGGTACCGAGAACGTGGCCGCCATCGTCGGTTTCGGCCGGGCCTGCGAGCTGGCCGTGTCCCGCCTGGAGAGCCTGCCTGCCCGGCTGGCCATTCTGCGCGACCGCCTGGAGGCCGGGTTGCAACGCCTGGGGGCCGTGATCTTCGGGGCAGGCGCCGATCGCCTGCCCAACACCAGTTATTTCGCCTTTGCCGACCTGGATGGGGAAACCCTGGTGGGCAGGCTGGACCGGGCTGGCTTTGCCGTGGCCAGCGGAGCGGCCTGTTCCAGTGCCAATCCGGAGCCATCCCATGTGCTCCAGGCCATGGGGGTGCCGGAGCGGTTGTCCCGGGGGGCCGTGCGCGTCAGCCTGGGGGCGGAAACTTCGGAAGAAAATATCGATCAATTCCTCGGAGCCCTGGAGATCACGGTGGCCGGCCTCAAGAATCTGACGGCGCTTGGTTCCAGGACCCCCTGCATTAACGGAGCGACAGCATGAAACTGCCCATCTATCTGGATTATTCGGCCACCACTCCGGTGGACCCCCGCGTGGCGGAAAAGATGATTCCCTACCTGACCGAGAAGTTCGGCAATCCCGCTTCCCGCTCCCACAGCTTCGGCTGGGAGGCGGAGGCGGCCGTGGAGGAGGCGCGGGAGCAGGTCGCCGCTTTGGTGAATGCGGACCCCAAGGAAATCGTCTGGACTTCCGGCGCCACCGAATCCAACAACCTGGCCATCAAGGGCGCCGCCAACTTCTACGGCGGCACCAAGGGCAAGCACCTGATCACGGTCAAGACCGAGCACAAGGCCGTGCTCGACACCATGCGCGAACTGGAGCGTCAGGGCTTTCAGGTCACTTACCTGGATGTGCAGGAAAACGGCCTGATCGACCTGGAGGTGTTCAAGGCCGCCCTGCGTCCCGATACCAGCCTGGTTTCGGTGATGTTCGTAAACAACGAGATCGGCGTCGTCCAGCCTATCGCCGAGATCGGCGAGATCTGCCGTGACAAGGGCATCCTCTTCCACGTGGATGCGGCTCAGGCCACCGGCAAGGTGGAAATCGACCTGGAGAAGCTCAAGGTGGACCTGATGAGCTTCTCTGCCCACAAGACCTACGGACCCAAGGGTATCGGTGCCCTCTACGTGCGCCGCAAGCCCCGGGTGCGGCTGGAGGCCCAGATGCACGGCGGCGGCCATGAGCGGGGGTTCCGCTCCGGTACCCTGGCCACTCATCAGATCGTCGGCATGGGCGAGGCCTTTCGCATCGCCCGGGAAGAAATGGCCGAGGAAAACGCCCGCATCGGCAGACTGCGCGATCGGCTCCTGAAGGGCCTGTCCGACATCGAGTGCGTGTATGTGAATGGCGACCTGGAGCATCGGGTGCCCCACAACCTCAACATCAGCTTTGCCTATGTGGAAGGCGAATCCCTGCTCATGGCCATCAAGGACCTGGCCGTGTCTTCCGGTTCCGCCTGCACCTCCGCCAGTCTGGAGCCTTCCTACGTGCTGCGTGCCCTGGGGCGGGACGACGAGCTGGCCCACAGCTCCATCCGTTTCACCATCGGCCGTTTCAACACCGAGGAGGAGATCGACTACGCCATCGATCTGCTGCACCAGAAGATCGGCAAGCTGCGGGAGATGTCCCCCCTGTGGGAAATGGTCCAGGAAGGGATTGACCTGAACACCGTCCAGTGGGCGGCACACTGAACAAGAAAGCAAGGAGAACGAGATGAGCTACAGCGTGAAAGTGATCGATCACTACGAGAATCCCCGCAATGTGGGCGCCTTCGACAAGGACGATGCGGGCGTCGGCACCGGCATGGTGGGTGCCCCGGCCTGCGGCGACGTGATGAAGCTGCAGATCAAGGTGGGCCAGGACGGGGTGATCGAGGATGCCCGGTTCAAGACCTACGGCTGCGGTTCGGCCATCGCCTCGTCGAGCCTCGTGACCGAATGGGTCAAGGGCAAGACCCTGGACCAGGCCCTGGAGATCAAGAACACCCAGATCGCCGAAGAGCTGGCCCTGCCGCCGGTTAAAATCCATTGCTCCATCCTCGCCGAGGATGCCATCAAGGCGGCCGTGGCCGACTACAAGAAAAAGCATTCCGAGTGAGGTGAGTCATGGCAGTGACCCTGACCGAAAAGGCGGCACAGCACGTTTCCAATTTCCTGCAAAAGCGCGGCAAGGGTATCGGCCTGCGCCTGGGGGTGCGCACCAGCGGCTGTTCCGGCATGGCCTACAAGCTCGAATTCGTCGATCAGGCGGATGGCGAGGATGAAGTCTACGAGAGCCACGGCATCAAGATCTTCATCGACGCCAGGAGCCTGCCCTATCTGGACGGCACCGAGCTCGACTACGTGCGGGAGGGGTTGAACGAAGGCTTTCGCTTCAACAACCCGAACGTCAAGGATCAGTGCGGTTGCGGCGAAAGCTTCAACGTCTGACCCACTTGCCGGAACGGAACGTCCTGGCCTGCGTCAGCCGTGCTCCCGCCAGGTAGCGGCGGCATCCGGGCGTATCCACCTTGCAGGTGCATGTGTTTGTTCTGAGGTGACTCCGTGGACCTGACCACCGATTTCTTCTCCCTGTTCCAGCTGCCCCGGGCCTTCCGGATCGACCTGGTGGAACTCGACGCCCGCTACCGGGACCTGCAGGCCCAGGTGCATCCGGACCGCTTCGCCCATGCGGGGGAGGCGGAGCGGCGTTTGTCCATGCAGTGGGCCACCCGGGCCAACGAGGGCTATCAGACCCTGAAGAAACCCCTGGAGCGGGCCAGGTACCTGCTGCACCTGGCCGGCCATGACCTGCAGGCCGAGAGCAACACCGCCATGGCGCCCGAGTTCCTGATGGAGCAGATGGAGTGGCGCGAGGCGGTGCTGGAGGCCCGTGGGGGCGGCGATCACCACGAGCTGGAACGTCTGCACCACCGCCTGCGCCAGGACCTGCGCGGGCGTTACGAGGAACTCGCCATCCTGCTGGATGACCGGCAGGATATGGAGGCGGCCACCGAGCAGGTGCGCCGGCTGATGTTCCTGGAAAAACTGTTGCTGGAAATTGATGACGCCCTGGCTTCCCTGGAAGACAAGGCGATGGATAACTGACATGGCTCTCTTTCAAATCGCCGAACCCGGCGAATCCGCGGCCCCTCACCAGCACAAGCTGGCGGTGGGCATCGACCTGGGCACCACCAACACCCTGATCGCCACGGTCAGGAGCGGCATGGCCGTGGTCCTCAATGACGAGCAGGGTCGCCCCCTCTTGCCTTCCATCGTGCGCTACCTGCCCGACGGGCAGACCGAGGTGGGTTATGCCGCCCAGCCCTGGCAGGCGAAGGACCCGAAGAACACCGTGGTGTCCGTGAAGCGCTTCATGGGCAGGGGGCTTAAGGACATCGCCCACGTGGAGTCGCTGCCCTACGATTTCGTCGATGAGCCGGGCATGGTGCGGGTCAGGACCTGTGCCGGGGTGAAGAGCCCGGTGGAGATTTCCGCCGAAATCCTCAAGGTCGCCAAGGCCCGGGCCGAGGCCCACCTGGGCGGCGAACTGGTGGGGGCGGTGATCACCGTGCCCGCCTACTTCGACGATGCCCAGCGCCAGGCCACCAAGGATGCCGCGAAGCTTGCCGGCATCAACGTGCTGCGCCTGCTCAACGAACCCACGGCGGCGGCTATTGCCTACGGGCTCGACAACGCGGCCGAAGGCATCTATGCCGTCTATGACCTGGGCGGCGGCACCTTCGACATCTCCATTCTCAAGCTCTCCAAGGGGGTGTTCGAGGTGCTGGCCACGGGGGGCGACTCCGCCCTGGGGGGCGACGATTTCGACCAGCGTATCTTCTGCTGGGTGCTGGAGCAGGCCCAACTGCCGCCCTTGTCCCATGAGGATGCCCGGCTGATCATGACCCGGGCCCGGGAGGCCAAGGAATTCCTTACCAGCCACGCGGAAGCGCCGATCACCGTCAAGCTCTCCAGTGGTGCCACCATTGATCTCACCTTGGATGTGGCCACCTTCGCCGAAATCACCAGGAACCTGGTCGCCAAGACCCTCCAGGCGGTACGGAAGGCCCTGCGTGACGCCGGCTTGCGGCCCGACGAGGTGAAGGGCGTGGTGATGGTGGGTGGTTCCACCCGGGTGCCCCAGGTGCAGCGGGCTGTGGCGGAGTTCTTCCGGCAGGAGCCCCTCAACAATCTCGACCCGGACAAGGTGGTCGCGCTCGGGGCCGCCACCCAGGCCAACCTGCTGGTGGGCAACAAGACCGGCGGTGACGACTGGTTGCTGCTCGACGTGATTCCCCTGTCCCTGGGGCTGGAAACCATGGGGGGGCTGGTGGAAAAGGTGATTCCGCGCAACTCCACCATTCCCGCCGCCCGGGCCCAGGATTTCACCACCTTCAAGGACGGCCAGACCGCCATGGCCATCCACGTGGTTCAGGGGGAGCGGGAACTGGTGTCCGATTGCCGCAGCCTGGCCCGCTTCGAGCTGCGTGGCATTCCCCCCATGGTGGCGGGGGCGGCGCGTATCCGGGTTACCTTCCAGGTGGATGCGGACGGCCTGCTGTCGGTTTCGGCCCGGGAGCAGACCACGGGGGTGGAGGCCGGTGTCACGGTCAAACCGTCCTACGGTCTTTCGGATGACGAGATTGCCGCCATGCTCAAGGATTCCATGTCCCACGCCAAGGACGACGCTCAGCGCCGTGCCCTGAAGGAGGCCCAGGTGGAGGCCCAGCGCATGATCGAAGCCACCCAGGCGGCCCTGAAGGAAGATGCCCATCTGCTCAATGCCGAGGAAACCGCCCGCATCGAGGCCAGCATTGCCAAGCTGCAGACCCTGATGCTGGGGGACAACCGGCGCCAGATCACCCTGGCCATGGATGATCTGGGTTACGAGACCCAGGAGTTTGCCCACCGGCGCATGGACCAGAGCGTCAGGCGCGCCCTGGCGGGCCGCAAGGTGGATGATTTGAATACGGAGGAGGGGAACCAGCCATGACCCAGATCATCGTCCTGCCCCATGTGGAAGTGTGCCCCGACGGGGCCGTGATCGAGGCGGAGCCGGGGCAATCCATCTGCGAGGCCCTGCTCGCCCATGACATCGATATCGAACATTCCTGCGAAATGTCCTGCGCCTGCACCACCTGTCACGTGATCGTGCGGGAGGGCTTCAATTCCCTGGCCCCTGCCGAGGAGGCCGAGGAAGACCTGCTCGACAAGGCCTGGGGGCTGGAGCCCCAGTCACGACTATCCTGCCAGGCCATCGTCAGGGATACGCCGCTGGTGGTGGAGATTCCCCGCTACAGCATCAACATGGCCCGGGAAGGCAAGCATTGAGGAGCGCACCATGAAATGGACCGACATCAACGACATCGCCATCGGGCTTTCCGAAGCCCATCCGGATCAGGATCCCCTCAAGCTCAACTTCGTCGACCTGCGCAACTGGGTGCTGGCCCTGCCGGGTTTCGACGATGATCCCGGGCGCTGTGGCGAAAAAATCCTCGAAGCCATCCAGCAGGCCTGGATTGACGAGGTGAACTGAGCTTTCCGGTTCGGTGGACATAAAAACGGCGGCTCAAGGGCCGCCGTTTTTCATGGGAGCAAACCTTTATCAGGCCTTGGGCTGGGCCTTGCTGGCCGCCTTGCGGGTGGCACTGCCGCTGCTGGCCTTGCCGGCTTCGGTATTGGCGCCGATGCTGGAGAAGGCCTTCATGTTGCTGTCGGCAATCTGGGCCATCTGCTGGGCCATGAAGTTGAGGCGGTCGAAAGCCTGGGTGCTTGCCTGCAGCATGGATTTCATGGCGGTGGCAAAGACATCGCCGCCGGCCGGCAGCTTGGTCTTGGTTTCTTCGATGGCCGACTCGGCATTTTCGGACAGGGACTTGTAATGGGATTCCATCACATTGGTGATGTCCTTTTGCATGTTGAGGATCAGCTCATACAGGTTGTGGTAGTAAGCGCGGGTACGCTCCAGCCCCGGCTCGGCAAGGGCAGATTGCAGGGCCATGGCCTCCTTGGGGTTCTTGGCTTCGAGCAGCGAGGTCGCGCTTTCGGCGCTGGCCTGCAGACTTTCACGCATGGCGCTCAGGTTCAGATTGGCCAGTTTCTCGATGTTGTCCAAGGTGCTGCGCATCAAGGCGAGCATGGCTTCCGCATTGGCCTTTTGTGCGGCGGCAATCTGTTCGGACTTGGGCGTGTTTATGGGAATTCCTTTCTCGAGGTTGAGCGAGTCTGCCAGCCAATGATAGCAAATCTGCATGAACAATACGTGTCAACCACAGTTGCCTAATCGAGCAGGTTGAGGATGCCATCCAGCCCGCAGAAGTTGAGCGCCACGCTGGCCTTGGCCCGGGTCGCCGGTTTGGCGTGGTAGGCCACGGAGAGACCGGCCTCGGCCATCATCAGCAGGTCGTTGGCACCGTCGCCGACGGCGATCACCTGCTCCTTGCGCAGGCCAAGCTCGTCGCGCAGACGCGCCAGGTGGTGGGCCTTGGCGCTGGCATCGACGATGTCGCCCAGCACCTGGCCGGTGAGTTTGCCGCCGGAGATTTCCAGTTCGTTGGAGGTGGCGAAGTCGAAGCCCAGTTCGATGCGCAGGCGCTCGGTGAAGTAGGTGAAGCCGCCGGACAGGATGGCGGTGCGCAGGCCGGCTTGCTGGGCGGCTTCCAGCAACTCCCGGGCGCCGGGGGAGAGCAGCAGGCGCTCCCCATACACCCGGGCCAGCACCCGGGCATCCAGCCCGGCAAGCAGGGCCAGGCGGCGGCGCAGGCTTTCCCGATAGTCGATCTCGCCGCGCATGGCCGCCTCGGTGACGGCTGACACTTCTGCCTTCTTGCCGGCGAAATCGGCCAGTTCGTCGATGCATTCGATGGTGATCAGGGTGGAATCCATGTCGAAGGCAATCAGGCCGAAGTCCTGCAGCCGCCTGCCTGCGGGCATGAAGGCCCAGTCCAGGCGCTCGGCTTCGATCTGAGGAATCAGGGCGTCGAAAGCCGGGGTGCGGCTGGCATCCCGCAGGCGGGTGGCCTTGGGGGGACGGGGTTCGACGCTGCTGGCGCCCGTGGCGGCCATGAGCTTTTCCAGCAGGAAGGTAGGCAGGGCGTTGCCCTGGAGGATGAGGTGGGTGGTCATGGCAGGGAATGGGATTTGATCCGGAGGGCGCCATTTTAGCCTGCCGGGGCTGTCGCTTACGGTCCAGATGGTTGATAAACTCCTCCCGATGCTTGCCTACCTCTGCCGCCGCCTTCTTTATGCCGTGCCCATCCTGATCGGGGTCAACCTGCTCACCTTTGCCCTGTTCTTCGTGGTGAACACCCCCGATGACATGGCCCGGATGCAGTTGGGGGTGAAGCATGTGACGCCCGAGGCCATCCAGAAATGGAAGGCGGAGCGGGGCTATGACCGACCCCTGTTCTGGAATGGGGATGCCGTCGGCCTGGCCAGGGTCACCGATACCATCTTCTTCGACAAGTCGGCGCGCATGTTCGTGGGCGATTTCGGCCGTGCCGAGGATGGCCGCGACATCGCCCGGGAGATCCGGACCCGCATGGGGCCCTCCCTCGCCATTGCCTTGCCCACCTTTGTCCTGGGCTTGTGCGTCACCATCACCCTGGCCCTGATCCTGGCCTTCTTCCGGGCGTCCACCCTGGATTTCTGGGGGGTGGTGATCTGCGTCGCCCTGATGTCGATCTCCGGCCTCTTCTACATCATCGGCGGCCAGTACCTGGTGGCCAAGGTGTGGAAGCTGGTGCCCATCTCGGGTTTCGGCGAGGGCCTCGATGCCTGGCGCTTCCTGGTGCTGCCGGTGCTGATCGGCGTCGTGGGTGGCATCGGCGCTTCCACCCGCTGGTATCGCACCATCTTCCTCGAGGAGGTGAACAAGGATTACGTGCGCACCGCCCGGGCCAAGGGCCTGCCGGAAACTCTGGTGTTCTTCCGGCACATCCTCAAGAACGCCATGATCCCCATCCTCACCGGGGTGGTGGTGGTGATTCCCCTGCTGTTCATGGGCTCGCTGCTGACCGAATCCTTCTTCGGCATCCCCGGCCTGGGCAGCTACACCATCGACGCCATCAACGCCCAGGATTTCGCCGTGGTGCGCTCCATGGTCTTCATCGGTTCGGTGCTCTACATCGTCGGGCTGATCCTCACCGACATTTCCTACACCCTGGTGGACCCCCGGATCCGCTTCGAATGATGCCTTTCCAGCCCGTCCTGCTCTGGTCCGATCTGCTGCTCTGGCTCCTGCTGGCCTGCGCCATCGGTCTGGGGATCGTGTCCGCGCGCACCCCTCACCTGCGCCGCGCCTGGTCGCGCCTGGGGCGTAATGGCGTGGCGATGGCCGTGGCCACCCTGCTGACGGCCTTCCTGCTGGTCGGGCTGCTGGACTCCCTCCATTACCGGGAGCGGCTGCCGCCGGCCCCGGGCCAGACCGGGACGGTCTATGGCGTGGAGGTGCTGTCCGTGCTCGACGGCTTGCTCACGCATCTGCGCAGCCGCAATGAAAAGACCTATTCCGCCCCCTTCGCCACCCGGCTCTACGCCAAGGAAAGCATGGAGACGCCGGCGGGCACGGTGCGGGATTACCCGCGCTTGAAGCACGGCGGCGCCCATCTGGGGGACGACGAGACGAAGCGGGATGCGGATGTGATGCAGCGGGCCTTTGCCGGCAAGGTGCAGGCCTTCCTGATCTGGCTGGGTCTGGCCGGAGGGCTTGCGGCCCTGCTGGCCCGGCGCCAGGGCTGTTCCCACCAGGAGGCCTGGCGGGCCATCTGGCGAGGGGAAACGGCCATTGCCTGGCGTGGTGTGCTGCTCGCCCTGGGCGGGTTGTTGCTGGTGTTCCTGCCCCTGGCGCTCCTGGCCGGGGATTACCATGTGTTCGGCACGGACAAGGTGGGGCAGGACGTGTTCTATCAGGTGCTCAAGAGCATCCGCACGGCGCTGGTGATCGGACTGGTCACCACCCTGGTGACCCTGCCCCTGGCCGTGGTGCTGGGCATCGTGGCCGGTTACTTCCGGGGCTGGGCCGATGATGTGATCCAGTACATCTATACGGTGCTCAACTCCATTCCCGGCGTTCTCCTGATTGCGGCGGCCGTGCTCATGATGCAGGTGGTGATCGACACGCGTCCCCAGTGGTTTGCCACGGCGGCGGAGCGGGCCGACCTGCGCCTCCTGGCCCTGTGCGTCATCCTCGGCATGACCAGCTGGACGGGCCTGGCCCGCCTGCTGCGCGGTGAAACCCTGAAACTGCGGGAACTGGAGTACATCCAGGCGGCCCGGGCCTTTGGCGTTTCCTCCGGGCGCATCATCGGCCGCCACATCCTGCCCAACCTGATGCACATCGTGGTGATCGCCCTGGTGATGGATTTTTCCAGCCTGGTGCTGGCCGAGGCGGTGCTGTCCTACGTGGGCATCGGCGTGGACCCGACCATGATCAGCTTCGGCACCATGATCAACAACGCCCGCATGGAACTGGGCCGGGAGCCGGTGGTGTGGTGGTCCCTGGCAGCGGCCTTTGTCTTCATGTTCGTCCTGGTGCTTTCGGCCAACCTTTTTGCGGATGCTGTGCGCGATGCCTTCGATCCCCGCCTCGACTGAACCCCTGCTCTCGGTGCGCGGGCTCTCCCTGGCCATCCAGAAGGCCGGGCCGGGCGAGCAGCGCCGGGTCCCAGCCGTGACCGACCTGGGCTTCGATCTACTGCCCGGGGAAACCCTGGCCCTGGTGGGGGAATCCGGCTGCGGCAAATCCCTTACCGCCCAGGCCCTGATGCGCCTTTTACCCGGTGCCATCCGCGTCACCGGCGGGGCGGTGCACTTCCAGGGACAGAACCTGCTGGCGCTACCCGAGGCCGCCATGCGCGACCTGCGCGGCCGGGGCATGGCCATGATCTTCCAGGAGCCGGCCACCAGCCTCAATCCGGTGCTCACCGTGGGCTGCCAGATCGGCGAGGTGCTGGCCCGCCATGGCGGCCTGCAGGGCCGGGCCGCCCGGGAGCGGGCCGAACAGTTGCTGCGCCAGGTGGGCATCGCCGACCCGGCCCGGCGTCTGGACGAATACCCGTTCCAGTTTTCCGGGGGCATGAAGCAGCGGGTGATGATCGCCATCGCCCTGGCCGCCGATCCACAACTCTTGATTGCCGACGAGCCCACCACCGCCCTGGATGTAACGGTCCAATCCCAGATTCTCGATCTGCTGCAGCAGATTCAGGCGGAGCGGGGCATGGCCATGTTGCTGATCACCCACGACCTGGGCATCGTCGCCCGCATGGCGCACCGGGTGGGGGTGATGTACGCCGGCCAGCTGGTGGAGCTGGCATCCCGGGAGGCCTTCTTCCGGGCTCCCGGCCACCCCTACAGCCAGGCGCTGTTTGCGGCCCTGCCCGAAGCGGTGGGCCGGGGTCAGCGTCTCAAGGCCCTGGCCGGGCAGGTGCCGGCCCTGGAGGCCATGCCTGCCGCCTGCCGTTTTGCCGACCGTTGCGAACGCCGCCAGCCTGTCTGTTGCAACGAGGCGCCCGGGCTGACGGCGCAGGGGCAGGGCGGTCTGGTGCGTTGCCATTTCCCCGGCCCCCAGGCGGGGGCGGCCGCCGAAGTAAAGCTCGTGGAGCCTCGGGTTCCGGCGGCGGCCGCTCCCCTGCTGCAAATCGAACAGTTGCAAGTGCATTTCCCCATCCGCAAGGGTTTCTTGCAACGGGTGTGCGGCCAGGTGCGGGCGGTGGATGGGGTCAACCTGAGCCTCACTCCCGGTCGTACCCTGGCCCTGGTGGGGGAATCCGGCTGCGGCAAGACCACAGTGGGCAAGGCCCTGATGCAGTTGTTGCCCCGCACCGGAGGCTCCTTGCATTGGCAGGGGGCCGTGATCGATGACGCAGACAAGGGGCAGCGCCGTGCCCTGCGCCGCAAGATGCAGATGGTGTTCCAGGACCCGTTCGCCTCCTTGAATCCGCGCATGATGGTGGGGGATATCCTGCTGGAGGGAATGCTGGCCCTGGGGGTGGCGGATTCCGCCGAGTCCGGCCGTGGGGCCTGCATTGCCCTGCTGGAGCAGGTCGGGCTCAAGGCGGAGGCCCTGGGCCGTTTTCCCCACGAATTTTCCGGCGGGCAGCGCCAGCGCATTGCGATTGCCCGTGCCCTGGCGGTGTCACCGGAATTGCTGATTTGCGATGAGCCCACCTCGGCTCTGGATGTGTCCGTCCAGGCCCAGATCCTCAACCTGCTGCGCGACCTGCAGGCGGAATTGCAGATGGCTTACCTGTTCATCACCCACAACTTTGCCGTGGTGGAGTATCTGGCCCAGGAAGTCGCGGTGATGTATCTGGGCCGGGTGGTGGAGCAAGGGCCGGTGGAACGGGTGCTGGCGGCTCCGGCCCATCCCTATACCGAGGCCCTGTTGTCGGCAGTGCCCCGCATCGAAGGGACCCGCCAGGTCATACGCTTGCAGGGGGAGACCCCGTCCCCCGCCCGGCCGCCCCAGGGGTGCCATTTTCATCCCCGCTGCCCGAAGGCCATGGAGCTGTGCCGGCGTGATTATCCGGAAACCCGCGAGCTGCCGGGAGGGAGGCAGGTGGCCTGCCATCTGCACGGCTGATCAGCTGTCGAGCCGGATGGTCAGGGTGGAGCCCACCTTCAGGTTGTTGCCGGCCAGTTTGTTCCAGCGCTTGAGATCATCCAGTTCCACGTTGTAGCGTCTGGCGATGGAGAACAGGGTGTCGCCCTTCTTCACCTTGTGGTGGGTGACTTTCGGGCCGGAGGACTTCCCGGGTTTCTTCCGGCTGCCGGCGTCCGCCACCTTGTCCGCCTGGTTCTGACGGCTTGCCTGGGGCGCCGGCGCTTCCTTCGTGACCTGGTTCCGGGCCACGGCCGTGGCGCCGGCCTTCACCTTGAGCCGGGTGCCCGCGCTCAGTTTTCCGCCCCTGAGCTTGTTGAGCTCCCGTAGTTCGGTGGTGCTGATCCCGTACTTGCGGGCGATGGCGTGCAGGGTCTCACCCTTCTTCACCGTGTGGAACTGGGCCGGGGTGGCGGGAATCTCCGCCAGCACGGGCAGGGCAGGGGGCAGCAGGGTGGCGGGGGCGCTCCGGGCATCCTCCTCCTGGGCCGGGACCAGCAGGGTCTGGCCAGGCTGGACGCGGATGCGTCCCTGCAGACCGTTGACCCGTTTCAGGTCGGCCAGGGTGATGCCGAAGCGGGGTGCCACCTGTTCGAGCTGCTCGCCGGGCTGCAGGGCATAGGTCTTCCAGTTGCTCAGGGGCTCGTCGTGGGCGGCCAGGCCAGCCTTGAAACTTTCCACCTGATCGGCAGGGATCACCAGGATGCTTTCTGGCTGGATCACCGGGCGGTGGTGGGCCGGGTTGAGGGCCACGAACTCCTCCACGCTCAGGCCGGCGAACTGAGCCGCCAGCTTGATGTCGATGGGGGCTTCCGTCACCACGGTGCGGAAATAGGGGCGGTTGGGGATGGAAGGGAGCCGGAGTTCGGCCATCAGGCGAGGGTTGCTGAAAATGTTCTTGAGAGCCTGCAGCTTGGGAACGTAGTGCCGGGTCTCCTGGGGCATGCTGAGGTTGCCGTAGTCGGTCGGTAGCCCCTTTGCCTCGTTCCTGGCGATGGCCCGTCCGACAGCGCCTTCGCCCCAGTTGTAGGAAGCCAGCGCCAGATGCCAGTCCCCGTGCAGTTCATAGATGTGCTGCAGGTAATCCAGGGCGGCGCTGGTGGAGGCGACGATGTCCCGGCGTTGGTCGTGCCACCAGTTCTGTTCCAGATTGAAATTCCGCCCGGTGGAGGGAATGAACTGCCACAGGCCCGAGGCATGGGCCGGCGAGTAGGCCATGGGGTTGTAGGCGCTCTCCACCATGGGCAGCAAGGCCAGTTCCGTTGGCATGCCGCGCCGCTCCAGCTCATCGACGATGTGGTGCAGGTAGGGGCGGCTGCGTTCCACCATGCGTCGCACCCCTTCCGGACGGGACTGGTAGTACTGCTGATGGCGCAGCACCAGTTCGTCATTGAGGTTGGGCATGGCAAAGCCGTTGCGGATCCGGACCCAGAGGTCTTCGGTGGGGGCCGTCAGGTCCACGGTCTGGGTGAGGCTGGGCGGTGCCACGAGCTCTTCCCGGGGCAGGGGAGGCTGTTCCGGAGAAGCGCCGGCGCCTGGAGCGAAGAGGGCGCAGGCGAGGGTGAGGAGCAGTGCCTGAAGGCTGGCGGATGCGGATGGGATCGGGCCTCGCGGCAGCTTCATCAAGAGTCCTTTTTCATGGGTTGCACAGGCCGCCGGGGGCAAGGCGGCCGCTTTCCTGGTCGAGGGCCAGTTTCCAGGAACTGGAAGGGGAAGGGGCTGGCCTCTTATGGGGTGGGGATTATAGTCCGATTGCTTCTGGCTGATGCATGAGCCACTTCCTGGCTTGGGAGCCGCAAGGATTCCGCCGATACGGTTGTCAACCGTCCAGGGGCGGGTCGCGTTTTCTCCCCTGACGGTTTCACTTCCTTACCGTACAGGAGAAAACAAATGGGCAGTCTTGGCCAAGAATCGATTGAGGAATTCCTGCAGCAGCTCAAGGCTGCCGGCATCAGCATCACCCGGGAGCAGGAGCTGCGGGAACGACTGGAGGAGGCGCAGGCCTGGCGCTATGCCTTCATGACACTGGCGGCCCATGGCCGCTCCATCGGCATCCGTTTCCAGGAGCAGGAAAATGGTGCGGTGGATGGTGACAGGATCCGTGCCACACTGGCCCGTTTCCAGTTTCCTGAAAGTTCCCAGCAGGTTTTTGCCGCCAGCCTGGCAAACCGGCATTGACCGGCTACCTGCCGGCGACGGGCAGGAGGGACGGGGTTCAACTCAACAATTCCAGATGATGTCGCCGCAGATGACCCGGGTTTCCCCGTCCACCTTGAAGCTGGCCGAGAGGGTGACACAGAGCTGGGCGCTGGAGACTGACAGGTAGGGACGGGTGACCTGGACCTTGCCGAAGTTTTCCAGGGCGCGGCGGAAGTAAGGGCGGCGCGCCCAGCGGGCGCTCCGGGCATCGGCCAGGGGCGCGAAGCGCAGGTCGCAGGCCGGGTGGGCCTGGGCATAGAGGTTGGTGCCGATCTGCTGACCCGCTGCGTCCAGCACATAACAGAAATCCGCCTGGGGAAGTTTCAGGAAGGAGTCGCAGGCCTCTTCCAGGCTGCGTCCGGCCGAGAGCAGCACCGAGGCATAACCGATGGCATTGATGTAGGGCGCCACGGCATTCTGGTAGCTGCTCTTTTCATCCCGCCAGCGCTGGTCGAAATCGCTCCAGAGATTGTCGATCAGGGCTTCTCCGGCGCCCTGGTCCACCAGATTCGCACCGGGCCGTCCGAAGTAGTAGCCCTGGACGAAGTCCACATCTCCCTCTAAAGCGATATAGGCTTCCTGAGAGGTTTCGATGCCTTCCACCAGCACCATGGCCCCGGCTTCGTGCAGCAGTTGCACCATCTGGGCCATGAAGCGCCGCAGCTTGCTGTCAGCGGCGGCGGAGACGATCAGGGAGCGATCGAGCTTGACGATCTCGGGCTTGAGGCGCCAGACCCGATCGAAATTCGAATGGCCGGCGCCGAAATCGTCCAGGGCGATCAGACAGCCTATCTCGCGGAAATAGGCTACCGAATCCTGCAGCTGGTCTACGTCCTGTACCGCATCTTCCAGCACTTCGATCACCAGGCGCTGCGGCGGAATGCCCCGTTGCACGCAGGTCTGGAGCAGGAAATCCTGCTCTCCTCGGAGCGGGCTCTGCAGGAAAACCTCCGCATTCATGTTGAGAAACAGCCAGCCGGGGAGCGTCTCGGCTTGCATTCGGGAAAAATTGGCCAGGTGCAGGGCGCGGCATAGCCGGTCCAGTTCGAGCAGCTGTTCGAAATCGTGGCTGACGCTATCCAGTACCTGCAGGGGGGAGACGGAACGCTGGTCGTTGTCCCTGGCCCGCATCAGGGCTTCGTGTCCTACGGGCCGACGGTGGGAAAGGCTGAAGATGGGCTGGAAGTGGGAGCTCAGGCAGAGGTTGTCCCGGGTGGATGTCCGTGCCAGATAGCCGTCCGGGCCGCCCGTGATGCAGGCCGCGGTATCGGCAGGAGTGGAAGAGGTATGGGGTGGCGCGGACAAAGGCGTATGATTCCAGGCGTTGTTGTGCAAAACCGCGATTGTATATGAATAAACCACTCACACCTTACGAAGCGATTGGGGGCGAAGCCGTGCTGGGCCGCCTCGTGGACCGGTTTTACGAATTGATGGACACGGTGCCCCAGTTCGCGGGAATCCGTGCCATGCATCCGGAAAGCCTGCAGGGCTCCCGGGACAAGCTGTTCATGTTCCTCTCGGGCTGGTTCGGCGGGCCCGACCTGTTCGTCGAGAAGTTCGGCCATCCCCGCCTGCGGGCCCGGCACTTGCCCTTTGCCATCGGCACTGCCGAGCGGGATCAGTGGGTGGCCTGCATGGTTTTGGCCATGGAGGATGTCGGTATCGAGGAAGGACTGCGCAAAAGGCTGCTGGAGAATTTTTTCAACACGGCCGATTTCATGCGCAACAAACCGGACTGACCCGGCAACACTCGGTTGCTGCAATGCAGCAGATGTGGCCCGGATTTTGTTAGAATCCGGGCTTTTGATTTTTTGGCTTCCTATCCATGTCCACCCGCCCCATCCGTAACATCGCCATCATTGCCCACGTTGACCACGGCAAGACCACCCTGGTTGACCAGCTCCTGCGCCAGTCCGGCACCTTCGCAGCCCACCAGCAGGTGGATGAGCGGGTGATGGATTCCAATGATCTGGAAAAGGAGCGGGGCATCACGATTCTTGCCAAGAACACTTCCGTCGATTACGAAGGCATCCACATCAACATTGTGGACACCCCGGGTCACGCCGATTTCGGCGGTGAGGTGGAGCGGGTGCTGGGCATGGTAGATGGCGTGGTGCTGCTGGTGGATGCGGTGGAAGGGCCGATGCCCCAGACCCGTTTCGTTACCAAGAAGGCCCTGGGCCTGGGGCTGCGCCCCATCGTTCTGGTCAACAAGGTGGATCGGGACGGGGCAGATCCCGACAACGCCGTGAACCTCACTTTCGACCTGTTCGACAAGCTGGGCGCTACCGACGAACAGATGGATTTCCCCATCGTGTATGCCTCTGGCCTGAACGGCTGGGCGGCTCTGGATCTGGATGCGCCGCGGGAGGACATGCGCCCCCTGTTCGATACCATCCTGCGCCACGTACCCCCGCCTGATGCGGATGTGGAGGCCCCCCTGCAGTTCCAGATTTCCGCTCTCGATTACAGCTCCTACGTGGGCCGCATTGGCATCGGCCGCATCAAGCAGGGCAGGGTCAAACCCGGCCAGCAGGTGATGGTCATGTTCGGTACTGACGAGGAGGCCGCCGCCCACGAGCGTATTCCCTTCAAAGCCAAGATTGGCCAGGTATTCGGCTACAAGGGACTGAACAAGGTGGAGCTCGAGGAAGGCTGCGCCGGCGACATCGTCCAGGTCACCGGGATCGAGGATCTGGTGCTGGGCTGTACCCTGACCGATCCCGACAATCCCCAGGCGCTGCCGCTCCTGAAGATTGACGAGCCCACTTTGTCCATGCAGTTCATGGTCAATACCAGCCCCCTGGCCGGGACCGAGGGCAAGTTCGTCACCAGCCGCCAGATCCGCGACCGCCTGCACAAGGAACTGCTGACCGACATGGCTCTGCGGGTGCAGGACACTCCCAATGGTGACGTATTCGACGTCTGCGGCCGGGGCGAATTGCACCTCTCCATCCTGCTGGAGAACATGCGCCGTGAAGGTTATGAACTGGCCGTGGGCCGTCCCCGTGTCGTCAAGCGCATCATTGATGGCGTCGAGTGCGAGCCCTACGAAATGCTGACGGTGGACGTGGAAGAAGCTCACCAGGGCGGTGTCATGGAATCCCTCGGTCTGCGCAAGGGTGACATGCTGGACATGGTGCCGGATGGCCGTGGCCGCGTGCGTATCGAGTACCGCATTCCTGCCCGCGGCCTGATCGGCTTCCAGGGCGAGTTCATGAACCTGACCCGGGGTACCGGCCTGATGAGCCACGTGTTCGACGAATACGCCCCCGTCAAGGAAGGTGGTGTTGCCGAGCGTCGTAACGGCGTGCTGATTTCCCAGGAAAACGGCGAAGCCGTGGCCTATGCCCTGTGGAAGCTGCAGGACCGGGGCCGCATGTTCGTGAGTCCCGGCGAGAAGCTGTACGAAGGCATGGTCATCGGCATTCACAGCCGCGAAAACGATCTGGTGGTAAACCCGGTCAAGGGTAAGCAACTGACCAATGTGCGCGCTTCCGGTAGCGATGAAGCCGTGCGTCTCGTGCCGCCTGTCCAGCTGACCCTGGAGTCGGCCATCGAATTCATCGCCGATGACGAACTGGTGGAAATCACCCCCAAGAGCATCCGTATCCGCAAGCGTCACCTGTCCGAGAATGACCGCAAGCGGGCCCAGCGCGAGGGTAACTGATGTTCCTCAGCCACTGCAGTGACTGCCGTACGCCGCTGTGCGAGCGTCTTTGCGGTTGGCTGAAGAAAAACAAAAAGACGGTTCGCTGGGCTGTCTTTTTGTTTCTGATGTGTGCTTTCTTCTTCTGGCTGGGCACCGTGGCCCAGCCGGTCAATGGCGCCGGCTTCTGCAAGATTTATTACTGAACTTTCTGTGGCGCCATCGAGTAGGGGACGGGGTCG